>NZ_FRBC01000007.1 GCF_900142515.1 Pseudoselenomonas ruminantium | reverse complement strand
AGTGGTTCCACCTGTTCCCATACCGAACACAGTAGTTAAGCACTCATACGCCGAAAGTACTTGTCTGGAGACGGACTGGGAGGATAGGGCGTTGCCAGTTAAGCGAAGCACCCTTACGGGTGCTTTTTTCGTGCATTTATGTTATACTGTCATTGTTGTTATTTATTCTATATAGAGGGGGATTATCTATGGTAGAAGAATTCAAGAAATTTATTATGCGTGGCAATGTTCTGGACATGGCTGTCGGTATCATCATCGGTGCTGCCTTCGGCAAGATTGTGACCTCCTTTGTCAACGACATTCTGATGCCGCCGATTGGTCTCATTTTGGGGCATGTGGATTTCTCCAATCTGTTCATCAATCTGTCGGGCACTCCTGCGGCTACATTGGCTGAGGCCAAGGCTGCCGGCCTGCCGGTCATTGCCTATGGTTCTTTCCTCAATGTGGTGATTGATTTCCTGATTGTGGCCTTTGCGATTTTCATGCTGATCAAGCAGGTCAACCGCCTGATGCCCCAGAAAGAGGAAGAACCGGCTAAAGACCCCCGTCTCTGCCCTTACTGCAAGACGGAAATTCCCGATGAAGCCACCAAGTGTCCGCATTGCACTTCCAATCTTTAAGTTTTAGCGAAAAAAATCGCTGGAAAGCAATTTTGCTTTCCAGCGATTTTTCATTTATTTTTTCTTGCGCAGAACCACGGCACTGCGGGCAGGAATGTAGATTTTCAGCCATTCCTTGCCATCTTTTTCGTAGAGGGGGTCGAAGTTGGTCTTATGGATTACGCTGTCGTCAGCCAGCCCATTGCCACCAAATTCTACCGCATCGGTATTCAGTACCACTTCATATTTTCCCTTCGGCACTAAGAAGCCGTAGTCCGGGAAGGACTGTGTCGGAGAGAAGTTGAAGACAAAGACGAGGTCGCCACGGCTGTAAGCCAGGACCTGGTCGCCATCATTATGCCAGATTTCCACCACGGGCTGTTTCTGGAAATTTTTCACCTTTTGGATGGTGGTGAGCATTTCCCGGTCGAAGTCGCCAAGGTAGTGGTAGCAGAGATTCTGGTCATCGACCAGATGCCACTGGCGGCGGGCGTATTTGTAGCTCCAGCCGTTGCCTTCACGAGGGAAGTCAATCCATTCCGGATGGCCGAATTCATTGCCCATGAAGTTCAGATAGCCGCCGTTGATGGTGGAGGCGGTGACCAGACGAATCATCTTGTGCAGGGCGATACCTCTATCTACCATGCCATTGCGGTTGTCCTTGCTGAAGTGCCAGTACATATCGGCATCGATCAGGCGGAAGATGATGGTCTTGTCGCCTACGAGGGCCTGATCGTGGCTTTCGGCGTAGGAGATGGTCTTTTCATCGGCGCGGCGGTTGGTCATTTCCCAGAAGATGCTGGATGGTTTCCAATCCTCGTCCTTCTGTTCCTTGATGGTCTTGATCCAGTAGTCCGGCACATTCATGGCCAGACGGTAGTCGAAGCCGTAGCCGCCGTCCTCGAACTTGGCTGCCAGTCCCGGCATGCCGCTGACATCTTCAGCGATGGTGATGGCATGGGGCTTGATCTCGTGAATGAGTTTGTTGGCCAGGGTCAGATAGCAGATGGCGTTATCGTCCTGATGGCCATTGAAATAGTCGCCATAGTTCATGAAGGCTTCACCGAGGCCATGGCTGTAGTAGAGCATGGAAGTGATGCCATCGAAACGGAAACCATCGAAGTGGAATTCTTCCAGCCAGTATTTACAGTTGGACAGCAGGAAGTGGAGCACATCATCTTTGCCATAGTCGAAGCACAAGCTGTCCCAGGCCGGATGCTCGTGGCGGTCACCGGGATAGAAGAACTGATTGGGGTCACCGCAGAGATTGCCGAGACCTTCGACTTCATTCTTGACGGCATGGCTGTGGACGATGTCCATGATAACGGTCAGCCCCATCTTGTGAGCGGTGTCAATGAGGTCCTTGAGTTCTTCCGGCGTACCGCAGCGGCTGCTGGCGGCAAAGAAGGAGCTGACATGGTAGCCGAAGCTGCCGTAATAAGGATGCTCCTGAATGGCCATGATTTGGATGCAGTTATAGCCATCTGCCTTTACCCGGGGCAGGATATTTTCCTTGAATTCTTTATAGGTGCCCACTTTTTCCGCATCCTGCGCCATGCCGATATGGCATTCGTAGATAAGCAGTGGTGCGGTGTGCGGTTTGAATTTTGCATCATGCCAGACGAACTTCTTGCGCGGGTTCCAGACCTGAGCGGAGAAAATCTTTGTGTTCTCGTCCTGTACAACCCGCTGTGCCCAGGCAGGAATGCGTTCCCCTTCGCCGCCACGCCAGTGGACCTTCATTTTATACAGGTCGCCGTGCTTGATCTTGCCAGCAGGAATCTTGAGCTCCCAGTTGCCAGTGCCCGGAATATGTTCGAGCTTATAGGCTTCTTCTTCCTGCCAATTGTTGAAATCACCAATCAGATAGATGGCCAGCGCATTTGGAGCCCATTCGCGGAATACCCAGCCACGGCCCTGTTTGTGCAGGCCATAGTAAAGATGACCGCTGGCAAAGTCTGACAAGGTACGCTTGCCGTTCTGTGTCAGTTGATCGATTTTCCAGACTGCGTGTTCATGACGTCCCCGAATAGCGTCCTCATAAGGTGCCAGCCATTCGTCATGTGCAATTAATCCTAATTGTTTGTTTTTTACCATTAATCTCGCTCCAACAGTCCTGTCTGTCGGAGCCTATCCCCCTAACTTGATAAAATTTTCCCTAACAAACAAACTTAGTATAACACATTTTTTACAAATTCGCTTTATTTATCGGAATAACTTGTAATAGTGTAAAGTTATCCACGGTTTGCTGTGGATAACATCGATAGTAATACACAGATTATCCCCAACAATTGGGGATAATGTGGATAAATCTGTGGATAACTGTGGATTAATTGTTTTTGGCATCATAGAGTGCATGGATGAACTTTTTCATGTTGATATGCACCTGGGAAAGGGTGGGTTTTTCATCATTTTCCAGCAGGCGCATCGTGCTGCGGATATCGTTGTAGTCAAAGTAGAGTGGCGCATAGTCTTCAAATTTAGGGTTGGTATAGTCCAGCACGCCCATACTGGCAACATTGATATGCCCTTGGAAAATGGTGCGGCGCAGGCGTTGTTCCATGGCTTTTGCTTCCCTGGCAGGGTCTTCGGCGCCTTGTTCTTCCGCGACAGCGGTAAACAGTGTTTTGAGAGCGGTGATTTCGCCGGCGTTTTTTTCGATATAGGCCATTATATTCAAGAGATCCTGAGCACCGGGAGCACTGCGGATGCCCAATTCTTTGAGCTGGGTTTCCGTGCGGGTGCGGCGGTCTTCCTTGGGCTGGGATGGCGTTGGTGATTTTTGGGGGGTAAGGCTCAGCAGGGAATTCTGCAGATTGTGAGCGAAGGATTCCAGACGCAGGTGTTCGCTGACGTTTTTTAGGACGCTGACGATTTCGTTGCGATTCAGAGGCTTCATGATGTAGTAATCAATGCCTTTTTCGTAAGCCTTGCCCACAAGGTCTTTGCTTTCCACTTGAGAAAGCATGATGATCTTGCCGGGAAAATCATCCTTGATGCGGCTCACGGCCTGGATGCCGTCAATGCCGGGCATCAGCATGTCGATGATCAGGATTTCGATATGCTGGCTCAGTAGCATTTCATTGCTCAGGTCCAGCGCAGTGGAGAGAGAGGCCGTTACATGGCCCAGATCATAGTCCTCAATGATGTCCTGTAACATCATGCGGACGGCGTCATCATCATCTATCAGCATTATATTCATAGTTTATCTCCTTTGCGGGTTTATGCAGTTTTTGGCAGGGCAAATCCAAATGGCAGGTCACGGTATCCTTGCCGTCAGAGGTAAGTGTGATTGTTCCGCCCAAGGTCTCAGTCTGGTGTTTCACATAAGTCAGGCCGACGCCGCTGGACGCTTTGCCAGTGCTGTCGAATTTTGTGGTATAGCCGGGGGTAAATACCCGTTCCAGACGTCTGGGAGGAATGAAGCTGCCTGTGTTCTCAATGGTAATCTTCAGCCGGCCATCGCCTGTGCCGCCGATGATGGTTATATTGATGGTGCCTCTGGTCTTGATTGCTTCAATGGCGTTGGCTGTAAGATTGTTGAGGATGGACAGCAGCATAAAGGAGTGGAGTGGAGGCAGGCCGGTGGGAACATTGACATGGAAAAATATTTCCTTTTGCAGGGATCGGGCATATTTTTTTTGAGTATGTACCATGAGTCTGACGATTTTATGCGGGGGAAGGTAGTCATCTACCCGGCGGTTCAGGGTCAGTTCCTGCAGGCCAGCGTAAATTCGCTGCTGGTTCTTCTTGATGTCGTGGCATTGGCCTGCAATGCGCAGGACTTCGTTGGCGATGGCTTCGTCTTCTGGCGTATGAGCTGCGTTTTTGAGACGCTCGTAGACATTGTAGCAGTCGTGGGTGATGTCTTCCGCGTTCTGCAGGGAGTTCTTGAGTTCGAATACCTCTTCATAGAGACCGGCAATCAAGGTGGTAAGCCGGTCTTTTTCCTTTGTCTTGCGGGCCAGGCGCATTTCGGTGTTGTAAAGCTGGAACAGGAAGAAGAAGGATAGGATGAAGAAACAGCGCAGGATGGCGATAAGCACCAGCCTGCCCAGCATGCCGAGCGTAAAGCTCTCTGCCTGCTGATAGGCGATGGCATTCATAGCGGCCAACTCACCGACGCTGGCGAAAATCTCGGCAATGATAGCCCAGAAGGCAATTCCCAAGGCCTGCTCATATATGGACTTGCGGGAGAGCTGTGGCAGGGCGAAGAACAGGGAATAGATGAAGTAGTAGAAGAAGTTGGGGATATGTTCGATCAGGGCAGCAGGGAATTCGACGCCATAGAACATATCCAGTCCCATGCGGAAGAGCATGACAGCTATGCCCGCGACTGCACCGGTGAACAGCCGGGGAAAATTACTGAGCCAGATCAGGAATAGCAGGAAAACCGGCGAACCGAAGCTGACGCGGAAATTAGCGAAATCACCGCTGAAGGGGTGCATCTTGGGTTCGCCGGCCAGTGGTACCAAGATAATCATAAACAGGAGAACCATCCAATCCTGACGGGTGATTTTTTCGTTGTTCATAAAGCGCTCCTAAACTGAAAAAAATAAATGAAAAAATAAATTTCGTTAATCAATCGGATTTCGTAGTTTTTTGTAGTCATGCTTTTATATTATTATCATCAATTATATCATAAGTCAATTTCGCAGATAAGAGTGGCTTATGTAAGGGATTCATATTTTTAGGAGGGATTAGAGATGTCTGATTCTAAAGGCGGGTTGAGCCCGCTGATCCGTGGCCTGATGTGCGTGGCCATCGGTGCTATCATCTGGTTCATTCCGGCACCTGCCGGAGTAACGGCTCAGGCCTGGGGCCTGTTGGCAATCTTCATTGCCACTATTGCCGGTTTCATTCTCCAGCCGATGCCAATCGGTGCGATTGCCCTGATTGCGTTGACGCTTCTGCCGATTCTCGGGATCATGAAGACTGGCGAGGCTTTAGCGGGCTTTTCCAATACGACCATCTGGCTGATCGTATCGGCCTTCATGTTCGCAGAAGGCTTTATCAAGACTGGTCTGGGCAAACGCATTTCCTATATGCTCCTGTCCAAGTTCGGCAGCAGCACCTTGCGGGTTGCTTATGTCATGAGTGCCGCTGACTTCGTCATTGCACCGTTCACGCCGTCCAATACGGCTCGCGGCGGTGGTATCATCTTCCCGATTGTCCGCAGTATCACGGCGGCTGTCGGCTCTGATGCGGAGAAGAAAACCAATGTGCGTACGGGGGCATTCCTGATGTTCAGTGCTTATGCTGCCGTTATCACATCTGCTTGTATCTTCCTGACGGGCGCTTCCAACAACGTGCTCTGCAATACGCTGGCTCAGCAGATCTTCGGTACGTCCATTGGCTGGGGCGACTGGTTCCTGGCCTGCATCATCCCCGGTCTGATCCTGACCGTGGCTACGCCGTATATCCTCTATAAACTCATCAATCCGGAACTCAAGAATACTCCGGAAACCATGGAACTGGCCAAACGGGAACTGGCAGAGATGGGCCCCATGAGCACGAAGGAAATAATCCTGAGCTTCATCTTCGTGATTGCCTTGATTCTCTGGGCTACCGGTTCCTATCATGGCATTGATTCCGCGTTTGTGGCTCTGCTGGGACTTTCGGCAATGCTTCTGACGAGAATCCTCGATTGGTCTGATGTGGCACATCAGCATGCCGCCTGGGATGTACTCGTCTGGATGGGCGTGTTGGTCAATATGGCCGCCTTCCTGTCCAAATTCGGTCTGATGAAATGGTTCGCGGATGTGATGGCTGCGCAGTTTGCAGGCATGGAATGGCTGACCATGCTGGTAGTGCTGAGCATTATCTATACCATGGCTCATTATCTGCTGGCTAGTAACTCTGCTCATATCATGGCTTTGTTTGCAGCTTTTGCCACGATCCTCGTAGCTGCCGGTGCTCCGGTACTGGGCGTGCTGATCCTGTTCGGTGCACTCTGCAACAGTGCATCCTTCCTCACGCATTATGGTTGCGGCGTTACTCCGATTTTCTTCGGTGCCGGCTTCATGGGCCAGGGCGAATGGTGGAAGATCGGTTTCATCATCACGGTGTTGCATATCGTGGTCTGGATGGGCGTTGGCCTGCCGATCATGAAGATCATTGGAATGTTGTAAGTAAAGAAGGCGCCCATTCTTGGGCGCCGGGATTACCTCAAGTAAATTTGTGGACAATTTTTCAAAAATGTACTTGCATGTATTCTGTATACATGATACAATGAGAAACAAGTCAAGAGATTGGTGCCAAACGATAAAAAACGCGGCAATCTCTGGCGGTTAAAAATGTGATGTGTGTTGTTTCTATATAAGATGGAAAGGAACGTGGATAAAAATGAGAACAGAGCATGATTTCCTTGGTGAACTGCAGGTACCGGATGATGTATACTATGGTGTGCAGACCACCCGTGCAATGGAGAATTTCAAGATCACGGGGCAGCGGATCGATACTGACTTCGTGCAGGCTTATGCCAAGGTAAAGAAGGCCACCATTATGGCGAATATGTCCACTGGCCGCATGCCGAAAGAAGTTGGCGAACCGCTGATCCAGGCTGCTGACGAAATCATCGCTGGCAAGATGTTGGATCAGTTCCCTGTAGACCCGATTCAGGGTGGTGCCGGTACTTCTGTGAACATGAATGTCAACGAAGTTCTCTGCAACCGGGCATTGGAAATCATTGGCAAACCGAAAGGCAGCTATGATATCATCAGCCCGAACAACCATGCCAATATGGCTCAGTCCACGAACGATACCTTCCCCACCAGCATCAAGGTCTGCCTTTCCTACAAAGGCAAGAAACTGACGGCAGCTCTCGAAAGACTGGCCAAGGAGCTGGACAACAAGGGTGAGGAATTCAAGGATATCCTCAAGATGGGCCGTACGCATCTGCAGGATGCTGTACCCATCACGCTGGGACAGGAAATGCAGTCCTATGCATCGGCTGTGCGCCGCGGTGCTGAACGCATCAATCATGCCATTGACACCATCCATGTGGTGAACATGGGCGGTACGGCAGTAGGTACCGGTCTCAATGCTGAACCGGAATACATCAAGAAAGTTGCCGAAACCCTGTCGGAAGTGACCGGCGAGAAATATGTGACTGCTGACAACATCATCGATGCCACCAACAACACGGACGGCTTCTCCGATGTGTCCAGCGCCATGAAGACCACGGCTCTCGTGCTCATCAAGATGGCCAATGATTTCCGTCTGATGGCTTCTGGTCCGCGCTGCGGTCTCAACGAGCTCAAGCTGCCCATGCGTCAGCCGGGTTCCTCCATCATGCCGGGCAAGGTCAACCCCGTTATCGCTGAAGTTCTCGACCAGGCCTGCTATCAGGTGGTGGCTAATGATATCGCGGTATCCCTGGGTGTTGAGAACGGCCAGTTCGAACTCAACGTCATGGAGCCGGTCATCAGCTTCAATCTGTTCAACTCCATGAAGTATCTGACCAATGCAGTAGATACTTTCGTGGACAAGCTGCTCCTCGATCTGCAGCCCAATAAGGAACAGTGCCAGGAATGGCTCGACAAGAGCGTGGGGATCGTCACGGCTATGCTGCCGCATATCGGCTATGAGAACTCCGCAATGATTGCCAAGGAAGCCTACAATACGGGCCGTCCGGTGCGTGAAGTCATCCTCGAGAAGGGCCTTATCTCCAAGGAACAGATGGAGAAGATCCTGCAGCCGAAGGAAATGACGACTCCGGGTATTGCCGGCAAATAAATCGCCAGACAAATAACATTTCCATATAAGCAGCTATCTCCCTTTTGGGAAGGTAGCGCAAAGCGCGGGTGTCCAGTGGACACCCGCGCTTTGCGTCCTTGAAGGGGAGGGCTTTATAATACTTTTTATGGAAAAATACATGGATAAGCGTTATAATATAGAAGATTGACGAGAAAGTTGAATTCCTAAACGATAGGAGAATCTTTGATGAATAAACACAGGCTGGCGGGGGTGCTCACGGTTGCATTGACCCTGCCTTTGATAAGTGGGACGGCAGCTGCTGACAACACTTATCGCGCAGATTCCGATACGGGTATCGAAGCCCTGGATTATATCGAAAATGAACATCGGGCTGAGCGGGAGAACCGCCTGACGGAAGAACAGAAGAAACTGTTGGCAGATGCGAAGGCGCTGGAGAAGAATCTGAACCATCCCTTCGATCCCAAGAAAGAGGCTGTCCCGGCAGTCTTTGAAGGTGAAGAACTGGTTTATGATGAGCGGGATGGCAGCTTCACCGCCAAGGGCAAGGTCGATATCCTGCAGATGGATGCACGTCGTTATCAAGGGGAATTGGTTACAGGCAACACCAAGCGTCAGGAAGTGGATATCCCGGACAAGGCGCATATCCTGCAGGTGCCCAAGAACGAGATGCGCATCACGCTGGATGGATACAAGGCACATTATAATTATGGCAAGAAGACCGGCTCCATTGAAGATGCAACAGGCAAGGTCGGTGCGCATTACATCACGGGCAAGCGCTTTGAATTCTATCCCGACAAGATCGTGGTCTACAATGGCACGGAAACGAAGTGCGGTGCGAAGAAACCGGATTATCATCTGAGCGCCGATAAGCTCACCTACTATCCACAGCAGAAAATTGTTTTGGAGAATGTGAGATTCCATGTGCGGGGCAAGACTCTCTTCACACGCAAGCATTATGAGGTAGACACATCGCCAGACAAGAAAGATCATGTGTTCCCGCGGGTGGGCTATAACAGTGATGATGGGGCATATATCCGATGGGATCTGTCATTCCCCGTCCGGCCCAATCTGAATGTGAACACCAACCTCCATGTGAATACCAAGGATGGCTGGCGCAGTAATTATGACCTGACCTGGCAGAATCGCGGCATGAAGACGGGGGTCACCTATGGGCATTTTGAAGATGGTGACAGCAAGTGGATCAAGAAGGAACCGTCCGTGTTCTGGAATTATAGTGATCATATCGGCAAGTCACATTTCATTTATGGCTTGGGGACTGAATATGGCCGTTGGTATGGCAATGGCGTGCACAGTAATCATTCGGAGTACGGTGCGTCATTGGGGTATGACCCGATCAAATTCCATCGTTACACCTTGTATCTGAAAACCGGTTACAGCATTACCCGTGAATCCTATGATGACTCCCGGGTGAATGGCTGGAGCTATGATGCTGTGATGACCAAGGATTTCAATGACAGATGGGCTGCCTACGCAGGATATCATTACAATAAGAAGAATCAGAGCAATACGTTGTTTGATTACGATAATGATGGCTATTCCAAGAAGCTGGAAGGCGGCTTCAGTTATCGGATCGATGATATCAATCGCGTTGCTGTGGGCACGAAGTATGATTTGGATCATCGGAAATGGAAAAATATTGACTATTATTGGTACCATGATCTGCATTGTTCGCAGATTATTGTCCGTTATAAATCCAAGACGAACCAGATCAGTTTACGTTGGCAGTTTACACCGTGGTGATAGAGATGAAGCAAGAATTGACAAGTATTGTGGAGGAATTCCAAGGCAAGAATATCCTGGTGATCGGGGATATGGTGGCGGATATTTATGTTGATGGCCGCATTTCCCGTATTTCCAGGGAAGCTCCGGTGCTGGTCTTACAGCAGGCAGGAGAAAAAGTGGTGGCTGGCGGTGCTGCCAATGTGGTCAATAATGTGGCCACGTTGGGGGGCAATGTTTTCGCGGTCGGCCTTTTGGGCCTGGATAGTGCAGCCAAGGGGTTGAAGGATGCCTTGGAAGCGAATGGTGCCCATACAGATGGTTTATTCTGCGATGAAAAACGTCCGACCATTTCCAAGACCAGGATCATAGCCGGAGGCCGGGCCACGGTAAGCCAGCAGATCGTGCGTATTGACAAGGAAAGCGACAAGCCAATGCAGAAAGCCCATGAATCCCAGATCATGCAGTATCTGAAGGGGCTGTTGCCTGAAATGGATGGCGTTGTTTTGAGTGATTATGGTTCAGGCACGATTACGGATGCCTTGCAGCAGCAGTTGATTGCTTATTGCCGTGCGCATGATATTCCCAGTATGGTGGACAGCCGATATGATATTCACCGGTTCAAAGGTATTGGTTATGTGAAGCAGAATGATGCGGAACTTTCTGCTGCCGTTGGTCGGGAGTTGGATGATGATGAAAGCATTTTTGCCGCCGGGCAGGAACTCATGGCGGAATTGCAGGCAGATGGTGTCCTGGTGACCCGGGGAGAGAAAGGGATGGTGCTGCTGGAAAAGGATGGCGCTATCCACGATATTCCCGTGTCTGACCGCAGTGAGGTCTTTGATGTGTCTGGTGCTGGTGATACCTGTGTGGCTACGGTCATCCTGGCGCTGGCAGCAGGTATAGAACCGGCTAAGGCTGCTGAGCTGAGCAATATCGCCAGTGGCATTGCTGTACGCAAGCTGGGGACGGCAACGGTTTCCAGTGATGAGTTGCGCCGGGCTTTGCGTTAAAGGAGTTTTTATGGTCATTGAACGTAACGATATAGAAAAATTGGCGGAAATACTTCGTAAAGGCGGCCAAAAGGTTGTCTTTACCAATGGTTGCTTTGATATCCTGCATGCCGGGCATGTGACCTATCTGGAAGCCGCCAGGGCACAAGGCGATGTGCTGATCCTGGGCTTGAATACGGATGAATCCGTGCGCCGGCTGAAAGGCCCGGAACGGCCCATCAATAGTGAAATGGACAGGGCAAAGGTCGTAGGTGCACTGAAAGCCGTAGACTATGTGGTGTTTTTCGGTGAGCAGACTGCGGAGGCTGTGATCGCTGAAGTCAAGCCGGATGTTTACGTCAAGGGCGGTGATTACACGCTGGAGACTCTGCCTGAAGCAAAGATCGTGCAGAGTTATGGCGGCAAGGTGGCCTTTATCGATATGGTAGAGGGGCGCTCGACGACGAATATAATCAAGAAGATAAAGAGCTAAGAGAATGAAAAATTTTTTAATCGTAAAGTTAAGTGCCATTGGTGATGTGATTCATGCATTGCCGGTGGCTTATGCTTTGAAAGAACAATATCCTGATTCTCATATTACCTGGGTGGTAGAACCACCTGCGTTTGAATTGGTTAGTATGAGCCCCTATATTGACGAGGTCATCCTCTTTGAGAAGAAGAAATTTAAGTCCATAGGGGGCTTTTTGCGTGAGTATGGTCCCATAAAGCGCAAGATCCAAAAGCGTCGTTATGATGCGGTGCTGGATTTGCAAGGCCTTTTCAAATCGGCGGCCATTGCCCGTTTGGGGCAGGCTCCGGTGAAGCTGGGCATGTGCAACATGCGGGAATTCAGCGATAAGATCTCCAAGCCTGTGGTGGGTGCTCATGCCAACGGTCATATTGTGGAGCGTTATCTGGATGTAGCCCGCGCTCTGGGGTGTCCTGTAAATGAAGTGCGGTTTACTCTGGACGTGCCGGATCGGGAGGCCAATCTGGCCCATCAGATCTTTGCGCAGGCTGGTGCCAATATGGACAATCCTTATGTGGTGCTGGCAGTAGGAGCCAACTGGCCAAACAAGCGCTGGCCAACGGAGTATTTTGCCGCACTGGCCGATTTCCTTTATGATCGCCAGCTGATTCCTGTGCTGGTAGGCGGCGGTATGGTGGATGAGCAGCGGGCGGCAGAAATCTGCAGCCATAGTGAGGTACCGCCGCTCAATCTGGTAGGACGGACGAATTTCAAGCAGTTGGCCTATATCCTGCAGAACACCCGCCTGACCGTAGGTGGTGATACCGGGCCTGTGCATCTGTCTGCCGGCCTGGGGACGCCGACCATCATGCTCATGGGGCCTACGGATGCGAACCGCAATGGCCCTTATGGGCAGCTGCACCATGCCATTGAAGTTGACCGGCCCTGCCGTTACTGTTGGCAGCGGGCCTGTCCAAAGCAGCTGGATTGCTTGGCGGCTATTACGACGGAACAGGTGTTGAAGAAGGTGGAGGAGATTCTCTAAGATGCGTTTGCAGGCTTATTGGAAAAACTGTCAGCTGGATCTGCGGCTGTTTTTGTTCCTGTTGGTTATGATGGCGGTCTATCGCCTGCTGTTCATGGCCAAATATGCGGGTGCCATGAGCGCGGATGCTGGATGGGCCGATATTTTGCTGGCGAATTTCACTGGTTTGCGCTTGTCTTTGAAAAGTGCAGGCGGCTTTGCTCTGTTGAGTTTTGTGCTGGTGACTTTGCCGGGACTGGTCTTTACCAGGTTCAACGGGGCAAGACTACGCTGGGGGATTGGGGCGTTGGGCTCCTTTATCCTGACGGTGCTGTTTCTGGCCCGCTTCCCTTATTATGAAGAATTCCGTATGACCTATGGGTTGCAGGTTTTTCAGGGGTGGCATGATGACCGGGCCGCAGTCCTGGGCATGATGATCCATGAATATCATCTGCTGCCGGGCCTGCTGGTGGCATTGCTGCTGGCTGCGATTTGGAGCTGGGGGCTGAAAAAGCTGCTGGCTTTGCCGCTCATAACGGTTTCTGGCGGACAGCGCCCCAAAACGGCGGCATTGGTATCCTTGCTGGTGACTGCTGCCTTCATCCTGGTATGCCGTTTCGGTGGCGGTGTTTCCTATGCTACCGGTGTGAATTGGGAAAATGCAGCGGTCACGGGAGATGATTTCCTGAATGAATGCATCCTGGATGATGTGCAGGCCATGTATCGGGCAATCAATCAGGAAAAACGCATGCGAGCGGGCGATATTTTTGGTGTAGACAAAGAACGGGCCGGGACGTTGACAGCTGCGCAGCTGGACCAGGATCTGACCCGCAAGGCTGCTGGTGCCAGCATTGCCAAACCGCGTCATATCTTCATCGTGCTGGGGGAAACCTGGGCACAGTGGCCGCTGTTGGATAAGTATGCAGATCTGCATTGCGCTGATGGCCTCAAGAGCCTGGTGGCTGCGGATAATTCTTACTATACGTCCCATTTCATGCCTAATGGAGATTTCACATCCGTGGCTATCACCGGCATGATCACAGGGCTTCCTGAGGTCAATGTGCGGGTCAATTATCAGCCCCGCAGCTTCAAGGAAATCTATCCCACCGCGTTGGCACAGCCCTTCCATGAACTGGGGTACAAGGTGGATTTCTGGTATGGCGGTACGCCTAATTGGGATAATATCGGACGGCTGGCTTTGGCACAGGGCTTTGATGCCTTTTATGGCTATCCTGATTACAAAGCAGAGAAAACCAATACCTGGGGCACCAACGACAGAAATCTGTTTCAGGCACTGGCAAATCATCTGACAGAGGAAGAACCCACCGTACATTTGATCATGACCACTTCGAATCATCCGCCCTATAATGTGGATCTGGCGGCAGAAGGTTTTGATGTGGATGCCGTGGAAGCAAAGGTACGGGAACTGATCCCTGATGAGTCCGACCCGCATAATCTGGCGGTGGAACTGGGCCATTATTATTACATGGACAAGGTCGTCACGGAATTTGTCCGGCAGACGGAAGCGGAATATCCGGACAGCCTTTTCGTAATCACAGGCGACCATGCTGTGCGCAGCAATCCCGGTGCCCATCCCACCATGTTTGAATTTCAGAGTGTGCCTCTGGTCATCCATGGTGCCGGTGTAAGAAAGGACATGCTGCCGGCAGAGGCCGTAGGTGGTCATATCGGTATCATGCCCACGCTGGTGGAAATGATTGCACCGCAGGGATTTGTCTACAAATCATTAGTACCGCCGCTGGGGCAATGGCCTGCCGCATTCAATCGCGATTTTTATGTGACGGATAAAGCGATGGGGCAGGTTGGCACGGATAAGATTGAAGGTCTGGCTGAGACGGAGACGGTGGACAGCGCAGCCGAACAGGATAAATTGCTGCCTTTCTTGCAGCAGGTGCGTACCTGGGGCTGGTGGCTGATCATGCATGCAGACAAAGAGGAGAAATGACGGTGTATCAAAATATATTGGTCATCAATCTGATGCAGATTGGTGATCTGATGCTGACAACCCCGGTGCTGGGTGCGTTGCGCAAGGCATACCCACAGGCACGGCTCACCTTGCTGGCAGATACCCGCTGGCGGGACTTAGTGGAGTGCAATCCCCATGTGGATCGGTGCCTGTTTATGGATAAGAAGGGCGCCGACAAGGGCTGGCGTTCCTTGTGGTGTTTCATTGGCAAGGTGCGGGCGGAGAAATTCGATTTGGTGATCAACCTTCATCGCAATGAGCGTGCCTCGGCAGTGGCGGCTTTCAGCGGGGCAAAAAAAATCGTGGGCTACAGCAAACCGCTCTTTGCCCTGTTCTTTGACCAGACCTTGCAGAATCCATCCATCGCCCATCATGTGGGCTGGGGACCGCTGGGAATGTTTCCGCCTCATAAATATGTTCCGGGATGGGAACATCAGGTACATGCGCATCTGCAGGTGCTGCGGGAAACGTTGGGCATCGAGCCCTTTGATGGCGGCTTGGAAATGGTCTTGAGCGAGGAAAACCAGCAAAAGGCAGACCGCTTGTGGCAGGAGCACTTCGCGCCTGAGGACAAGGTCATCGCCTTCAATATCGGTGCCAGCTGGGAAACGAAGCGGTGGCTGGATCGTTATTTTGCTGAGTGCGCCGATCGCTTGGTCGAGCAGGGGTATAAGATTGCTTTTTTTGGCGGCCCGATGGATAAGAGCATCGTGGAGAAATGCATCGGACAGATGGTCCACAAGGACAGCTCCTGCCTGCATATTTTTACCGGGCAGGTCAGCCTGGCCGTGCTGGCTGGACTGCTCCGCCATTGTTCGTTGATGCTGACTACGGATTCCGGCCCCATGCACATCGGCGTGGCCATGAACCTGCCAGTGATCACCATGTTCGGTGCCTCACCGGTGCCGGGATTCTATCCTTATGATGGACGTTCCGTGCTCCTGAAATCACCGGAAAAATGTCATCCTTGCGGCATCCATAAGTGTCCGCGGGAAGGTGCGGAGAATCTGGCCTGCATGAAAAAAATCCCTGTCCCGGTAGTCATGCATTTTGTTGAGGATCTGCTGGCGGAATATCAAGGGCAGCCCGCGTATAAATTGCCTTTGCATACGGGGAATTACCAATGCCGTGTGATTGAACTGACCAAGGGAGAATTCTGACATATGGATAAGAAAATCATGTATGATTTCATCGCCCATAAGACTGGAGACTGCCGTCTGCTGGTGGTGGGGGATGTGATGCTGGACAAGTATTACTATGGGGAAGTGACGCGTATTTCCCCGGAAGCCCCGGTGCCGGTTACGCATGTGACCGGCCAGAAGGAAACCCTGGGCGGAGCAGCTAATGTAGCGCACAATCTGGTGCGGCTGGAATGCCAGATTGGCATTGCCGGGTTTGTGGGAGATGATTACCACTGCCAGAGCCTGACGGATAAATTCACGGCCCGAGGCATTGATTATAAGGGGCTTATCACCACAGACCGTCCTACGACTACGAAGCTGAGAGTGATTGGCGGCCATCAGCAGATGCTTCGTCTGGATTTTGAGGAAGCTGAAGATGTTACTGGGGCGTTTGCTGACCGGCTTCATAATTTTGTGACGGCCCGCTTAGGTGAAGGCGTGGATGCCATAATCATCTCAGATTATGGCAAGGGAGCCTGTACGGCAGAAACCTGCCAGATGATCATTCAGGCGGCCAATGCGCAGGGCGTGCCCGTGCTGGTAGATCCTAAGGGCACGGATTGGGAGAAATACCGCGGGGCAGATTACATCACGCCGAACTTCAAAGAGCTGAATGCTGTTCTGCCAAAAAAAATCAAGAACCAGGATGAGGCGATTGAGGACGCGGCCCGTTTCGTGATGGATAAGTTCGGCATCAAACAGGTATTGGCTACCCGTTCGGAATTCGGCATGTCGCTGATCATGAAAGACAGTGCCCAGCATATTCCGACCAAGGCGCAGGAAGTGTTTGATGTATCCGGCGCCGGTGACACAGTGATCGGCGTGTTTGCGCTTGGGCTGGCCGGAGGCCTGGAGCCGGAAGTGAGTGCCTGCATGGCCAATCTCGCTGCCAGCGTGGTAGTGGCAAAGCTGGGCACTTATGCTGTAAGCAAAGAAGAATTGTTGGATGTCTTGAAATAAAGGGAGGCTGTTTTCATGATTATCGTAACTGGTGGTGCCGGATTTATCGGCAGCAATATTGTCAAGGAACTCAATCGCCGTGGCCGCACGGATATCCTGGTGGTGGATGACCTCAAGGACGGGCAGAATTACAAGAATCTGCGTGGCCTGAAGTTCATCGACTATCAGCATAAGGACGATTTCCTGCAGAGTATCGAAAATGATGATTTTGATGGCACGGATATCGATGCCGTATTCCATGAGGGCGCCTGCTCGGATACGATGGAATATGATGTGAATTACATGATGCGGGTGAACTATGAGTATTCCAAGTCCCTGCTGCATTTCTGCCTGCAGCATCGCATCCCGTTCCTCTATGCGTCTTCGGCGTCCACCTATGGCAGCGGCAGGAATGGTTTCCGGGAAGGGGATGAGTGCGAGGATGCACTGAATCCCTATGCTTTTTCCAAGTTGGCCTTTGACCGCTATGTGCGTCAGGTGATGCCGGAGGCTCGCAGCCAGATTGTAGGGCTGAAGTATTTCAATGTCTATGGCCCGCAGGAACATCATAAGGGCAAGATGGCTTCAATCTTCTATCAGCTTTACAATCAGATAAACGAAACGGGCAAGGTTCGCCTGTTCCAGGGCTGGGGCGAGATTGACGGTCAGCCGGTCAAGGACGGCGAGCAGCGCCGGGACTTTGTCTACGTAAAGGATGTGGTCAAGGTCAATCTCTGGTTCTGGGAGAACAAAGGCCAGAGCGGCATCTATAACTGCGGCACAGGTCATGCCCATACGTACAATGAGGTTGCGAATGCGGTGATTGCTGCTATGGGCAAGGGTGAAATAACCTATCGGGAGTTCCCCGAGGTGCTCAAGGGCAAGTATCAGAACTACACCGAAGCAGATGACACCAATCTGCTGGCTTCCGGCTACAATGAAGGCTTCTACGAAATGGAAGATGCGGTGAAGGAATATGTAGATTTCCTGGACAAAGGTGGATACTTTGACTACAACGAATAAAGCAAAGGCAGTTTTCTTTGACCGGGACGGTACGCTTAATGTTGATACGGAGTACCTGCATCGTACGGAGGATTTCATCTGGATCGAGGATGCCAGGGAGGCCATCAAATATGTCAATGACCGGGGGTATCTGGCGATTCTGGCTACCAATCAGAGCGGTGTGGCCAGAGGCTATTATCCAGAAGAAGACGTGAAGATAATCTACGACTGGATGAATCAGGATCTGGCGAAAATCGGCGCCCATCTGGATGCTCTTTACTACTGTCCGCATCATCCTCAGGGACCGCTGCCAGCCTATCGGAAAGTCTGTACCTGCCGCAAGCCGGATACCGGCATGATCGATGAAGCTTGCAAAAGATTCCATATTGACCGGTCACAATCTTATTTCGTAGGAGACAGCGACAGGGATATGGAATGCGCCCAACGGGCAGGACTTACAGGCATTCGCTATGTAAAGGGCAGCCTGTTGGAGCGGATAAAAGCGATAGATACGTCGGTGAAAACATTAGGATAATGCATGTTGCGCATTCGCAAGGGAATTTGCTTCTTTGCTGGACGCTATGTTGGGCGTGATATGCGCACAGCAGACGAAAACTAAATAAGGGGAAATTTTTCTGGAGCTGTGAAACGAGTATGAACGCGCCACCATTTCAGGGGGCTGCGGGAAGCGTTTTTCACAGCTCTTTTTGCCGTTCAGGAGGATTGGCTTGCGATAGTGTGAGAATAAAGTAGAATCTGGCAGGTATTTAGTGTATAATCACCCTGTAATACGATTGGATTTTTAGGGGACAGGGAGATGTATGTTATTGTTTGCTAGATTTTTTGAAGGGATACAGAGTGATTTATTGTTGACGCTATGGGTGTCTCTGCTTTGTGCGTTGTTCCGGGGGTTATTCATCTGGAAATTTGCGCCAGCGGCTTCCCGCCGGGATTGGCGGCGGCTTTGGGGGTGTTTCCGCTATGGTTTCTGGTGGGGGATGGATCTCAACGCCTATGTCTTTTTGGCAGGTCTGGTGCTGGTGTCGCTGCCGTCTTGTTTTTTTCCTGCCTATCATGCCTGGGGCGGGGAGGTTCGTACGGCCATGTTCCTTCTGTATGCAACGGCGATATACCTTGCTTCCTGGGGGAATATGCTGTTTTATTATCACTTCCATGACGTATACAATGCTACGGTGCGTCTGGGAAGGAATGCGGATAAGAAAAACCTGGCGGACATCTTTTTCAATCAGAATGGCGGCGGCTGGATATTGGCGGGCTTCATTCCTTATGGTCTCGTCTGTGCGGGGGGCGCATACCTTCTGTGTCAGCTGCCGAAGCTTCCCTATGTCTCGTTGGAAAATGCCTATCTGCAATATGCATTGAATGGTCTGGTCTTTGTCTTGTCCGTGGTGTTCTTTTACTGGCTGCGTTATGGCGGCACGCTGGAACACCGGAATAAACCGGAATGGGATGAGGTACCGGCTGATGTCAAGCAGGATGCTTTCCTGGGTAAGATGACCATGGATGCCTTGGTGGCATTGAAGACGGCCTGGCATCTGCATTACAGTGATACGCTGGAGCACAGCGATGAAGAAGCACAGGCCATCATGGAGAAAGTTTTTCCAGTACAGGATTGGCAGCAGCCCTGGGATACTTTCAAGCGGCGGGCTGCAGGGGCCAGGATAACGAAGCCGCGGAAGATCTTCCTGCTCTTTGGGGAGAGTCATGGGCAGGCGCCATTTGATCCGTTGTATGACAAGCTTAATCTCATGGAGGGGAGCAAGAAACTGCGCCAGGACCCGCATACCCTGGTGCTCGATAACTTCCTTTCTGGTGGCATGATTTCAGCACCGTCGCTGGCCAGCATTTTGGCTGGGGTCTATGATGCCGATTTGGAGCTGAACGAAAATCTGGCCTTTTGGCGCGGGACTACGCCCCTTTCCATGGCTTATCAATTGGAACGATTGGGCTATCATACCGCCTTTTGGTACGGTGGAGGCCTTAATTGGGGCAGTCTGACCCATTTTGTACCGGCGACTGGCTTTGCGGAGTATCATGGGGGGCCGGATATCTGTGCGGATGATGCACCGCGCACCTGGCTGGGCGTCTATGACCATCTGTTTTTAGCAGAAGTGGCACAGCGGATCAAGCAATCGCCGGATGAGCGCTATGACTTCCATTTCATTTATACGACTTCCAATCATGGGCCTTATAACATGCCTTATGATGAATATGGTGCTGATCTGGAGCGGATCATGCCAGAGGCGCCTGTGGCCTTGAGGCAGGACAAGACCATGCGGCGCAAGATGCAGGGAATCTGGTATGCGGATCAGGCCTTGTGCAGATTTGTGGAAGACATGCGCAGGCAATATCCGGATGCGTTGTTTATTGTCACAGGTGACCATACCACGGGGCTTATCCCTTATCAATATGGTGTGACGGAGCGGGAGGAGCCGTCCATGCGCGAATATTTGCTGACCTCCTTTGCCATGCATCATCGGGAGCTGACCGCGGATATGCTGGCTGGCAATACCATTGGTGGGCATCTGCAGATATTGCCTACCCTGCTGGAACTTATCGCACCTGCTGGTCATGAATACCATGCGTTGCTGCCGTCCCTGACCAATCCGGTTGACCGGGTGGTTACGCCTTATTGCTGGCTGACCCCGGAAGTGGTCGGTAACTATAGCAGCCGGAAGCAACAGTCCCTGCAGGTTTCGGCCAAACTGCTGCCGGAGGAAGAAGCCTTCGCGTTTGCGGAGGAGAGAGCGGCCTTATGTGAATTCAGTGGTTATCTGGTCAAACATCCGGAATTATTGATTCCAAAACAGGAATTGACTCATGCTGTGACGAACTAACAGTTATAGAAGTTCGCATGAAAAAGTTGAATAAGATGAAGAGGTGAGTCGCGTGACCTTGTTGTTTTTTGCCGTCCTTCCCATCTTGTGGCTGATTGTTGCCTTGTCAGGGCTGAAGATGGCGGCTTGGAAAGCGTGTCCTGTGGCGTTGCTCCTGTCCCTGTTTGCCAGTGTGGCTTATTTTGGTATGCCTCTCGATTACATGGGTAGTGCTGTCTTAGAAGGGACGGCATTGGCCTGTTGGCCCATTCTCTTGATCATTACAGCTACGATTTATACGTATCATCTGTCTGTGCATACCGGTGGCATGGAAATCATCAAGGCTATGCTGAATTCGGTCAGCAGTGATTATCGGGTACTCATCCTTTTGATTGCTTTTGGCTTCGGTGGTTTTTTGGAGGGCATGGCTGGCTTTGGTACGGCGGTGGCTATCCCGGCCAGCATGCTGGCCGGGATGGGGATAAATCCAGTCAGCGCTGTGGCCGTGTGCTTAGTGGCCAATTTCGTGCCTTCGGCCTATGGTTCCATTGGCATTCCGCTGGTGACATTGTCGGGAATCATGGGGACGGATTCGGCACAGCTGGCTACTTATGTGGCGTTGCAGATCAGTTTGTTAGGTTTATTCTGTCCTTTCCTGATGGTGATCATCGCCGGGGGCGGATTCCAGGCCATCAGGGGCATGGTGCCTGTGTGTACGGCGGCGGGGCTTAGCTATGTGCTGGCTCAATTGGCAGTATCCTACTTCCTGGGGCCGGAACTGGCGGGGGTGGCCGGTGCTATTTGTACGATGGGCGCCATTATCGGGACGGTGAGATTCTTCCCGCAGGATAATCCTGCCTATGTATTGCAAAAGGCGGAAATTCCAACCGTGACACAGCGGCAGGCGTTTATGGCGTGGCTGCCTTTTGTCCTGATCTTCATTCTGCTGTTGCTGACCAGCAAGTTAGTGCCGACCATCTACGATTCGATTTCGCAGGTGCGGACGTCGGTGCTGATTTACCGGGGCGAAGGCGGCATGCCTTATACCTTCCATTGGATTGCTACGCCGGGGATGGTGATTCTTTTTGCCACCTTTGTCAGCGGGTTCATTCAGAAAAACTCCCTGAGTGATATGCTGGATGTCCTGCGCAAGACTCTGGTCAGCTTGCGGCCGACATTCGTCACGATCATTTCGATCATCGCCACGGCAAAGGTCATGGGCTATAGTGGCATGACCACTACCATTGCTGACCATACTGTGGCGGCTACGGGCATGATGTATCCGGCTATTGCCGCCTTCATCGGCTCGGTGGGCGGCTTCATCACGGGCTCGGCTACCAGTACCTGCATCCTGCTGGGGAAATTGCAGATGGATGCGGCCATTGCCATTGGCGCACCGCTGGACACGCAGATTTGGATTGCGGCGGCTAATGCTACGGGCGCCTGCGCGGGCAAGCTCATTGCTCCGCAGAGTATTGCCATTGGCGTAGCGGCTATCGGTGTGGCAGGAAAAGGCAGTGAAAGCCAATTGCTGGCGCTGTCGATGAAGGTTTATCTGCCATTTATCCTGCTGTTGGGAGCACTGGTTTACTTTGGTGGCAGCTTGCTGTAAATTTTGAAATCCGCACGAATCGTGCGGATTTTTTGTTTGTTATGTAGTATAATTAAACTTAGTGCTTTAGGCTCATAGGAGAATAGAAAAAATATGTCAAAATTAGCAGTGATCATTCTGACAAGGAATGAAGAAGCCAATATAGGGGAAGCTATGGAAAGTGCGGCTTTTGCCGATGAGATTGTGCTGGTGGATTCCGGAAGCACAGATAGGACGCAGGAACTAGCTGAAAAACAAGGCGCGAAGTTTGTCAGCCATCCCATGGATGAGGAGGGATTTGCGGGCCAGCGCAACTTTGCCCTGACACAGACGACAGCGGATTGGGTATTTTACCTGGATGCAGATGAACGAATCACGCCGCAGGGGCGGGAGAAAATCCGGCAGATTGTGGCGCAGAATGCCCAAAAGACCTATAAGGTGGAGCGGAAAAATATCGTGTTCGGGCAGTTGATGAATTATGGTGTGCATCGCCCGGATTATGTTGCCAGACTCTTTCCCCGTACGGCGGTGAAATGGCAGGGCGTGGTGCATGAGGGCGTACAGACGGATCTGCCGCAGGAGAGACTTACGGATGTTTTGCGGCATTATACTTACACCAGCTGGCAGCAGTATTTTACCAAGTTCAACCGGTATACGACGCTGGCAGCTGAGGAACTGGCACAGCGGGGGAAAAGAACCAGCAGCTTGGGGATTATCGGACATGCGGGGGGCGCTTTCGTCAAAGCATATATCCTGAAAAAGGGATTCCTCGATGGGTTCCTGGGCTTTGTTATGTCCTTTATGGCTATGGCCTATGCTTTGACCAAGTATCTGAAGCTGCAGAACATCTATCGATTGCGTGACAGGAGCTGAATATGGCGGAAAATCAGGAAATCAATATCGTCTTTGCCAGTGATGACAACTACATACAGCATGCTGTTGTGGCCATGATGTCGATTCGGTGCAATACCAGTGAGGAAAACAAGCTGCGTTTCTTTGTGCTGGCTGACAATATCGCTTCGGCCAATCAGGAAAAGGCGCAGGCAAGTTTTGCAGACCGCAATGCGGAGGTATACTTTATTCCTGTGGATGATGCACCCTTTGCCGATTTCTTTGTCAGTGGGCAGCTGAGCCGTACGGCCTATTTTCGGCTGAAGATGGCAGAACTGTTGCCGCCGGAGGTAACGAAGGCCATCTATCTGGATTGCGATTTACTGGTGTTGGGGGATATTGCTGAGCTTTGGACCTTCAATATGGCAGGACAGCCGCTGGCGGCTGTGCCTGATTATGGGATCATGGCCTCCCATAAGGACTGGCCCCGCAAACAACAGACCTTGTCGCTGCGGCCTGCAGACTCGTACTTCAATTCCGGGGTGCTGCTGGTGGACGTGGCAGCCTGGCGCAGGTGCGGTTATGGCCAGGCTGTCTTGGATCTGGCCCATCAGGAAGATTACCAGCACCATGATCAGGATGCGTTGAACAAAGTCTTTTATGGCAAATGGGTGGAACTGCCGTTGCGTTGGAATGTGATTCCGCCTATCTGGAATATGTTCCTGAAAATCCTGCGCAAAAAGTCGTTTCGCCAAAAGGCGCTCGCAGCGCGCCGTCATATCGCCATCCTGCATTATGCTGGTGGTTACAAGCCCTGGGAATATCGGGAAATTCCCTCCTTCAATGCTGCGTATTACCGCTATTTCCGGGAAACGGCATTCCGTGATGAAGTCATGCCCCGCATGGATAAACGTCGCAGGGGTCGTTCTATCAGCCGCCAGTTATGGCGGTTGCGGATTGCGGATTTTTGGCAAGGGATTTTGGGCAATGAAGAGGAGAAGTAATGTTGAATTATACTGAGATCGGCAAGAAAATATATAATCTGGAAAATCCGCGGGAATATCACCGCTATGTCGTATTCCGAGCAAGATGCCTGTTACATCCCCAGCGCATGAAGCGCTTGGAAAAATTCTTTGCCAGCAATGAGCTTTTGGCGAAGATTGCCGATGTATATCCTTTTGTCTATGAACAGCCTACCCGGGCATTCTTTTACAATAAATCTACGTTTGCTGAACGGGCGGAGCTGGTGGAACAGCATATGACCTATCTGATTGAGCAGTTGAAGCCACAGGAGGTTGTTGACCTCTATTCCTGTCGGGAACAGCTGCTTTGGGAATCTGCTGACGAAGGGGAAAAATTGCGGCTGCGCCTGTTCTTCCATCCCGGTCAGCGCAAGGAAGGGCTGTTGTCCCTGATCCTTTCAGCTGACGGAAAGGGAGATCTTTACCAGATGATGTTCTGGATCGCCCCGGATAAGAGTGGGGATTGGTCTTTATGGATCGGTGCCATGCAGGGCCCCAATATGGAGGACGCTCGGGATATCATCAAACAGATCACGAAACGCTGTCACGCTTACCGGACGAAGAATTTCATCCTCCATGCCACACAGGAAACAGCCAAGGCATTGGGACTGAAGCATATTTATGCCGTGACCAATTACGGCTATTATGCCATGAATCACATTCGCCGGGATCGCAAGCTCAAGACAAGTTTCAGTGATTTCTGGGCAGAATCCGGTGGCACGCCCTGCGAAGACAAGCGCTTCTATGAACTGCCTATGACGGAATATCGCAAAAGCATGGAAGAAGTGCCCACCCGCAAGCGGGCCAACTACCGCAAGCGCTATGCCCTGTTGGATGAGATTGATGCCGCCATTGCGGACAATATAAAAAAATTGCGGAAATAAGATGGACGGAGAGATGGAATTGGAGAATCAAGAACTGCTATCCTTAGTTGTTCCTGTCTATAACGTGGAAAAATATTTAGACCGTTGTGTGCAGTCCCTGCTCAATCAGGCCTATAAAAATATTGAAATCATTCTGGTGGATGATGGAGCGAAGGATTCCTCTGGACGGATGTGTGATGAGTATGCGGCTAAGTATCCGCAGATCCGTGCCATTCATCAGGAAAATGGCGGGTTAGGGGCCGCCAGGAATACCGGGGTAAAGGCCGCTGTCGGCGGCTATATTGCCTTTGTGGACAGTGATGACTGGGTGAAGCCGGATATGTATAGCAGGTTGATGGCCGAGGCTCTGGCACATCCGGACGCGGATATGGTGAAGAGCGGGTATTGCGAAGCTAATGATCAGGAAGAATATTCTCAAACCCTGTTCCCAGGGGCGGCTTATCAGGAAATTACCGGGAAAGAAAATCTTTGCCGCTACTACGCCAAGGAATCCCCCTGGACAGTGGCCTGGAATACGGTTTACCGGCAGGATTTGGCGAAAAAGGTGGAATATCCTTCCCGCATTTATCATGAAGATGATTATGCATCCTTTTTCTACCTGTATTTCAGCCGCAAATGCATCATCATCAACGAACCTTTTTATTGCTACTACAGCAATCCGAACAGTATTGTTCGGGACCAGCGCAATCTGGCCCGGGAAAAGCGGGACAAAATCGAGGTGCTCCGGCGCTTGCATGAATATGCCTCCAAGCAGGAAATCCTGAAACGTTCCGGCATGGTCAGGAAATTACAGCATATGTGGGCCAAGGCCTATTATCATTGTATTCGTGATGATATGGAATATGATTGCATTTCCCGCAAGGTATTGAAAAAAGTTTATCACTGTCTTGACCTGCGGCGCAGCCTGCTGCTGCGCTATATGATACGGCGCCGGAAAATAAAAATCCTTTAAAGAGAGAAATCGACATGGAAAAATTAGCAGACCACCATATATTGGTGTTGGGCTGGCCTGTGCAGCCCAAACAGGCTTGGCTGGCAAACTATCCTTTTGTCACCGCTGACCGCATTTATCAGGAGGGCTTGCCCAGAAGGGAAAAACGCTGGATGAATGCGTCCTTTCACGCGCCCCAGTGGCTGCAGGGCATAAAAAAACTGAATCCGTCCCATTGGTATGGTGCCTGGCGGGATCATGTGGCTGAATATGATACCGTTATCATCATTGATGAAATTCGTGGGCGTGATGTATTCGAGTATATTCTGGCCCATAATCCTCATTGCCGGCTGTGCGTATTCTACGACTCGCCCATAAAGCCGGGCAGCAAACGTGACCCGTCTCATTATCGGGATTTACCTATTCATTTTTATACTTGTGACCGTAAAATCGCTGCTGATTATGGCTTGGAATTTTCCCCTTATTTTTACATCTTTTCACCCTATGATTTTGCTGAATATGATAAAATGGAGGCAAGACAGGAGAAGACAGATGTATTTTTCCTGGGGGAAGAAAAAGGTGACCGATTAGCCAAATTAGCCAGCTTGCGGGAACTTTTTGGAGAAGCCGGCCTTAACCATGATCTGCGTCTGGTCCGCAAACGGCATGGCCGCCGCTATACCAAGGCGGAGCTTGCGCAAACCACGGATTATATGTCCTATCCGGAATACATCCGGCATATGCAGCAGAGCAAAGCTATTCTGGAGCTGGTCTCCAATGGACAGACCGGAATAACCCAGCGACCTTATGAAGCACTGTTCTTCGGCAAAAAACTCATCACCACCAGTGAGGAAGTAAAAAAATATCCCTTCTATTGTGCCGAGAATGTCATGATTCTCAACGAGGATAAACCTGCTCAGGCAAAAGAATTGAGCCAGTTCATCAATACGCCATTGAAGCCTGTGGCAGAGGACATCAAAGAACAATTCCAATTCTGCGCCTGGCTGATGAGGATGCTGAAGTGACTTTTATATAACAAATTTCGTGAGGGCTTAGTTATGATTGAAAAGTTTTCAATAGATTTGTTTAAATCATTGCGCAATGTAACGTTGGAATTGAGTAATCTCAATATTTTTATTGGAGCAAACGGTGTAGGCAAAACAAATATATTAGAGGCGTTGGGAGTGGTTTCGGCAGCCAGCTACGGTGCTGTAGATGATGAATCTTTAATGAGGCGTGGTATCAGGCCCGGTGTGCCAAGATTATATAAAACATCCAATGAACGATATGAGACATCGCCGCATATTTCTTTTTTAGTTGAGAATGCAAGGTGTAGATATAATGTTTCCCTCCTGAATCCGCTAGATAATCCTTTGCCAAAATGGAACTTTAAGACGGAAAAAGTTTGGAGTAATGGAACAGATATATATCATCGTGGAGAAAATAGCAATATATCATCAGATATAGGTGGTATACCTGCTGTGTTAGCCTCAGAGACTATAGAGCCGCATGTGTTGGAATTCTTGTCGGATTTACGATCGTATGGACTTTATACACCAAACACCCCGGCATTAAGAGGAATGATGCCAGATATGCAATCCAGAGTCCCAGTGGGGTTGTCTGGAGGTGGATTGTCAGAAGGGCTGAGGGAACTGTTAGATTTAGCAGAAGATGATGATCGTATTGATGAGGCAATAGATAATGTGATATCCCTGTTTGATTGGGTAGATGGCATGGGGACATCGACACAGGATTCGAGAATAATATCTCCATCATTGCCGCGGACAAAACGGACAATTGTTTTCCGTGATGCCTATATGAAAAAAATTACAATAAGTTGACGGCTACAGATGCAAGTGAGGGAATACTTTACGTCATATTCCTGTTGGTGTTATCATTGTCTCCCAAAGGACCAAAGGTGTTTTCGGTTGATAATATTGATTCTGCGTTAAATCCTAGATTAATAAGGAGAATCATGGGGTTATTACAAACGTGGTTTTGGGAACTAATTCCTGAAAAACAGATTCTTTGTACAGCACATAATCCAGTGGTCTTAGATAGTTTAGATTTAACGGATAATCGGGTGGCTTTGTTCGTTGTAGATAGAGATTCTGATGGATTGACAGATGTTAGGCGTATCAATTTAACAAAAGAATTAGTGGAAATATCACAGAAAAACCATATGCCATTAAGCCAGATGTGGGTGGACGGGTATATAGGGGGCGTACCGAATGTCTAAATATAGAATTGGTATAATCGCTGAAGGCCCTACAGATATAAGTGTTATACAAGCTATCATTAAGAATGCTTTCCCGGATAAAGTATTCTTATTTGTTCCGATATCACCTACACCACAGGAATTGTCTATGCAAAAGAAAGATGAAAGTTTTGGTTGGGGCGGAGTTTATCGTGTATGTAAGAACTTACATGATAAACTACAAATAGCGGAAGGCGCTGGTGGAAAATTTGACTGTATCGTTGTTCATGTAGATGCAGATATTGCTTATGCAAAATACGGTGATATTGGAGAATTGAATCCTGTAATTGATAATCTTCCTTGTGGAAAAATTAAAGAAAGCTACGATGAAGTATGCGTAAAACTAGAGAAGATCCTGCTGGATTGGATCGGAGAAAAACGTGATGATATAGCACCATGTATACCTTATATATGCACAGAGACGTGGGTAGGCTGTTGGCTTTTTCCTGAACAAAGGGAAAGCGTGGCAGAAGATACTGAAGAACATGCGATATATGACCTTTTGTATAAGCTTGGTATCGGGAAAGCACAAAAAAATAAACGGATTATTAGAAAAAGTGAGGGCAGATTCAGAAAGTGCCCTAATGGCTATAATAATGCAGCAAAATTGTTGTCTGATAAAGGGTGGTATATGCTTGCGAATAAATATACGCAAGTACGTAGATTTAATGAAAAAAATGAAGGAAATTATAATCTGATTTTTTTTATTTTAAAATTTGTAGTATATAATAAAGATGGTAATGTGGTTATGTTAAGGTTGTTGAATAAATTAGATGATTAAAAGCCTTTAGTGTGATGATGTTTTTGATGATATGTTTTTTGCTTTTTACTTGCAAGTAGACGTTTGCTTATGATGCTGCCAAATAATAATTTGATTTTGTAAATGAGAAGGGACGATTAAATTTTGAAAGTCATAATTTTAGCAGGTGGTGGTGGCTCACGGCTGTTTCCGCTATCACGCCAGTCATATCCAAAACAGTTTCTGAAGTTAGAGGATGATAGTTCGTTGCTAAGCCATACAGTTTTGCGATTTATGTCTTTTGTGTCAGCAGAAGACATTATTATCATTACGAATCAGAAATATCTTTATCATGTGCAAAATGAGCTTAGCGAGTGTAAGGCGGAAGCAGTGCATATTTTATTGGAACCCGTGTCGCGAAATACAGCACCTGCGATTGCCTTGGGGGCAGCTTTCTGTAGAACAAAGCTTAATTGTGATGAAAATGAAGTTTTGCTAGTGGCCGCTGCAGATCATGTGATTCGACCGATAAATAAGTTTCAGAGTTGTGTTCGTAATGCTGAAAATATGGCAATGGCTGGGAAATTGGTTACTTTTGGAATTCCAGCTGAACGACCTGAAACAGGTTATGGTTACATAGAAACTGTGAAGGCTTTTAATAATATATTAGAAGTTGTTTCATTTAAAGAGAAACCTGATTTTGCTACAGCCCAAAAGTATATGTCGTCTGGAAATTATTTTTGGAATTCTGGGATGTTTGCATTTTCATTGCCTACGATTTATCATGAGATGATGTCCTATCAGCCGCAAATTGCACAACAAATGGAAAAGGGTTATGATGATATGTTGTATGATTTTGCCAGCTTGCCAGATATTTCTATTGATTATGCTGTATTTGAACAGTCGAAGAATGTGTGCATGATACAATTATCGTGCTATTGGAATGATATTGGATCTTGGGATGCCATGTATGATATTTTACCAAAAGATGATAATGGCAATGCGGTTAAGGGAGATGTTTTGGCTCTTGATTGCAAAGATTCACTGATTATGGGGCGCGATCGACTGATTGTTGGTATTGGTTTTGATGATTTATTACTAGTAGAAACAGATGATGTTATCGTTGTGGCTAAAAAAGGGGAATCTCAAAAGGTAAAAAATGTGGTGGATAAGCTTAAAGGCATGCATCGAAAGGAAGCTGATGAACATACTACTATTTTCCATGCTTGGGGGACGTCTTCTATAATTGGACAAGGACCAGGATATCGTATGAAAAAAGTTCGGATTATGCCTGGAAAATCGTTGTCGTTGCAGATGCATTACCATCGAACAGAACATTGGGTGATATTATGTGGTACAGCCGAGGTGGTACGAGGGGAAGAACATATGTTCATTCATGAGGAAGAATCTGTGTTTATTCCTCAAACTGTAAAACATCGTCTTTCTAATCCAGGAAAAATTCCTTTGGAATTGATTGAAATCCAAAATGGTACTTACATAAGTGAAGAAGACATTGTAAGATTTGCTGACAGATAATCGTAGATGTTGTGAGGAATAATTTTATGAGTTATTGCATAGATGCTTTTGGTGAATATGATATACGAGGTATTTATCCGCAGACAATTAATAAGGAAATAGCGTATCGTATTGGTAGGTTCTTTCCTATTTTGTTTAAAGCGAAAAAAGTTGTAATAGGAAACGACATTAGACTGTCTGGGCCGGCTTTGAAAACAGCTTTAATGAAAGGCTTGACTGAATCGGGATGTGATGTAGTTGACATCGGGCAATGTGGAACAGAAATGATCTATTTTGCCACGGTACATTTGGGGCTTGATGGAGGGATTATGGTTACTGCTAGCCATAATCCGAAGGAATATAATGGTATGAAACTTGTGAGCCAAAATGCCCAGCCAATTTCAAGAGATACAGGTCTTAAGAAATTGAAAGCACAGGTTTTTGATGCAAAGTTGCCAACTAAGACTGAACCCGTTGGTAATGTGAAAAAAATCGATATAACAGAGGAATATGTAAAGTATATTCTATCATATGTTGATATAAAAGAAATAAAACCTTTTAAAGTTGTAATCAATTCGGGGAATGGCGCAGCTGGACCAATTCTGGATGTTATGGAGAAATATTTGCCTTTTGAATTTGTGAAAATTCATCATAAACCAGATGGGCGGTTTCCTAATGGTGTTCCTAATCCACTATTGGTTGAAAACCGAGATGCAACGGCAAATGCAGTAGTGGCATCTCAAGCTGATGTTGGAGTAGCTTGGGATGGGGATTTTGACCGATGCTTCATGTTTGATGAAAATGGTAATTTCATTGAAAGCTACTATCTAGTAGGCTTCTTAGCAGAGTTTTTTTTACAAAAAGAACCGGGGGGAAGGATTATCTATGATCCACGTCTTACTTGGAATACTGAAGAAGTAGTAAAAAAGAATGGTGGCATATCTATAATGTCTAAAAGTGGCCATGCATTTATCAAGGATACAATGCGTAAGGAAGATGCTGTTTATGGAGGAGAAATGAGTGCCCACCATTATTTTAAGGATTTCTCCTATTGTGATAGCGGTATGATTCCCTGGCTTTTAGTGTTAAACCTGTTATCTAAAGTTAAAGGTAAGTCGTTTTCAGATATGATGAAAGAAAGAATTCGACGTTATCCTATTTCAGGTGAAATAAATATAAAGAGTGCAAATCCTGATGAGGTGTTAGAACGAATTGAGGCAGAATTTAGAACAAAGGGGAATATAACAAAGATTGATGGTCTATCTGTTGAATTAGAGGAATGGCGATTTAATTTACGAAAATCTAATACGGAATCATTGCTTAGATTGAATGTGGAAACTCGGCATAATAATGCTCTACTAAAGCATGTAACCGAAGATTTACTGACGCTGATTAGTAAATAATACAGTGATGTTGTTGATTATGATGTTATTATGCGAAATTATTACTTTGATAAGTTGGGAGGGTAATGTATGTCGAAAGTGTTGATTGTCGAACCACATCCATACCATTATGAAGTTCTGCCTAGTGTAGCATATTATTTTGCCCGTTTAAATTATGATATAACAATCTTGACACGAGAGAATTTTCAATCGGACGATTTATTCTTGTCATTTCCCAAAAAGTATAAAGTACGTTTTATAACTTATAGTGGCAATATGCTAAAAAGGATTCTTTTTCAGCCGGAAATAGCTGAATATGATTTCGTTTTTTTTAATAGCCTCGAATACTGGCATGATGGTAAGCGTGAACGTTTGCTGGATTATTTGGGCGGATATCCTGCAAGTAAATACGGAATAATGGGGATATATCATAATCCGTCTATGATCAACTTTAAAGATGATGACTTATTGAGAGAAAAAAGAATATTTGGTTTAACATCTTATTCAATTCGTGGTTATGATGTTCCTTTGCTAGCAGGATGTTATTTTGGCGAATTTTCAAATGATAAAAAAGAGAATATATCTACAACTAGATTGTTAATGATAGGTAATACTAATAAAAGCTGGATTGCTGAAATGGGGATAGCAAATTCTAATGCGCGTGATTTAGATTTTCGTATAAATAATATCAGTTCTGAAAAGAAAAATAGATTAATATGGAAACATGTTGATCATTATATAAAAAATAAAGTTAGATTAATTACTGGGAAGGGGATAAAATACCATAATGAATCATTGTCTGCACTTCGAAAAATAAACTTTTTAGGTAAACTGAGTTTTCAGGAAATGTTCAAATGTTTGATAGACACAGATTATGTTCTAATAGCTATAGACATGGATAAAGAGGAGAATCAAGATTTTTTAAATGGAAAGACTTCTGGATCTAAACAGTTGGCATTAGCTTTTGGTAAACCCTGTTTTATAAATGATAAATTAACTAAAGCTTTTCAGTTACCCCCAAATGCTGTTGTTACTTTTTCGAATAATAATCTATGCGAAGCTATTAATAAAATTCCATACCTAAATACAGATAAGTATTCAAAAATGTGCTTAGCAATGCGTGAATATAGAGATGAGGCTATTGCTGTTTCATTAGATAATTTGCACACTTCGGTATCTAAAAATACATGTGGTTCGGTAACAACACTACCTATTAATCTTACTGAATATAGTTTTGCTTTTTTTTGCAAGACATATCGCGATGATCTGGCTCGTTTTTCTAATATGCTAGAATCGTTCCATAAGCATAATCTGCAAGATGTGAGAATGTTTGTTTCGTGCCCGGAAAAGGAATTGTCACTATTTAAAAAGTATGCATCTGATACAGTGGAAATAATAACTGATGAATCATATGCGTCTAACTACATGGTTGCAAGAGGAGAGGATGGTTTAAGTAAAGGATATATTAATCAAGAGATTTGTAAATTAAGTTTTTGGGAAATATCGTCATATGATAATTACTGCTGCATAGATTCTGATAGCGAATTTATACGAGATTTCTACTATAGTGATTTTATGTATGATGCGAAAACACCATATAGCGTATTGGTGCAGGATAAGGATTTATCATGCGAATTAAATTATCAAAAATATTGGGATTATAGATATAGGAAAATAAAGGATATTTTTGATTTTATGCACTATGATGGCGATATATATAAGACGTGCCATGGCTTTCAGATTATGAATAATAAGGTTTTGACACATTTAAAACACTATTTACTTGAACATGATTTTGATTATGCGAAAGCTATAACTTATTCACCATTTGAATTTACGTGGTATAATGCTGCTTTACAAAAATTTAATGATATAGATATTTACGAAATAGAACCTCTATTTAAATGTTTTCATACAGAAAGAGAGTATATGCTATCTATTATTAAAAATCAAAATGCAGACGATTGGGCTAGGTCGTATGTTGGCTTGATTTTAAATTCAAATTGGCATAGAGGGGAGGCGTGTGAGACATTTTGGGAGAATGTGTTGCGATTAATTGGAAAATGTGTTAATAAAATTGTGAAATAGTTTTTATAATGGAGATGATGATATGAGTATTAAACGTCACTTGGATAAATTTAAGGAGTCAAGATATCAAAAGCAGATAATAAAAATGTATAAGGATGCAGGTGTTCGTCCGGCTAGTGATGGTCGTAGTATGGATATATACTGCGATATTATAAAAAACAATACTACGCTACAAGTGAAAAATGTTTTTGAATTAGGAGCCAATTATGCGCAGGATGCAGAACGAATAAGACATAATTTTGATTTGAAACCGATGGATGTATATGTGTTTGAAGCGCATCCTAAAATTGCCGATGCAATCAAGAGTTTTTATAAGTTTAATATATATAATCTCGCTATTTTTAACGAAAGTAAAATTATAGAATTGAATTTAGTTGATACAGATAATGATGCTAATACAGGTGTGTCAACGATGAAGAAAAGTCTGGTTTTTTCATTTGATAAAACCACTGAAGTAAAAGCTGTGCGTATGGATTATATGATGGATAAACTCGGTATTAGTCATATTGATTTTTGCAAGATTGATGTAGAAGGGGTTAACTGGGAAGCGTTGGATGGTTTTGGCGATAGACTAAAAGACGTCAATGCTATTCAAATAGAAGCTGAACATAATAATTGCTACGAGGATGAAAAACTGTGGCCGGATATTGTAGATATATTGGAGCGAAACGGCTTTTCTTTAATGCACTTTGAGCGTCATTACAATCAGTCGGATTCTTTTTGGGTACAAGATAGATTTATAAAGAGAGAAGTTTGATGTTGTGTGCTTAGTCGGGTAAGTTTATGTCAATATATATTGGATTATAAGGAGTATGCTGCTAATGATATCTGTAATACTACCTACATATAATAGGGCTAAATGGCTCTTGAAATCGATAAAAAGTGTTATAGAACAGGATTATCAAGAATGGGAACTTATTGTTGTTGATGATTGTTCACCAGATAATACAGGAGAGATAGTTAAAGAACTGGCAAAGACAGATGCACGTATAAGATATATTCGCAATGAGGTTAATAAGAAATTACCAGCTTCGTTGAATGTTGGTATGCGAAACGCTAAAGGTGAATATATAACATGGACATCTGATGATAATCTATTCAAATCAAATGCATTGTCGGTTATGATGAATGCAATGGAGCATGGACCGACGGATACGGGGCTGGTATTTGCTGAGTATGACAGAATAGATGAAGCGGGAAATAAAGTTCAAACATGTAATATCCCTGAAGATGTAAGGGAATTGTATTGGGAAAATATTATTGGATTTGCCTTTCTTTATAAAAGAGAGGTTATTGATAAAATAGGCTATTATGATGAAAATAAATTTCTCATTGAGGATTATGATTATTGGTTAAGAATTGCAGATTCCTATGATGTATTGCCTGTAAGACAATCTATATACGAAGCTAGATTGCACCCCGGAAGCCTCAGTGCAACCCGTGGTCGGGAAGTTCTGAAATGGAAAAGAAAAGTGCTTGAGGAGAATTTGAATAGAAAAGTAGATGAATATACAAAAAAGAATATATATGCAGAATTGGCAACGATAAGTTATAATTTGGATGATTTTTCAGAGATGAAACGGTATGTTGAAATAGCTAGAAATTCTTATCCTGATATCAAAATGTCTAAGAGGGTTAGGCGGGCAATGATTTTGGGTGATACATTAACTCGTATATACAAAAAGTTTCGCTCTATCTAAGTTTGAGTCATCACTTGGGAGGTGAGTATTATATTAGAAAATATGATAAGTTGTGAAGAACAAATTGGGTGTAAAGGAGAAAGTAGAGATAATCATTATGACGTAGTATTTACTGTTGATAAAAGCTTTACTCTTCCATTAGGAGTTGCGGTCACATCTGTGCTGATGCATAATGAAAATATCCATATTTATGTATTTATAGATGAATTTAATCCCGGAGAAAAAGAGCGGCTTATTAGTACGGTAGAAAAATTTTCTGTGCCGTTGACGATTTATTATGTGGATGCTTCAGGTTTTAAAAAATTCCCTATTCGTGGAGATTGGTCTGTGGCGGTATATTTTCGCTTTCTGGCCGCGGATGTTCTTATGGCACGTTGTTCGCGGATGTTATATGTGGATGCAGATGTTATCTGTCAGGGGTCGTTAGATGATTTGTTTCAAATGGATTTAGGTGAGAAGGCAATAGCCGCTGTGCCAGATCCGACTTATTTACAGAATAAAGACCGTGATGAATATAGCCGCAGGATAGGACATTCTGGTGATGGGTATTTCAATGCGGGAATCATGCTTTTGGACTTGCAGAAATGGCAAGATATGAATATTACCGAGAATGCTATGAAGATGCTGGATGATGACCCTGAAAAATATGTGCATGCCCAGGATCAGGATGTATTGAATGTATTGTTCGCCAATAAGGTGTATTGGCTGCCGGTCAAGTATAACACTCGTAATAATCCGGCTGATACTTATCCGGCTGATACTGCATTGATTCATTATAGCGGTTCGCCAAAGCCGTGGAAAGAGTTTTACTATTCTGCAGCATCCTGCTCGCCATTTGCAGAAGTTAAAGAACAATCTTTTTGGACTGATGAACAGATGCAACCGCCGGTTAAGCCTATAGAATATCGTTTTATGTCTCGTAAGTATGCTCGTCTGGGAAATTATGGCAAGTGGCTTATTTGGCAGATTAAATATATTGCACAAAAAATAAAAAATTGAGAGAGTGGGCATGTTGATGGATATAAAAATTTTGATTGCCATGCATAAACCGTATTGGCGTCCCAAGGATAAAGCGTATCATTCACTGTATGTGGGGGCCAGGGGCCGGGAAGCGGACTGGGCACAGCTTCGGGATGATGTGGGGGACAATATCTCTGCGAAGAATCCGAATTTCTGTGAGCTGACAGGATTGTACTGGGCTTGGAAGAATCTGGATTGCGAGTACATAGGCCTCTGTCACTACCGTCGTTACTTTATTCGGCGGATTCTGGGCATGAGCTTGCATATCTTCAATCATAAAGATTATGCCAAAGCCATGGAAAAATGTGATATAATGGTGCCAAAGTTCACTCGTTGTGAGCCATCTGTCTTTGAGCGTTACGCTCAGGCCCATCATGCGGAAGATATGATAAAGACAGGCGAAATCATTGCAGAGCTTTATCCTGAGTACAAAAAGACATTTGATGAGGTTATGGCTGGTTCGGAAACGTATTATTTGAATATGTTCTGTACCAGAAAAGATATATTCAATAATTATTGTGAATGGTTGTTCAATATCTTATTTACTTTGGAACAGCGGATTGATATCTCGGACTATGATGATTATCAGAAGCGTGTCTTTGGTTTTATATCTGAACGGTTGTTCATGGTTTTTATAAAACACAACAACTTGAAGGTGGGGCTTCAGGATGTTTATTATTTGGATAAGGGAGGTTGGCACAGGAAGGCCCAGTTATGGCTGCAAAAGAAAATTTATTGACAAAAGGTTAGCAGTCTTAAGAACTTGGGCAAAATATTCGATATAAGAATAGAGGATTTTTCACCTGATTGGAGAACTATGTAACTGTGCACTTTTTACTTTGTGGGAATATGATACTTGATACAGTGGAAGTCGAGATTAGAAAAAGTGTACGCGTTGGTTAGAAAGAGGGACCGAACATGATTAGAAAAAAATTATTAGGGATGTCATTGGCACTGCTGTTTTTGGGCGGTGTACCAATGGCCTATGCAGAGCCTGTTGAGGTGGATGCCGAAGGGCAGGCGGATATGGGCGACAATGATACCCGTATGGATGTGAAACAACGTGCCTTCAAGGATGCCAAGCGAATGGCTGTAGAGAGAGCTGGTACCTGGCTTACCAGCAGTACCGAAGTCGTAAATGGTGAGGTGACGAAGGATGAGATCGTTACCGCCGCCATTGGCCGTGTGGAGATTTTGTCCGGGCCGGAATATACATCAGATGCCAATATGTCTACCTGGCGTGCCAAAATAAAGGCTCGTGTGGATACCGCACAGATGGAGCAGATCATTAATGAATTGGCGGCCCGCAAACGGGCTGGTCAGGAAGTGCTCAGCCATGAACCAACGCATGCTCCCTTGTCGGTATCCATGGATGCCTCGCCAAGTGGTTACAGTGCACCGCCTGTACCAGTAGCACCGGCTCCCTATGCACCGGTTAGAGCGCAGACAATGACCTATGAAGATCGTATCAATACATCTACGGCTACGCCGGATAACTATGTGAACTATCCTGGGGTGGAGGCATTCAATGGTCATCATTACAAGGTGTTCAATACCGTAAATGTTACCTGGATGGAAGCACAGATGCTCTGTAAGGAAGCTGGCGGTCATTTGGCTGTCATTACCAGCAAGGAAGAATATGCCTTTGTCTGGGGATTGGTGCAGAAGAAGGGAACTAAGAACTGTTATTGGTTAGGTGCCCGCCGCGACAAGAACAATAACTGGAGCTGGGTGAATGGTGAGCCGCTGACCTTTACGAAATGGTCGGATAAGCAGCCGGATAACTGGGGCACGGAAGACGTATTGATGCTCTATCGTTTGCCCAATCCGATGGCTAAGAAGACCAAAGCTGGAGAATGGAATGACATCAATTCCGATGGCAGCTGCTTCGATGAACCCTTCTTTGGCAAGCAGAATTTTGGTTTGATTTGCGAATGGGATGCATAAATAGGAGTTGAGAATATGTTTTATACGAAGAAGAATTTGCGAAAGATAGCTCTGAGCATGATGGTTATGGGCGCACTTAGTGTGGGGAACTTCAGCAATGGGGATGTTTTCCAGCCCGTCATGGCGGAAGCAAACGCCTTGAAAAAGGATGTGCTGTTCCGTGATACCGTGGCTGATATGGTGAAGGGAGATGGCCTGAAACAGGGCGATAAGGTGAAGACTAGAGGCTTCTTTGCCAAAGGCGATGGCTTTGATGAAGAATATCTGATTCAGGACAAGGCTGGTGCCGTAGACGGTGATAGTGTCATCAAGCTGAATAACGGTCTGTTTGCCATCCGTACTTCGGGGGTTAAGGAGCTCAGTGGTTTCTTTGGCACGTTTTTCACGTCGAATGAGAACGTAAAGGCTGAGGCTTATTATACAAGTGACGGTGTTACCATGAAGTATGTTATGCCGTTAGAAGGCCAAGCCGGGCGTGATCCTTCCATCCAGTACCATAACCAGATGTTTTACCTGTGCTATGTAGAGCCAATCGAAACAGGCCGGACCTTCAGGATTGCCAAGACCCGTGATTTCAAGAAATGGGAAACGCGGGGCTATAATGTCATCGACCGGACAACGTTGGGGGCAGTATGGGCGCCGGATCTCTTTATCGATGATGATGGCAAGGCTTATGTGTACTTTGCAAAGCAGCGCGAAGAGAACAAGGAACCGACGCAATTCTTGATGGATCTTTACGTCAGCTCCTGCGATGATATTGAAAAGGGTGAATTTGGCCCTGCCGTGAAGATTGAGATGCCCAAACGCTCGGATTCCTATATCGATGCTCAGGTGCGCAAGATCAATGGCACGTACTATATGATTGCGAAGGATGAGAAGAAATACACGGATAACTACAATAAGGCTCCGTTGCTTCTGAAATCCACATCTCCGGTAAAGGGCTTCCAGGAAGTGGAAACGTGGCCGTTGCAGGCAATCAAGGGCTATGAGGGCTTCTCCTTCTTCAATGATAATGGCACGGTTTATATCTACGGCGACAACTATGCCAAGGATTTTGATCTGTCTCCGAAGTCCCGGGCTACTGTCTGGATGGTAGATGAAAGAAAGATCGAAACCGGTCCGTACAGTGCGGAATATTTGAAGAGCCCCAATACGCTGCGTCATGGTACGGTGATTCCGCTCAAGGACAATAATTACTTCAAGCGCATGCTGATCAATATGCATAAGTTCCCCTTCAAGGATAATGTGATGAAGGATGCTGACAAGGTAAAGGTCAGCCTGAAGCAATATTTGCCTGCCGACAGTGCCCAGAAGGATGTGAGTGAGATTGATAAGTTCGCTCCGGGTCAGGGCGTTGTTTATGAAGTGCCAAAGAAGCAGAATGTCGTCATCAAGAAAGTCATGAATGCTTATGGCGTTCCCAATATGCGTTTTGTGTTTGAGGATGCTAAATCTGGCAGCCTGGAGATAGAAGGAAAGAAAATTCCTGCGGACAAGAATGAGCATGTTTTCCAGTATGATAATGGAAAGTGGAACTATATGAAAAAATAAGCTGTTAAGGTGAGCTTGGGGGCCGTGGCTGCCAGAAAGGGTGAGTCTATATGTGGAAAATGGGAAAAATTCTTTTATGTGTCTTTTCGCTTTGTTTCATATTACAATCCTCATTAGTGAATGCAGCACAGAAATCACCGGACTGGGTGGGAAAGTTGCCGGTTGCAGAACAGTCCAATCAGATATTGGTTGTAGCTGGTGTGGATAAAACGACAGCCTGGGTGTCGCTGCATAATCGGGGCGCTGGCGGTGAATGGCAGCAGATCATGACGACGCCGGGAGTTATCGGCCACAATGGTCTGGGGAAAACCCGCGAAGGGGATGGAAAAACTCCCGTAGGAAATTTCCATGTGGATAAGGCCTTTGGTCTGGCTGATGATCCCGGCTGCGCGATTCCCTATGTGAAGGCCGACGAATTTACGTACTGGTCCGGGGATAAACGGCCAAGATTTTATAATCGCATGGTGGATATCCGCAAGGTGCCTGATCTGGATAAGAAGGCCAGTGAACACATCATCGATTATCCCAATCGCTACCAGCATTGCCTGAATATCAGCTATTTCAGTCTCAATTATAAAAATGATGAACATGTCATTGGTTTTGGGCTGTTTATCCAATGCTTCCCGGCAGCTAAGCCGTTTACTGAAGGTGGCGTAGCGATTCCGAAGGACAAGATGGTCTTTTTGTTACAGCACATTGACCCCAAGTGTATCATTGTGATTGACAGCATGGATAAATTGGGGGCCAGCTTCTGATTGGCTGCGGCAGGTGGATGGAGAAATTATTGTCTGGCGCATGCTCTTCGTTGCAGTGGTAATTTCTGTTTATTTGCTGTATAATATCGAACTAGATGAAATTTTCGCCCCGGAATAGGGCTATGAAATATGGAGAGTGAGTGTAGTGTTAGACATTAAGTTTGTCCGGGAGAATCTGGACGAAGTGAAGCAGATGCTGAAGAATCGTTGTAATCCGCTGAATCTGGATGATTTTTCTGCACTGGAACAGGAACGCCGTAATCTGCTGCTGCAGACGGAGACGCTGAAGGCGGAACGCAATGCGGTTTCCAAAGAAATCAGTGCCATGAAGAAGAACAAGGAAAATGCGGATGACAAGATTGCCGAGATGCGTGCAGTCGGTGAGAAAATCTCTGCCTTGGATGCTGACCTCAAAGAGGTTGAGGAAAAGCTGCGGGATATCATGCTGCATATTCCGAATATGCCGAAGGCTGATGTGCCTATCGGCAAGGATGATACGGAGAATCCGGAAGTGCGTAAATGGGGCACGCCGAAGGAGTTTTCCTTTGAGCCGAAAGCTCACTGGGATATCGGCGCGGATCTGGATATCCTTGATGCTGACCGTGCCGCTAAGGTTACAGGTGCCCGATTCATGTTCTACAAGGGCCTGGGTGCCCGTCTGGAGCGTGCCTGCATCAACTTCATGATGGACCTGCATGCCACGAAGCATGGTTATACGGAAATGCTGGCTCCTTACATTGCCAACAAGGACAGCATGACGGGGACGGGCCAGCTGCCGAAGTTTGCTGAGGATATGTTCAAGCTGGAAGGTCAGGATTATTATCTGGTGCCGACGGCGGAAGTACCGACGACAAACTATCATCGCGATGAAATCCTCGATGGCGACAAGCTGCCGGAATACTACAGCGCCTATACGGCTTGCTTCCGTGCTGAAGCTGGTAGCGCTGGCCGCGATACGCGCGGGCTTATCCGTCAGCATCAGTTCAACAAAGTGGAACTCATTAAGTTCGTCAAGCCGGAAACGAGCTGGGATGAACTGGAATCCATGGTGGATGCCGCTGAAGATGTATTGCGCATTCTGGAACTGCCGTATCATGTGGTGCAGCTCTGCACGGGCGACATGAGCTTCACTTCGGCCAAGACTTATGATATTGAGGTATGGTTCCCGTCTCAGGGCAAGTACCGTGAGATTTCTTCCTGCTCCAACTGCCTGGATTATCAGGCGCGCCGTGCGAACATCAAGTTCCGCCGCGATGCGAAGTCCAAGCCGGAATTCGTGCATACGCTGAATGGTTCCGGTCTGGCTGTAGGCCGTACGGTGGCTGCTATCCTGGAAAACTATCAGCAGGAAGATGGTTCTGTGGTAGTTCCTAAGGCTCTGGTACCTTATATGGGCGGCGTTGAAGTGATTCGGTAAATCATTTGCTGTTGGGTGTACAAATATACAAGCGTAGCGCAATAAAGTGTCGCTTGTGACTGGACAAGATTCGCTCTTTGCGGTAAGATAGATGAGTGATTATCTATCGTTATCCGCTTTGAGCGAATTTTTTTTATGGAGAAGGTGTTTTTAGGTTTGGAAAGAAGTGGATTCTCTACCCGGTTAGGGTTTATTCTCGTATCGGCGGGATGTGCCATTGGCTTAGGTAATGTGTGGCGGTTTCCGTATATTACCGGTCAGTATGGCGGTGCGTCCTTTGTGCTGATCTATTTGATTTTCCTGGCTATCCTGGGGCTGCCTATCATGGTGGCGGAGTTTGCTGTAGGGCGTGCCAGTATCCGCAGTGCGGCTATGTCTTTTGACGTTTTGGAACCGAAAGGGACGAAGTGGCATTGGCATAAGTATACGGCTATTGGCGGCAATATGATCCTGATGATGTTCTATACCACCGTAGCGGGCTGGATGCTTTACTATCTGTATAAGACAGCGACAGGTGCTTTTGAAGGTTTGGATGCCGCGGGTATCGGCGCGATCTTTGGCGGCCTGCTGCAGGACCCTGTGACCATGGGCGCTTATATGATGACCATCGTGTTGTTGTGCGGCGGCGTATGCTATCTGGGCGTGGAAGCCGGGGTGGAGCGCATCACGAAGTTCATGATGACCTGCCTGCTGGGGCTCATGGTCATCCTGGGCATCAACTCCGTGCTTTTGCCGGGTGCTGGTGAGGGCCTGAAGTATTATCTTTATCCGGATTTTGGCCGTCTGATGGAACATGGTTTGAAGGAAGTCATATTTGCCGCGATGGGGCAGGCGTTCTTTACGTTGTCCATCGGCATGGGCTCTTTGGCTGTGTTTGGTTCCTATATCGGCAAGAGCAAGCGGTTGACAGGCGAGGCCATCTGGATCATCGTCCTGGATACCTTTGTGGCCATAATGGCTGGATTGATTATTTTCCCCGCCTGCTTCAGCTATGGTGTCAGCCCTTCCAGCGGCCCGAACCTCCTGTTCGTGACGCTGCCGAATGTGTTCAATGCCATGCCTTTTGGGCGTCTTTGGGGAACGTTGTTCTTCCTCTTTATGACCTTTGCAGCCATGTCTACGGTTATCGCCGTGTTTGAGAACCTCGTGGTCTGCTTCTTCGATTTGCTGCGCATTGACCGCCGGAAAATCATCTGCGCGGGGATTCCTCTGGTAATCCTGCTGTCTCTGCCCTGTGTGCTGGGCTTCAATGAGTGGAGCTGGATCCAGCCATTGGGCGAAGGCTCTGGCGTGTTGGATTTGGAGGATTTCCTGGTTTCCAATAATATCCTGCCTTTAGGTTCGCTGGTGTATATGGCGTTCTGCACAAGTCGGTATGGATGGGGCTGGGACAACTTCATCAAGGAAGCAGATACCGGGCGTGGCATGGCGTTTCCCAAGTGGATCCGCTTCTATGTGACGTATATCATACCGCTTATTGTGTTGGTTATTTTCGTAAATGGTTATTACGCATTGTTCTTTAGCAAATAAATTGAGATGGGAGTGAATGCCTATGATTAAGTTTTCCAAAGTGGAGAAAACTTATGAAAGTCCGGCGGGGCCGGTGCCGGCACTCAAGGGCATTGATCTGGAGATTGCCAAAGGGGAAATCTTTGGCATCATCGGTCTGTCCGGTGCGGGCAAATCCACGCTGGTGCGCTGCATCAATATGCTGGAGCGGCCGACTGGCGGCAAAGTGATGGTGGATGGGCGCGATATGACAGCGCTGAATGATAGCGAATTGCGGGCAGCGCGCAAGGATATCGGCATGATCTTCCAGCACTTCAATCTGTTGTCTTCCGCGACGGTCTATGATAATATTGCGTTCCCGCTGAAGCTGGCTGGGAAATCTGACAGCGAGATCCGGGCAAAAGTTATGCCGTTATTGAAACTGGTCGGTCTGGAAGCGAAAGCTGACCAGTATCCGTCGCAGCTTTCCGGTGGACAGAAACAGCGTGTGGGTATTGCCCGGGCGCTGGCCAGTGAACCGAAGGTGCTGCTCTGCGATGAGGCCACCAGTGCACTTGACCCGCAGACAACCAAGGCAATCCTGGAGCTTATCCGTGATATCAACAAGAAATTGCAATTGACCGTGGTGGTCATCACCCACGAGATGCAGGTCATCAAGGATATCTGCGATAAGGTGGCCGTTATTGATAAAGGTGTTATCGCTGAGCAGGGGACTGTATTGGAAGTGTTCACCAATCCCCAGCAGCCCATTACCAGGGAATTTATCAGCGTCCTGCTTTCGAACGATCTGCCTGCGGCTTTCCGGGGCGGGAAGATCAGTCAGGAACCGGCAGAGGATGCTTATCTGCTCATGCGGTTGACCTTTATTGGTGAATCGGCGGATGATCCGGTGATTGCCGACATGATCCGCAGGTTCCCGGATGTGGAGACAACATTGCTGTTTGGTAATCTCGACCATATCAAGAATACGCCCTTTGGCCGCATGATCATCGGCCTCAGAGGGGAAACGGCACGGGTGCAGGCGGCGCTTGACTATCTCAAGAGCCGGGATCTCAAGGAGGAGGTGATTGGTTATGTCAAACGACATGATTCCTCTGCTGACTAAGGCGCTGGGGGAAACCGTCTATATGGTGGTCGTTTCTATGGCCATCGCGTCTGCTTTGGGCATCCCCTTAGGTGTGCTGCTCTATGCTACGGATAAGGGGCAGATACTGGAATCTCCGACGCTCAATAAGGCGATTGGCACTGTGGTCAATGCCGTGCGTTCGATTCCTTTCATTATATTGATGGTGGCTATTGTACCGTTCACTCGTCTGCTGGTAGGCTCAGCTATCGGCACGACGGCGGCGATGGTGCCGCTGGTCATTGCTTCTGTTCCATTCATAGGGCGTCAGGTGGAGACGAGCCTCAAAGAAGTGCCTTATGGCCTGATTGAGGCGGCTCTTTCCATGGGCGCAACGCCTATGCAGATCATCGGTCGGGTGCTGCTGCCGGAATCCATGCCCAGCATCGTGGCACAGCTTACGACTGTGGTTATCAGTCTGGTGGGCGAGTCGGCTATGGCCGGGGCCATCGGTGGCGGCGGCTTGGGTGATTTGGCTATCCGCTATGGTTATCAGCGTTTCCGTCCGGATGTGATGATTGCCACCGTTATCATTCTGATTGTTCTCGTTCAGGCGGTGCAATTTGTGGGTAACACGATTGCCAAACGTTTGGACAAAAAATAAGTATTCATTATAAGGAGGTATCCCCATGAAAAAAGTATTCGCTCTTATCGGCACCTTGCTGATTGCGGCTATGGCCCTGGCTGGCTGTGGCGGTGAACAGCAGGGAGCCAAGACTGACGCCAAGACCCTGAAGGTCGGTGCTACGGCTGTCCCCCATGCCGAGATCCTCGAAGTGGTGAAGCCGCTGCTGGAAAAGGACGGCGTCAAGCTGGAAATCGTGGAATTCAACGATTATGTGCAGCCGAACCTGGCGCTCAACGACAAAGAACTGGACGCCAACTTCTTCCAGCATGAACCGTATCTGGTGAACTTCATGGAAGAACATAAGGATGTAAAACTCAAAAATGCCTTCGGTGTACATATCGAGCCCATGGGGGTATATTCCAAGAAGGCTAAGGATCTCAAGGACGGCGCTTCCATTGCCATCCCGAACGATCCGACCAATGGCGGCCGTGCTTTGTTGCTGCTGCAGAAGGCTGGTCTGATCACGCTCAAAGAGGGAGTGAAGGAAAAGGCTACGGTGCAGGATGTAACGGGCAACCCGCATAACTTCAAATTCCAGGAAGTGGAGGCGGCGCAGGTTCCTCGTACGCTGGATGATGTGGATGCAGCTGTCATCAACACCAACTATGCGATGCAGATCGATCTCGTACCGACGAAAGACGCTCTGTTCATGGAAGATAGCACGTCTCCATACGTGAATATCATCGCTGTGCGTGAAGGCGATGAAAACCGTCCGGAAATCCAGGCGCTGATCAAGGCACTCAAGAGCAAGGAAGTCAAGGATTTCATCACAGATAAATATAAAGGTGCAGTTGTACCGGCATTCTAAATAGGTGAAGGGCTGTTCTCGCAAGAGAACGGCCTTTTTTGGTCGGTTTTACAGTTTTACACATTTATGCAGACATGCTGTTGCCTAATAGAGGACGGTTTGTTATAATAATCTTTGTGTCCCCTGATGATTAGAAAATACTGAGAGGAAACATGGAAACTCTAAGTGCGATCCTATGAGCGGGGAATACAGAAATCTTTTTATTGAGGAGGAGTTTCTTGATGAAGAAAACTCTCGTTTCTGCTTTGACTACGGCTCTCGTAGTTGGTGCTGCCAGCACGACTTTTGCTGCCAGCAATCCGTTCGCTGATGTTCCGGCAGGTCATTGGGCGTATGATTCTATCAATCAGCTGATTGACGATAATGTGATCGAAGGCTATGGCGATAATACTTTCCGTGGCGAACGTACGATTACCCGTTATGAAGCAGCGCAGATGATTGCCAAGGCTATGGCCAAGAAGCCGACTGGCGAAGATAAGGCACAGATTGACAAGCTGGCGGCTGAGTTCGCTGATGAACTGAACAATCTGGGTGTGCGCGTAAGTGATTTGGAACGCAATGCAGACAAGGTGAAATGGACTGGTGAAGCTCGTTATCGTTATTGGAGCTACCGTGATGCCAAGAAAAATGCAGATGGCAGCACGCAGAAAACCAATCGTGACCAGCTCCAGCTCCGCCTGTTCCCGACGGCTGAAATCAATGAGCATTGGAAGGTAAAGGCTCGTTTTACGGCTACCAACATGATGAAGAATGATAATGCCGGCAATGCATCCCTGAGCTTTGCTTACGCTGATGGCGTATATGGCAATTGCGAAGTGAAAGTTGGTAAGCAGCCGTTCTACTCCCTGAATGATAATGGTCTGATCCTGGATGATTTCTTCTCCGGTATCAATGTGACTGCTGGTAAAGATCTCAAGGTCGTGCTCGAAGCAGGTCGTTGGGATCTCGACAATCGTGCCAACTCCTATGTAGCTCGTCCGGCTTCTGGCGATACGGCCAGCTATCAGGGCATCCAGCTCAACTATCAGAAGGGCAAGATTGCCGGTGGCGCTGGTTTCCGTCATTTTACCACGGATACCTTCAAGACCGCTCGTTACAGCAAGTCTGCTAACGACAGCAAGGCTGACATCTGGTCCCTGGGTGGCACGTACACCTTCGACAAGAACTGGGCTCTGCAGGGTGCATACGCTGAAAACAGCGAAGCTGATTACTACAAGAAGTCTGGCAATGTAGAAGTTGACTACAAGGGTGCCAACAAGGCCAATGCAGGCAGCTGGGGTGCATTCCTTGGCTACCGTCACATCGGTTCTAACGTATCCCTGATGCCGACTTTTGATACCACCCGCGCTGCTGCCAACGTGAAGGGCTGGGATCTCGGCACCAGCTACATTCCGATGAAGAATGTACTGACGACGCTGGGTTACTTCCATGGTAAGCAGCTTGATCAGCACAACGACAAGACGCAGACGCTCTATGCTCGTGTAAGCTACTTCTTCTGATTTGGATTGCTTTCTTTGCCTTCCCCCTTTGGGGGAAGGCTTTTTTTGTGATAATTGTTGATTAAGATAGTTTTCTAATCAAACTTTAATGGAAATTTAACCGTCCTTTAATTGTAATTGAGCGAGTCAAGTATTATAATAAAATCATCCTAAGGGACAAGGAAACACGGACACTTGCCTCCAACGGATAAGAGAAAATGTCATTTAGTGATCTCGTGAATTGGAGGAGATTATCATGAAAAAAACGCTTGTATCTGCTTTGTCTACTGCCCTGATCGTAGGCGCAGCTTCCACGACTTTTGCCGCCAGCAACCCGTTCAGCGATGTACCGACTGACCATTGGGCTTATGATGCTGTAAAACAGCTGGCTGCTGATGGCGTTATCGATGGTTATGGCGATGGTTCTTTCCAGGGGAATAAGAACATCACCCGTTATGAAATGGCTCAGTTGGTTGCTAAGGCTATGTCCAAGAACACCAGCGGTGCAGATAAGGCTTTGGTTGACAAACTGGCTGCTGAATTCAGCGAAGAACTGAACAACCTGGGTGTCCGCGTCAGCAATCTGGAACGCAATGCGGATAAGGTGAAGTGGAATGGTGAAGCTCGTTACACTTACACCAGCGATCGCAAGGAAGATGCAGCTGGCCATAAGAACAAGACCAATGATGATGAGCTGCTGTTCCGTCTCGAACCCACGGCTGAAGTGAATGATCACTGGCATGTGAAGGCACGTTTGGATGCCTCCACGGACCTGGCTAAAGATAGCGATGGTGACAACCATGGCAAGACGCAGGATGCAGATGTGTCCCTGAAACGCATCTGGGCTGAAGGCCAGTATGGCAATACCAACATCAAACTCGGTAAACTGCCGATGCAGCTGGACAGCAAACTGCTCTTCGATGATGAGTTCTCTGGTGCATCAATCACCACGGGTAACGATCTGAAGTTCACGGCTCAGGCTGGCCGTTGGAACCTGAGACATGCCAACAGCAATATCCGCACTGGCCTGGGCAATGACAATGCTGCTAATATGCAGAGCGTGGGCCTGCAGTATGGCAAAGACAAGCTCTCTCTGGGGGCCGCTTACCATCATCTGAACAGTGACGTGCTCAAGAACGTGGCCAATTACCGCAATGGTGCAGCCAGCGATGATGCACAGATCTGGTCTGTAAACGGCAGCTATCAGTTCGATAAGAACATCGGCCTTTCCGGTACCTATGCTGAAAATGCCAAGGCTGACAACTTCAAGAAGGCTGGCAGTGTAGAACTCAATTATAAGGGTGCACAGAAGGAAAACAAGGGCACCTGGGGGATGTATACCGCTTACCGTCACCTCGGCCAGAACGTAGCTTTTGATCCGTCCTATGATGGCGCTTCCAGCGGCACCAAGGGCTGGGAAATCGGCACCAATTACACGGTGGCTAAGAATACGGTTGCTTCGCTGAAGTATTTCAACGGTGAACAGCTCAATAATGGTAAAGATGCTGAGAAGCTCTTTGGCCGCGTTGAGTTCTTCTTCTAAGCCTCAGATTGTAAGATTTAGATTATTATGCTAAAATAAGCGAGACAGTGGAATGCTGTCTCGCTTATTCATTTATAAGGAGTTGAATTCTATGAAAAACTGGTTTACCAAGCTGCAAAGCATCGGTAAAGCCTTGATGCTGCCTATCGCAGTCCTGCCGGCAGCGGCTTTGCTTTTGCGCTTAGGGGCGCCGGATGTGCTGAACATCCCGTTTATCACCAAGGCCGGTGGAGCGGTCTTTGATAATCTGGCCCTGATCTTTTCCATTGGTATTGGTGTAGGTCTGGCCAAGGATAACAATGGTGCGGCAGGTCTGGCTGGCGCTATTGGCTATCTCATCCTGACTTCGGCGCTCAAGACGATCGATGAGACGCTCAATATGAGCGTGTTGGCCGGTATCGTCAGCGGTATTGAAGCCGGTGTTCTCTACAATCGCTATCATACGGTAAAACTTCCTGAATATCTGGGTTTCTTCGGTGGCCGTCGCTTCGTGTTGATAGTGACAGCAGCGGTATCCATCGTCCTGGCAGCTGTCTTTGGTGTGATCTGGGGACCGTGTCAGGCATTTATCCATGCTGTGGGTGAATGGATCATCGGTGCAGGGGCCTTGGGAACTTTTGTCTATGGTGTACTCAATCGCCTGTTGATTCCCGTGGGACTGCATCATATCCTCAACAGTTTCATCTGGTTCGTATTCGGTGAGTACACGAATCCGGTGACGGGGGCAGTGGCTACGGGCGACCTTAACCGTTTCTTTGCTGGTGACCCTACGGCAGGTATGTTCATGGCGGGCTTCTTCCCTATGATGATGTTCGGTATGCCGGCAGTCGCTTTGGCTATGTATCATGCAGCCAAGCCGGAGAATCGTGCGAAAATCGGTGGTATGCTGGCTTCGGTGGCTTTTACGGCTTTCCTGACGGGTATCACGGAACCGATTGAGTTCATGTTCATGTTCCTGGCGCCTGCGCTTTATGCCGTGCATGCGGTGCTCACGGGGCTTTCCCTGGCGGTGACGTATTCCCTGGGAGTCCTGGATGGCTTTGGCTTCTCGGCTGGTTTTATCGATTATGTGATTGACTGGGGCCTGGCTACGAAGCCGGAAATGATCCTGGTCATTGGCGTAGGTGTGTTTGTGCTTTATTACGGCATCTTTAGCTGGGCTATCCGTCATTTCGATATCCCAACCATCGGCCGTTATGATGAGAGTACGCCGGTGAGTGATGAACCCGCGACGATGAGTGAACTGTCTGAGCAGGTTCTGGCAGCACTGGGAGGCAAAGAAAACATCGAGGAACTTTCCAATTGTGCGACCAGACTGCGTTGCACGGTGAAAGATGCGGGCAAGATGGATCTGGAACGCATCAAGAAGATCAATGGCGTCCGGGGCGCGTTCGCCACGGGCAATGCGGTGCAGGTGGTTATTGGCACGAATGCAGAACATGTGGCTAATGAAATCCTTGCCCATTGATGGAAGGACAGATCTTTCATGGAAAAAAGAAATACGATCATGTATCTGGTACTGACGTTCCTTACCTGTGGTCTTTTTGGCATTTATTGGCTGTACCGGATGAATGAGGATTTGAAGCGGCTCCGCGGCGAATCTGCAACTGCAGAAGGAGGCAGGCTGGTTCTGTATACCATATTGTCCTGCGGCCTGTACACGGTTTACTGGCTGTATGTCAACAGCGATGTACTGGGGCAGTTGCGTGAAGAACAAGGACTGGAGCCTGATGGTGCCAGCAAGGAGAGTTATATCATTTCCACGATACTGGCCGTGGTCGTATCCGTGGGGATCGGCGGGCTGGTTACTGCTGTTGCCGGGGCGCTGCTGCTGTTGGTGGATAATGCTATGGATGAGGCAGAGCTGGTGGAGGCATTCAGCCAGTTGGCTGGCTCTTCTCTGAGCTCGCTGTTTTGGGGCATCGTGATATTGCTAGTCATGGTGGCGCTGGCCTGCCGGAGAAAATCCGGCGACAGTCCGCGCCTGCTGGTGGTTTTTTCGGCCATTGTATTTATCATGCAATGTTTGCCGCCGTTTTTATCGTTGGGATTTATGCAGAAATCGTTGAATGGATTGATTGAACAATCAACGACAAGAAGGGGACTTGACTGATGGATATGGGGATTGAAAAAAGAAGTATTGTCAAAGCAATCATCCTGAGTTTGGTGACTTGTGGTATCTATGCATTGTATTGGGTCTATAAGATGACGGATGAGCTTCATGAGCTGGCAGGGGAACAGACAACGGCCTCCGGTGGCATGGTCATTCTGTATACGTTGATCACCTGTGGCATCTACAGCATCTATTGGTACTATAAGATGGGTGTGACGGTGAATCTGGCCAAGGAAAGGCGCGATATGCGCTATGACCATAACAGCCCGATTATTTATCTGCTGCTGGCTGTATTCTGTCTGGGGCTCGTGAGCCAGGCTCTGATGCAGGATAGCATCAATGATATCGTTGCTTATGATGAAGGTGCGGAGGCTTAAAGACAGCTTGCAGGTTCTTTCCCCCGGTACACCGGCGCAGCGTCAGCGCGCAGGCAGGCTGGCCGGGCAGCTGGCTGGTCTGGCTGCCTCAGGCGTTGCTTATCTGCTGCTGATTCACTGGCTGGGCCGGGGGATTCCTTGTATCTTCCATCTGCTGACGGGGTATAAATGTCCCGGCTGTGGTGTCACCCATCTGGTGCTGGCACTGCTCAGGGGGGATATACAAGCAGCCTGGCAGGCCAATCCTGCTATCTTGCTGGCCTTGCCATTGTTTGTCCTATGGTGGGGTTATGATGCCTATTGCTGGGTGAGAGACGGATGGCATCCGCCCTTCCCGGAAAGAATCGGTTATATGCTGGTGGCGTATTTCCTGCTTTTTGGCATTTGGCGCAATGTGGCAGGCTGGTAAAAGAATATAAAAAAATCGGCCAATCGCTGAGCGATGGCCGATTTTTATGTTGCTTATTCAGCAGCGGCAACGACTTCTTTGCCGTCATAGTAGCCGCATTCAGGGCATACGTGATGAGGCATTTTCGGTTCGTGGCACTGCGGGCAAGCTACGAAGCCCGGTGCTTCTAATTTCCAATTAGCGCGGCGCTGGTCGCGGCGGGCCTTGGACATTTTTCTCTTTGGTACTGCCATGTTGATTCACCTCCGGAACGATCCGAGTTACTGGTTAGTGAAATCCATACATTTGTACGTGGTTGATGCCGAATGGATTCATTTCACAATTGATATGTGCATTGACACATAAAAATATGATAGCGTTTTTTGCGGAAGAATGCAAGTGTTTTTTTTAGAAAACGCATTTTTTCTGGTGGTAAAATTTGTAGTGACGCGTTATAATGAAAAAAGTATTGTCTTTACAGATAATTTACAGAGTCAAGTGTTATGATAGGAGTCGTGGAAATGCAGGTTAGGATTTTGGCCAGTGGCAGTAAGGGCAATGCTGTCTTTGTGGAAATGGATGGCACGAGGCTCTTGCTTGATGCTGGCATCAGCGCCACGAAGATAAAAAAAGGATTGGCAAGCCTGGGGGTAGAAGCTTCATCTTTGGATGGGATTCTCGTGACACATGAGCATCGCGACCATGTGGCAGGCCTGGTTACTTTGTCCAAGTGGTATCATCTGCCTATTTTCACGCGGCCGGGTACCATAGAGCATATGAAAGAACGGGCTGCAATCCCGGCAGAGTGTTTTTGCCCGGTTGGTGAACATTTTTCCATTAATGGGCTGTCTGTGGATAGTTTCAATATCCCGCATGATGCGGCGGAGCCGGTGGGCTTTTGCCTGCGGGGGCGCAGGACGGTTACGCTGGCAACGGATCTGGGGTTTGTGACCGCTAATGTTCAGGCAGCATTGGAAGGTGCCGATGTGCTGATCCTGGAATCCAATCATGACCCGGAGGTGCTGAAGCAGGGGGCCTACCCCTGGCATCTGAAACGACGGATCTTGTCAAATCGCGGGCACCTGGCTAACAGTGATGCAGCCTGGGCACTCCTGCGGATGCAAAAAAGACCGGAGAAGGTCTTTTTAGCGCATTTGTCGGAGGAGAATAATCGTCCGGATCTGGCTGAGGATACGGTGCAGGGAATTTTGGCTCGACAGGGTGTGAATATCGATTTAACAGTGGCCAGCCAAAATGAAATGGTCGGCTGGTACTTGAATTAAATTTTGGAGGGGATTTTCATGAACAAGAAGAAAACTTCACTGATGGTGGCAGCTATGCTGGCTATATCGGCAGTATCTTTTTCCGGCTGCTCAGCAGGTACGGCTGCGGATAATTCGGCCAGCGTCAGTGGTACGTCACAGAGTGCCCCGCAGGCCAATGCTGATGTGAAGCTCTCGGATGCGCGGAATACTCCGGCGGTGCGGGCGGCAAAGATAGTAGGGCCGACGGTAGTGGGCATTACCAATAAGGCCGTGGCCCGTGACTGGTTCAATAATCCTGTGGAAACGCAGGGCGTAGGTTCCGGTGTCATCTTCCGGGAAGATGGCTATATTGTCACGAATAACCATGTAATCAGTGGTGCCAAGGAAATCATCGTGTCACTGGCAGATGGCCGCAGCCTCAAGGGCAAGCTGATTGGCGCGGATGAGCTTACGGACCTGGCTGTGGTCAAGGTTGATGCTAAGGATCTGCCGACGGCCAAATTCGGTGATTCGGACCAGATCGTGGTGGGCGAACCTGCCATTGCCATTGGCAATCCTATGGGGTTGGAATTCCAGGGCAGTGTGACCAGTGGCGTTATCAGTGCCTTGAATCGTACGCTGGACATCAGCGATAAACTGGTGAAACTTATCCAGACGGATGCGGCAATCAATCCCGGCAACTCCGGTGGTGCTCTCGTCAATGCTGACGGTGAGGTTATTGGTATCAATAGTGCCAAATTGGCAGCCAACGGTGTGGAGGGCATGGGCTTTTCCATTCCCAGCAATACCGTGCAGGATGTGATCAAGGAATTGATGGATAAGGGGTATGTGGCACGTCCTTATCTGGGTGTCTCCATCATGGACCCGAGCACTGCACCTCGTTTTGGCTATCAGTTGAATATCGAAAAAGGTGTCTATGTATTCCAACTGACGCTGAACGGTCCTTGTGGCAAGGCCGGCTTGCAGCGCGGTGACATCATTCTCAAGGTGGATGATGAGGAAGTCAACAGCATTTCGGAACTGCGGGCCAAGGTGGCCAGCCATAAGGTGGGCGATAAGGTGAAGATCACGTTTGACCGCAATGGGGCAAGCCGCAGTGTGGATGTTGTCCTGGAAGAAATGCCGCAGGATAATCGCTGATGAAGATCACCATTGTCTGTGCAGGCAAAATCAAGGAAAAATATCTGACCGCGGGAATCGCGGAATTCATGAAGCGGCTGAAACCATTTGCGCAGGTGGAAATCCGGGAAGTCCATGAGGAGAAGATGCCCGATAATCCATCAGCGGCGGAGAAGGAGCAGGTGCTGATAAAAGAAGGGGAAAAGCTTTTGAAGCTGGTACCCGAAGGCAGCTACCTGTTCGTGCTGGATGTATTCGGCAAGGAAAAGTCCTCTGAGGAATTGGCCGCTGCCATCGACAAGCTGGGCTTGTCCGGCCGAAGCAATATCACCTTCCTGATCGGCGGGGCCTTCGGCCTGTCACCGGAGGTTCGCAAAGCCGCCGATGAACTGCTGAGCTTTTCGCGGATGACCTTCACCCATCAGATGGTGCGTCTGCTGCTCGTGGAACAGATTTACCGCGCGTTCAAGATCAACCGCGGGGAAAAATATCATTGGTAATAATGCCGGGGGCTGGTTTGCAAAATAGTGTAAACCAGCCCCCCTTGTGGTATAATGGAAGCATAAATTTTCGGCAAGGAGCGAGGGGAATGCGTAATATATGTGGCCTGTTGGCCTTGATCTTGGGAATTGGCGGGATATATTGTTTGACGAATGACTATGGTGCGGCAGGCCTGCTGATGCTGGTGGGGATGGGCGCCAGCATCTATCGGGGACAGCTGCCGCAGAAAGTCGTGCGGAAGCTGGACGTCAGCCAGTTGGCTGACGCGCAGGCCGATTCAGCTCTGGAGGATTGGGAGAAGGCCCGCCTGGATTACGAACGGGTGGAGACGGCCCGGCGGAAGATCCGGGACAGCCAATTGAGCCAGCAGCTGGGCCTGATGCAGCAGGAAGCCGCCAGATTGCTGAATTATGTGGAGAAGCATCCGGAGCGCATTGCGGCGGCCAACCGCTTTATCCATTATTATCAGGATAGGGCGGCCAATCTCAGTGAGCAGTACATGGAGCTGGAGGACACGAAGCTGGAAACTGGTCAGGTGCGGCAGGTCAAGGCACAGCTCAAGGAAACGCTGGTCAGCTTCGATGAAGCCTACAGTGCGGAATTCACGAAGATCATCAACAACCAGCTGCTGGATATGGAAGCTGAACTGACGGTGATGAAGCAGTCATTGGAGGCTGAAGGCATCAGCAACAACCGTCAGGAAATGAGCGGGGAGCCGGTGGAACTCAATGCCCATAGCGGCCCGCCGGCTACCGGCATTGGCCGGAAAAAACGTCCCCGCCGGGGAGCGGTTACCAAAGTAGGCCGGCAGGGATTGGAACCTGTCCCCGAAAAGATGCCTGTCCCGGACAATCTGCGCAATTCTGTACTGATGCAGAAATTGATTATGAGCGGGCTGGCTATTGCCTTGGGCACATTGGGCGCGCATAAATTCTATCAGGGCAAGACCAAGTGGGGCGTAGCCTATATCGTCCTGTGCTGGACGCTGATTCCCACCTTTGTGTCTATCATAGAGGGAATACGTTATTTCTTTATGCCGGTGGATGATTTCTATGAACAATACTATCGCTAAGCGGGAGGGCTGACCATGGAAGTAAAATTAGAAGATTTGATGAAGGCTAAGACCAATATTGCCAGCGCTGATGTGACGCCAGCCAATCTGCCGTCCACAGAAGTGATGACGGCACAGGTAGAACAGGCGGTGAATGCCCTGAGCCCCGAGGAACGGGCACAGGTAGAGAAGATAAAAGATGAGCTGGATCTTACGGATTCCACCGCAATCCTGCGCTTTGGCGCACCCGCACAGCAGAAGATTGCCGAGTTCTCCGACAGTGTGTTATCGCAGGTGCGCACGAAAGACAGCGGCCCTGTAGGTGAACTGCTGGGCAGTCTCGTCAAGCAGGTACGGGATTTTGAGCCAGAGGAGAACAAGAGCTTTCTGACCAAGATCCCGCTGGTGGGCAGTCTCGTGAAAAAGGGCGAAGACATCAAGCTGGGCTATGACAAGCTGTCTACGCAGGTGGAACGCATCCAGGGCAGTCTGGAGCAGGCAAAGCTCAAGATGATGAAGGATGTGGCGCTGTTTGATAAGCTTTACGCGGAAAATCTCAGCTACTTCAAGCAGCTGCAGCTCTATATCCAGGCTGGTGAGGAAAAGCTTACGGAAATGCGGGACGTCACCTTGCCGAAACTGCGCCAGCAGGCTGCTGCGTCTGGTGATCCGATGGCGGTGCAGGTGGTGTCTGATTTCGAGGCCAGCGTCAACCGCTTTGAGAAAAAGGTCCATGACCTCAAGATCAGCAAGACCATTGCCATCCAGTCGGCACCGCAGATCCGCCTGATCCAGAACAATGATAAGGCTCTGATTGACCGGGTGCAGACGGCTATCTATAGCACAATTCCCCTTTGGAAGAATCAGCTGGTCATTGCCTTGGGGTTGCAGGCCCAGCAGGATGTCCTGCGCATGCAGCAGGCCGTCAGCAATACGACCAATGAGCTCCTGCGCCGCAACGCGGAGCTCCTGCAGCAGAACAGCATGGAGACTGCTCAGGAAAACGAGCGCAGCATCGTGGATATCGAAACGGTGCGGGAAGTCAATGAACGGCTCATCAACACGATTGAAGAAACCATCAAGATCCAGCAGAATGGCCGGGCAAAACGACAGGCGGCGGAAGCGGAACTGGTACAGATCGAAGGCAGGCTAAAGGAAACGCTGCTCAAGAGCAGCAGGCAGGAGGCTCGGTAAATGAAGAAGGAACGCCGTGCAGTTCAGCGGCGCATCAGTTTTCTGGCTTTTTTTATGCTGTTGGGTGTAGGGCTTATTGTCTGCCGTTATGCCTGGTTGCAGCTGGTACAGGGAAACAGCCTGGGCGAGCGCATGAAGGCGCAGGTTGGGCAGGATTATGCGATACAGTCTCCCCGCGGGGCGATTGTTGATCGCAATGGCCGGGAAATGGCCGTCAGCACCATGACAAAGTCGCTCTATATCGACCCCTCTCATGTGGAGAATCCACAGGAAGTAGCGGCAAATCTGGCTCCGCTGATTGGCAAGAGTGAACAGGAAATCCTGGATGATATCGCTGTGGGCGGTGGCTTTGTCTGGGTCAAGCGCCGTATGGAGCAGTCTGAGTATGAGGCCGTGCGTCAGCTCATCAAGGAAAAGAATTATATCTCCTGTATGAATTTCCGGGAAGAAGCCAAGCGCTACTATCCCAACGATGCATTGGCAGCTAATGTGCTGGGCTTTATCGGCACGGATGACAAGGGGCTGGATGGTGTGGAACAGGCGCTGGACTCGCTGCTCAAAGGTGAGGTGAAGGAGACTTATATCACCACTGACCAGCAGGCGCGTCCCATCCTGGATTCCATCTTCTCCAACAAGCGCCGCTATATGGGGGATGCCTGCAAGACTGTGGAGCTGACCATTGACAGTGGCATCCAGTTCATTGTGGAACAGGAATTGGATCGGGCTATTGCAGAAAATAACCCCAAGGCTATTACCTGTGTGGTAATGGATCCCAAAAACGGAGAAATTTTGGCGATGGCTTCCCGCCCGTCCTATAATCCGAACAAGTTCTGGGATTATTCGCCGGAACTTTGGAAGAATCGGGCCGTATCCTTTATCTATGAGCCGGGGTCGACCTTCAAGTCTGTAGTAGCGGGAGCCGCTTTGCAGGAAAAGGTGGTCAGTCCCAATCAGGTATTTGTGGACCCGGGTTATGTCATGGTGTCCGGGCGGCGCATCCAGAACTGGAACGGGGAGAGCTTCGGTACGGTCACCTTTACGGACGTGGTGAAGCAGTCCCTGAATACAGGCTTTGCTCAGGTGGGCCTGCGCCTGGGGGCAGAAAAGCTCATGAGTTACGCCAAGGCCTTTGGCTTTGGGGAACCCACTGGCGTAGACCTGCCCGGTGAGGAAAGCGGTATCCTCTTCAACCCTGAGGATATGCGGGATTCGGATATGGCAACCACGGCTATTGGGCAGAGTATTGCTGTGACGCCTTTGCAGTTGGTTACGGCTATGTCGGCCATCGCTAATGATGGTGTGCTGCTGAAGCCTCATATCGTCAAGTCTATCCGCAATGCGGACGGCAGTACCTATGAGGAACGCGGCAAGACGGAAGTCCGGCGCGTCATCGATTCGGCTACGGACAAGACGCTGATGGGGCTTCTGGAGCAGGTGGTGGCCAGCGGCGGCGGCGCCAAGGCACAGGTCAAGGGGTATCGTATCGGTGGTAAGACCGGTACGGCCCAGAAGATACGCGAGGATGGCAGCGGCTATATGGATGGCCGCTATATCGCATCCTTCTGTGGCTTTGCGCCTGTGGAAGATCCCCAACTGGTAGTGCTGGTGGTTATTGACGATCCGGGCACAGGAAACTTCTATGGTGGTCAGATTGCGGCTCCGGTAGCCGGACGTATCTTCTCCCAGCTTTTCCGTCATCTGCACATTGAGCCGTCCAGCGATCCTTTCGCAGGGATGGAACCAGCGGAGAAAAAACAGCCGGTGCACAAGCCGGCCAGACCGTTTGCGGGGGAAGTCCCCGAAGGTAAGGTCGTTGTACCGGATTTCAGGGGCAAGAGCCTGCGGGAGGCTGCGGGGCTGGCTGCGGATAAAGGGCTGTCCTTCCAAAGTGAAGGCTCTGGCTATGCAACGGGGCAGAGTATCGAGGTAAATACCCTGGTGGATGGCGGTACGTCCATAACGGTGTATTTTGAACCGGATTGACAAAAGATAAATCGAACAAGGGGTATGGGGATGCTGAGAAAAAATCGTCAGGACATTCTGGCAGACCTGCGAGAGACGCTGGACAGGGGAAAGATCCTGACAGGTCTGGGAACAGGCATGGAGGAAATCATTCAACGCATTGACAAGACCAATGTGGATTTTGTCGCGCTTTACCATACCGGCCGTTTGCAGCAGGCTGGACGCAATCTGATGTCCAGCCTGCTGTCCTATGATGATGCCAATTCGCTCATGCAGGCGAAGGGCGAGGACATATTGCCGGAGGTGAAGAAAACGCCGCTGATTGCCGGTGTCTGTGGTACCGATCCGTTCCGGAAGATGGATATGTTCATTGCCCAGCTGAAAGAGCAGGGATTCAACGGTGTGCAGAACTTTCCCACCGTAGGGATCATTGATGGCCGCTTCCGGGCCAATCTGGAAGGGACAGACCTGGGCTATCAGCTGGAAGTGGATATGATTCGGGAAGCGCATGAACTGGATATGTTTACCTGCCCGTTCGTATTTGATGTGGAGCAGGGCCGGGCGATGACGGAAGCCGGTGCTGATGTGCTGGTCATCCATCTCGGCATTGTGACCAAGGCGATGCTGAATGCGGGGAATGTCCCGCCGCTGGCAGATTGCTGTGCGTTGGCAGAAAAAATCATGCAGGAGTGCAAGCGTATCCGGCCCGAGGTGATCACCCTTTGCTGTGGGCAAAGGATGGCTGCGGCTGAGGATGCAGCTTATATATTGGAATGTGTTCCCGATCTGGATGGATTTTTCAGTTTTTATCCGCTGAAGGGCGAGGACACGGAGCGGAATTTGCAGGCCAGGGTGAAATCCTATAAGGTCCTGGATAAGATGAAGGCGTTTATGGCCAGAAAACGAGGAGCTATGGGCGATGGCAGATTATGATAAAAGCTATATCCTGCGCCGCCTGCGGGCGGAGGTCAACGTCGGCGGTCATATCATTGGTGCGGCGGTAGGTTCAGGCATGACCGCGAAACTGGCGGCTATGGGAGGTGCGGATATCCTGCTGGCACTTTCCGCGGGGAAATACCGCATCATGGGGCGTAGTTCCCTGAGCAGTTATTTTTGCTATGGCAACAGCAATAAGATGGTCATGGAGATGGGCAAGCGGGAAATCTTTCCCGTGGTACAGGATGTACCTCTGTTGTTTGGTCTGATGGCCAGTGATCCCTATCTGAAATTGTATGATTATCTGAAACGGATCAAGGAGAGCGGTTTTGCCGGTGTTGTAAATTCCCCCACTTTGGCGTTGGTGGATGGCAGTTTTCGGGAAGCGTTGGAAGAAGAAGGCAGTTCCTATGAGCGGGAGGTAGCGGCAATCAATCTGGCCAATCAGCTGGATCTTTTGACCATGGCTTTTGTGACGTCAGTGGAAGAGGCTGAGAAGATGCTGGCGGTGGGAGCCGATATCATCTGTGTGCATATGGGCCTTACGGCTGGCGGTCTTTTGGGAGCTAAGCGCCATCTGACCATCAGCGAGGCCCGGGGGATCGCGCAGGATATTTTTGATTTATGCAAGGCGAAGAATCCGGAGTGCCTGCGCATGGTCTATGCCGGCCCGGCTAATACGCTGATGGATATGCAGTACATCTACCGCAATTCGGATTGTCAGGGGTACATCGGCGGTTCGACGTTTGACCGTATTCCTATGGAAAAATCCGTCTATGATACCGTGAGCTCCTTCAAGCAGTACTGCAGTCCGGAAGCTATCGGCACACTGCGGGACCGCAAATGGGGCGGCAGTCAATTGGTGGAGTCCATGCGCCGCTATATCGAAGAACACTATATGGATGATGTGAAGCTGGGCGATCTGGCCCTGGTGGCACATATGTCAGCTTCTTATATGGGGGGGCGTTTCAAGAAGGAGACGGGTATCAGCTTCACGGACTATCTGTTGCAGTTCCGCATGGGCAAGGCCAAGGCTTTGCTGAAAAACGACAAGAACCTGCAATGCAAGGAAGTGGCTGCGCAGGTGGGCTATAGCGACTATGTGCAGTTTTCCAAGATGTTCCGCAAGCATGTGGGGATTTCCCCGCGGGAATATCAAGGAACTGCAGATTAAAAATAAGATACATCCATAAAATAAAAGTTGTGTTTATGCGCATAATAAATGCTATAAACACAACTTTTTTGTTGTGAAATTTTGAGAAATAAATTTTAAACACAAGCAAAAAGATGATAAACACATTTACTATGAAAAGTAAATCGATTAAAATAATAAGTAACAAGTAAGAAAACAAGCTGCGGGAGGTAAAATGTGGTATGGAACGGCTGAATTATGAGGTATTGGAGAAAACTGGCTATCCGGGATATATCCTGAAAGAAGCGCCAGTGAAGATGCTGCAGTTTGGCGAGGGCAATTTCCTGCGAGCCTTTGTGGATTACTTCTTTGATGTGGCCAATGAAAAAGCCGGCTGGAACGGCAAGGCCATATTGACCCAGCCACGGGGCAAGGGGAAGGATAAGGTCTTCAATGAACAGGAAGGTCTCTACACCCTCTATATCCGTGGCAATGAAAAAGGCCAGAAGGTAGATGAACGAAGGGTGATTTCTTTAGTGGAAAAATGCTATAACCCCCTGGAACATTTTGATAAACTGCTGGAAGTTGCCTGCCTGGATACCCTGGAATATATCACCAGTAACACCACGGAAGCTGGTATTGTCTATGACCCGACGGCAATGTTAGATGACATACCCCCTGCCAGCTTCCCGGCAAAACTGGCAAAACTTTTGTATGCACGCTATCGGGCAGGAAAGAAAGGCCTGATCATCCTTTCCTGTGAACTGATTGATCATAATGGCCGGGAACTGCAGCGGATCGTCCTGCAGCATGCCCGGGACTGGCAGTTGGGCGATGGCTTCGCCCGCTGGCTGGAGCAGGAGAATATGTTCTGTTCGACGTTGGTTGACCGCATCGTCCCCGGTGAGATCCGGGATGCTGTTGAAATCGCTGCGCTGAATCAGGCGAATGGCTATGAGGACAGGCTGATGGATGTCGGCGAGGTGTTTGGCGTATGGTATATTGAAGGGCCAAAAGAATTGGAGGACAGGCTCCCCTTCAAGCGGGCGGGCTTGAATGTCCATGTGGTGCCGGATATCGCGCCTTACAAGAAGCGGAAGGTGCGCATCCTGAATGGCGCCCATACAGGCTTTGCCCTGGGCAGTTTCCTCGCAGGCAAGGATATCGTCAGGGATTGCATGAACGATGATGTGATCCGGGAGTTCATGAATCACATGCTCTATGAGGAAGTGATTCCCATCCTGCCGTTGGATCAGCAGGATTGTGAAAAATTTGCCGCTTCTGTGGCCGACCGGTTCAACAATCCGTTCATGGAACATCAGCTTCTCAGTATTGCCCTGAATTCCACGGCTAAGTGGAAGGCGAGAGATATGGGCTCGCTGCTGGAATACCGGGAAAAGTTTGGCAAGCTGCCCAAAAGTCTCGTGATGACACTGGCGGCGTATATCGCCTTCTATTCCACTGATATTCAGGCGCGGCAGGAAAAAGCGCTTTTGTGCCGGCGCCCTCAGGGAGATATCTATCCGGTGCAGGATGATGACTGGGTACTGGATTTCTATTATGAACATCGTCATAGCGATGATGCCGTCCTGGTTCATGATGTGCTGGCCTATGAAAAGATGTGGGGCTGCGATCTGACGCAGCTTCCTGGTCTGGAAAAGCAGGTGCTGAAAGATTTGCAGCTGATTCGCCAGAAAGGCACGAAAAAGGCCTTTGCCAGTTGTTTGTTGGCATGTGCTTGAAAGGATTGGATATGGATAGGATAAAAGCAGTGCGCATCGCCGCAGAAGATAATGTGGCGGTGGCGCTGACCAAGATAGATAAAGGGGAATGCCTGCAGGTGGGAAATGTGGAAGTTACCGCCTGTGAGGAAATTCCCCAGGGACATAAGATTGCGTTGCAGTCTGTGGCAGAAAACGAGAACATCATCAAATACGGGTATCCCATCGGACATGCAGCCCAGGACATCAGTCCGGGCTGCTGGGTACATACCCATAACTTGCGGACTAATCTCAAGGGAGAAATAGAATACGTTTACTATCCGGAGGTGCATGATCTGCCAGAGCAGCCAGCCCGAGAGTTTGCCGGGTATCTGAGACCAGATGGCCGGGCGGGTATCCGCAATGAGATCTGGATCATCCCCACAGTGGGCTGTGTCAATGATGTAGTGCTGAAGCTGGCGCGGGATAATCAGGATCTGTTGGGGGAACATATCGACGGCATCCATGCCTTCACTCATCCCTTTGGCTGCAGCCAGACCGGTGCGGACCATGCCCAGACCAGAAAGCTTCTGGCGGCTTTGGTCAATCACCCCAATGCCGGTGGTGTGCTGGTGGTGCACTTGGGCTGTGAGAACTGCACCCATGAACAGTTTGTGGAAGAATTGGGGGCTTTCGATCCGGAGCGGGTAAGGTTCCTCAACTGCCAGCAGGCAGAAGATGAATTGGCTGCCGGACGTCAGCTCCTGCAGGAACTGGCCGCTTATGCCAGCAGGTTCAGACGGCAGTCCCTGCCAGCCAGCAAACTGGTGGTGGGGCTGAAGTGCGGAGCCTCTGATGGGCTTTCGGGAATCACCGCCAACCCCACGGTCGGCAGGTTCAGCGACCTGCTGCTGAGTCAGGGCGGCAGCACCATCCTGACCGAGGTGCCGGAGATGTTTGGTGCCGAAGGCATCCTCTTGGGGCGGTGCCGCAGCCAGCAGGTATTTGACAAGGCGGCGGCTATGCTCAATGGCTTCAAGGATTACTTCCTTTCCCATCATGAAGTGGTCTACGATAATCCCAGCCCTGGCAACAAGCAGGGGGGTATCACCACGCTGGAAGACAAGAGCTGTGGCTGTGTCCAAAAAGGAGGTACGGCGCCCATTGAAGATGTGCTGGGGTACGGGGAGCAGGTAAAGAAGCAAGGTTTGAACTTGCTCTATGGGCCGGGCAATGACTTGGTTTCCAGCACGGCTCTGGCTGCTGCTGGTGCTGCCTTGATCCTCTTCACCACAGGCCGGGGGACGCCCTTTGGTTCACCGGTACCCACCGTGAAGATTGCTACCAACAGCCGCCTGGCCCAGCATAAACCGCATTGGATTGACTTCAATGCCGGTACGGTGGCGGAAGGCGAAGCGTTGGACACGGCTGGTGGGCGCTTGCTGGACAAAGTCCTGCAGGTGGCCGGTGGCGAACTGACCTGCAATGAGAAAAATGGCTATCGCCAGATTTCCATATTCAAAGATGGTGTTGTTTTATAGGAAGGACTGATTTTCCGTTATGAAGGCTTTTATGGGGAAAGATTTTATGCTCCGCAATCAGACAGGTGCGCGGCTGTATGAAGAATATGCCCGGGACTTGCCGCTGGTTGACTATCATTGCCATATCTCACCCAAGGAGATTTTTGAGGACCGCCGCTTTGACAATATCGCGCAGATTTGGCTGGGCGGGCGCAATGATGATGGCACTTACTTCGGTGACCATTATAAATGGCGGGTGATGCGCACCAACGGCGTACCCGAGGACATGGTCACCGGCGGGGCAGATCCCTATGAGAAGTTCAGCGCTTTTACGAAATCGCTGGAAATGGCCATCGGCAATCCCATGTACCATTGGTGCAATCTGGAGCTGCATAAGTATTTCGGCGTGACCGAACCCCTTACCGAAAGCAATATGAAAGCCGTTTGGGACAAGGCCAACGATATGCTGCAGCACAACCCGGATATGTCCGTGCGGGGGCTTATCCGCCAATCCAAGGTCGCTTACATCGGCACTACGGATGATCCCATCGACACGCTGGAATGGCACGAGAAGCTGGCTGCCGATGAAACGGTGGATTTCAAGGTCTGCCCTTCCTTCCGTCCGGACAAGGCGGTCAATATCCATAAAGAGGGCTTCCGTGAATACATGGAAAAACTGGCGGCCTGCGTGGGCAAGGAAAAACTGGCTTCCATTGAGGATGTGCTGGCAGCGCTTACGGAACGGATCGCTTATTTCAAGAAGCACGGCTGCCGGGCCAGCGATCATGGCCTTGATTATGTGATGTTCAACCATCAGGGCTTGGAGGCTGCGGATAAGGCCTATAAGAAAGCCCTTGACGGCGAAACGCTCACGACGGCGGAAGCCGAGGCTTATCAGACCGAAGTGCTCCTGCATCTGGCCCGGGAATACCATAAGCAGCAGATCGTGATGGAAATCCATTACTCCTGCAGCCGCGACAACAACGAAAAGATGTTTGCCCTGCAGGGGCCGGACACGGGGTTCGACATGATCGCCCAGACCACCTGCATCGGCAATCTGGCGAAATTCATGAGTGAGCTCTACAAGGAAGGGAACCTTCCGCAGATGATCCTGTTCTCGCTGGACAGCACGGATTTCGACCGGATCGCATCCCTGATGGGCTGCTTCCAGTCCGAGGAAATGCCCGGCAAGATCCAGATGGGATCGGCCTGGTGGTTCCTCGATACCAAGGACGGCATGGAAAAGCAGATGCGCTCGCTGGCCCGTCTTTCCCTGCTGGGGAATTTTGTCGGCATGCTGACCGATTCCCGGTCGTTCCTGTCCTATACCCGTCATGATTACTTCCGGCGCATCCTGTGCAATATCATCGGTGACTGGGTAGAACATGGTGAGTATCCCTGCCATGAAGCATCTTTGCAGAAGATTGTGGAGGGCATCAGTTATAAAAACGCAGTCCGCTACTTTCATATTTAGGAGCGGCATCTAAAGGAAAGGAATTAGAGAGAATGAAAGAGATATTCAAACAGTTCAAGGAGATTGGGATTATCCCTGTGGTGGTGATGGAAGATGCGCAGTATGCAGAGCAGCTGGCCGATGTCCTCTGCGATAACGGTCTGCCCTGTGCGGAGGTCACGTTCCGCACGGCGGCTGCTGCCGAGGTGATTTCCCGCATGGCAAAACATCGTCCGGAACTTCTGGTCGGGGCGGGAACCGTGCTGACCACGCAGGAAGCTGACCTGGCCATCGCTGCGGGGGCAAAGTTCATCGTCAGCCCGGGGCTCAACCCGGAAGTGGTCAGATATTGTCAGGCCAAAGGCATGCCGGTGGCACCGGGGACGCAGACGCCCAGCGAAATGGAACAGGCCATCGGTCTGGGGCTGGATTTCGTGAAGTTCTTCCCCGCAGAGCCGGCAGGCGGACTCAAGATGATCAAGGCGGTGGCTGCACCCTATGGGCAGCTGGTCTTTATGCCCACTGGCGGCCTGACGCCGGAAAATGTCCGTGCCTATCTGGCTGATGAGAAAATCCTCGCCTGCGGTGGCAGCTGGATGGTCAAGCAGCAGATGATGGCTGAAGGTGATTGGGAAGGCATTGCCAGACTGGTCCGCGAAGCTGCTGCTATCGTCAAAGAGGTGAGGGGACGCGGCAAGCAGTCCATCAATAGTCTGTATCGGAAGGATAAAGGGGATTATTTGCCCAAGCGTAATTTAAAGATTTCTTGAATAGAAAAATGGAAATGAGGTCATAAACGTGGCGTTTTCCTGGAATCAAAAACTTTATGAGGAAATCCTCTCCAGGTTTCGGTCGCCTTTGCCTAGTATCAGGTTCTGCCGGATTACGGACAGCCGATATCAGGGGCTATGGCGTTCGGTGGAGGAAATCTACTATGAGCATCCTCTGGGGCCGTATCAGGGCAGCAAGGCAGAGCTGAAAGAGGATCTGCCTTATCGGCAGGAACGCTTGTTGGAACGGCGCCGGCATGTGCTGTACCATGGACAGGCAATCCAGCAGGCCATTGATGATATGGCCGCAGCGGGCGGCGGCCGGGTGGAAATCCCCGCAGGCATCTGGTATACCGGTGCGCTGGTCCTGAAATCGCATGTGGATTTGCATTTAGCGGCTGGCGCAAGACTCTGTTTCATCCGCAACAAGAGCAATGTCTTTTACCCCCTGCGCTATACCCGTTGGGAAGGCGTGGAATGCATGAATTTCTCGCCCTTCATCTATGCAGAGGGCGCGGAAGATATCAGCATCACGGGGCAGGGCACGCTGGACGGACAGGCGGACGAATTCAACTGGATGCCCTGGAAGTTCGGTTACTTCGGTGAGCCGGATCAGGAGGAGCAAAGGCAGCGCCTGTTCCAGGCCGGGGCTGCCGGTCTTCCGGTGAATGAGCGCATCTTTGCCGATGATGTCTCCACCCTGCGGCCGCCCTTCATCCAGTTCTACAACAGCAGGGATATCCGCATCATGGGCGTGCACATTGTGAATTCACCCTTTTGGGAAATCAATCCCGTGCTCTGCGAGAATGTCTGGATCAAAGGCGTGCATATTGAGACGGATCTCTACAACAATGATGGCATCGATCCGGAATCCAGCCGCAATGTGCTGATTGAGGACTGTTATTTCCTCACGGGCGATGACTGTATTGCGATAAAATCCGGACGCAATGAGGATGGGCGGCGCATCGGGGTGCCCACGGCCAATGTGGTTATCCGTTATAACCGCTTTGCCAATGGTCATGGCGGCATCACCCTGGGCAGTGAGATTTCCGGCGGGGTGCATGATGTATTCGCTATGGGCAACCATTTCGACAGCCCGAATCTCGATTACCCCATCCGCTTCAAGACCAATGCCATGCGGGGCGGCACGCTGGAAAATGTCTATGTGAAGGACAGCGTGGTCAACAAGGCGCGGCTGGCGGTGGTGCACGCGGATTTCTTCTACGAGGAGGGCCATGCAGGTGATTTCCTGCCGCAGCTGGATAATGTCACGCTGGATGGTTTCCGGACCGCAGAGGGCGGCAGCATTGATGCACGTTATGCCTTTTATCTCAAGGGCTTTGCCGATGCGCCGATTGCCAATATCACCTTCCGGGATATGCAGCTGGAAGGGGTGAAAGGCGAGGCTGTGCTGGAAAATGTCCAGGGACTGGCCTTCGAGAATGTGACCATTAACGGAAGACGCCAGCCGGACCGGCTGGTGGACATTGATTCTGACGGGCAGGTCAGATAAGAGCCGGACTTTTAACGTCGTGTGTTAGGAGGATCAAGATGGAAGCAAGAAAAGTAACTTGGTGGAATGTGCTGGGCTATGCCTGTTTGAACTTCCTGGGTGGTGGTACGCAGGCACTCAGTTCCGCTTTTCTGATGTTGTTCTACACCATGTATTGTGATATTCCTGCCGTGCAGGCAGGTCTCATCTTTACCATTGCCAGATGTATCGATGCTGTGGGCAATCCGGTGATGGGCTATATCAGCGACAACTTTGGCCGTACCAGATTGGGCAAACGATTCGGGCGGCGCAAGTTCTTTGTCCTGACCGGTATTCCTCTGGTTCTGATCACTTATCCAATCCTGTGGACGCCGGGGCATAGCTTTGAATTCTATGTGGTTGCTAACATCATTTACGAAATCGTCTTTACCAGCGTGATGGTGCCCGGTCCGACGCTGCCGGCAGAGATGACGCAGGTTGCTGCCGAAAAGACCAAGCTGGTTTCGGCCAAGCAGTATTGTGGCACCTTTGCCAGCACCATTGCCCTGCTTTTCCCGGCTTTCTTCTTCCAGCGTTTCGGTGAAGGCAATCTGGACGCGTTCTTCTACACTGGCCTGACTTATGCTGTGGTGGTATCCCTCTCGCTGGCGGTGATGTATTTCCTGACCTATGAACGTGCGCCGGAAGATATCCATTATACGGAAGAGATGGGTTCCGTATCCCATGTACTGCGCAAGCTGGTCAATGACGTGTTTGCCTCCATGCGCATCCGGGCTTTCCGCCTCCATGCGGGCATGATGCTCTTTATCGGTATCTACAAGAATCTGGCTGCTGGTGTCTTCACCTATTATGTGGTTTACGCCCTGTCCCTGTCGGTCAGCGCGACTTCCATCATCACGAGTTTTGCCACTTTGGTATCCTTTATAGCTCTGGCTATCTTCATCACCATCTGCTACCGCCGCGGCGGCCCGTTCGCCTTCAAGGTGGTTGGCGTTATCGTGACGGCTTCGCTGGCTGGTTACTATATCCTGTTCCAGAATCAGGCCAGCATGGGCGAAGAAGCTGTGATTGTCTGGCTGACGGTGCTGGCCATCATCAACAACGTGGGCAAGGCCGGTGCCGACTATATCCCGGTATTCCAGCTGCCCTTCATGGCCGATATCGATGAAGCCGTTACCATGGAACGCCGCGAGGGCATCTTCACGGGCGTGAACGGCCTCCTGTCCAAGCTCGCCTCGGCGGCGGAAGGTTTCCTCCTGGGCGTTGGTTTGGCGCTCTTCGGCTTTGAGAAGGGCGCTGGCCAGCAGACGGCACTGGCCATTGACGGCGTGCTAGTCATGACCATCGTGGTGCCAATCGTTCTCTGCGGTATCGTTTACCTGATTTCCCGCAATCTGACGCTGACGAAGGAAAATCACAAGCTCCTCGTGGATGAGGTGCATCGCATCCGTTCGGGCGGCAGCATGGCTGATGTTACGCCAGAAACCCGCAAGGCCGTAGAATCCCTGACGGGTTGGAAGTATGAGCAGTGCTTCGGTCATAACGATCTGATGCGTGTCCATGATGAACCTGCAGGTGTTCATTCGCACTGAATTTACTTTATAATTTTTGCAATATTTAGGAGAGAACGAAGAAAATGAAAAAATATTCACAGTGGATGGCCGACTCCGTTATCCAGCGCAAGACCGACCTTACGAGTTACTGGGCTTATGAATTTGGCCTGACGCTGGACGGCATTGCTGAGGTCTGGCGGCAGACGGGAGAGCAGAAATACTTTGACTACATCAAGTCCTGCATGGATACCTTCATCGGGGAGGATGGCAGTATCCGCGGGTATGATGTGAAGGAATACAATATCGATCACCTCAACAATGGCAAGATCCTGCTGACCATCTACAAGGAAACCCATGAGGAGAAATACCGCAAGGCCTTGGAGCTCTTGCGCAGCCAGATTGAGCATCATCCCCGCACGAAGGAAGGGGTGTTCTGGCACAAGGAGATCTATCCGGAACAGATCTGGCTGGACGGCCTTTATATGGGCGCGACCTTCTATGCCAAGTACGTCAGCGAGTTCAGCCGCAGCATGGAAGAATATGATGATATTGCCCGGCAATTCATCATTGCCCGCAAGCACACGCTTGATGAGCAGACGGGCCTTCTGTATCACGCCTATGACGATGCCCGCCAGCAGCCCTGGGCCAACAAGCTGACCGGCCTGTCCAAGCATTTCTGGGCGCGTTCCATTGGCTGGTACTGCATGGCGCTGGTGGATACGCTGGCAGAGCTGCCGGCTGACAATCAGTATAAGCCGGAGCTCATCCAGATCCTCAACGACACGATGCAGGCACTGATCAAAGTGGCAAGCCCCCAGTCCCATGTCTGGTATCAGGTGCCGGACTGCGGCGACCGCAAGGGCAACTATGTGGAGGCTTCGGGTTCGTCCATGATCGCCTACGCTCTGTTCAAGGGTGTGCGCATGGGCTGGCTGCCGGAAAGCATGCGGGAGTTTGCCAAACTCTCCTATCATGGGCTCATTGATGAATTCATCACCGAAACGCCCATGGGCACGATCTGCCTCAATAAGATCTGTTTCGTCGCCGGTCTGGGCGGCCAGCCCACCAAGGCTTACGGCGAGCGGGATGGTTCCTTTGCCTACTATATCAGTGAACCTATTGTGACCAATGAACCCAAGGGATTGGGCCCCTTCATCCTGGCGGCTGCGGAATATGAGCGCCTTTGAACGTGGAAAAGGATTTAGTAAGTAGTTGGCTGTTGATTTTTCGTATTGTGTGTCCTTAGGAGTGAAAACGAAACGATGATAAAACAGAAGATGCTTTTAGGTCTAGTCAGTGCAGCATTTTTAGGTATGGGCAGCCTGCCCGGTGCGGCCGAAGCCGCCGATAATCCCTTTGCCAGTGTGCCGCCGGATAGTGGCTATTATGACGATGTGGATGCGCTGGTCAACAACGGTTTGATTTACGGCTATGAAAAAGGGGAATTCAAGAAGACGCGCATCATCAGCCGGATGGAAATGGCCATCTTCACGGCTAAGGCCATGAGTGCCATGGACCGGGCTGGAGCAGAGGATACGCAGCGCATCCAGCGCCTGATGCAGGAATTTTCCGGGGAACTCACGGACATGCATGTGAAACTGCCCGGTGTCAAAGCAAAGACGGACGAGGCCAAAGCAGCTCCTAAAGGCCCCAAGATCAAACAGATGCCGAAGAACTTCAGTCTGACCGGCTTGATCCGCCTGCGTGATGACTGGGGACATTCAGAGAATGATAAAAAGGAGAAAAATTATAGTACTTTTGGCGGGACCAAGAACCATCAGCTGCTCTGGCAATTGTTTACGAAATTCGATATTGCGGCTGGCTGGACCGGGGAGATTGACTTCCTGGGGGCAAAAGATGGCGACGGTGATTCCCGTACGACCGGTGAGAATACCTCTGGCACCGCAGATGTCAATAAGGCCTTTGTGACCGGTCCGCTGGCAGGCGGTTCCGTGCGCATCGGCCGTGTGAAGGGCTCGACGGTCTATGGTGATTCCATGATCATGGGGCAGTATTATCAGGGGATTGATTACACCCGTAAGATGGGCAAATGGAAGGCTGGGGCCACCTGGGGCAAGGTGGATTACAATACTTCAAGCTGGAGCGGTGACGATGGGAAAATCAATACGACATATTCAGACAAAGCTGGAAGTGCGTATGGATATAAGGCAGAACGGGGCGTATCAGGTTCAGATATGAATCCGGACGGCCTGGGCGTTAATATGACACAGATACAGACTTCTTATCAGGCCAGCAAGGACTTTGCCTGGAATATGGGCTTCTGGCATCTGACCGCCCGGGGCAGCGGTGACTACCGCAGTGGCAAGGATATTGCTTTTGCCAAGAGTGATCTCGCTGCTCTTAGGGCTAAAGCGAAGACCTCACACTATAATGATCCTAACATCTTCGAGACCAGTGTCAGCTGGCAGGCTTCCCGCAAGCTGAAAGTCCTGGGCAACTTTGCTATCTCCGATGATACGCGGGGCAAGAACAGCGATCATGGCCGTCAGAACAAGGCCTATGGCATATCCTTCCGCTGGGGACAGGTAGCAGCCAGCAATCCGCATTCCAGCAAGCTCCAGCTCGACCTGCTGCATCAGGAACGCTATACCGGCATCAAGTCCACCTATGACTTGAAGAATAAGTCGGGTGAAGGACAACGGGGCTTTATCCTCGATTATCGCTATGTGCCCATCCAGAATGTGATGTTCGACTTCCGCTGGATGCACTATCATTCTTTGGGCAAGACGAGTACGGATATGGATCATGGCAATCAGTATCGTGTGCAGGCGTATTACTACTTCTGATCGGTTATGGCTTTGAGGAGGCTGCAAGTAAATGTTTAGTACAAAAAAGAAAATCGCTGCGTTGGCATTGGTTATTGGCATGGCTTTGAGTCAGGATGTGTGGGCAGCACCTGCTGCACCCACGGGACTTACGGCTCCGGGGCAGGCTGTGACGGAAAGCAGTCTGAGCCTTGTTTGGGACCGTCCGGCCAAAGGCGATGATGTGGTCAGCTACAACGTTTATATGGATGGGAAATTGGTAGCGCAGACCGATAAGGATTTTTCTTCTGAAGCCAAAAAGGAAATCCGGGATTTCTACGCCGGATCTCCGCAGGGACAGAAGGTTGTAAGCCATAATTACCGGGTTACGGGCCTGCAGGCGAACAGCAGGCACAGCTTTACCGTACGGGCTGTGGATGCAAAAGGGGAAGAATCGGCGGACAGCAATAAGTTCAGCACGGCTACACTTACGGCTGGTGAATCCCTGGATGTGACCCGGTATGGTGCTGTCGGGGATGGCAGCACCCTGAATACCGAGGCTATCCAAAAGGCGATTGATGCCTGCCCTGCTGGCGGCACGGTTGTCATTCCGGCGGGAAATTTCAAGACCGGCAGTCTGTGGCTCAAGAGCGACATGACGCTGGAAGTGCAGAAAGGCGCGACGCTTCTGGGCACAGAAGATCCGTCCGCTTATCCTTATCATTACAAGCTTTATCCCTATCTTTCTGATGAACGTTATTTTTCTCTGATCAATGCCCGCCCCGGTCAGGATGGCAAGCAGCTGCAGAATATCCGCATTGTCGGGGAAGGCACTATCGATGGTAATGGCTGGAAGATGGATGAGAAGGGAAATTATCTTTACAGGGCCAGAGCAAAGAAAGGCGAACCGCTGCCGGCCAATCATGTTTCCAAGATCGGCGTATTGGCCGCTAATCAGGTAGCTGCTTTGGAGAAGGATGAGGGGATGGATGAGAACAAGGCTTATCCCCGTCGTTCCAGCCTGATCCTGCTGAAGGGCGTCGACCATGTTTACGTCACGGGGGTAACGCTCAAAAATCCGGCCAACCACACGCTGGTGCTGCAGAAGTGCAATGATGTGGTAGTGGAAAACACGAATTTCCAGACGTTCAACTGCAATAATGGTGATGGTATCGAGTTTGGTCATGGCAAGGGTCTGAAGGTTTATGACAATGTGTTCAACAACGGTGATGACTGTGTGAACTTTGCCGCCGGTCAGGGAGCAAAGGGTGAGAAAGGCGCTCCCACCGAGGATATCTGGATCTTCAACAACTCCTTCCATCATGGGCATGGAGCTGTGGTCATGGGCAGCCATACGGCAGCCTACATCCAGAACCTGCTGGCAGAGGATAATGTCATTGATGGCACGGAGATTGCCCTGCGCATGAAGACCAATCCTGCCAACGGCGGTGGTGCACGGGATATCTATTTCCGCAATAATGCGGCCCGGAACCTTACGAAGAATTTCTTCATTGCCACGACGGCTTACAGCGATCCCAATGCCAAGACCGATTTCCCCAAGGCCAGCAAGGCTGGCAGTTTCTACAATATCCGTGTAGAGGATTGCACGGTGGAGAAAACCGGCAAAGCTGCTATCGAAATCGTGGGTTTGCCCGAAGCCAAACATCATGATATCAGCTTCAAGAACGTCACGATTGATAAAGGCCAGCCCTGGATCATCACCAATGCCGAAAACATCGATTTCGACAATGTAAAACAGAGTAATACCCCTATCAATAAATTCTAACCCTCCGGCAAGCCTTCCCCTCTGGGGAAGGCGCCCCGTAAGGGGCGGATGAGGTTAGACTGGAGGTCAGTACATGAAAAGATTATACCGTCTGACGGGCATCATGTTCCTCTTGTGCCTGTTGTGCTGCAATAGTTTCCTGGCTGTCACGGAAGCGGCAGACAAGGAAGTATCCTTCAAGGTGACGCAGGTAGAACTTTCCGGCAGCAAGGTTTTGCTGCATGGCAATTTTAAGAATGAAAGTGAAGAATTCCAGAAGGTCAGGCAGCTTACCGTTCGTTATACCCTGTCGGACGCCGATGGTTATCCGCTGCTGGTAGGCAGTTGCCGGGGCAGTGATCTGGATATTTCCGTGGGCAGTGACAAGGTTCCCTATACGCTGACGGCAGAGAATATACACGCGTCGGAATTCTCCAGCAGTGATATTGCTGTCTGGAAAATCAGTGCCCATGTGGAAACTGAATGAAGGATTTATTGACACCTATATGGAATATAAATAAGGGATATGAAAAGAAGGGATGACAATGTTGCAATTAGGGATTCGGCTGCATGACATGCGGCCGGGAAGTTTAGCCGAGCGGGCAGCCTGGGCACGGGGGCAGGGATTTTCCTGCGTGCATCTGGCCTTGGAAAAGACCATACCTGGTTTCAAGCTGGAACCGGGAAAATTGACCGCTGGATTTGGCAAATATATCCGGGATATCTTTGCCTCGCATGATGTGGATGTGGCGGTGTTGGGCTGTTATAAGAATCTGGCCCATCCGGACCGCGCAGAATTGCAGAGGATTCAAGAAAATTACATCGCCCATCTGCGCATGGCGGTGAGTCTGGGCTGTTCGGTGGTAGGGACGGAAACCGGCGCTCCCAATGCAGAATATCAATATGAACCACAATGTCATACGGAAATGGCCCTGCAAACGTTCCTGCATGGTCTGGAGCCAGTGGTGGAGGCCGCTGAGAAATTAGGCGTGCTGCTGGCCATAGAGCCGGTCTGGAACCACATTGTCTGGAATCCCCAGGTGGCTCGGCGGGTAATCCGGGAAGTGGCTTCGCCGAATTTGCGGATCATCTTCGATCCGGTGAATCTCCTGTCTGGCGAAAACTATCAGGACAGGGAGAGGGTTATCGGGGAAGCAATCGAACAGTTCGGTGAATATGTGGAAGTGGTGCATCTGAAGGATTTCCAGGTGCAGGGAGAAAAGCTGTCAGCCGTTGCTCCGGGCACGGGACTGATGGATTATAAGCCATTGTTGGCTTATCTGAAACAGGAAAAATACGGCATCCAGGCAACGCTGGAAAATACGATTCCAGAAAATGCCGTGGCTGCGCGAAAATATTTGGAAGAAATCTATGCTGAGGTTTGAGGCAAAAAGCTGTCAGCAGAGGCGAGAAAGGATAGATATTTATGGCTGAGGTACTGACAATCGGCGAGCCCATGGGACTCTTTGTTGCGGAGGAGGCAAAACCGTTGAAGGATGTACAGACCTTCACCCGTCTGGTATGCGGTGCGGAGGTGAATTTTTCTATCGGCCTTTCCAGGCTGGGACATACGGTTTCCTATGTCTCCCGGGTGGGCAGTGATCCCATCGGCCAGCATATCCGGGATTTCCTGCAGGAAAATGGCATCGAAGCCGGTTATGTGCAGGTTGACCGGGAACATCTGACCGGCATGCAGTTCAAGGAAAAAGCGCCGGAGGGTGTAGATCCGCTGGTGGTCAATTATCGCCGCCATACGGCCTTTTCCTATTTCACGCCGGAGGATCTGCAGGGCATTGACTGGCAGGGGGTGAGGCATGTCCATGTGACAGGCATTCCCGCAGCGCTATCCGCCAGCTGCTGTGCCGCAGTGGAAAAACTGATGGATGAGGCCCATGCCCATCAGGCAATGGTCTCCTTCGATCCAAACCTGCGCCCGGCTCTCTGGCCGTCCCATAAGGTCATGGTCAGGACATTGAACCGTCTGGCCGCGAAGGCCGACCTGGTGCTGCCGGGACTCGGGGAAGGCAAGATCCTTACCGGGATGGAAAAGCCGGAGCAGGTAGCCGACTTCTATCTGGACCGTGGTGCTAAAGCCGTGGTCATCAAATTGGGCGGCAGCAAGGGTGCTTATGGCAAGGAGCGGAATGGCAAGGAATTTATCGCGCCGTCCTTCCGGGTGGAACATGTGGTGGATACGGTAGGCGCCGGGGATGGTTTTGCCGTGGGCACCGTGTCGGCCCTGCTGGAAGGCAGGACGCTGGAAGAAGCCGCCCTGCGCGGCGCCGCGATTGGCGCATTGGCCATCATGTCGGCAGGTGACAATGAGGGCCTGCCCAATCGCACGGAATTACAACATTTTATGGAGGCAGTTTGAACAATGGATATTCGTTATTCGGCAAATCAAAGAGATTTCAAGCGTTATACGACCGAGGAAGTGCGGCAGGAGTTTTTGATCGAGAACTTGTTCCGTGCCGATGAAGTGACGGCCGTGTACTCCCATGTGGACCGTATGGTGACTTTTGGCTGCATGCCGGTTCGAGAGGAAGTAGCGCTGGACAAGGGAATTGATGTATGGCATAATTTCGGTACGGAGTTCATTTTGGAACGCCGGGAAATCGGCATCTTCAACGTAGGCGGCGCTGGCACGATCACAGCTGATGGCGTGGCCTATGAATTGGGCTATAAAGACTGTCTCTATATCACCATGGGCACGAAAGCAGTCACCTTCAAGAGCCAGGATGGCAGCAAGCCGGCCAAATTCTACATGGTCTCGGCGCCAGCTCATAAGGCTTGCCAGACAAAGCTTCTGACCATCAAGGATGCCAACAAGGTTCCCTGTGGCGATGCCAAGACCAGCAACAAGCGCACCATCAATCAGTTCATCCATCCAGACGTTTTGGAAACCTGCCAGCTTTCCATGGGCATGACATCTCTGGAGCCGGGCAGTGTCTGGAATACAATGCCCGCGCATACCCATGAGCGCCGTATGGAAATCTATTTCTATTTTGAGATTCCGAAGGACGAAGTGGTGTTCCATATGATGGGCGAACCGCAGGAAACCCGCCATGTGGTGATGCAGGATGAGCAGGCCATCATCAGCCCCTCCTGGAGCATCCATGCCGGCTGCGGCACGGCCAACTATACGTTTATCTGGGCTATGGGCGGCGAGAACAAGGCTTTTGACGATATGGACCACATCAAGAATACGGAACTGAGATAAGGAGCGCATGGAGATGGATATGGAATATCTGAAACAATTCTCGCTGGACGGCAAGGTGGCGCTGGTGACTGGTGCGGCTTATGGCATAGGCTTTGCCATTGCCAAGGCTTATGCCAAGGCTGGTGCCAAGATCGCTTTCAATTGCCGTGGTGAGAAGCATATGGAGGAAGCACTGGCAGCATACAAAGCCGAGGGTATCGAGGCCAAGGGCTATTATTGCGATGTGACCAAGGAAGAGGAAGTACAGCAGATGGTCGCCGATATCGAAAAGGAATTGGGGACGATTGATATCCTCGTGAACAATGCCGGCATCATCAAGCGCATTCCCATGCTGGAAATGTCAGCCGAGGATTTCCGGCAGGTGGTGGATATCGACCTCAATGCGCCATTTATCGTATCCAAGGCTGTTATTCCGGGCATGCTGAAAAAAGGGCATGGCAAGATCATCAATATCTGCTCCATGATGAGCGAACTGGGGCGGGAGACGGTATCGGCTTATGCGGCAGCCAAGGGGGGCCTCAAGATGCTGACGCGCAATATCTGTTCGGAGTATGGAAATGCCAATATCCAGTGCAATGGCATTGGACCGGGCTATATCGCCACGCCGCAGACGGCTCCTTTGCGCGCGCCGGGACATCCTTTCAATGAGTTTATCCTGGCCAAGACGCCGGCTAACCGTTGGGGGACTACCGAGGATCTGGAAGGTCCGGCCATTTTCTTAGCCTCTGATGCTTCGAACTTTGTCAACGGCCATATCCTTTATGTGGATGGCGGTATTCTGGCCTATATCGGCAAACAGCCCTAAGACAGAGAAAACAATTTAGAGGTGAATCCTAATGGCAGTTCATGTAATCAACGAAGCGAGGCGTTGCCTGCAATGCAAGAAGCCACTGTGTCAGCTGCAAGGTTGTCCCATCGGCACCAATATCCCGGAAATGATCCGGTTGTTCCTGGCCGGTCAGGGCAATGAGGCCGCAGCGATGTTATTTGCCAACAATCCCATGAGCATCATCTGTTCTCTGGTCTGTGACCATGAAAAACAATGCGAAGGCCATTGTATTCAGGGGCGCAAGGGCAGTGCGGTGCAGATTTCCAGCATTGAGCATTATATCTCCAATGGCTTCTTTGAGAAGCTGCAGCTGGAGAAGAAACCGCTCAAGGGACAGCGGGTGGCGGTGATTGGCAGCGGTCCAGCCGGACTGGTAGTGGCAGTGGAGATGGCACAGAAAGGTTATGATGTGACCATCTTTGAGCGCAAGAGCCATATCGGTGGCATGATGCGCTATGGCATTCCGGATTTTCGCCTGCCGCGGACGATTCTGAGCCGTTACAAGGAAAAAATGCGCCTGCTCGGCATTCATATCCGGCCGCATACCACCATTGGCGGTGCTCTGCATCTGGATGATCTGATCAGCGATGGTTATCAGGCAATCTTCATCGGTACGGGCACCTGGCGGGCACGGCGTTTAGGCGTGCCCGGTGAGAGCCTGGGCAATGTCCATTATGCTATTGACTATCTGCAGAATCCCGGTGCCTATGCACTGGGTGAGCGGGTGGCGGTGATTGGCGCTGGCAATTCGGCCATGGATGCGGCTCGTACAGCTTTGCGTCAGGGCTGCCGTTTCGTTAGCATCTATGCCCGCAGCAATCATGTCACGGCCAGCCAGCGCGAACTGGATTATGCAATCGCGGACGGTGCGGAGATACTCTATGGCATGGCGGTAGAGAAGATTACAGAACAAGGGCCTGTCTTTGTCAAACGGGAATTTTCCGAGGCCGGCGAAATGGTCAGCCAGGGGCTGGCAGAACTGGCTCCCGCTGACAGTACCATCATCGCCGTCAGCCAGCGTCCTAAGGATAAGCTCGTGAACACCACATCCGGGCTCGATGTGAATGACAAGGGACTGGTTGCTGTGGACGAGCATGGACAGACCACCCGACCGGGAATCTTCTCTGCTGGTGATGTGGTCACTGGCCCATGGAATGTAGTGGAGGCTGCTAAGGCTGCGAAGAAAGTGGCAGAACAAATGGACGCCTATTTGCAGTCGTTATAAGATCGTAAATAGGCGTCTGCCAAGGGAAAATCGATAAAAACATAATATGAATAATTGTACGAAAAAACCTCCAGCTTATTCATCGAGCTGGAGGTTTTTCGTTCTGCGTATGTGTGTTTACACGATGGGAAAGCTTTCGATAGCGCCATACTGGATGTACTTGCTGGCGTTGGTGGGTTCCCCTTCCAGAATGGCCGTGCTCACGGCATCCATATTGTCATCAATCACATTGATGCGGCCGGCTTTCACTTCTTCTTCGACCTTGGCCAGCAATTCCTTGCGGGCTTTTTTCGTTCCCTGATAGATGGTCTTGTTGTAGAAGATGTTCATGGTTTTCTGTGTCTTTTCTTCATCGCAGTTGAAGAAGACATAAGCGTGTTTAGCGTTTGCCATATCTTGATAATCCCCCTTGAAAACATATAAAATAATTTCATTTATAAATATGTAACCAATATAAAGTATTATAACACACTTTGTCAAAAATGATAAATTAAATTGAATCTTCACAGGTGGTTGACAAATAAAACAAGAAAGAGTAAAGTGAACTTGTATAGAATTGTAGGAAATCATACGCAATTCTAAGTCAAAAACCTGGGAGGTATGTTAAATGGCAACAGTTAAGCAAGAATCTTTTGGCAAATTGAGTGATGGGCAGGAGGTGTTCCTTTACACATTGCGCAATACCAAAGGCACGGAAGTAAAGATTACCAACTACGGTGCACGGCTGGTGAGCTGGCGGGTTTTTGGCAAGGATGCAAAGAAGATAGATATTCTGTTGGGTTATGCGGATGCCGCTGCTTATGAAAAGGATGATACCAGCATGGGGGGCTTAGTGGGACGTCATGCGAACCGCATTGCTGGTGGCAAGGCTGTCATCAACGGACAGGAGTACCAGCTGGATCTCAATGACGGTTCCAGGATGCAGAACCATATCCATGGTGGTTCCAAAGGCTTCCATAATGAACTTTGGCAGGCTGAGGAAATCTATGAAGGGATAAAACTCACCTATCATAGCAAGGATGGTGATGGGGGATATCCTGGCAATATGGATGTAACCGTTATCTATTCGCTGTCCAACGATAATGAACTGTCGATCCAATATGAGGCTGTCAGTGATAAGGATACCATCTGCAACCTGACCAACCATAGCTATTTCAATCTGGATGGTTTTGCCTCACCGTCCATTCTCGATCAGAAAATCCAGATCTTTGCCGATCAGTATACCTGGGCTGACAGCGAATCCCTGCCTGATGGACGGATCCTGCCGGTTGAGGGCACGCCGATGGATTTGCGGCAGCCGGTACGCATCGGTGAGCATATTGATGATGATTTTGATGAACTGGTTATGGGTAAAGGGTATGACCATAACTGGGTATTGCGGGATGAACCGGTGCATGTGGAGATGAAACCGGGGATGTTCGGCTATGATCCCCATTGCCCGATTGATTATCAGAAAAGGGGGCTCAAGAAGGCTGCTTATGCGGAATCGGACCAGAGCGGCCTGACCCTGACTTGCTATACCACCTTGCCGGGAGTTCAGTTCTACACGGGCAACTTCCTGGATGGCAGCCTGCCAGGCAAAGATGGTGTGACCTTCCCACGCCGTTCCGGTTTCTGCCTGGAAACCCAGTATTTCCCCAATTCCCTGGCCAATCCCGCTTTCCCGCAGCCTGTGATCAAAGCGGGTGAAAAGTGGGAAGCGCAGACGATATTTGTGTTGTTCCCGAAGGATTGAGTATAGTTTGTCAGCAGCAGGAGTGAAATTTCTTGACAAATAAGTGAGATTTATTTAATTGATATGGAATATTTATCAAATAAGCGGGAAAAAGAAAAATTTCACTAAATAAGCATAAATTATGATAATTTTTGCGAATGCTAGTTATGAATAATAAATAGTAGACAAAAATACGAAAAAAGCATACAATATACATGTAAACGAGAACGAAAGCTAGTTAGGTATTCTCGAAACGTCATACCAATTTTAGGGAGGCATGTTTGATGAATATTCATGAGTATCAAAGCAAGGCAGTATTGAAATCCTATGGTGTCAATGTACCAGAAGGATACCCTGCCTTTAGTGTGGAAGAAGCCGTGGAAAATGCCAAGAAGCTCGGTACACCGGTGGTCGTGGTCAAAGCCCAGATCCATGCAGGCGGGCGTGGCAAGGCAGGCGGCGTCAAACTGGCGAAGAACCTGGACGAGGTGAAGACCTATGCTACGGAACTTTTAGGCAAGACGCTGGTTACCCATCAGACAGGCCCGGAAGGCAAGAAAGTTGGCCGCCTCCTGATTGAAGCTGGTTCCAATATCAAGAAGGAATATTATCTCTCCTTCGTCATTGACCGTCAGACGGCCCGTGTGGTCATGATGGGCTCTGAAGAAGGTGGTATGGAGATCGAGAAGGTTGCAGCTGAGATGCCGGACAAGATCTTCAAGGAATACATCGATCCGGCTGTGGGACTGGCACCTTTCCAGGCTACCCGCATGGCTTACAATATCAATATCCCGCAGGAGGCCATCCGCAAGGCAACCAAGCTGATGGGCTGCCTCTACAATGCCTTTGTCGGCAAGGACTGCTCGTTGGCTGAGATCAATCCGCTGGTGGTGACGGCCGATGATGATGTCGTGGCTCTTGATGCAAAGCTGAACTTTGATGACAGTGCGCTCTTCCGTCATCCGGATATCGAAGAACTCCGCGATGAGAGCGAGGAAGATCCGAAGGAACGCCGTGCAGCAGAAGCTGGCCTTAACTATGTCAACCTCGGCGGCGATGTGGCCTGCATGGTCAATGGTGCCGGCTTGGCTATGGCTACGGTGGATATCATCAAGCATTATGGCGGTGAACCGGCCAACTTCCTCGATGTGGGCGGCGATTCCTCACCGGAAAAGATTGCCGAAGCATTCCAGATCATGCTGGATGGCGGTCAAGCCAAAGGTATCTTCGTCAACATCTTCGGCGGTATCAACCGTTGTGATGCGGTAGCCGCTGGTATCGTGGAAGCTGCGAAGATCATTTCTGATGATGGCAAATCCCTGCCGGTGCCTGTTGTGGTGCGCTTAGAGGGTACCAATGTGGAACAGGGCCGCAAGATCTTGCAGGATTCCCCCATTGCCAATGTCATCATGGCACCGACTATGGAGGGCGGCGCAGAAGAGATCGTCAAACGAGTCAAAGCAGCAGAATAAGGGAGGCCATCTGACATGGGTGTTTTAGTCAATAAAGATACAAAGGTAATCGTACAGGGCATTACGGGCAAACAGGCCACCTTCCATACGAAACAGATGCTGGCCTATGGCACGAAGATTGTCGCTGGTGTGACGCCGGGCAAAGCCGGCCAGGTAGTAGAGGGTGTTCCCGTATTCAACACCGTCAAGGACGCAGTGGACGCAACAGGGGCTACGGCCTCCGTGGTCTATGTACCCGCAAGGTTCGCCGCTGACTCCATCATGGAAGGTGTGGATGCCGGACTTGATTTGGTGGTCTGCATTACGGAACACATCCCGGTTGAGGATATGGTCAAGGTACGCCGCTATATGGAAGGCAAGAAGACCCGCCTGATCGGGCCGAACTGCCCGGGCATCCTGACCACGGATGAAGCCAAGCTCGGCATCATCCCGGGCAATATCCAGAAGAAGGGTCATGTAGGCCTGGTTTCCCGCTCCGGAACCCTGACGTATGAAGCTGCGTTCCAGCTGATGAATGCTGGTATCGGCGTGACGACAGCTATCGGTATCGGCGGTGACCCGGTCAAGGGCACAGACTTTATCGATGCACTGCAGCTCTTCAAAGAGGATCCGGAAACCAAGGCTGTGTTGATGATCGGTGAGATTGGCGGTACGGCTGAGGAAGATGCGGCTAAGTGGATCAAGGAAAACATGCCGGAAAAACCGGTAGCAGCCTTCATCTCCGGCCGTCAGGCGCCTCCGGGAAAACGCATGGGCCACGCTGGTGCCATCATCTCCGGTGGCAAAGGTACGGCTGCTGATAAGATCAAGGCTCTCAATGCCGTGGATATTCAGGTAGCCGATACCGTAGCCCATATCGGTGCAACGGTTGTCGATACGCTGAAAAAAGCCGGCATCTACGACGAGTGCCATACCTGCTGAAAACAAACTGCCAAAAGAGCGATGTAAAATATTCCCATAAACCTTAAAAGTCCGCTGACAAAAGTTTTGTCAGCGGACTTTATTCATGCCAGTTTGTTGGTGCGCGCCTGAACTCTGTTTGTTACGGCGCAGTGGGGCGGAGGTGGGAATACTTTTTCGCCGCTCCACTAAATGACCCGCCAGCAAAAGTACGCAACTTCCAGCAACTTGGCGCCGGGCAGGCCGGCGGCGCGTCTGTCAACGAAGCGTCCAGCACATGCTGTTTGTGGGCCAGTCCTCACTTCGTTCGGACAGTCGTTCCGTCGGCGAAAAAGCATCCCCACCTCCACCCAAAGTTACGTTTGTGTATATTGCTATGTTCTAGCTGTAAGCTACAAGCACATCGATGTTCTTGTCGCGGGATAACCGATTCGTGCCAATTGGCAAAATCGTGGCTTGAGGCGAACGGGGAAGTGCTTTTTCTGTAGGAGCGACTGTCTGAGCGCAGCGAAGACCGGCCCGACGCAGGCAGCAGCTAAAGAGCACGTTGAAAGACGCGCCGCTGGCTTGCCCGGCGCATCCGGCTAAGTAACTCTAATCTTGCAGGGAGGGTCGTTTAGCGGAAACAGAAAAAGCACTCCCCCGTGAACCGCTGATGGCGTATGAACGGAATACTTTTAGCACGAACGTATCAATTGCGTATAAAAAACGCTGGACAAAAGTCCAGCGTTTTTGTTTGCCATATAGCAATTATTTGATGCCAGCGCCATCGAGAGCGGAACGAACGCTCTGAGCAGCTTTGTGCATCTTCTCCAGTTCATCATCCGTGAGATGAACTTCGAAGGAGCGCATGATACCATCAGCGCAAACCATACGAGGAATGGAGAGGGCAACGTCTTTGATGCCATATTCGCCTTCGAGAACTGCGGAGCAGGGCAGGATCGTGTGTTCATCATAGAGAACGGACTTGATGAAGCGGCAAGCTGCCATAGCGATACCGGTGTTCGTGAAGCCCTTCTTGTTGATGACATCATAAGCAACCTGAACCAGTTCCTGTTCAACAGCTTCGTGGCTGAGTTTTTCCGTGCGGTGGAAATATTCATCCAGATCATCAATGGGGAAACCAGCGCAGCCAGTCGTGGACCAAGCAACGAATGCAGCGTTGCCGTGCTCACCAAGAACATAACCGTTGATGTTCTTCGGATCCACCTGGTACTTGTCAGCCAGGATGCGGCGGAAACGGTAAGTTTCGAGCATCGTACCAGTACCGAGGATGAGGTTGCGCGGATAATCGAACTGGGTGGAAACAACATAAGTAGCAACATCGAGCGGATTCGTGATCATGATGATCATGGCTTCCTTCGTACGTTTAACGATCTCGCCCATTACGGAGCTCATGATCTTAGCGTTGGTGCCAGCCAGCTTCAGACGGTCCGGAGTTTCGCCCGGGCGGATGGAAGGACCAGCAGTGATAACGATGATGTTTGCATCTTTGCAGTCTTCATAGTCACCGAGGTGGAACTTGATGTTCGTGCTGTAGATGCAGCTCGTTGCATGGCTGGAGTCCTTAGCTTCGCCCCAAGCTTTGTCTTCGTTGAGGTCGATGAGGACTACTTCCGTAGCAAGCTGGAAGTCAGCAATCTTGTTGGCTACTGCGGAACCAACGTTGCTGGCGCCGATGACGACGATTTTTCTTCTGTTGTTCATTTTGTTATTACCCCCTGAGTCTAATTGTGAAATATATCCCTAAGTCGTGTTAATCGTAGCACTATTAATACCTGGTGTCAACAAAGATTTTTAAAGAAACAAAAGCAATATTTTTCGCAAAATTGGTGAAATGTTGTAAATGAAGGGAAAATGTGTCAATTTTTGGCTGAGCTAAAAATTATATCCGATTTTAAAAGGGAAAGCTGTTGTAATTCATGTTTTTTTATTATATATTATAGTGTGTTGCGATGAAGATGACTTCGGAAGGAGATTTTTGACATATGTTTGGCATGTCTTTAGATATTGGTATTGACTTAGGTACGGCGAATGTGCTGGTTTATGTGAAGGGCAAGGGCATTGTCCTGAGGGAGCCATCCGTGGTGGCGGTAGACCGGGATACCAACCGGGTACTGGCTATCGGTGAGGAAGCGCGTCAGATGATTGGCCGTACGCCGGGCAACATCGTTGCCATCCGTCCGCTGCGTGAAGGTGTTATCGCGGATTATGATATCACGGAAAGCATGCTGCGCCACTTCATTGAAAAGGTAGTGGGCCGCCGTTTTGTATTCCGTCCCCGTATCATGATCTGCATTCCTTCCGGCTGCACCATGGTAGAACAGAGAGCTGTGCAGGAAGCTGCGGAGCAGGCTGGTGCCCGCCATACCCAGCTGATTGAAGAACCGCTGGCGGCAGCTCTCGGCGCCGGTCTGGATATCGTGGAACCACGTGGTTCTATGGTCGTGGATATCGGCGGCGGCACGACGGACATCGCGGTGATTTCCCTGGGCGGTATCGTCAACAGCGCATCGCTCCGGGTGGCTGGTGACCGTTTTGATGAGGACATCATGGCCTATGTGAAAAAGGAATTCAATATGATGATCGGTGAGCGTACGGCTGAGGACATCAAGATGCGTGTCGGTGCCGCTTTCGTGGGTGCCCGCAATGAAACGATGGAGATTCGCGGACGCGATATGCTTTCCGGCCTGCCCAAGAACGTCACCATCACCACGGAACAGGCTTCGGCGGCCATGCATGATTCCGTGACGAAAATTGTGGCCTGCGTGAAGAAGGTCTTGGAGGAAACTCCGCCGGAACTGGCCGCTGACGTGATGAATTGCGGTATTGTGCTCACAGGCGGCGGAGCTATGCTTTATGGTTTGGATGAGCTGGTTCGCAAGGAGACGGATATTCCCACCGCGCTGGCTGAAGATGCCATGAGCTGTGTGGCCATTGGCTGCGGTATGGCTCTGGACAGCTTCGACAAATTCGATGGCAAGGCCAAGAACATCAAGACAGGCCATTGATAGAAAGAAAATAATTTTTTGACGAAGGCGAAACCCGAAAGGAGTTTCGCCTTTTTTCGCGAATAAACGAAGCAAGGATAAATGTGAGATGGGGTAAGGAGGACGCATTATGTGGCGTGGTTTATATACTGCTGGTGCGGGCATGATTACGGAAACAAAGCGTACGGATACGCTGGCCAATAATCTGGCCAATGCCAATACAAATGGATTTAAGCGGGATGAGGCTGTTAGCCGGGAGTTCCATCCTATGTTGATCAAGCGTATCAACGATGGCATCAATAAAAATGATGTGACCAGCTTCAAACAGTTCCATGTGGGAGATTCTTATCCTGTGGTGGGGACGTTAGGACTGGGTTCGCATATTGATGAGATCGCTACGGAGCATACGCAGGGAGCTTTTGAGACCACAGGCAATCCCTTGGACCTGGCTATATCTGGCGAAGGCTATTTTGCCATTCAGACACCAAATGGAGTGCGGTATACCCGTGACGGGAATTTCTATAAGTCGGCTAATGGCCAGATCCAGACCGTGAATGGGCAAATGGTTTTGGGGCGGAATGGGCAAGGTATCACAATCCCGCAGGATGCAGTTCAGGTCATGGTAGGTTCCCAGGGGGAAATCTATGCTGATGGCCAGCAGGTGGGGCAGTTGCAGTTTGTGCAGTTTGATAACCGGCGGGCGGTGCTCAAGCAGGGAGATAATCTCTATTTCCCTCAGGAAGGCGCGCAGCCGCAGCCAGCCACAGGGGAGATCCAGCAGGGGTTATTGGAGCGTTCCAATACAAATGTGGTTTCCGAAATGGTAGAGCTTATCAATAATTACCGGCTTTATGAAGCCGGATCCAAGGCCGTCACAACGCAGGATTCCATGTTGGAAAAATCTGTGGGGGAAGTTGGCAGATTGTCTTAAGATTTTTGGAGTTTTGTTCGATATATATGGGAGAGGTATTCTTGGGCGCAGGATAACGATATACCATTATAGTCTAGCCCGCCCCCTTTGGGGGCGCCGAAGGCGCGGGTGTCCGGCGGACACCCCGGTCGGGGAACCGCGCAGCGGTGAGAGGGGCTGTTGTTGAGATTTTTCGCATAGTTGGGAGGAACCCGTTATGATGAGAGCGCTTTGGTCGGCGGCTTCTGGTATGAAAGGGCAGCAGACTAATATTGATGTGATTGCTAATAATATTGCCAATGTCAATACTTATGGCGGCAAGAAGGTCCGGGCGGAATTCCAGGATCTGATCTATCAGACCCTTCGGGATGCCGGAGCGCAGAGCGGACAGGACAATCAGTATCCTACGGGCCTGCAGATCGGACTGGGGACGCGTGTGGCGGCTACCCAGCGGGTGATAACCCAAGGGCCGCTGCAAACTACAGACAATCCGCTGGATGTGGGGATTCAGGGCGAAGGCTATTTCCGGGTGACTTTGCCGGATGGGACCACAGGTTATACCCGTGATGGTTCCTTCAAGCTGGATTCGCAACGGCGACTGGTAACAAGCGATGGTTATCTGCTGGCGGATGGCATTACGTTTGGTGAGAATTCTCCTGTGGATTCCATCGTTATTTCTGGTGATGGTCAGGTTTCGGAGACCCCTGCAGGTGGTACGCAGCAGAATGTAGGGCAGATTACTTTGGCGCGGTTTGTCAATCCTGCCGGTCTGACGGCTATCGGCAAGAACCTCTTTATCGTGTCGGAGGCATCCGGGGATGCTATTGAGAGCAATCCTGGAACTGACGGGAGCGGCACTCTGACTCAAAATACGCTGGAAATGAGCAATGTACAGATTGTTGAAGAAATGGTCAATATGATTGTGGCTCAGCGTGCTTATGAATCCAATTCCAAGGCAGTGACCACGTCGGATTCCATGTTGGAAATTGCCAATGGTTTGAAACGTTGATGAAAGTTAAGAGAACCCGTCTGGCCAGTCTATTTACATCATGGATGTTATGGATTGGCTTCTTCTGTCTGTTGTTTTGTGTTTCTCTGCCGCAGGCAGAAGCCCTTTATGGCGGCAGACAGCAGGCAGAGGCTTTCCCGCAGATGATGAGTTCCCAGAAGTTGTCAGGGATTGCCCGACAGCAGGTGGAGCTTGAACTGCATAAGATCGGTGAAAAAAGGCGCTATGTACTGACGCTGACAACTTCGCCGCCGGATATGCGCCTGCCGGCAGGAAAGATCCGCTACGAAGCAGAACTGCCGGGGAAACTCCGTTATGGCAACGTCCAGCCTGTGCATATCCGGGTCTATATCAATGAAAAACTCTATCGCCGTACAATCTGCTATTACCGGGTGCAGGTGTTTGAGAAAGTGCTGGTGGCAGGCAGCAATCTGCCATTGGAGCAGGGAATCAGCGAAAAAGCTGTACGGCTCGAAGAACGGGAAGTCTTTGGCGGTGCGGGGCGTTATCTGACAAAATACGAGGATATCGCAGGGCGGGTGCCCGTGCGTTATATCCATATGGGGCAGCCATTGGAGCAGAATATGCTGCAGAATCCCGTGGTAATCAATACCGGCAGCCCTGTGAAGCTGGTCACCAGTTATCATGGTGTGCAGGTTAAGGCGGAAGGCGTTGCCTTGCAGAAGGGAAGGGTCGGAGGCTCGATCCGAGTGCGCAATGCCCGTTCCGGCAAGATGCTCGTCGGCAAGGTCGTTGATGCTGAGACCGTGGAAATTGCAGGTCAGTAAAGGCAGGTAAGAAATATGCAGATACAACAATATCATAAAAAGATTGCTTTGGCATTGGCGGTGGGTGGCTTGTTTCTGAGCCTCGCACCACCGGCAGCTTCGGCGCAGTCCCTCTGGGCTGGCGGTGGCAGATATCGCAATATCTTTTCCGACCGGAAGGCGCAGGATGTTGGGGATATCCTGACGATTGCCATCAGTGAGTCCACGAGTCTTTCCACCAGCAAATCAAGTTCTAACAGCAAGAGCGGCAATGTTTCGTTGTCTACAGGCGTGGGGATTTTCGATTTCCTGCGGGCAGCATCGGCCAGCGGCTCAGATTCGTTCAAAGCAAATGGTGCATCTTCTGCGAAAAATTCGACTACAGCCAATGTGACGGTGACGGTGGTCGATATACAGCCCAATGGCAATCTGGTGCTGGAGGGGACGCAGTCTATCTGGCATAACAAAAATGAACACAAGATCACATTCCGGGGAATCTGCCGTCCGGAAGATGTGACAGCCAATAATATCATTGCCTCCACCAAAATCGCCAATGCCATGGTGAGATTTGATGGCAAGGGGCCACTCAATGCCAAACAGCGGCAGGGGATTTTGACGCAGGTATTTAACATTTTGTTCTGATGAAATGGGAGGCTCGTATGAAGAAAATACTGGCTTGTTTATTGGCTGGTGCCCTGATGCTGGGGGGCTGGCCATCGCAGGCAGCAGCCGATAACGCGGTGACGCGTATAAAGGATGTGGCCAAAGTGCAGGGAGTCCGTTCCAATCAGCTGATGGGATATGGGCTGGTGGTGGGCCTTAATGGCACCGGTGACTCCAATAAGACAACAGAGACCATACAGTCTATCGTCAATATGCTCAAGACCTATGGGGTGACGGTCAATCAAGGGTCCCTGAAATCGGATAATGTGGCAGCGGTTATGGTGACGGCTACACTGCCTCCTTTTGTCCGGGAAGGGGATACCATTGATATTACGGTATCGTCCATTGGTGATGCGGATAGCATTCAGGGCGGGACTTTGCTGCAGACTCCGTTGCGGGCAGGAAATGGCACGGTGTATGCTGTGGCTCAGGGCGCTGTGTCTACAGGCGGGTTTGCTGCCGGGCGTGGTTCGTCCACCGCAACCAAGAACTTTCCGACGGTGGGGATGACACCTAATGGAGCCATTGTGGAGCGTACTGTAGAAGATGATCTGGGCAATAATGGGAAGCTCTCGTTGTCACTTTCCCATCCGGATTTCACCACGGCAAGCCGGATGGCAACAGCGATCAACTCCCAGTATGGCGGCATTGCAGTGGCGGTTAATCCGGGACGTATCGATATTGACATTCCTGCCTACTACCGGGGCAATGTGGTGGGGTTTGTAGCATCCATTGAGGAATTGCCGGTGATGCCGGATAAAGTGGCCAAGATTGTCGTCAATGAGCGTACGGGAACTATCGTGATGGGCGGTGACGTATCGGTAGACGAGATTGCTATTACTCAGGGCGGCCTGTCAATCCAGGTGAAAAAGACGAAGGAAGCCAATCAGCCGGCACCTTTTAGTTATGGTACAACCATTGAGACCCGCAATGAAAATGTAGAGGTCAAGGAAGATAAAGCCAGTACCATCGTATTGCCCGCTACGGCCAACGTCAGCGATATCGTCGGTGCATTGAATGCCGTAGGAGCAACGCCAAGGGATACGATTTCGATCTTGCAGGCGATGAAAGCCGCGGGTGCCCTTCATGCGGAACTGCAATTGATTTAAGTGAGGTGCGGATGATGCAGATAGAACCTTTGAGCGCGCAGGGGTTAGGAACCCTGGCGAATAATAATTATGATTCTGCCCGGGCATCAGCTGAGTCAGCTGAATTTGCGGATATGCTGAAGGAGTTGCAGGGGAAGACTACTGCTGCAGCCAACAGCAAAGGGAAAAATATCATGGATGATGCGGCCATGGCGAAGCGGGACAAGGAATTGAAGGAAGCCTGTGAGGGCTTTGAGGCTATGTTCCTGAACATGATGTATCGTCAGATGAGGGCAACGGTCCCCGAGGATTCTCTTTTTGGGGAGTCACATGGGCAGAAGATCTTTCAGGATATGCGGGATGATGAACTGATGAAAAAAGTAGCTGCCGGCGGTGGCATCGGTATTGCCGATATGATGTATAAGCAGCTGAAACCGCAGGTGCTCAAAGCCAATCAACAGGTCGCACAAAAAAGTGAAATGTGATAAAATGAATAGCAAAAGCCGCCCCCTTTCGAGGGAGAGGGTCACTTTGTGGCCATCTTCCCTGAAAGGGGGCGGTACATTGCGGATTTGTTTGTTGATGTAGGAGGTTTTTTCTTTGTTGATAAAAAAACGCAGCTTAGCTGCTTGGGCTTTGACGTTATCTTTTTTGAGTGCTCCCGCCTGTATCGAAGCGGCAGACCTGACTGCTGTGCGTTATCACAGTGGGACAGCGCATGACCGGCTGGTTTTTGACTGGTCGGAAATGCCCCGGTACAATGTGTCGCTGTCAGCGGATAAGCGGGTCCTGACGCTGGATTTCAGTGATGCTGTCAAGCGTTATGTCAGCAAGGAAGCAATTTCTGGCAGCCGGGTAGAATCTGTAGATTACAAGGTGAAGGATGGGCATTTGCTCGTAAGTATCCGCCTGCGGCCGGGGCTGACCTATAAATTGGGGAAACTTGCTGCTCCGGATCGGATCTTCGTGGATGTCATGCCGCAGCAATCTGCCGTCAGGAAACCGGTTATCCCTGCAAAACCTGCGACGGGAACAAAGCCTGCCCGTGCTGATATGAAGGATATGATGCCGCTGGATTTTGATGGCCTGTATACGGAAATGATGGCTCCGGGTGTGGCCAAACGTGAATATGTTTATTGGGATGATGCGGGGAAGATTTCAGCTTATTTTGTTGAGGCGGATAAGGATCTTTATAAGGTCAAACCGGTGCTGGCCAAGGGACGTGTTCCGGGCTTGCAGACCACCAGTGGCATGTCGGATATGACCGATGCCGTGGCTGCGGTCAATGCTACTTATTTTGCCGGGAATGGTGATGCGATTGGCATGATCAAGATTGATGGGGATATGGCAGGGACTACCTATTATCGGCGCACGGCGTTAGGGATCAACAGCTATGGCCAGCCCTTTATGGGGCCGGTATCCTATGAAGGCAGTGTGCTGCTGGGTTCGGTCAGTATGCCGGTTTCAGGTGTGGACTGCGAACGAGGGGCCAATAATGTCACGATCTATAACCACTGGTATGGCAGCCGTACCCGTACCAATGAGTATGGCAAGGAGTATACGGTGGTCAATGGCACGGTAACGGCCATCAGCGATGGCAATTCGCCGATTCCTGCTGATGGCTGGGTGGTGTCAGTACATGGGACTGCTGCCGAGGCCTTTGCGGGAGTCCAGGTCGGTGACCGGGGGGAAATCACGCAGGAGCTGGGGGCTCGCTGGGACAAGGCGCCGGATATCATGGGGGCCGGACCGCGCCTGGTGCAGAATGGCCAGGTATGCGTAACTGCCGGTGAGGAACAATTCCCCGGTGATATCCGTTATGGACGGGCACCGCGCAGTGCAGTCGCCATTCTCAAAAATGGCAACTATCTTTTCGGCGTGGTGGATGGCCGCCAGAGCAACAGCCGGGGATTGACTTTGACTGATTGGGCGAAACTCTTGGTGAAGATGGGGGCCAAAGATGCCATGAATCTTGACGGTGGCGGTTCCAGCGCCTTGGTTATCGGCGGACAGGTACAGAACTCTCCGAGTGATGGCTCGGAACGCTATGTGGGCAGTGCCCTTATCCTGACCAAAAAATAAATGCTTATGGGACTTTGTTCCTATAGCAAAACGGATTTTCTGGCTGTATAATGAAATGATGGATAAGTTTGAGATAGAACTGCAAATGAGGTGAATGATTTTGCGTAAAGATATAAGGAAGATGGTGGCGGCAGGTTTGGCCAGTATGATGATGTGGGTACCTGCTTCAACCTATGCCATGGATCCTATTATGCCTCACAGTCAGGTAGAGGAAGGCATGGTGGGGACGGCTTATACTGTAGTGGACAGCAGTGGCCAGCTTAAAGATTTCCAGGTGGATATTGTAGGTAATATGGATAACGGCAAGGGTTCCCAGCCCATGATCATGGCTAAGGCTTCCGGACCGGTCATTGAGCAGACTGGCGGTATCCTGCAGGGGATGAGCGGCAGCCCTGTCTATGTGAATGGTTATCTGGTCGGCGCGGTGGCCGCTGGCATCAAGGGAATGACGCCTTACACATTCTTCATCACCCCGATTGATGAGATGACACCGCTTTGGTCTATGCCGGATAATAAAAATAAGACCACTTTGTCAACGGTGAATCTCAAAAAAGCTGCTGAGACCAGAAAGAAAGAGGCCGAAGAGGATAAGAAAAAAAAGGAAGAACGGGCCAAGAACAAAGATAAGAAGGTCTATGGAGATGAATTGATTGCGCGTGCCCGGGCTGCTGCTGAAGCTGAACGGAAAAATGCGCAGAAAGATAAAGAAAAGGCTGGTGCGTCAGAGAAGACTCAGCCAGAAGCTGCCGGGGAACATGCTGGTGATAAGGATAAGTCCCCAGCTAAGGCAGCAAAGAAGGACGTGAAATCCGAACCCAAGGATGTCATGTATTTTTCCGGATTCAATCAGGCGGGGCTGGATTTCCTGAAACGGCAGATCGATCCGCAGGACAGTTATACGTTCCTGCCTATGGGGGCACCTACCGGGGCGGAGCTGAATACGACCGATTACCATGCCAGCCTGGTGCCGGGCGCTGCTGTTGGTGTGGCAGTAGCTTATGGTGATTTTGCTGTGGGGGCAACGGGAACGGTAACGGCTGTGGATGGAGATAAGATTCTGGCCTTCGGTCATCCCTTCCTCCATCGGGGCAATGTGAATTACTTCATGACGGATGCTACGGTTGTCGGTACGATCAGTGGCCAGAGCAATGGCATGAAGATTGCCAATATAGGCAGTATCATTGGCCGCATCAATCAGGACAGGGCCACTGGGATATCCGGTATCCTGGGGAAATTTCCTTCGGTGGTGCCCATCAAGGTCAATGTCAGGGATAAATCCCTTTCCCGCAATGATAACTATGGTGCGCGGATTGCCTATGATGAGGATTTCTTGCCGCAGCTGTCTGGTGGTATTGCCTATGCGGCATTGTCCAAGACCAGCGATAATCTGAGTGGCAGCACGGCGAAAGTCGGCTTCAAGATCCGTACGGATGCAGTGAAGGACGGGATCTTTGTCCGGGACAATATGTTTTACAATGCTGCAGATGTAGGGCAGATTGCCATGGCGGAACTCATGCAGGCCATGAGTACCATCTGCCAGAATACGGACAAAGAATCGGATATCATTGATGTGCAGGTGGATATAACCTTGGATGGCGGGCGTAAAACGGCTTCGCTGGTATCGGCAGTACCGGACAAAAAGAAGGTGAAACCTGGTGATACCGTGAAATTCACGACGACCATCAAACCTTACCGTAAATCGCAGGAAACGTTGATCATTCCGTATACGGTGCCCGATGCCCAGCCTGCAGGCACGATGAATCTCGACATCCGCGGCGGCGGCCTGGTGCCTGTGACCAGTCTGATGCTCCTGCAGCAGGCTGGTGTGGATGTGACCAGTGAGGCTGAAAGCAAGCTGACAACAGAGGCTCGCTTGCAGAAACTGCAGAAGGCAGGGCGGAATAATGAAATCGTCATCACGCCCGGTGCCGTGCAGAATCCGCCCAGCAAACGGGAAGTGCTGCGGGCACAGCAGGCTGCTGCCCGCAAGGCCAAGGCAAGGGTCAGCAACTTGGATAAATTCGGCAAACCTGCGGCTACTCCGGGAGAGACAAAATTCAGTACCGGCTACATCATTGATAATGTGATCCATGCCGCATTGACTGTAGAACGGGACTGAGCGTAAATGTGAACTGACCTATTGTAAAGACTGGCGGTTAATGGTAAACTATTGGTTGGTGCTTTTTAAAGGCGCGACTATTAGGAGGATAAAGAACTTAATGGAAAAGTTGATTATACATGGGGGGCGTCCGCTCAAGGGGCGCGTAAAAATCAGCGGAGCCAAGAACGCCGTTCTGCCAATCATTGCGGCGACGCTCCTGGGACAAGATAGGGAAAGTCTCCTGGATGAAGTTCCGGCACTGGAGGATGTGCACACCATTACCGAGGTTTTGAAAAAATTAGGGGTCAAGGCTGAGTTTGATGAAGAAAAACATCAGCTGAAGGTGGACAGCACGGTGATTGGCAGCTGTGAGGCTCCATATGACCTGGTCAGGAAGATGCGGGCATCTTTCTTGATCATGGGGCCATTGTTGGCCCGTTGCGGCCAGGCGAAGATTTCTTTGCCGGGAGGTTGTGCAATCGGGACACGTCCCATTGACCTGCACTTGAAGGGCTTTGAAGCTTTAGGGGCGAAGATAAAGATCGGTCATGGTTTTATCGAGGCGACTGCTCCGGAAGGCCTGAAGGGTACGAAAATCTATTTGGATTTCCCCAGTGTGGGTGCTACGGAGAACATCCTGATGGCGGCTTCCATGGCGGAGGGCGTTACGGTTCTGGAAAACCCTGCGCAGGAACCTGAGATTGTCGATCTGGCCAATTACCTCAATGTGATGGGGGCTAAGATTCGTGGCGCTGGCACGAACGTCATCAAGATTGAAGGCGTATCCAAATTGACGGGCCGTGACTATACCATCATTCCGGACCGCATTGAGGCAGGTACCTATATGGTGGCTGCAGCCATGACTCAGGGGGATGTTTATATCGAGAATGCCATCAGTGAGCATCTGAAACCTGTTATTGCCAAGCTTAAAGAGGCTGGCGTTACGATTGAAGAAGATGTGGATGGCATCCGCGTGACGTGCAATAAACGCACCAAGGCTGTGGACATCAAGACTATGCCATATCCCGGTTTCCCCACGGATATGCAGGCACAGTTCATGGCGATGCTGGCGATTTCCGAGGGCACGGGAATGGTGACGGAGACGGTGTTTGAAAACCGTTTCATGCATGTGGATGAATTGAAACGTATGGGTTCCAATATCAAGATTGATGGCCGTACTTCCGTGGTGGAAGGGGTGGAGAACCTTACGGGCTGTCAGGTGAAGGCGACTGACCTTCGCGCTGGTGCCGCTATGGTGCTGGCGGGGCTGGTTGCCGAAGGCGAGACTCAGGTCGGCTATATCCATCACATCGATCGTGGTTACGACAATCTCGTACAGAAATTAGTGGGGCTCGGAGCAGATATCTGCCGCCGGGAGTCCTGAACATAAAAGAGGCCGATTGGCCTCTTTATTTTTTGTGCATTTTCTGTTATAATATCTTATGTTGCGGTTGTAGCTCAGTTGGATAGAGCGTCCGCCTCCTAAGCGGCAGGTCGCGCGTTCGAATCGCGCCAATCGCACCAGTTACAGAATATAGCAAAGGCTGTGAAGCCTGCGGATGTATCCGCAGCTTCACAGCTTTTTTCTTTGAGGATTTACTTTTTGGGGGGATAGCCGGCCAAACGGCAGATCTTCTGTACGATATAACCTTCAAACAGGCCGATGATATTGCCGCCGTTGATATAGAGGAAGGCCAATACGATATTGAGCCAGTAATTGGTATGGACGGGGAAAGCGTTCAGATAGTAGCCGGCAAAAATGCAGGAGAAGGCATTGAAGCCAACCAGCGGCTGAATGCCGGGAATCTTGAAGGAAAGAATCAGGAGCAGGATATTGGGGAAAACGCCAATCATATTGGGCAGCAGCCAGGGCAGGCAAGGCTGCAGCAGATCGATGCAGACCACCGACGACAGGGCCAGTATGCCACCCAGTATGCAGGTGATGGTACCCTCTTTTATGGCACGTACATCAGCACCGATGGACAGATACCAGGTCCAGCCGATGAACACGGCCCAGACCGGGATATCCACCAGCAGGAAAACGGCAGTCAGCCCGGAAGCTGTAGCCATGATGGTATCTTCACGGTTGATGTTCTTGATTGCACTTATGATCTGTTCCATAGACAGCACTCCTTAAACAGCAGGTTTGTCTGTATGCTTGACAGGCCGTCCTTGTACATAAACATCTTCGATATCTTGTGCTCTGCCATGATAGATGAAGTATTGCAGCTGTTCCTCGATGGTGCGATCCTGTTGGAATATGGGCAGCGTGACAACAAGGAAATCTGCACTATAGTCTGGTTCCAGACTTCCTGTCTGTCCAAAGAAGGATCCACCAGCTTTTGTAGCCAGATAGAAAGCTTCACAAAGTTTCAATGGCGCTTCTTCTGGATGGTCGATGCTGCGGATTTTGGAAATTTCGATAGCCCGGACGATTTCGTGGGGGATGAAGAGGGTATGACCGCCGCCGATATCGCTGCCCAATACCACTTTGACACCGGCATCCAGCATCCGGCGCAGGGGCATCAGCCCACTGGCTAGATTGAGATTAGAAGCAGGGCAATGCACGGCATATACATCTTTTCGGGCCATGATAGCAATTTCTTCTTCGGACAGATGGATGCAGTGAGCCATCAGGGTCGGCGTAGTGCCGAAGAGATCAAAACGGTCATAGACGCTCATATAGTATTGGTCTTCCGGGAAAAGTTCCTTCACGAGCTGGATTTCGCCCTTGTTTTCCGATAAATGGCTCTGTACTGGCACGTTGTATTCGCGGACAAGTTTTCCCAGGCCTGTCATCATGCCTGCAGTGACAGAGGGGACAAAACGCGGCGTGATGATTGGCTTGACAAGCGGATGCTTATGCCACTTTTTGATGAAGGCCTCGGTGTCTGACAGAGATTGGGCGGTGTCTTCTGTCAATGCCGGTGCGGAATTATTGTCCATATTGACTTTTCCGACATAGGTACGTAAACCCTTTTGTGCGAGGATGTCGCATAGGATATCCGTACTTTCCGGGTGAATGGTAGCAAAAATAGAAGCAGAGGTAGTGCCACAATCAGCCAGTTCTTCTGCCAAAAGGGGGTAGATCTGGCGGGCATAATCAGGATCGGCGAACTTCGGCTCTTCCTTGAAGGTGTAACGGTTGAGCCAGTCCAGCAGCTGATCATCCATGCCCATGCCAATCTGGATATACTGAGGCGCGTGCAGATGCAGATCTGCAAAACCTGGCATGATCAGCTTGCCGCGGCAATCTTTAAGGGGAAGTGCAGCAGCTGCTGCTGGTTTGGTGGCACAGATAGCCGAGATCCTGCCTTCTTCGACTACAATATAGCCATTTTTCAATGTAATAAAATGATCTTTGTCGGGGGTATAAATGATATTGCCTTGCAGGACGAAGGATCCATGTCTTTCCATAAACAACACTCCCTTGTGATGATTCATTTGTTTTCCATTTATCACTATTTTACGAAAAAAATAAGAAACAAGAAAGGACATGTGTCTGTTTATGGATTACTTTATTTTGTTTAATCGTGACAGGACAATAAAAAACCTTCCCAAAAGGGAAGGTCCTTTCGTAAATAGTCACTGCTTCAGCCGATGGGACAGGAAGGTGTTTCATTATTGCGCTCAGCATGATGTTTGCCTTCGAAAAGGGCTTCGCTGACTTTGCGCATCAGTTCATCCTGTTCTGCTGCTGCGGAGAAGATGATCTTGTTTTCCGGTGCGGCGCTTTCTTCTGCAAGTTCCGTGATAGACAGCTGCAAGCGATGACTTTTGTCCTTGCGGAAGGAATAACTCTTCCTGGTGGCCAGCCATTCTGTAATCATCTCGATGTTCTGGAAGGAGGCAACTTTGTTGTAATCTTTGTAAACATCTGCGGCCAATTGGGCAGCCTTGTCCTTGTCGCTGGTCACACCGACCAGAGAAAAGGTAGTGGATTCGCCTTCCGTGATGAGGCTGTTGATAATATAGAGCATAGCAAAACCTTTCCTTGTAAATAGAATAAACGTTTCATTTCCGAGGGGAGACGGTATGATCGTATCCCTGCCTTATTGTAACAGATACCGCATTATGGTTCAAATTTTGTAAACTTGTTCCGCAGATAAGTGCAGGGGACTGTGTATACACAGTGTGGACATTGAGTGCTAATGTATCTTTTATATTACAACATTACAGATATGTATATTTTTTTGTGCTATTTTTCATGCGCAACTTTTTCTTACAGGATATATATTCAGTAAGATATAGAAATGCATGCAACAATAGGACAAATGTCTTTGTTTTACAGAGCGGAAAAATGTATAGTTGTATATGTAACAGTTTTTACACTTTGCAACACTTTGCAGATACTTTTATTTGTGCTATAATGTCTACCCGTAACAAACATTGCCGATTGGTGATGCTGTGTATATGTATTTTTGAGAAGTTAGGAGAATGATTATGGTAGAAACGCAACCTGTGAATCGCAAAAAAGCGTTTAATATGCTTTTCTTCCTGGAATTCTGGGAGCGGTTTGGTTTTTACGGTCTGCAGGCTGTGCTGGCGGGCTTCTTCGTTAAGAGCCTGGGCATGGAAGATGCAGAGTCCTTTGTAGTATTTGGTGCATTCAGCGCCATGGTATATGGTTATGTATCCATCGGCGGTTTCCTGGGGGATAAGGTGCTGGGAACGCAGCGTACCATCACTTTGGGTGCTGTTGTCCTGATGATTGGCTATTTTATGATGGGCATGTCTGGAACCAATAAGGAAATGGTGTTCCTGGCATTGGGCGCTATTGCCTGCGGTAATGGTATTTTCAAGGCAAATCCGTCATCTCTGCTTTCCAAGCTCTATGAAGGGGCTGAAGAAGAACTCGATAGTGCCTTTACCATGTATTACATGGCCGTGAATATCGGTTCCTTCATCTCCATGTTGCTGGTGCCGATCATCGGTGCAAAGTATGGCCTGGATTTAGGTTTTATGATTTGCGCTATGGGCTTGGTGCTGGCTATCGGTGGTTTTGTCAGCTTCCGTTATCTGGTACGGGGCATTGATTCCCCGGCTGGTGCGGAAAAGCTTTCTTACACGAAACTGGCTGCTGTTATCGCTGGTGTGGTAGCGATGACCTTCGTCTCCAGCTGGCTGCTCTCGCACCTGTCCGTTGCTCACTGGCTGCTCCTGATCATCGGCATCCTGGTGTATGGTGTATTCTTCAAGATGATCATCCAGTCTAAGGGTGCAACCCGCAGCCATATGATCGCAGCAATGATCCTGATTGTGGAAGCTATCGTGTTCTTCACGCTTTACAATCAGATGCCGACGTCCCTGAACTTCTTTGCCATCAAGAACGTGGAACACAGCATCATGGGGATCAACATTCCGGATGCGCAGGTTTTCCAGACGCTTAATCCGTTCTGGATCATGCTGGCCAGCCCGGTCCTGGCATTCATGTATTCTCGTTTTGGCAGCCAGGGCAAGGATCTGTCCATGCCGGCTAAGTTTGCTCTGGGCATGCTGCTGACGGCAGGTTCTTTCCTTGTAGTTGGTTTCTCGGCTAACTTTGCCAGCGAAGGCGGTATCGTATCTGCATGGTGGCTGGTTGGTTCTTATTTCCTTAGCTCTATCGGCGAGCTGCTGATCAGTGGTCTGGGCTTGTCCATGATTTCCAAGCTCGTGCCGCAGAAACTCATTGGCTTCCTGATGGGGGCATGGTTCCTCACCACGGCTATTTCTTCCATCATCGGTGGTTGGGTAGCCAGCCTCACGGCTGTGCCGAAGGATGTTACGGATCCTGTTCTGACGTTGGGCGTATATTCTGATGTCTTCACGCAGATCGGTCTTGTGACCCTGGGCGTAACGGTGGTTATGGCTGCTACGGTACCGCTGCTCAACAAGCTCATCAACAAGCAGGATGAGGAGACTATGGCATCGGAACCTGCTTTTGAAAAATAATTTTTAATAAGTGTTGACAATTGCTTTCGTAATCGCTATAATAATATATGTTGATTGCGAGAGCAATTATTGTGACTCAGTAGCTCAGTTGGATTAGAGTATTTGACTACGAATCAAAGGGTCGGGGGTTCGAGTCCCTCCTGGGTCACCATTTTTATTGGGGTTATAGCTCAGTTGGTTAGAGTGTCTCGTTGACATCGAGGAGGTCACAGATTCGAATTCTGTTAACCCCACCATATTGCTCGCCTAGCTCAGTTGGCTAGAGCATCTCCGTCACATGGAGGGGGTCGGGGGTTCGAATCCCTCGGCGAGCACCACTTGAATGATATACGGGAGCCTTTTCGGATGAAGGGGTTCCCGTTTTTTGCATGGAAAAGCAAGATGAAAAATCAGCAGACTTTTCATCTTGCTTTTTGTGCGTCAGGCCATGAGGCCGGTTCATTCATCGGCAAGGGCATCTTTCAATGCTTTTTGCTGGTCTTTGTTGATGGTGATCTTTCCGTGGAGCAGGGTGATAAGACCTGCTTCTTTTAATTTCAATACACCGCGATTGACCGTTTTCACGCTGGTGCCGATATCGTCAGCAATCTGCTGGCGGCTGGTATGAAGGATGAAGAGATCGGTCTGGATATCTCCCAGACGCTTCAGAAGATAGCTGTGGAGCCGTTCAAAACTCGGCTGGAATTTTATGCGGCCGGCTTCGTTGGAGGTAGGGTACATTTTGGCGGCCAGCATCCGGGCAACCATTACGGCAAATTCGTTGTCCATATGCATCCATTGAAGGAATGTTTCAGCGCGCATGGCGATGACCTCGCAGGCACTATCGGCTTCATTGGTGGCAGCATAGACACCTGTGCCGGCCAATACGTCCAGGTCGCCGATGAGCTCGGCTATGCCCAGAGAGGCAAAGGTATAACGCTGGCCACTGGCGAATTCATTGCTGACCCGGGTGCTGCCTTTGGTAATCAAATAGACATGCTTGGCGTCTTCGCCTTTGCGGACAATGGTTTCCCCGCTGACGTAATTTTTATGGGTAGTCTGCCGCCTGATTTCTTCTGGCATGTGTTCTAAAATGAATTCTAATTCCATAGATTTATCCTTTCCTGTCTTGAAAATCATATCCATTATATAGCATTTTTTTTTTGAAAAAAAGGACATTTTTGGACCGATGTCCTTTTTTTTTGTGGCTAAAACCGCTAAAGTATATGTGAAATGATACGAATGGAGTGATAGTGAGAATTATGCGTAAGGTTTTTGGCCATGCTTTTGACCATCCCAAGGTATGGCAGAGGGAAGTTATGGCTGGGATTACAGCATTTTTTGCTATTTCCTATATCATAATTGTCAATCCGTTGATTTTGGCTGACGCGGGGATTCCCGTGGAACTGTCAGTTTTTGCCACGATTTTTTCATCGGTTGTAGGCTGTTTGTTGATGGCTTTTGTGGCCAATGCACCGATTGTGCTCACCCCGGGGATGGGGATCAACGCATTCTTTACCTATACCATCTGCGTGCAGATGGGACTTAGTTGGCATGAAGCTTTGGCGATTTCAGCAGTATCGGGATTGATCTTTGCGGTTGTTGCCTGCTCACCTTTGGCTGGCAAGCTGAGCCGTGCGGTGCCGGCATCCTTGAAATGTGCCATTACCGCGGGCATAGGCCTGTTTTTGGTGGAGATTGGTCTGGAAAAAGCATCGCTGATCCAGCGCGGCAGCAACTCGATCATTGAATTGGGGTCGCTGACGAATCCGGCGGCGCTCCTGGCTATTTTTGGCTTGATCCTGAGCCTCTGGCTGTATCTGAGGAATGTGATGGGCAGTTTCTTCATCGCGATTATTGTGACCAGTGTGGTTGGCTATTTCGCAGGTGTCACGGAGAGCACACAGATTACCGTGAATGTAGCGGATATCCATGAATACCCTCAGCTGCTTATGCAGGCAGATTTTTCCCATTTGAACAGCGCGCTCTTTTTGGTGGCCGTGTTCTCCATGTCCATGATCATGGTCTTTGAAACCATGGGGCTGCTGGAGGGAATCCTGCCGAATCAGGCCAAGTTTGCCAAGACGTTCAAGGGTTCGGCGTTCACTACGATTATTTCCAGTGCGATGGGGACCAGTCCTACGGTAGCGGCAGCGGAAAGTGCGGCAGGTATTGCCAGCGGCGGCCGCACAGGATTGATGGCATTCACTGCTTCCATACTATTTATTCTCTCTTTGTTTTTCATTCCCCTGCTGGCTTATGTACCATCTGCGGCAATTGCTCCGGTCATCATCATTACGGGAGCAATGATGATGCAGCAGCTTGAATATATGACGTTTAACGATTTTTCAGAATGGTTCCCGGCATTTTTGGTGGTGGTGCTGATTCCCTTGTCCGGCAGTATTTCGACCGGCCTGGCTTTTGGCTTCACCGCATATCCCCTGCTCAAGTGCCTGAAAGGCAGCTGGCGGGAGGTACATGCCCTTGGCTATGTATTGGGCTTTCTTTTCCTCTTGAATCTTGTTTTCCAGGCAAGGTTCTAGAATTTACATAAAGCTTTTGGTGAAAGACTCTATTTTGTTCCTGCAAGACAAAGTAGAGTCTTTTGCCATCTTTTCTTTGCAGGATTTTACACCGGTCTTGTAGTATAATATAATCAGTATACCTATGGGCAAAATAATGAACTCACACAGTAAAGAAGGCGATAATGTGGACGATAAACCTGTGATGTTAATTGTGGATGATGTGGAAATAAACCGGGTGGTGCTGACCCAGTTTTTTCAGGATGATTATGAGATCATAGAGGCTGAGAATGGTCAGGAGGCACTGCAGGCTATTGCGGGCAACAAGGTCAGCATCGTGCTGGTAGACCTTGTCATGCCGGTTATGGATGGTTTTCAGGTGCTGTCCTTCATGAAGCAGAATGATCAATATGCAGGAATCCCTGTGGTGGTCATGACCGCCAATAATGATGGTGATAGTGAGGCGCGGGCCATGGAGATGGGGGCGGCGGATTTCATCACGAAACCCTATAATCCCACTATCGTGCGTTGCCGTATCCGCAATGTCATGGCCCGGGAAGAGAATGAATGGCGGCGGGCTGCGCAGGTAGCCCAGAATCGGCAGCTGGCGGAAATGCATCAATTTGTTGAGCGGGATCAGCTGACGGGGATTTACAACAGGGAGGCTTTTTACCGGCGGGCCTCGGAGCGCATGCAGGCGCATTATCAGATCCCGCACAGCATTGTCTATATGGATATCAGCTGCTTCAAGGTTGTCAATGACTTGTTCCGCATTGAGACTGGGAACCTGGTGTTGAAGACCGCAGCGTTCTATCTGGATGTGCTGACGGGGGATGAGGGCGTTTGTGCCCGTATTGAGGCTGACCATTTTGCCCTGTGTCTGCCGACCCAGAAATTGGATATGGATAAATTGATTGCCGGGCTGGACAGCACCATCCAGTCTTTAGGAATCAGCCACAATGTTCTTTTCTATGCAGGTGTCTATCCGGTAGATAATGCCTTCCTGCCGGTGGATCAGATGTGTGACCGCGCCCATATGGCACTAAACCGGATCAAAGGGAAGTATATGCCCCGTTACGCTTTCTATGATAAGGCAATGCGTGACCAGATGATTGAGGAGCAGATGATTGTCCGCAATATGGAATATGCATTGCAGGAACATCAGTTTTTCATTCAGTTGCAGCCGGTATATGGGATGGAGGAACAGAGAGTCATCGGAGCAGAGGCTCTTGTGCGCTGGAATTATCCTAAGGGAATAATCATGCCGGGCAAGTTCATTCCTGTATTTGAAAAGAATGGTTTTATCGTGCGGCTGGATCGCTTTGTATGGGAAGAAGCCTGCAAGGTACTGCGCTCGCAGCTGGATGCAGGCATCAAGCCTGTACCGATTTCTGTCAATGTGTCCCGCTTGAATTTCTTCAGTCAGGATTTGCTGAAATACCTGAAAGATTTGGTGAAAAAATATGAGCTGGAACCCAGGCTGTTGAAATTGGAGATCACAGAGAGTGCCTATATGGAAAATCCGCATCAACTGATGGCGATAGTCAGGGCCTTCCGTGGAAGCGGATTCCCTGTGATGATGGACGATTTTGGCAGTGGTTTTTCGTCCTTGTCCATGCTCAAGGATCTGCCAGTAGATGTGCTCAAGATTGACATGGCCTTTGTGCAGGAAGTGGATAAGTCCAGCCGTGCCGGTGCCATCATGGAAACCATCGTGGAACTGGGCAAGCGCCTGCATATGGATGTGGTGGTGGAAGGTGTGGAAACCAGAGAACAGCTGGAATTCCTGGAACGCATAGGTTGTTTGGAAGTCCAGGGTTATTATTTTTCCAGACCGCTGGATGTGGATACATTCAAAGGTCTGATTGCAAGGAGTCAGGAAGATTGATTGAAAAAAAAGCCGTTATCTTTGACATGGACGGGGTTATCATCGACAGTGAGCCCATCCATAGCCGGGTGAAGATGGATACCTTTGCTCATTTTGATCTGCCCTTTGATGAAGCGGATCTGGTTCATTATATGGGGCGTACGAGCCGGGTGATTTTCGGGGATACCCTGCAGAAATATGGCCGTACTGATGTCACGGCTGCTGATATGGCTGCTTATAAGCATGACCATTATCTGGAAGTGCTGGAAAGCGGGGAAATTGAACCGGTGCCGGGCTGTGTGGAATTCATCAAAAAACTGCATGAAAAAGGTTTTCCCATAGCCTTGGCTACGTCTTCTAATGTGCGGGCCATGAATGCAGTGCTGGATAGTTTTGGTATCCGGAAGTATTTCACTTCGATCCTCTCAGGGGGAGAGCTGCCGGAAAGCAAGCCCCATCCGGCTATCTATCTGATAAGCGCCCAACGGCTGGGCGTGAAGCCGGAGGCGTGCATGGTGGTGGAAGATACCACCAATGGCATCCGGGCTGCCAAGGCCGCCGGCATGTACTGCGTGGCTTATCGGAACCCGAATTCCGGCGAGCAGGATCTGAGTCAGGCTGATGAGATCGTCAATAGCTTCAGCGAGATTAATATATAGTTTGTGACATATGTCTCTTGACAGAACTGCCCTCTTTGGTGACAATGAGAGGGCAGTTCTTTTTGCGTGCAAACAGGATTGAAAACATTTTCAAAACGTGAAAACACGGGGAAACAATTTTCCTCTATACTGTAAGCATAACAAGAAGAACTTAGCAAAGGTTCTTTAGTCAGAGAGAAAGAAAGGGAATCATCATGGAAAAACTCATCAAAATGGTAGAAACCATGAAGCCTTTTTTTGAGAAGGTTTCTAACAATATCTACCTGCGGGCAATCCGGGATGGCTTTGTCAGTTGTATACCGGTAATCCTGTTCTCGTCCTTGTTCATTCTGGTAGCCTGTGTGCCGGAGATTTTCGACTATAAGTGGCCGGAAAAGATCAGTGCGGTATTATGGCAGGCTTATAATTACAGCATGGGCATGCTGGGGATCCTGATGGTGGCTACTATTGCCAAGAGCCTGACGGACAGTCTCAACACCAAGATGCCGAAACTGCGGCAGATCAATGACGTATCCGTCATGATCGTTTCCATCATCTGTCTGCTGCTGCTGGCGGTTGCTCCTGTGGAAGGGGGCATCTCCACCGAGTTCATGGGCACGAAAGGCTTGCTTTCTGCATTTGTAGTAGCCTTCACGGTGCCGAATATCTACAAATTCTTCGTTAAGCGCAATATTACCATAAAACTTCCGGACGAAGTTCCGCATTATATCGCCCAGACCTTTGCCGACCTCATCCCCCTGTCGGTAGCGGTCATGATCTACTGGGTTTTCGGTATTGTATTCAAGGAAGCTACGGGCATGATGTTCGGTGCCTGGATTCTGGAAGTGTTCAAACCCCTGTTTGTGGCGGCTGATGGTTATATCGGCCTGGCCATTATCTACGGTGCCATGGCCATGTTCTGGTTCGTAGGTATCCACGGCCCCTCCATTGTGGAACCGGCAGTGACGGCTATCTACATTGCCAATATCGAGGCAAATCTGCAGATCGTCAGTGCCGGTGGCCATGCCACGAATATCCTCACGCATCCGACTTCTTATTTTGTCGCTACGCTGGGCGGCACGGGCGCAACCCTGATGTTCTGCGCCATGTGCGCCTTCATTGCCAAGTCCAAGCAGCTTCGGGCTGTGGGGCGGGCTTCTATCGTGCCGGTGACCTTTGCGGTCAATGAACCGATTATCTTCGGCGCTCCCATCGTCCTGAATCCGGTCTTGTTCTTCCCCTTTGTCCTGACCCCGATTCTCAATGTCTGGGTGTTCAAGTTCTTCGTGGACAATTTGGGCATGAACGCCTTTACCTACATCCTGCCTTGGACGACCCCCGCGCCCATCGGCCTGATCATCGGTACGGGCTTTGCCCAGCTGGCCTTTGTGCTGGCCCCGCTGCTCCTGGTTATGGATGCAGTTATGTACTATCCGTTCTTCCGTGTCTATGATGCCCAGCTGGTGGAAAAGGAAAAAGCTGGTGTGACGGAAGAAGCGCAGGCAGAAGCTCCCGCTGAGGAAGCGGTACCGGTTGTGGCAGCCGAGGAACTGCCCAGCGAGGACAAGCGCGTATTGGTGCTCTGCGCTTCCGGTGCTACCAGCTCCATGTTGGCCAAGGCCATCACGAAAGGCGCTGAACATCGTCATGCTCCTGTGGAATCCATTGCTATGGCCTATGGCCAGCACAAGGATATCATCACGGACTTCGATCTGATTGTCTTAGCCCCCCAGATGGCATCCATGTATGATGAGCTCAAGAGTGACTGTGAGGCCAAAGGTGTCAAGAGTGCCACTACGAGTGGCCGGGAATACGTAGGCCTGACCCGTGACCCGGACAAGGCACTGGATTTTGCCCTGGCGTTGATGGCTCATTAAAAATTAGTAGGAACGAATACTCCTGCTGCCAGCTGTAATGGCAACAGTGGCAGCAGGAGTATTTTTATGCAAAATTTTACAGAAGATTAGGAATTTTAGGAGGAATCATCATGAAAAAATCAGCTCTTATGGCGGCAGTGCTGGCAGCAACGACTCTGGGCTCTACGGCTTATGCTGCCCAGAATCCCTTCAAGGACCTGCCGGAAGGCCATTGGGCTTATGATGCGGTTACCATGCTGGCCAAAGATGGCGTGCTGGAAGGCTATGGCGATGGTACCTTCCAGGGCACGAAGACCATGAACCGCTATGAGATGGCCGAATTGGTCAGCAAGGCACTGGCCAAATACGATACGGCCCGCCCGGCAGACAAAGGCGCCATGAAAAAGCTGGAAAAGGAATTTGCAGCTGAGCTGAAGGATATGGATGTAAGGCTCAAAAATGTGGAAAGTGATGTGCAGGAATTGAAGAAATGGTCGGGCTTCAAATGGTATGGCGATGCCCGCCTGCGCTATATAACCAACAAGGATGGCTCCATGACGAAACCGGCCACTAATGGGCAAAGAGATCGCAAGAGTGCGGCTGAAAAGCGGGTACGCCTGGGCATTTATGCTGAACCGGCAAAGAACCTCAGTGTGGACGGCCGCATCAAATACGAGGATAAGTCCTTTGTCCATGACGGAGCAGGCGGCAAGAATGACAATGCCTGGAATGGCCATGGCACCAACAATCAGGATCATTTCCGGCTGGATAAGTTCAGCCTGAACTGGAACCATGCGGGCACGAAGCTTTCCGTAGGGCGTACGGAGCTGAGCATGGGGCAGGGGCTGATCTATTGGGAGAATCCTGTTGATGGCTTCTATGTGTCCCATCAGTTCGGACCGAAACTCAATGCTATGGTGGGCTATGGTGATATTGCAGCCGAAGGCTGGCAGGCAGAGAATATGCCTTCCTTCTTTGCCAATGTGGCCTATCAGGTGAGTCCAAAGGTCTCTGCCACCTATAGCACATTGCATACCAATACGCAGCTGAATAATTGGGTACAACTCAAAGATGCCTCCTGGGTACAGCGTAATTACAAACTGAATCAGCATGCGATTGGCTTCAATGCCCAGCTGACATCAAAATGGAATCTGATTGCGGAAGGTGTACGCAACAATACCGGCGTGGTGGAAAATGGCAAGAACGGCTTCTGGACTCGCCTGACTTACGGCAATATGATCTGGAGCAAGGCCAATACCTGGAAGATCTATGGTGAATATTTCGCCTTTGGCAAAGTGGCTGTGGATAGCACTTACTGGGCGCATCATATGAACATTGCCGGTGGTAATGGCTATGGCCGCGATGGTGCCCGTGGTTGGGGTATTGCCGGTGATTACATGCTGGCTGCTAATACGAATCTGGAACTCTGCTATTACAAACTCAGACCTTATGATAAGAACACCGCAGGCTTCAGCAAATATGACGATATTTTCTTAGGCGCTCTGTCCTATAGCTTCTGATGAGGTGAAAATAATGCGTAAATCAACTTTGAAATCTTTAGTTATGGCTGCTCTGACGGCAGGTTCCCTGTTCGTGGCTGCTCCCGCTGATGCGGCCGTGCAGGTCAATCCCATTCCCAATCTCAGTGCGGATTTCATCAAGGGTGCCGATGTGTCCATGCTGCCAGAACTCGAAGCCCTCGGCGGTAAATTCTACGATATGGACGGCACGGAAATGGACGAGCTGGCGCTGATGAAGAAATACGGTATCAATTGGATCCGCGTGCGTATCTGGAACGATCCCGACCATGCCAATGGCGGCGGCTATACCACGGCGGCGCGTGCGATAGCCATGACCAAGCGGGCTCACGAACTGGGCATGAAGGTGCTCATTGACTTCCATTACAGCGACTTCTGGGCAGATCCGGGCAAGCAGTATGTGCCCAAGGCATGGGAGAAGCAGACGGCTTCGCAGGTGAGCAAGAGCGTCTATAACTACACGAAAAAAGTGCTGGGTGATTTCAAAAAGGCAGGCCACTTGCCGGAAATGGTGCAGGTGGGTAATGAAATCACCAATGGCATGATCTGGCCGCTCGGGAAACTGCCGTCCAATGACAATGGCAAGACCTTGGCATCCTTTGTGGCCAGCGGTCTCAAGGCTGTCCATGAAACAGATCCTAACATCAGGACCATGATCCATATCGACAAAGGTGGGGATAATGCAGCTTCGCAGAATTTCTACAATCAGCTGATCAAAGATAACGGCGTCAATGATTTCGATATCATCGGCCTGTCCTATTATCCCTTCTGGCATGGCAATATGGATGCGATGCGGAATAATATCAATGATCTGGCTGCCCGCTATGGCAAGGATGTCGTGATCGTGGAAACGGCCTTCGGCTATACCAATGAGAACTTCGACGATACGAAGAACCCTTATGATGCTCAGGCTGAACTCGTGGGCGGTTTCCGCTCCACGGTGCAGGGGCAGGCTACGGGACTTCGGACCGTCATGCAGAGCCTGGCTGATGTGCCGAATGGCAAGGGCATCGGGATGTTCTACTGGGAACCGGACTGGTATGCCGTGCCCGGAGCAGGCGCCTTCAAGGATAAGGGTGATGAATGGGATAATCTCGTGATGTTCGACAACAAGGGCAAGGCGTTGGAATCGTGGAAGGTATTCAACGATGTCAGCAATCAGAGCCTGCCCACAGTCAAACCGGTATTCAAGGATGTGGATGCCGTGGCTGCTGAGGCCGGCAAGGGTGTATCGGCAAAACTGCCGGTCAAGACAAGGGTGACCTTCTCGGATGATCATGCAGAGAATCTGGAGATTAGCTGGGATAACCCTGCGCCAGTATTCGAGCAGGCTGGGGATTATACGGTCAAGGGCAGCGTTACGGTCGATGGCAAGAAACATCCGGTTACGGGACTCATATCCGTCATCGACAAGGTGAATTTGTTCAAGAACGGCAATTTCGAACAGGCGCAGAATCTGGATGGCTGGACGATTACCGGCGATAAGGTGCTCGATGTGGTGACCAAGGGCGGCGATGCACTGGATACCAGCGCCATGCATTATTGGAGCGACAAGGCTTTCAAGTTCACGGCCAGCCAGGAATTCACGGGCCTTGCTGACGGCAAGTACACCGTAGCCGTGTCCACCCAGGGTGGCGGCGGCCAGAGCAAATACCAGCTCACCGCTGCGACCAGCGCGGGCACGCAGACTGTAGATATCCATGATACGAAATGGAACGAGTGGCATACGTTCACCATCAAGGACGTGGAGGTAAAAGACGGCAAATGCACCGTGGCTGTGACCATGGAAGCAGCTCCGGGAACCTGGGGATCACTGGATAACTTCGAATTCTATAAGCAGAAATAAAGAGGCTGGAAATCGCTCTCACAAGCATAGGGGCTGGTGAGAGCGATTTTTGACTGCTAAATACTATTGGCAAAATACGTTGATTTAGGTTACAATGAGTAGCGTGTTGCTGATGATTTATTGTAACAGGAGGTGCGGAGTTTGGCCAGAATTCGTGATGTAGCGCGGGAAGCGGGCGTGTCGGTGGGCACGGTTTCCATGGTGCTCAATCATAATGATTACGGTTCGGCGGCAATCAGGCAAAAGGTACAGGCGGCTGTGAAGAAACTGCAGTATGTACCCAGTGAGATGGCCCGCAATCTATCGCTCAGGCGAACCATGACGGTGGGGATCATTGTACCGACGGTTTCCCATCCTTTTTTTGCGGAATTGGTGGGAGCATTGGAGGAAGCCTTGTATCATCTGGGCTATAAGACCATGCTTTGCTGTACCCGGCAAAAGGAGAATGCGGAGCATGTGTTTATCGAGATGCTGCAGCGTCAGAATATGGACGGCATCATCATGGGAGCGCATTCGTTGGATACATCGCTCTATCAGGGACTGAAGCAGCCTATTATCGCGTTTGACCGTTACCTGAGTCCGGATATTCCCATCGTGCATACGGATCATGTGCAGGGCGGACATTTGGCCGCGCAGGCTTTTTTGCAGCATGACTGCCGGCATATCGTGGAGATTTCTGGATCGCAGATGGTCAAGACTCCAGCTGGCGAATACCATCAGGCCTTCAATGAGGTCATGCAGGCGCATGGGGTGAAGACGGATGTCGTGGCGCTTCCTTGGAATGGCTTTGGGCTGGCGGAATCGTTGGCGCTGGCAGAGCAGATTTTTGTGGATTATCCGGATGTGGATGGCATATTGGGGTCGGATATATCGGTATCCAGTTGCCTGCAGGTGGCTGTGCGGCGCGGGATCAAAGTACCAGAGCAGTTGAAGATGGTGGCCTATGATGGCACGTTCATCACCCAGAATGGTATCTGCAGGTTGACTGCAGTACGTCAGCCCATCGAAGATCTGGCCGGGGTGGCGGCGCAGAAAATCGTGAACATGATCAATGGCAGGCCGGATGATTCACCATGGGTATTGCCACCAATCTTGCTGCCGGGAGAGACCTGTTAACGCACAGGTCTTGGGCGGTATGCTTACCGTTATAATCACAATAGTCAGAATACAGATATAAAAAAATAAATTACAAAACCATTGACAATCGATACAAATAAGTCTAAAATACTTTTTGAACCGGTTCATTGAACCGGTTCAAAAAGAGGAAACACGATAGATTAGATGAAACAAGGGAGCGCATGTTCATGAAAGAGCCGATAACAATCACAAATCAGCGATATCGCCTGGGGTATCATGTAATGACACCGGGGGGCTGGATGAATGATCCGAATGGTTTTTCCTTCTTCAAAGGATGGTATCATATATTTTATCAGTATTATCCCTATGCTGCTGAGTGGGGCCCGATGCACTGGGGGCATGCCCGCAGCCGTGACCTGGTTCACTGGGAAACACTGCCAGTAGCATTGGCACCGGATGAAAATGAGAACGGCTGTTTTTCCGGCAGTGCGGTGGTCTATGATGATAAGCTCTGGCTGATCTACACGGGGCATCATACGCCCAATGCGGTAGATCCGGAGGATTTCTATCAGGATCAGCGCGTGGCCTGGAGTGAGGACGGCATCCACTTCACGAAGTATGGTGCCAATCCGGTGCTCAGAACGCCGGCAGGCAATACGAAGCATTTCCGCGATCCGAAGGTCTGGCAGGAAGGTGATACGTTCTACATGGTGCTGGGCAGTCAGGATGTGGATGGCCTGGGCCGGGCACTGGTATACAGCTCGCCAGATCTTCTGCACTGGCAGTTGGATACGGAACTTTGCAAATCTGTGGGCAAGGAGCAGGAAGGCTATATGTGGGAATGCCCGGACTTCTTCCATCTGGATGGCAAGGATATACTGCTGATGTCCCCGCAGGGACTTGAGGCCGATGGTGACCGCTTCCGCAATCTGAATCAGACCGGTTATCTGCTGGGAAATGTCGAGGATAAGAAACTACAGCATGCTGGTTTTGTGGAAATTGATAATGGTCATGATTTCTATGCGACACAGACGATGTTGACGCCGGATGGCCGGCGGGTGATGATCGCCTGGATGAATGCCTGGGATTCCCCGATGCCAGAAATCGAAGATGGCTGGGCCGGAGCACTCACATTACCGCGGGAACTGTCTGTGAAAGATGGCCGCCTCCTGCAGAAACCAGTGCGCGAGCTTACAGGCTTACGGCAGGAAGTCCTGCTGAATGGCTGCCTTGAAGCGGAGCGTGATTACAAGCTGGGGCGTCAGGCAGAGCTGGAACTGACTTTTACAGAAAAGGCCGAGGGGGTACTCCTGCTGCTGTCCGATGGGGATAAGAGCCTGCAGCTGAGTCTGGAGCCTGGCGGACGCTTTGTGCTGAATCGCAACACGAAAGACGGCGAGCGGGCTGCGGTACTGACCAGCAAAGAGCCGCTGAAACTGCAGATCTTCATCGACAAGAGCTCGGCAGAACTGTTCGTGGCAGACGGAGAACTGACGTTCACGGAACGCATTTATTGGGAAAAAGATGTCAACTGCCGCCTGCTGGCTAAGGCTGCCAATCAGGTCAAGGCGTGGCGGCTGGAGGGCGAATGTAATCAGTATTGATTCAAGCTGAAGGGGAGAATAATCATGCAAAACGTTTTTTCGAAAGCTTTACGCAATCCGTTCTATCGGGCGGGTTCGTTGGAAATACTCTTATTCTTTGCAGGCTGGGGAATCTGGTGGTCCTTCTTCCAGATATGGCTGACGACTAAGCAGGGATTTACGGGGGCACAGGTCGGCACCATCTATACCTTTGGTTCAGCTGTGGCGCTGGTACTGATGTTTGTCTATGGATCACTGCAGGATAAACTGGGGCTGAAAAAAAACCTGCTGATTGCCATGGTGGGTTGCCAGGTCCTGTTGGCACCGTTCTTCACCTGGGTGTATGTGCCCATGCTGGAGAGCAATTTCTATGTTGGTGCTATGGTCGGTGCGGTCTATCTGGCTGTGGCATACCTGGCTGCCTGCCCGGTCTTCGAGGCAGTGACGGAGCGTCTCAGCCGTCGTTACAGCTTTGAGTATGGTCAGGCCCGCGCCTGGGGTTCCTTTGGTTATGCAATGTCAGCTCTGGCGGCAGGTTTCCTCTTCACAATCAATCCGTATCTGGTGTTCTGGACTGGTTCGGCGGTATCGGCTGTACTGCTTGCCGTACTGCTATTTATGAAGCCGGAAAACAAGGATGCAAATGTTGCTGCGTATGAGAACAGCGAGGAACGCGACAAGGCGGTCAAATCTCCTTCGCTCAAGGAAATCATTCAGGTATTTGGTATCCTTGATGTTTGGAAAATCATTGTTTTTGTTATTCTGAGCTGGACTTTTTATACGGTTTTTGATCAGCAGATGTTCCCGGAATTCTTCACGCAGTTCTTTGCCACTCCGGAAGAAGGCCAGCAGGCTTATGGTATCTTGAACTCTGTGCAGGTATTTTTGGAATTCCTGATGATGGGGCTGGTACCGGTGCTGATGAAAAAGATTGGTGTACGTCATGCGCTGCTTTTAGGCTGCATGATCATGATCTGCCGCATTGGCGGCTGTGGCCTGGCTACGACTCCGCTGGGGATTGGCCTTATAAAACTCCTGCATGCTCCGGAAACGGCACTCTTTGTGCTGGCAATCTTCCGCTATTTCACTTTGCATTTCGATACACGTGTATCGGCTACCCTGTACATGGTAGGGTTCCAGATTGCGGCTTCCGTGGGTGGTATCATTTTCTCCGTGCCGCTGGGCAGCCTGCGTGACAGCATTGGCTATCAGAATACGTTCCTCGTGATTGCGGGAATTGTCTTCGCGGCTACGCTTTATGCCTTTGTCATCCTGAAACGGGATGATCGGGATGTGGCTGGTCAGCCGTTGGAAGCTTGAAAGGAACGTTGATGATACAGGAAACCGCAGGGCAAAACTTGACGGTTTCCTTTTTTGGAGGGAGAAAAGAGCATGAACAAGAAGCGGATGATTTGTGGCCTGGTGCCGGCGCTGGCTATCAGCATGAGCAGTACGGTAGGGGCACAGCCAGTGGTCATGGATACGAAGCCGGCCATGGAACAGAATGCAGTAACGGAAAATCAAACGGGAGCTGATGCACAGCAGCCCGTGACACAGGAATCCTTGCAGGTGATGCGCAAGCAGTTGGAGGAGCAGCTGCATCAGGCGCAGGAACTGCAGAGTCGTTTGAATGCCCAGCTGGAAAGTCTGGACAAACGCATGAAAAAGGTGGAGAAAAGAAGCTGGCAGCCGCCGGTGGAAATTCACGGCTATGGCCGTCTGCGTTGGGATAAGCATCATTATGAAGACCGGAATGATCCCAATGATTATAAGACCATCTGGCTCAACCTGTTCACGAAGTATCGCATCAATGATCGCTGGTCGCTGCATAGTGAACATGAATTCGAGAATAATCTTACGGACAATCATGGTGCTTATGAAGGACATGGTGGTTATAATGAGCCCGGCGGCAAGAAGTATTCCCGTCCGGTTCTGCAGCTTTACGCGGAAGGCCGTGTAGGTGAAGTCAATGTCAAAGCAGGCCGCTATTATCTGCAATCTCCCTACAAGTTCACGTTCGATGATAAGATTGATGGCTGGCAGGCCAGCTATGGAATACCGACCAAATGGGGGCGCAAAGCGAACTTTACGCTGAGTGCTGGTAATACCTATAGCAAGATTTTCTATGGCGACAAGGAAAATGAGTTGAATTATTGGAATGAAGGCGGCGATGGAAACTTGAAAGTTGTGTCCCTGATTGGTGAAATCCCCATAGCCAAGAATACCAATCTCGCCACGCATTATGGCAAGATCAAGCGCCGTACTGACCGTCTCGAACGTAAGACCTGGTCGTTTGGTTTCGATACCAAGCTCAATCGTGATTTGAAATTCTGGGCCGCCATGGCAAAATCTGATTCGCAGACCTTGAATAAGTCGCATGTTCTTCAGCTGCAGTACAAGGAAGCCCGTCCGGATATCCCCGGTTCCTATGATATTTATATCAAGAAATATCTGCAGCGTGGCCATTCCGGCATGACCAATTGGTTCAATGATGATATTGCAGAGTTTACGCATGGTGATTATAAAGCCGAAAATCTTGCGAATAATGATGGTGATAAGGTATGGCAGTATTCTCGTTGGGGCGAGTTCAACGGCCTCCGCGTGGGTGTTGACTTCGTGCCGGTACGCAATACGAAACTGCTGATCAATTATACCTTTGGCAAGATGGGCAAATGCCTTGACAGGGATCCTGGCAGACGCTATGCTTACAGCTTCTTCCGCACCCAGTGGGAAATGTATTTCTAAGCGGTTTACGGCAGATTTGAAAGGAAGGCAGAACATGAAATTGAAAAAACAAATCCTGGCAGCCTTGCTGGCCGCTTCGACTCTTTGCCTGGGCGGTTCACAGGTATTGGCGCATCAGGCACTTTTCCCGAATACCGGTTACAGCTGGGTGGGGGATACCATGCCGTTCTACGATGGGCAACAGTTCCGGATCTTTTATCTGGAGGATATGCGTGATGGGGATACGGGCTTCCACCCCTGGAGCCTCTGGACGACGAAAGATTTTACCGATTTCCATCACGACAGCTGGGTTATCCCTTACGATACGACGAATGAGTTTGCCAAGGATTCGGCGCTGGGGACCGGTTCTGTGGTACGGGATAAGGATGGTCTTTACCATGCGTTCTACACGGGATTCAACTGGCGCACGATGCCGAAGGAAAACATCATGCACGCAGTCAGCACAGATCTCGTGAGTTGGCAGAAACTGCCGGAGGATACCTTCCGTGGCAGCAAGCCTTATATCTATGATGACACGTTCCGGGATCCCAATGTATTCTACAATGCCGATTATGATGAATACTGGATGCTGATCACCACCCGCAGCAAGAAGGCGCGCGGCGTGATTGCCCGCTATACGTCAAAGGATCTCAAGCATTGGGAAAATAAGGGCATCTTCTTTGAAAATGATATGGGCAGTGATGCCAATATGGAATGTCCGACACTCGTCAAATACGGCGATTACTGGTATCTGACCTTTTCGGATCAGTGGCCGAGCCGTGTCGTTCATTACCGTGTGGCCAAGGATTCCCAAGGGCCATTTGAGAAGCCGGCACAGGATGCCTTTGATGCCAGTGGCTTCTATGCGGCCAAGCTGGCCAAGGATGACAACGATCTCTATCTGGTGGGCTGGACGCCGACCAAGTGGGATGGGCAGGATAAAAAACCGACCGATTGGGCGGGCAATATGGTGACGCATCAGCTCAAGCAGCGGGCCGATGGCACGCTGTATCCGGTACCGGTTCAAAAGGCAGCCGCGCGCATGAATAAGGAAGAAGCGTTGAAGCCGGTTACGCAGAGCAGTGATGTCACGGTAAATGGTCAGGATTATCGCTTCGGGGCCAATGGCTATGAAAGTGTTGTGCTGCCGCGGATCAAGGGCATCCGGAAAATCACGGGGCGTTTTACCCCTGTAAATCCACAGGGAAAATTCGGCTTGATGTTCAATGTTGGCCCCAACAAGACCGGTGCTTTGAATCTGGTATTCGATCCGGGCAAACAGCAGGTGGCCTTCTACAACACCGATACAGCCAAAATAAACAAGGCCAAGCCGGAACTTTCCGTACCGGTCAGCTTACAGGCAGGGCAAAGCTATGACTTCACCCTGCTCATCGATGGCACGGTGGCTGTGCTCTACGTAAACGACCAGATGGCTTTGAGCACGCGCATGTACGGCCTGCCAGAACATCAATGGGGAATTTTCTCCAGCGATAGCGAGGTGATGCTGACCAATCTGCGCAGCAGTACTTTTTGATGGACTTATTGATCATCCCCTTGCTCATCCCCAAAGCTCCACTGGCTTTTGCGAGCCGGCGGGGTTTTTTTTTGCCTTGAAAACATTTTCAAAAGGCGAAAACAAAGGAGGTTTCGGAATCTCTATAATGAAAGCATAAACACAAGCTCAGGTTAAATGTTTTTACATAAGGAGAGATTCTCATGAAACTGCACAATACCAATGATATGCTCAAGGATGCCCAAAAGAAACACTATGCGGTACCGGCCTTCAATATCCACAATCTGGAAACATTCCAGGTGGTCGTGGATACAGCCAGCGAGATGCATTCACCGGTGATCATCGCTGCTACTCCGTCTACAGTACGCTATGCGGATAAGGATTATCTGGTGGCGCTTACAGGGACGGCTATGGAAAAGTATGATATCCCCATGTCCTTCCATCTGGATCACCATGAGGATGTGGAGGAAATCGAAAGCACGGTGGCTGCCGGCTGCCGCAGCGTGATGATTGATGCTTCCCGCCTGCCCTATGCTGAGAATGTGGCCAAGGTCAAAGAAGTGGTGGCCTTTGCCCATACCTGCGGCGCTTCGGTGGAAGCAGAATTAGGCAAGCTGGTCGGTCAGGAAGATGATTTGGTAGTAGATGATGCGGACAGCGCTTACACCAATCCGGAAGATGCCCTGCGTTATGTGGAAGACACGGGCATTGACAGCCTCGCTGTGGCCATTGGTACGGCCCACGGCCTTTACAAGGGCACGCCGAAGCTGGATTTTGACCGCCTGACGGAAATCCGCCAGCGGGTGGAGATTCCGTTGGTACTCCATGGGGCATCTGATGTGCCCGATGAATTGGTACAAAAAGCCATTTCTTTAGGCATCTGCAAGGTCAATGTGGCCACGGATCTGAAGATTCCTTTTTCCAATGCCGTGAAAGAATTCTTCAAGGAAAATCCTGAGGCTAATGACCCCCGCAAGTATATGACGCCGGGCAAGGCGGCCATGAAGGCCATAGTCCAGCATAAGATTGAAGTCTGCGGCAGCCAGAACCGCTATTGAATGCGGAAAACGCAGGGAAGGGATAGCTTATGATACTCGTGATAAATCTCAATGCCTCCTTGGATAAGCGCTATGAGCTGGTGGATTTTGCCAAGGGGAAGATCGTCCGGGCCAAATCCGTGGATAATACTCCCGGCGGTAAGGGCATCCATGTGGCCAACGTGGATACCATCCTTGGGGAAGATACGGTGGTGACGGGCTTCCTTGGCGGCAAAACCGGGGAATTCGTGGCTGGCCGGCTCTATGATTATGGCATCACCGGCGATTTCGTCGGCGTGGCAGGGGAAACCCGTTCCTGTCTGGCGATACTTACCGAGGATGGTGCCCAGACGGAAATCTTGGAGCCGGGACCGGAAGTGAGCCTGGAGGAATTAAAAAAGTTCCGTGAAAAATACACGGAGCTTTTAGGGAAAGCTGATATTGTGGTGGCCTCGGGCAGCGTGCCCCGAGGGGTGCCGGTTGATTTTTACGCCTCCCTGATTGAGGAAGCCCATGAGGCTGGCAGGAAATTCCTGCTCGATACCAGCGGCGACTTGCTGGCCAGAGGGATTGCGGCGCGGCCGGATTTCATCAAGCCCAATCAGGATGAGATTGAAGCCCTGCGGGGCTACCGCCTGCACAGCGAGGAAGATTTGGTGCGGGAGATTCGCCACTTTATGGATGAAGGGATTGAGATGGCTGCGATTTCGCTGGGAAGCCGCGGTTCACTGGTCGGCGTGAATGATGAAATTTACCGCGTCACCGTGCCGGAGATTGAGTGCCAGAATCCTGTGGGCTCGGGAGATTCCTATGTGGCAGGGATTGCGGCAGGCCTGTCGCGTAACTTGCCAATCGAAGAAACACTGCGGTTAGGAGCCGCCTGCGGGACGGCTAATGCACTGGAGGCGGAGAGCGGGTTCGTACGTAAAGGCGTGGTGGAGAAGCTGCTTGCCGAGATATCCATCGAGAAGATTGCCTGATGTTAGTGCATGCTAGGCGCGGGTGCTTGCGTGCAGGCGCTGGCACTTGCTTTTTGGCCGCCGCGCAAATGTCTCGTATGACAGTGCCGTTTTCTTAGTCGCATGCTCCGGTCACCACGTCGCGTCTTTCAGCTTTGCCTCCCGTCCTTTCGTATGACGAGCCAGCCTTCGGCAGTGCGCTCTGGCCAAAAAGCAAGCGCCAGCGCCAAGGTAGAACGTGATTGTGCAAAGGCATGATAAATCAGCTTGCAGACGGGGGCGTGTTTTGTGGAACGTAGCGATTGCTATGCTGGCTGGCGAGGTGCATAAACAATACATTACGATGTCAATGCGCCGTGGTGACCGGCGCGGGTAACAACGAGATGCTCTATTATCTTGCCAGACATTTAGCGAAGTCCACAAAACATGCCCCCGTCTGCAGCACGTACTTACTTAAAAATAGTGTTCCCTGCGATAAGCCGCCTCTTTTTGAGCGGCTTTTTCGCGTTCTTCTTCCTGCTGTTTGGTCAGATAGTCGATGATGATGCGGCTGATGACGTAGATGGGCAGGCGGGAGGTGGCGTCTACGTTCTTGATGGACACATGGCTGTGCTTGAAACCATAGGCGGTGAGGTGGGCGATGCGAGCCAGCGGGGTATCCGGAGCGCCGCAGGTGATCGTGATGATACGGGCACCCAGGGATGACGCATTTTCGGCGGCAGTTAAGAGTTCCGGAGTCTTGCCCGACAGGGAGAAGATAATCACGAGTTCCTGATTCTTCACCCGCCGCGTCATATCCTGCATGATGGACGGATCACTGTTGGCAAAGACATTATAGCCCTGCAGCTGCAATTTCAAGGCAAATTCATCGGCCACATGTTCCGTAAGGCCGCGGGAAAGCAGATAGATGCGCTTGGCCTGCCGGATCTCCCGGACCACAGCCAGAATGGTCTCAATGCTGAGCTGTTCAATGGTCTGTGTCACTTCCATCAGACTCTTGTTGAAAATCTCATTGACTTGAATGCTGTCCTTATGTACGACGGTTTTCTGGGTAATCATATACCGCAATTCTGCAAAGCCTGAGATGCCGCATTTCTTGATGGTGCGGGAAACAGTGGCCGGAGAAGAATAGGTTGCCTCCGCCACATCACTGATGGACATGGAGGAAATCTTCTCCGCATTCATATTGATAAAGCCAATGACCTTTTTCTCCGTTTCCGTCAGATGCTCGTGGAAATCATGGTCGATTTTGATTAACATGATTGTTCAGCTCCTTAAATTTCATTCAATATTTATATTATAAAGTTAAAACAGACATTTTCAAAAGGACAACTGACGAAAATGCTTTCAAATAATGAAAACAAGGAAGAAAAAGGAGGCCGTATAATAAGAGCATAACGAAGGTTAGAACAGAAAGGAAGTTACATCATGAAAGTTGCATTGGCTGCCAATGGTGCTGGCGCAGAACTCAAAGAAAGCATCAAAGCATATTTGACCGGCAAAGGTTATGAGATAGAAGATCTTTCTGCTGCGGATATTTTTACCGCCACAGAAAATGTGGTAGAGGCCATTCAAACGAAGGGGATTACCAGAGGTATTGTTGTGGATGACTATGGCGTGACCCCCTTCATGATTGCTGCCAAGCATCATGGCATCGTCTGTGCCCCGACCTATGAGGACTACACTTCCTCCATGACCCGCCGCCATAACAGCACCCAGATCATCACATTGGGCGCTAACGTCACGGCCAAGCAGCTGTCCTGCGAACTGGCGGAGAATTTCGTCAAGACTGAGTATGATGGTGGACGTCATCAGATTCGCATTGACATGCTGAACCGGGAACTTTGAGGGAGGAATTGAAGATGAAAATTGCGATTGGCTGTGACCATATTGTTACGGATATCAAAATCAAGGCAGCAGAATTCCTGAAAAAGCAGGGACATGAGGTTATCGACGTGGGTACCTACGATTTCGTGCGCACCCATTACCCCATCTATGGCCGCAAGGTCGGCAAGCTGGTAGCCACTGGCGAAGCGGATTTGGGCGTATGCATCTGCGGTACGGGTATCGGCATCAATAATGCTGCCCAGAAAGTCAAGGGTGTGCGGGCTGCCTGTGTGGCTGATGTACAGACGGCTGTGGCGGCAAAAGAAAACCTCAATGCCAATGTGATTGGCTGCGGAGGCCGCGTTATCGGCATTGGCTCCATTGAGTATATCCTGGAAGCGTTCCTGAAGGCAGAATACAAGCCGACACCGGAAAAAGACGCCTTGATCGCGAAGATTGATGCCCTTGTTCCGGATAATGACTGCATTGAGAATGACGGGCTCTTTGATGAATATCTGCAAAAGTGGGATGAAGGGTTTTATCACGATTGATATGTGGTATAATTGATTTTAGTTAGCTTACTTACTTTTAGCTTTCTCCTTGGGGGAAGTGCCCGAAGGGCGAAAAGGGTGCTTTTCAGCGTAATGGGTTCAGCGTACTGAAGTAATTGATTGGAAGAGGTGTGACATTTATGGCAATGACGAAAGATGAGATGGCAATGATTGCGATGGAGATTGTGGCTTATGCAGGGGATGCGCGGACGAAGTATCTCGCAGCTATGGATGCCATTGGCGAGAAGGACTTTGCCAAGGCAGAGGCGCTGATCAAGGAAGGGGATGACCTGATCCTGAATGCCCACAATCAGCAGACGGAATTGATCACGAAGGAAGCGGCTGGGGAAGATATTGAGATCGGGTTCCTGACCGTGCATGCACAGGATCACCTGATGACGGCAATGCTGCTTTCCGATATGGATAAGCGTTTCTTGAAGATGTTTCGCGATAAATAAGAAATGAGGCTCGGTTATGGCACAGAAATTTCCTGAGGATTTTATTTTCGGCGGGGCCACGGCAGCTTATCAGGTGGAGGGCGCTACCCAGGAGGATGGGCGGGGCCCCTGCGTCTGGGATGCGTATATGAACCGGCCCGGTTCCCGCTTCAATGCTGATCCGGCTTCGGATTTTTACCATCAGTATAAGCAGGACTTGCAGCTGGCACATGACTTCAACATCAATGGCATCCGTATTTCCCTGTCCTGGACGCGCATCCTCCCCGAGGGTGAAGGAAAAGTCAATCCGGCGGGCATTGACTATTACAACAAGCTGATTGATGAGTGCATCCGACAGGGCGTGGAACCCTTTGTGACACTGCATCATTTCGATACACCCCTTAAATATTTCCAAAACGGTCATTGGCTGAACCGGGAACTGATTGACAAGTTCGTGGACTATGCCAGGATCTGCTTTGAAGCCTTCGGCGACCGGGTCACGAAATGGGCCACTTTCAACGAGCCCTGGTCCATTGCCCAGAACGGTTATCTGGCCGGGAATTTCCCGCCCAACGAAACCTTCCAGATCGCCAAGGCTATCCAGATTGAGCACAATCTGATGGTGGCTCATGCCCGGGCGTTGAATCTCTACAAGAGCATGAATCTGCCGGGGAAAATCGGCATCGTGCATACGCTGGAAGGCAAGGTGCCTATTATGGACACTCCGGAGAACCAGCATGCCCGGGATCTGGATGATGCCATTTCCAACCGTTTCATGCTGGATGCCTGCTATCTGGGCAAATACTCGGATACAACCATGGAACTTATCCATGAGATCCTGCAGAAAAATAATGGGGAACTCATCACCGAAGCACAGGATTTTGTGGATTTTGCCAAAGCGGCGGAACAGATTGATTTCCTGGGGATGAATTACTATTCCAGCCATTTCCTGCAGGCTTATGAGGGCGAGAGTCAGGTGGTCAACAATAGCACTGGTGAAAAAGGTACCAGTGTATTCTGCCTCAAGGGAATTGGTGCCCGCGTTTCGAATCCGGAAGTGCCGACTACTGATTGGGACTGGCCAATCTATCCGGAAGGCATGTATATGCAGCTCAAGCGCATTGCCCGGGATTATCCGAATTACAAGGAAATCTTCATTTCTGAAAATGGCATGGGCTATAAGGATGATTTTGAAGACGGCAAAATTGACGATACGCCTCGCATCGAGTATGTGACGAAGCATCTGGAAGCCATTTTGAAAGCCATAGCTGAGGGCGTCAATGTGGGCGGCTATTATATCTGGAGTCTCATGGATGTATTATCCTGGAGCAATGGCTATAATAAGCGTTATGGGTTATTCTATGTGGATTATACCGACCAGAAGCGTTATCCCAAGAAAAGCGCTTACTGGTACAAGGCAATGAGCCAGCGGAGAGAATTGCTTCCCGTGGAAGAAATTGCATATTGATCTTGGCATGACAAAAGGGGCTGTGAAATAACACGCCCCCTTATAACAAAGGCGGTTAGCTGACTAAAACCAAGTCAGCTAACCGCCTTTTGTGGTAAAATTTACTTGCTATGAAAAATTCAACCACCAATTATTCTAAACCAAAACAGGCTGTTTTGCCAATATTTATTTCAGATTATCTGGATATCTGTGATCCGGTGCTGGTTTTCGACCGATTTATGGAGGAAATCGACTTGGAGAAGTATCTGAATCAGATTCCGGCTCATGTTGCCGGGCGTATCAGGTACAACCCGGCCAGCATGCTGAAAACAGTGCTATTCGGATTCATGACCTACGGTTATATC
>NZ_FRBC01000023.1 GCF_900142515.1 Pseudoselenomonas ruminantium | reverse complement strand
CCAACTCGCGCAGTGAGATATAACCGTAGGTCATGAATCCGAATAGCACTGTTTTCAGCATGCTGGCCGGGTTGTACCTGATACGCCCGGCAACATGAGCCGGAATCTGATTCAGATACTTCTCCAAGTCGATTTCCTCCATAAATCGGTCGAAAACCAGCACCGGATCACAGATATCCAGATAATCTGAAATAAATATTGGCAAAACAGCCTGTTTTGGTTTAGAATAATTGGTGGTTGAATTTTTCATAGCAAGTAAATTTTACCACAAAAGGCGGTTAGCTGACTTGGTTTTAGTCAGCTAACCGCCTTTGTTATAAGGGGGCGTGTTATTTCACAGCCCCTTGTTCTGTTTCGGAGCATAGGATATGGAATCAAAAATAATTTTCAATTATCTATTGACTTTCATTCTCAATAGTGCTATATTATCTATAGGCTTTCGTTAAAGCTCTCCTAAAATATAATACACAGCCAAAAGGCGGCCGTACTGCTCATGCGGCCGCTTTTTGGTATGTCCGGGACAATATGGTATAATTAGACTCAAGGATAAACAGGCACCAGAATATCACGGATATGGTGGTGCTGGTGTAATGGAGGCCCTTATGCAATTATTCTATGTGTTCGTTGGTGGCGGCTTGGGTGCAGTTTGCCGTTATCTTGCTACTTTGACGATTGGTGCCAGATTTGGCGTTATATTTCCGTGGGGCACTTTATTTGTCAATACTCTCGGCAGTTTTCTGATGGCATTTGTACTCGGCTTCCTGCTTCCTTTGGCAAAATCTGCCAACATGCTGCCCGACTCTCTTCGCCTTTTGCTGACGGTTGGTTTCTTAGGCGGGTTCACGACGTTTTCTTCTTTTAGTATGGAAACCTTGACCCTGCTTCGTGGTGGCAGTTTATTCCCTGCCTTTGCCAATATGGGAGCTAATATCCTATTCGGTCTGGGCGCTTCGTTCATCGGTTTCTATGTGTCCTCAGCACTTATCGACTCACTATGATCAAGGGAAAAGAGACAATGATACTATCAGCTGATCCGGCTGGTTACACGGAGGGAAAGAAATTGGACATTGAAAGTATGGCGCGCTATTGGTCGCAGGACGCGGAGAATTATGGCAATATCATACAGGATGAACTGGCAAGTTTCCGTGTGGAGGCATGGCAGAAGCTATTTAGAGAAAAGATGCCCGTTGATACACATAGGGTGCTGGATTTGGGCTGTGGCCCAGCCTTTTTTTCTATCATCCTGGCCAAGATGGGGCTGGATGTGATGGCCGTGGATTGTGCCGATGGTATGCTGGCCCAGGCACGGCAGTCGATTGAAATGACCGGGGTAAGTGTAGACCTGCAGCAAATGGATATCAACCAGCTGGATCTTGCCGCAGGCTCCTTTGATGCCATCGTGAGCCGCAATGTTACCTGGACCTTGTCCAACCCTTGGCAGGTCTATGAAGAATGCCGACGCTTGCTGCGGAAAGGGGGACGCTTATTGTTGTTTGACGCCAACTGGAATATGCCCTTGTATGATGAGGAAATGGCCAGGCGGTCAGAGGAGCGGCGGCGGGAATGTTTGCGGCAGTATGATGATGCTCTGGAAACTGCTGATGAGGTTACGGAGCCCCTCGACCCATTGCAGCTGCCTCTGAGTGGAACGAAGCGTCCTTACTGGGATGTGGAACTGCTTCGGAGTATGGGCTTTGGTGAAGTACACGCAGATTTTGACCTGACGGAAAGACTTTGGGACGAAAAGGAACGGTTGCTGTATGGGGAAACGCCGCTATTTGGTGTTTTCGCCACAAAATTCTAGGTCAATTTGTTGGAGGGGAACCAATGGCACATTTAGAGAAAACGGCTGAGGCTTTGCGTAAGAGGGGATATGAGGTTACTTGTTTCAAAACTGGTGAAGAGGCTGCAGCCTACCTTGACAGCAAGATTGATGGTTTCACGGTGGGATTTGGCGATTCGGAAACGATGCTGGCATTAGGACTCTACGAACGGCTTTCTGGTCATAATGAGGTTTATGACCCAAAACATCCCCAAGAGGGCAAAGGCTTTTACGATACAGCCAGGATTTGCCTGACCACGGAAGTTTTCCTGACCTCGGTAAATGGTATTGCTGAAACCGGTGAGATGGTGAACATTGATGGGACGGGGAATCGTGTTGCTGGGTCATTGTATGGCCATCGTAAGGTATATTTTGTTGTTGGCAGGAACAAGATTGCTCCCACCCTTGAAGAAGCTGCCTATCGGGCAAGGAATGTCGCTGCACCGAAAAATGCTGCCCGTCATCACTACAAGATACCATGTGCCGTCCATGAAGACCACTGCTACGCTTGCAGCAGCCCAAATCGTATCTGCAATGCCCAGGTCATATACTGGCGGAAGATGAATCATATGGATATGGAAGTGGTGCTGATTGACGAGGATTTAGGGTTTTAAGGAGTTATTATGGAAATACATGAATATGGCAATCCGAAGTCTGACATCGTTCTGGTCCAGCCAGTTGGCGACCATGATTTGCCAGGGATTGAGGCAGAAGTGGACGAAATCCAAAGGCGGACAAACAAAGACTTCCACTTTTGGGCGGTCAAGGTGGATGAATGGAATTGTGATTTATCTCCTTGGCAGGCTCCTGCCGTGTTTGGAAATGACGATTTCGGCAACGGTGCGGGGAAAACACTGACCGGGATATTGAAGTTGTGTCAGGAGGAGGACAAGGCCTATTATCTTGGCGGCTATTCCCTGGCAGCTTTGTTTTCTCTTTGGGCGGCATACCAGACCGATAGATTTGCAGGCATTGCTGCGGCATCCCCCTCTATTTGGTTTCCGGGATTTGTTGGTTATATGAAGAGTCAGGCCGTCCAATGCTCCAACATATATATGAGCCTGGGGGATAAGGAAGAAAAGACCAGGAATGCTGTCATGGCCAAAGTTGGAGACTGTATCAGGGATGGGTATGAATGGCTGAAGGAAGATGGCACTAACTGTACGCTGGAGTGGAATAAGGGCGGTCACTTCCAGGAGCCGGAGCTTAGGACAGCCAGGGCCTTTGCCTGGCTGTTGAAATAGTGCTAAGGGGGATGAAGCTTCATGGGGCGAGAAGAAATGGCTGCAGGATACTCCCGATGGCTATGGCCCTAAAGGCAAGAATTTCATCGCCCATGTGGACATGCCGCCTGAGTACGGGAGGCATTCCTTTATCTGCAAAAGTTCTACGGAGTACGCAAGGCCAATCCGGCCTAGCCTAACGAGAGAGATAAGACTCAATATCAGACAAAAGCCGCCGCAGCATACAGCGTAATGACGTTGCATGCTGCGGCGGCTTAGTGTTTTCTATTCGCAGGTTCTGCTTTTGGCCAGCTTTTCCGCGGCTGTGGTATTGCCTCCACGCATGGCAAGCAGCACGCCGATGGCGATGAGGGCAAAGCCAGGCGCAAAGTAGCTGGTGATGGCCTCCAGCAGGAAATATCCCAGCAAAGTTCCCACCACGGGTTGGAAAAACATGAAGAGGCCGCCTATGGAGGCATCCATGTAAGTCAGCCCTTTGCTCCAAAGGACGAACCCTGCGGTGGTGGAAATCATGCCCACATAGAGCACGGAGCCCCAGATTTCCGGCTGGGCAAGAGCTGTAAAATCTGCCTCAGAGGCAAGCCACCAAGACCCGTAGGGGCTGAGTGCGATAAAGGCAATCAGCACGCTGTAAAAAGTTAGGGCAAAGATGGAATATTTGTGGTTGTAATAATGAATGTATGCTTCAATCGAACACATAAGATCACGCTTGTAAAGGTCAATTGCAGACGTTCTTCCTGTGTGGTGCTGCGTGCTTTGCTCATGTAGCTTCCGCCTCCTGAATGTTTTCTGGAGTTAAAGTCTCCATGAGCATTATACACTTTTATCCATGATTGGAGCTGATACTTGGAACGAATTTTGTATTTTCGGCAAATATCAAGCTGGCTTGCCTTGCCATTCAAGTAATCGAGAACAGCCATCGTCTTTGTTTTGGGTGCATAACTTCTGTTACCTTTATGGGTATAAAATCCATCAGCACCTTCTGCCTCGTAGCGCTTAATCCACATTTGTACGGAAGCTAGGCTAACTCCTACTGCTTTGCTGATACAGCCCTGAGTAATTTCTCCTCGAAGATAAGCTCTTACATATTCTACTTTTTCTTCTACGGATATCTTCTGTCGATTTGGCATAGAAAACTCCCCCTATGATGACAGTTTTATTTTTTACTGTCTCTCATAGGGGGAGCATATCATGTGCAACAGCCTCTTGTTTGCATATGGTTACTCTAATGTATGGATAATCTGGTAAAGCTGATCCTTCAGTTTGCCAACCTCTTCCGGGGAGAACAGTTCACCTTTTTGATTGACAAGGCATCCCATCTGATAGGGGACTTGCTCTGCTTCCTTCCGGAGGGCCATTCCTTTATCCGTGATGGATACCACCAGGATACGTTCATCTTCCGGATTGCGGTATCTTTCCAGATAGCCCATGGCTTCCAGTTTCTTCAGTACAGGGGTCAGCGTCCCGGAATCCAGATAGAGACGTTTCCCAAGGTCACGCATGGTAACTTTCTTATCTTCCCATAGTACCATCATGGTGATGTATTGGGCATAGGTAAGGCCAATCTCTTTCAGCAAAGGATTATAGGCCGCCACTATTTTCCTGGCACAGGCATATAGGGGAAAGCATAGCTGATTATCCAGCAGCAGCGGGTCAAAGGTCTGTTTGTCACTCATTTCTTGCTCCTCTTTGTTACGGGTAAATCTTTCTATATCTATTCTACCATCCTAATGATATTAAATCAAATGAGATTTTTAAAAATTCCATTTGACAAAATGGAATTTTGCTGTATAATAGAGCATGTAAGATGCAATGAAGGATTTCAAAAGTGTTGTGTAGAATTGACCAAAAGGAGAGCTGAAAACATGGACAAGCAGGAAATCATCAAAGCCTTTCATATGATGTGGGACAAGTTCCCCGAGCCCATCATGCTGATTACCAAAGACCGTCAGATCCATGCGGTGAACAAGAAGGCCGCTTCTCTGGGTCTCAATGACCAGATGAAATGTTCTAGCATCGGAAAGCCCGAACAGCATAAGGGCTGTCTTTGCAATCAGGCAGCAGATGCCAAGGAAGCTGCTTACAAAGCTTATGAAGGGCCGTTTGGCCGGGCTTATGGCTTTTGGATTCCCGTTGAAGGTGCTGAGGAATACATCATTCACTTTGGTGTAGGTTCCACTTTCGAATATCCCATGTGATAAAGATTTGTGCATTGTATTTCAGGAGGAGGAAAACTTTATGAGCATTTACGGACTGACGAAGGGGACGGAACTGGAGAACATGGTTAAGGCCATCATGCAGGCTGAGGCCAATGGCACCATGATGTATTACGCTCTGGCTCGCCTCGCCAAGGAGCAGGGCTATGAGGATATAGCCACGGAGCTCATCGAGTCCGCCAATCAGGAAGCGGTTCATGCCGGATTCTACGCCGTGCTCAACGGCAAGTATCCGCAGGATTTCTGGAACCTCCTGCGTACTGTGCAGAAGGCGGAAATCAACGGTGAAGCACAGGTCAGGGCCATGGCCGATAAAGTAAGGGCCGCAGGTTTTGCCGAGGCTGCTGATGAGATGGAAATTTTTGCCAAACAGGAAGGCCATCATGGCGTGGTCATCGGCAAAATTCTGGAAAAATATCAGCCGGAGAAGAAAGCGCCTGCGGGCAAGGTTTACATCTGCCCGGTCTGTGGTTTTGAGCACGAAGGGGATATAAGCGATGAGCCGGACGATTACGTCTGCCCCCTCTGCGGTCAGCCCAAGAGTGCTTTCAAGGAAGCCGAATAAATAATCTGTTCCCTGTTTTTCAAAGAGAAGGAGCTGATGGCATGGAGAAAAAGCGTATCCACAAGGATATCATCATTATCGGTGCAGGCATGGCGGGGCTGACAGCGGCCCTTTATGCAGGGCGCATGAATCTGGACGTGCTGGTGCTGGAAAACGGCATCATCGGTGGCCAGATTGCCAACGCCACAGGCATTGAGAATTATCCCGGTTTTGCCAAGGTTTCCGGCAAGGAGCTTATCAGTACGCTCCAGCAGCAGGCGGAAAGCTTTGGGGCGGTAATTGATGAGTTTGATTCCATCGTGAAAGTAAGTCTTAAAGGCCAGCCCAAGCTGGTGGAGACGGAGGAACATGTCTATGAGGCCGATGTCATCATCATCGCCTCCGGCATGAACCGCCGCAAGCTGCCTCTGCCGGAGGAGGCAAAGTATGCAGGCAAGGGCGTGCATTACTGCGAGCTCTGTGACGGGCATATGTATCAGGACAAGGTCATCGCCGTCATGGGCGGCGGCAATGCGGCTGTGGATGCTGCCAATTTCCTCACCAAGTATGCCAGCAAGCTCTATCTGATACACCGATCGGATTTTCGGGCTGACGAGGTCTCCCAAAATCGCCTGCAGGAAAATCCCAAGGCGGAAATCTTCCTGCAGACGGAAATCAAGAGTCTGCAGGGTGACGGACGTCTCGAAAGCATCGAGGTGTTGGACAAGGCCTCGGGCGAGACACGCAGCCTGCCAGTGGATGGCATCTTCGTCAATATCGGTGTGGTGCCCAATACGGAGCTCTATAAGGATGAATTGCCGCTGACTCCCAGCGGCCGCATCGAAGCAGGTGAGGATTGCCGTACAGCCATTCCCGGCGTATTTGCCGCCGGTGATGTGCGGGAGAAGGAAATACGCCAGCTGACCACTGCCGCTGCTGATGGTACGGCAGCAGCCCTGCTGGCTGAGAATTATCTAGTGAAATTGAAGGAGGGTAATCCAACATGGTAAAAGTATATTCAATCAATGATTGTCCCTGGTGTGACAAGGTAAAGAAATACCTGAAGAGCAAGAATGTGGAATTTGAAGAACATAATATCGAGGAAAATGATGATGACCGTGATGCCTGCTATGCGCTGACGGGGGATACGATGGTTCCCATCACCACGGCCAATGACAAGGATTATGTGCTGAGCTTTGACAAGGCCAAGCTGGATGCTCTGCTAGGCCTTTGATAAATAGAACGGTAGATGTAAGTAAGGAGAAATAACGATGGGAATTTATGATTTTGTGGTAAAGACCAATAAAGGCGTGGAAAAATCTCTGGCGGACTACAAGGGCAAGGTGCTGGTTATCGTCAACACCGCTTCCAAGTGCGGTTTCACGCCACAGTTCAAGGAATTGCAGGACCTCTATATGAAGTACAAGGGTCAGGGCCTGGAAATCCTGGGGTTCCCCTGCAATCAGTTTGCCGGACAGGAACCGGGCAGCAACAGCGAAGTACAGGAATTCTGCCGCTTGAACTATGGCGTGACCTTCCAGATCTTCGAGAAGGGGGACGTGCGTGGGGAGACTGCCCAGCCGCTGTTCAAATATCTGGTTGAACAGCAGGGCTTCAAAGGCTTTGATGAGGCTCACCCCATTGCCGCCAAGCTGACGGAAGCCCTCCAGCAGAATTTCCCTGAGTACCTGGAAGGGGATTCCATCAAGTGGAACTTCACCAAGTTCCTGGTGGACAGAGAAGGCAACGTAGTGGCCCGCTTCGAACCCACCTGCACGCCTGCGGACATGGCAGGCGAGATTGAAAAGCTGCTTTGAAAAAACGAATAACTGCAAGCAAAAACACCATGGCCGATATCCCTCAGCCATGGTGTTTTCTTGTTATGCATATAGATTTCAGTCAAACCGTTCGTCAATGACGCGCTTGGTTTTCTTTTCACTGCGCGGCAGCAGGCCGAGTTCTACGACCTTGACGATGGGGGTGAAGCCGATGCGGCTCTTGACTTTCTGGGCGACTTTTTCGGCCATCTGCTGGAAGTTGACCGAGCCATTCGTCTCGATGTAGATGCGCATGGTATCCTTGCCGTCGAGATGGGAGATGCGGATCTGGTATTCACTGGACAGCTCGGGGAAGGTATGCAGGACTTCCTCAATCTGTTTCGGGAACACGTTGACACCCTTGATCTTGACCATATCATCACTGCGGCCAACCAGCGTATCGATGCGCGGGAAACGGCTGCCACAGGGGCAATCGCCCGGCACGATGCGTGAGATGTCATGGGTGCGGAACCGAATCAGCGGCGCGCCTTCCTTGACCAGCGTCGTGATGACGATTTCGCCGTATTCGCCATCCGGCAGGTTCTCGCCCGTCTCGGGGTCGATGATTTCCAGATAGATGAAATCATCCCAGTAATGCATGCCCGTATTATGCGCGCAGCTGATGCCGATGCCCGGCCCGTAGATTTCCGTCAGGCCGTAGATATCGTAAAGCTCAATGCCCAGTTCCTTGGCGATGCGCTCGCGCATCTTCGCACTCCAGCGCTCGGAGCCGATGACACCTTTCTTCAGATGGATCTTGTCCTTGATGCCGCGCTTTCCGATTTCCTCGGCCAGCAGCAAGGCGTAGGAGGAAGTTGCTGTGAGCACGGTGCTCTTCATATCCATCATGAACTGCAGCTGCTTATCCGTATTGCCCGGCCCCATGGGCACGACCATCGCGCCGAGTTTTTCGGCACCGTTCTGGAAGCCGATGCCCGCCGTCCAGAGACCGTAGCCTGGCGTGATCTGGATGCGGTCTTTGTTCGTGATGCCGGCGAATTCATAGCAGCGCCTGAACATTTCGGCCCAGTCATCGACGTCCTTGGCCGTATAGGGAATGATGACCGGCGTGCCCGTCGTGCCCGAAGATGAATGGATGCGGACAATCTGGCTTTCCGGCACGGCCATGAGCCCGAGTGGATAGGCATCGCGCAAATCCTGTTTTTCCGAGAACGGCAGGTTCAGGAAGTCTTCTTTGGTCTCTACCTTTTCGATGCCGGCCTCGCGCAGGCGCTGGCCATAGAAGTTGTTTGCCTCCAGCAGGCGCTCAACCTGCCGGTTTACCATATTGAGCTGCTGTTCATTGATCTGCATAGGTTCTCCTCCAATATCTATATCAGCGGGCAAAGGCCAGTGCCTTTTCATTGAGTTCATGGAATCTGGCGGGGACACGTTCGTGGATGGCTGCAAGGATATCCTGTTCGGAAAGCCCCAGTGCGCCACTGCGTACCGCTGCACCGAGCAGGACGACATTGAGCACCTTCATCGAGCCGAGTTCCCTGGCCGCTGCATCACTGTCAACCACTGTCAGCCTGTCGACCTTATGGCGCAGGTAGTCCATGATGCCTTCCACATCATAAGCCGAATCGCCAATCATGGCACTGACGGGCAGGATGGGATGGCTGCTGACGACAACACTGCCTCCTTCTTTGAGGAAAGGCATCTGCCGTACGGCCTCAGCCGGTTCGAAAGCAATGATGAGGTCGGTTCTTTTCTTGCCGATGAGCGGCGATCCCTCGCCGGTTCCGAGCCGCAGATGGCTGAACACGCTGCCACCGCGCTGGGCCATGCCGATGGTCTCGGCTGTCTTGACGGGGATATTCTTTTTCATGGCCGCGGCGGCAATCAGCTTGGACGCGAGAATCGTCCCCTGACCGCCGACGCCGCAGAGAATGATGTCTGTACTCATAATTTCTCGCCTCCTGCTATCGCTCCGACCGGGCAGATGCTCTCGCAAAGCGTGCAGCCTGTGCAGAGCGTCTCATCGATGAAGGCCTTGCCTTCCTGCATGACCAGTGCCGGGCATCCCAGTGAACGGATGCATTTCTGGCAGCCGATGCACGTTTCGGCATTGACCTGTGAACGTGCCGCTGGTTTGGCCAGCACGACGCAGGGCGACTTGAAGATGATCGCCTTGACACCCGGTTCTGCCGCCACGCGCTTGACCGTTGCCACAGCTTCGGCGTGGTCGAGGGGATTTACGGTCTCCACGACTGAAAGGCCAATGGCACGCAGTACCTTTTCGATGCTTACGGCCTGCACGACCTCGCCGCGGATTGTCCTGCCTGTACCCGAATGCGGCTGATGACCGGTCATGGCCGTCGTTGAGTTATCGAGCACGACCAGCGTCATATCGGCCTGATTGTAGAACGCGTTGACCGTCCCCGTGATGCCGGCGGCAAAGAATGTCGAGTCGCCGACAAAGGCAAAGCATTTCGTCTGCGGGTCCATATGGTAGACGCCCTGTGCGATATTGATGCCGGCGCCCATGCACAGGCAGGTATCGCACATGTCCAGCGGGGCCGCATTGCCCAGTGTATAGCAGCCGATGTCACCGCAGTAGATGGTCTTCTGCCCGCGCATGGCCTCTTTTACGGCCACGAAGGAAGCGCGGTGCGGACAGCCTGCACAAAGTACCGGCGGCCGTACCGGAAGAGCAGGTGTTTTTTCTGCCGGCTCATCCGGCTGAGGCTGGCCCAGGAATGCGCTTATCGCCCGACCAACGGATTCGACTGTATTTTCGCCGGCCTTCTGGACATCGCCGGTCAGCTTGCCGCGAATCACCGTCGGCAGATGGTATTTGCCGCAGACGGTCAGCAGGGCCCGTTCGATGACGGGGTCGAGCTCCTCGATGCAGAGGACTTCATCAAGCCCCTGCAGGAACCGGACTGCGAGCTCCTCGGGAAAAGGGAAGGGAGTCGCTACATGCAGCACGGGGAGATGATCATCCTGTGCCAGGTTGTCACGCGTGTACATGCTGCTGACCCCATGCGTCGCAATGCCCTTGCGCAGCTGGCCAAGTTGTTCTGCGCCCGGCAGTATCTTATTGCGCGGATATTCCGAAAGCACCTTGCTGAGTTCAGCATTGCGTGCCTCGATGGCCGCATGGCTGCGTACGGAAAGTTTCGGGAAGATGACCCATTTTGAGGAATCCTTGACAAAGCCCTCGTAGTCATGCTGCTCATATTCGGCCTCATCCCTGACCTCGATGGCCTCGTAGGCATGATCGATGCGCGTTGTCGGGCGCAAGAATACCGGCGTGTGATATTTTTCCGAGAAGGCAAAGGCCTCTTGTACCATCGCATAAGCCTCGGCCACCGTTGACGGGTCAAATACGGGCACCTTGGAAAACATGCCGAATGTCCGCGTATCCTGCTCCGTCTGCGAGGAAATCGGCCCCGGGTCATCGGCAACGACAATGACCAGGCCACCTTTGACACCGATATATTCAAGGCTCATCAAAGGATCGGCCGCCACGTTGAGTCCTACCTGTTTCATCGTTACAAGGGCGCGGGCGCCGCTGTACGCTGCTCCGGCCGCCACTTCGAGCCCTGCCTTTTCGTTGATTGACCATTCCACATGAATATCCGCCGAACCGCGCTTGGCAATGGTCTCAAGAATCTCTGTCGAGGGTGTCCCCGGATAACCTGCCGCCAGATTGACACCGGCCGCCAGTGCACCGAGGGCAATCGCCTCGTTGCCCATCAGGAATTCGCTATGCATGATGCTTCTCTCCTAAAACACTTCATTATTCACATATTACAGAAAATACCATCTTCCATTTATATAACAGCATACGGAGTTGGTTAACAAAATAAAAACATTTATGCATGCTGTATGCATAAAATGTAAATGTTTATCTGCGTGGTAAATATTAATTGTTTTCAGTATAACATTGCAAAGAAAGCATGTCAAAGAAGATGATCAGTTTTTATCATTTTGTCATATACCTGCTCAATACGCCCAAAAGTGATAAGCGCTGTATTATTGAGGGCGAAGCGGTATCAAATCGAAAGATAGTATGGTAGTGGATAAAATGTTGGGGAAATACGGATAGTCATATGTTAAAAATCTAAAATCAAAGTACATATTATGTATAATACATGGTATAATGTATCATTAAACGACCATGATTACCTTGCAAAAAATGAACAAGGCTGTGTGTTGTCGTATGGAAGATTTACTGGAGTCGGAATATGAGAATTTTTGTTGATGCAGATGCCTGCCCGGTAGTGCGGCAGACGGAAGAAGTAGCAAATAAATACAGTGTGCCGGTCACGCTGCTTTGCGATACCAATCATATATTGCGATCTGATTACAGTGAGGTCAGGGTAATTGAGGCCGGAACGGATGCAGTGGATTTTGCTTTGGTTAATCTCTGCCAGGCAGGTGATTTGGTCATTACGCAGGACTACGGCGTAGCGGCTATGGCTCTGGGCAAACAGGCTTACGCAATGCACCAGAATGGTTGGCAATATACCAATGAAAACATCGAGCGGCTGCTGATGGAGCGCCACCTTGCCAAGAAGGCCCGTCGGGCATCAGGCAAGCATCATCTGAAAGGACCGCGAAAACGCTCAGAGGAAGAGAATCTGCACTTCAAGGATAAGCTGGAGAGATTGCTTACGATACTGCAATCAGTTTATGGAACAGGCCCCGGAAGATGATTCGGGCATACAGCAGTTTTGCTCGTTGAAGTACAAAACCAGATTCCGCAGGATGAAGAAAGCTGATGTCAATGGCGAAAATGAGTTGCCTTTGTACACCTATCTGAAAGCCCAGCAGAAATTCAAAGGCTTTGGCAATGGGCTGAAGGCAACTGCCATGAGTTTGCTTCTGAGGAAGCGGGATTGGAACTACAAGAAAAATTCCGATATAAAATGGAATTTCACCAAATTCCTGGTAGACCGCCAGGGGAATGTAATAAAACGTTTTGAGCCAACGGATTCGATGAAGGATTTAGAGGCTAGCATACAGAATTGTTTATAATCAAAGACCGCAGGGCAACAAAGCGATACGAGCCCTGGACACCGACTCACTTCATTCGTTAACTCCAAAAAAGGAGAGACTGAAAAACGAGGCAACTGAAAAAGTCCCTGAGAACTTTTGATGGTTCTCAGGGACTTAATTTTATTCAATCTATAATACAGACAGCCCGCTTAAATCGAATTGTACCCCCAAATAGTACAATTCGATTTAAGCGGGCTGTCGTTCTCGTGGAGCGTGCTTTGTTAAAAAACATATAGTTTTATTAATGACTTCGTAAACATGCCTTATAAGCGATTCTACGAGGTCGTTTTTTAATTAGTTTGCAAAACTAACAATACCTTTATAAGTCAATGAAGGTTTTTACAGACAGCATCTATGATTGCCTGTGCTTTTTGCTTATTTATTCTGGTCACGGATTTTCAACTGTGTATATTTGCAGATATGCACAGTTGATTTGTGGATAAGACCTGCTAAAAATTGCCAACGGCTATATACACAGTTGCACGGTTGCACACCCCTCCTCAACGTGATAGAATTCTAACTAAAGAAGGAGGCGGTTCACCATGGCAGACAATTCGATTGCAACATTACAGGATGAATCTTCGCTGGCCTTATCTCTGGATACCAGTGCGATCACACCTGAATATTATGTGGCTCACTACATGGAGTTTATTCCTATGTATATCGGCCGAGGCCGTCCATCCATGGATACGCTGAACACATACAAAGCCTCTATCGATATGTTTATCAATTGGTGCGTTGAACGAAATTATCCGCCACTGGCAGCTCATGAACATCAGATGCGCATATATTTTCATACGCTTGTTTCTCGCGGCCTGCAGCAAAATACTATTGCTACGAGATTGACCGGTGTCCGGATATTCTTCCGTGTGGCTAAGAAACTAAACTTCATCAAGGTAAACCCTTGTGCGGATATCTCTCTTGGCGTAGCTCAGACAATGGATGAGCATTTCCGCTATTACAGTCCTGAGCAAGTGCAGGCGGTCATTAATGCCTTTGCTGCCGAAGAAGACAAGTTCATACGATATCGGAATACGCTTATCGTCATGCTGATGGGCGTCGAAGGCATGCGTAATGTTGAAGTCACACGCATGAATGATGAAGATGTTCGCTGGGATAGTATGTCTATTTATGTGCATGGTAAAGGACACGATGGCATCATTTATCCTTGCGAAGAAACGTTCAACATTCTGGAAGCTTATCTGGATGCCCGGCCTCCAGTAATTCCAGAACATGGCTTCACGCCTACGATTGTAAATGACTATAACCATGGCAACACCCGGATCTCACGCAACGGCGTTCGTTTTGTAATGAACCGGGCTTTAGAATCCTGCAACCTGAAAGTCAAAGGTTATAGCTGTCATGTATTCCGGCATAGCTGTGGCACCAATCTGTACCAGAAGACAAAAGACCTGCGCGTAGTTCAGGAAACTTTACGCCATAACGACCCAAAGGTAACGGCCAGATATGCTCATGTGCAGGAGCGTATGAGCAAGCGTTATACTTCCAAACTGGCTCCCAAAATCAAGGTTTAAAAAGACTGCGTCCATCCCAGATTTTATGAAAAGGTTCTTTCTCTTTATTTCCAATAACTAAGAGGGTTCTACGTTAAGCAGACCCTCTTAGTTATTACTGTTTGATTTTCTCCAACACTTCGCTTGCAGACAGATCATTGACCTTCATATATTCCATGAGTTCCTGATAATCTTCTTTCCCTTTTTTGCTCTTGAGTTCATCAAGCTGCTCTTTCAAAGCCTTGATTTCACTTCTCTTTTTTTCGATTTTTAATTCAAGAGCTGAAATCTTTTCATCATAATTTGCTTTTCTGGCCATTATAATAACCTCCATAAAATATAATAAATCATTTCATGTCGATACTATTCTACAGAAACTATTTTAATCCCTTCTTGAGGAAAGAAATTATTTATCATTTTTAGTTGCATCATTGATATCTTAATCCTTGATATACAGATGTCACACTTCACTCATACAATCCGAAACATCTTTCTGTATTTGTACAAGGCTTTATGAAGCATCAGACCCAGAACGCCACAAGATATGACTTCGCCCATCCCTACAGCTAATATCATAAGCGGAATTGGCAGCAGTATACCGTATGCGTAACGAAGCACCAAGGGAATGATAATCATATTGGAAACGATCGGAGGTATAACCGCCACAGATAGCTTTCTGTCACGCAGGAACCTGGTTCCTACAGCTCCGATAAAAGTAGCCATTGTACCAAATACAACATCCGGAACAGGTGCTCCTCCTAAAATGTTGGCCAAGAAGCAACCTACTGTCAGTCCCGGTACAGCTGCAATCGTAAACATCGGTAAAATCGTCAATGCTTCCGATATCCTGATCTGTACTTCACTGAATGATATCGGTGCAAATATCAATGTCAGAACGACGTAGATTGCAGCAATTACAGCACCCTGCACCAGCAGACGATGCGATATTTTATTTCTCATATTTTGTCTCCATCAATTGTTACTCTATATTGGCGCATATTGCCTTCGCAGAACTCTTTCTGTTGCTCCCAGGATAGCTTTAATATCCCCAGAAACCCTTCTCTTGTCCAGGGAAGCGTAACCGTAACATCTATCTCGCCTGACGGCAACAGGAAGCTGTGCTCAGCAGTAATGGCATCTTCTATTGTTATCCAGGTATCTCTAAGCTGCCTGGCCTGGTCAGTATTTGATTTTATACTCTTCTTTTTCATCGGTCTAATGTATCGCATTGATGCCTAAAAGTCAATGCCCTTCTTGAACAGATCTTTCCCAAACTGCTACGCTATCTTCATGCTTTTGTGCTGTCTTTTTTACGACTTCTTCGTAACCAGTAAGGGCGGCAAATGGAGCAAATTGTGCAGCCCGTTTTTCTTTTGGCATGCGAGGATGTCTTTTCGGTTCCGGACGCGGCATATTTATGATATCCGCAAATTCCTTGATATCTTTCTTTATCGCCACGCTTTATGCCCTCCGATTTCACTGTTGCGGGCAATGGCACGAGCCTCTTCCTTCAGATTTGTCGCCTTTAGGATGGAATTTTTCCCGAAGCGATTCCTGATGGCCAGCATGGCATGCTGTAAGGATTTCTCGCGCTTTTCAGCCCGTTCTGCAGCAGCTTTTTCTATGCATTCCTTATCGATGTCGGCAAACAGGTTAAATTCCACGGCCTGCTCGTTCGTGTTTGCCAGACTATCTTCCGAAATAAGTCTGCCCACCGTTACCGTAATGCGTCGGACCAACAAATCCGGATCCACAATACGGTCATACAAGGCCAGGACTTCTTTTAAGATCAGCTTCGACGATGATGTATGCCTGGGCAGGCTTGCTGTGCCATGAGCCGCCTTGGGAACCTTGCGTCCATAATGGTCGACATGGATATCGCCAGTATAGCCACGGGCGATATTTTCTATATCATAGCCAACATCCAGGACAATCTGATTCGTGACCAACCGTTTCTCTACCAGATCGAAAACCAGCTGATCCGTCATCTCCCAAGCAATAAGCCGGGCTTTTTTATGGTCATAGGGACAATGCAAGACCTGCCCGCTGCTCAGGCTTGTGCTGGCTGGACGGTACGCCTTTATCTCATCCATGGTGCAGGGTTCATAGCCCCAAGCATGGTCGATCAACAGCTCGGCATTAACGCCAAAGGCTTTATATAGCTCATCCTCGCCCCACTGCGTCAAAGAGCGGCGAGCAATATCCCCCATGCAATAGATACCAATGTCAGCCAACTTTTTCGCATAGCCTTTACCCAATCGCCAAAAATCGGTCATGGGCGTATGCGTCCATAGTTTCTGCCTATATGTCATCTCATTCAGTTCTGCGATACGGACGCCATCCTTATCTGGCGTCATGTGCTTGGCTGTAATATCCATGGCAATCTTAGCCAGGTACATGTTTGTGCCGATCCCCGCCGTTGCCGTAATGCCGGTTTCCTGAAGCACTTCGCGAATCATGGTCAGTGCCAGCTCATGAGCGGTCATCTTATACGTACTCAGGTATGGCCCCGCATCAATGAACACTTCATCAATCGAATATGGGTGTATATCCTTAGGTGCAATATAGCGAAGATATACACCATACACCCTCGAACTGTACTCCATATATAAAGCCATACGCGGAGGCGCCACGATGTAATCGATTGCGAGATCCGGGTCGTTCTTCAGCTCCAACGCATCATAAGACTTCCCTGTCAGTTTTTTGCCCGGGGAGCAGAAACGCCGATAACTATTGGCAAATCTTATTTTCTCGATAACTTCAAATAGCCGTGCTCGTCCCGGCACGCCATAGCATTTGATTGCCGGACTGGCCGCCAGGCAAATCGTTTTTTCTGTCCGTGACGCATCCGCAACTACCAGATTGGTGGTCAGCGAATCAAGGCCACGCTCCACGCATTCGACTGAAGCGTAAAAGGATTTGAGGTCAATCGCTATATATCTTGCTTTCACCATAGCTCATCCCCCATAACTTCTATGTGTAATCTTTTTTCACTAATAGAGTAACACATACGACTGAATCTGGCAAGAATATCATGACGTTTTCCTGACGGCCCAGGCTCCTATATCACACTTGCAATATTTTTCATTGTCAGAATTCAGTTTGACTCGTACAATAGTCAGGAGTGCAATTGTTTTTAGCTTGGAAAGGAGCGACTGGATATGCGAAGAAGAAAACGTCCCAAACTCAGGATTACCATCACGGATCGCCGCGTGATTATGGGATCTCATCGGGGGCTTCAAGACGGAAAAGGTCAGGGAATGATATGACACTTCAACAGTTACGATATGTTATCAAAGTCGTGCAGGCTGGTTCTATGAACCTGGCCGCACAACAACTCTTCATTTCACAGCCCAGTCTTTCTAAAGCGATAGCGGAACTGGAAAAAGAGATGCAGATCAGTATTTTTGAACGGTCAAACCGCGGTGTCGTGCTGACAGACAGCGGCAGCCGTTTTCTCTCCTATGCCCGGCAGGTAGTGGAACAAGCAGACCTGCTTGAACATCAATACAAGATAGACCATCCCATCAAGCGTGTCTTTGCCATATCCTCCCAGCATTATGCCTTTGTGGTCAATGCTTTTGTGGCTTTGGTCCAGGAATATGCCAAAGATGAATACGAATTCTCCCTGCGCGAGTCGCAAACGGCAGACATCATCGAAGAGGTGCGAACGCGGCGCAGTGAGCTGGGCATTCTATACTTGAGCAAGTTCAACAGGGAAATCATGAATCATATCCTGCAGGGAGCGGAATTGGCTTTTGGTACGCTGTTCAAGGCCTCGCCGCACGTTTTTGTAAGCCGGAAAAATCCCCTTGCCCAGAAAGAGTCCGTAACATTGGCGGATTTGCTGCCCTATCCGCGTCTTACTTACGAACAGGGGACGAAGAACTCCTTTTATTTTGCAGAAGAGCTGCACAGCACCGAACAGGTTCCCAAGAGCATTGTGGTAACAGACCGGGCCACGCTCTTCAATCTATTGATTGGCTTAGATGGGTACACGATTTCCTCCGGCATCCTGTCCAGCGACCTCAACGGCACCGAAATCGTCGCGGTTCCACTGGCCAGCCAGGAATATATGGAACTTGGTTTCATCTATCCCAAAGGCCTGCCTTTATCGGCAATGAGCAAACGATATCTTGAACTGCTGAAGGATTATATCGCCGGTTATAGTCAAAAGCTATAACCCGTGAGAGTTTTTCTGTATTAACGATAACCACGCGGTCTGTGCTATACTCGGTTCAACAAAGAAATGAATTTCGTTTATATTGATTGAACAGAACAGGAGTGTTTATTTATGAGTAAAGCACAAGCACCATTTCGTTATGATATCGTTGGCAGTTTCCTGCGGCCGGAACAGCTGAAGCAAAAACGGGCAGCCTTTGCCGCCGGCGAAATCTCAGCTTCTGAACTGAAGGCAGCGGAGGATGAATCCATCCGTTCGCTGATTGAAAAAGAAAAAGAACTGGGGTTAAAGGCTGTGACCGATGGCGAATTTCGCCGTCGTTACTGGCATCTTGACTTTTTGGCCAGCCTGAAAGGCATCGAAGAGGTGCAGGCGGAACAATGGTCCGTCAAGTTCAAGGGAAAACAGCCCAAAGCGGCAACAATCCAAATCGTGGATACGATAGATTTTGATCCGCATACGAATCCCTTCCTTGAGCATTTCCACTTCCTGAAGGAAGCTGCCGGCGATACGCTGGTGAAGTTCACGCTCCCCTCGCCGGCGATGCTCCATTTGATTTGCTGCGTGCGGGCAACGGACTATACCCCTATTCCACAATACACAGACGAAGCAACACTGTATCGTGATATCGCCTCAGCCTATCAGAAAGTTATCAAAGCCCTCTATGATGCGGGCTGCCGCTATCTGCAATTCGACGATACCTCTTGGGGCGAGTTCTGCGATACCGAAAAGCGCAAGATCTATAAAGAACGCGGCTTTGACCTCGATCAGATCGCAGAAGAATATGTAAAGATGATCAACCTCGCATTGGAAGCTAAACCTCAGGATATGAAAATCACCATGCATATCTGCCGTGGCAATTTCCGTTCAACCTGGTTTTCTTCCGGCGGATATGAGCCGGTGGCGGAAATCCTGTTTGGCAGCTGCATGGTGGATGGGTTCTTTTTGGAGTATGATTCCGAGCGTTCCGGCGGCTTTGAACCATTGCGTTTCATCCATGATCAGCAGGTCGTCCTGGGATTGATCACCTCCAAATACCCGGAATTGGAAAAAGAAGCGGATATCATTGCCCGCATTCAGGAAGCAGCAAAATACGTTGCGTTAGATAAGCTTTGCCTGAGTCCTCAATGCGGCTTCTCCTCCACAGAAGAGGGCAATCTTCTTACAGAAGAACAGCAATGGGCGAAAATCCGCCTGCTCCGTCATATCGCGGAGCAAGTCTGGCAGGACGCCTAACAGCGTTCATCCCGGATTGGTAAACCTTCATTCTTGCGAATCTTTGCTAAAAGCATATTCTAACAGTGCAGCCGCATCGTGGTAACGATCTTCATCGCTTTGCGCATGCATGATGACTACGATATATTCCCTGTCATCCCTTTGGGCTGATGCTGACAGACACCACTGTGCAGCCCGTGTATAGCCTGTTTTGATGCCGTTGCACCCCGGATAGCTTTGCAAAAGCTCATTGGTGTTTTCGCAGTATTCCACATAGCCTTGAGGCTTCAGGTAATAGATACTCTTCGCTGGAGTAGAAACCAACTCGCGGAATTTTGCATTTTTCATGCCGTAAGCGGCTATTTTCGCCATATCCCTGGCCGTAGAATAATGCTGGTCATCGGGCATACCATTAGGATTGACAAAATGTGAATGCACAGCCCCAATCTCTATTGCTTTTCGATTCATGATTTCGGCAAAAGCCTCCTGATTGCCACCAATCACTTCTCCTACTGCCAGAGCGGCACCATTATCGGAAATCAGCATCATCTGTTTCAAAAGATCCTGGAAAAACAGTTCCTTGCCAACCGTCAATCTCGTACATTCCACATCTACAGCTAAAGGAGAAATGCTGACAATTCTATTGGGACCACCATTTTCCAATCCTATTATGCAAGTCAGCATTTTCGTCATACTGGCCGGATATTCTCGTTTATCCGCATTCTTTTCATAAACGGTTTCTCCCGTGGCACTGTCTATAACGATGGCAGCATCTGCCGTAATTGCCGGTGCCCCAGCAAAAACCAACTGAACCTGCAGCATCAGGACAACTGCGGCGACGAATATGATCCGCTTTATTTTCTTCATTTCTTATTCCTCCCAGTGATTACGACAACTACTACATATATCCTCATCAATAAAAAGCCCTCTGCATCAAGCTGAGGGCTTTCAGGGCTTTCGTCATTCCATCCTTATGTCATAAAAATCATGCGCGCAATATCACTATACCGAAGTTCATCACATACCTCCGTGTGTTTTGTCCAAGATCAAAGCATATCCTTAATCATCGTTCCAATCGTTACGATTGCATATGACACGATGCAAATCAATATAAATGTGTCCCAGTAGCGCCCCTTGCTTCCTGCCGTCTCGACAATCTTCTGAGATATACTCTCTAAACGAGTATAATCCGCACTGGACAGATATGCTGCAAATCCCGGCAGATGACCGTTTCTTCTGGCCTCTAAGGCTTGATCCGTGAGTGCCTGTATCTTCTTATCCACCGCATCAGAGGGGGCTGCCATATATCGGTTCAGGCGATGCCACACGTTTTCAAACACCATGAGATAGATGCGCTTATGCCGAATATAGTAGCGACGAATGGTTCCCATGGTCACGACCATAAGAAGGATCTCAATCCACGAATAGGTCAGACTGTTATTCCTGACGGATTCGACAATGACAGAAGTTATCAGATAGAGAAGAAAAATCCCCTCGGTTGACTGTGCAAATGCATTTCTCCATAGTTTCACTACCGGGACTGGAGGATTCCCAAAAAAAATTCTTATATTTTTCAATAAATCGTTCACCTCTAACTAAATCTCTCAAAAAATAATTCGGGATGAATTTCATCCCGAATTATTTTAAGCTTTTTCTTTCGATTTTTCAACAGCAAACATATTTCGCAGAATATCTCTGGTCGCTCGGAAGGGCATCCTAGGTCCGTTATCTCTGCTTAATATTCTTCAGCTCCTGATACAGCCAGTCCAATCGCTGTTTTTCCCGTAAGATGGCTTGCTCCAGGATGCAACGATGCCCAAAGTGTTTCTGTTGCTCCCGTTTATCCGCGAACAGCAGCTGCCAGCGGGCTTGCAGGTATTGATATTTTTCCTCGTGCCGGGCGATTTCTTCCTGAAAGAGACGGATAACCAGCGGATTATCTGCAGAGTCAATAAGATATAGTTTCATGGTGAATTCATCCCGGGTAGGCACCAGCGGGTTCAAAGGTTCATCCATCCAGGCGGACAGAAGTTTCTGTCCGTCTTTTGTGATCTGATAGAATTTCTTTTCCAGCTTCTTGCCCACCAGTTCTGTGCGTGAAGAAATCAACCCATCCTCTTCCATGCGTCGCAGCTCCGGATAGATCTGGCTGTGATTGGAGTACCAGAAGTCCCCCAGCTCTTCTTCAAACAGTTTCTTGATATCGTAACCAGCCAGGTCTTCGCGGTTCAGCAGACCCAGGATTATATATTTCAGGACATTTTTTTGTGCCATAGTTCTTCACTGCTCCTCATTGGTTATCTGCAATTAGTATAGCATAGTTTGGAGAGATAAACATGTCTTTTATTATAGGATATTGACAAGATAAAAAAAACAGCTTATGATTATCGTGTAAATAAATACATGATAAAAGCAAACAACGGGAGGTTATCCAGATGAAAGCAGGTAAATTACGGAAACTGTCTGCGGCGATGTTGTTATCTCTGACCTTGGCGGTGCCAATGACTGGCGGCTGCTCCGCAGCAGCAGATAAGCCGGAAAATCTTGTCCATATGCAGCCAACCTATCGGGATGTGCTGGTGGCTGATGTGAAAAACGACAATGGTGCGCCCCGGCAGCTGCGCATGAATGTCTTTGTGCCGCCGAAGGCCGAAGGACAAAAAGTTCCCGTGCTGGTATTCGTCCATGGCGGCGGCTGGGCAAAAGGTACCTATGAAGGCGAGGATGCCCAACAGAAAGCTGCGGATCCTGCACAGGGCGACAACAATAGCCTGATGATGAACGATAATAACTCATCCTATAAGATTTTCAAGGACGTGCTGAACCATGGCATTGCCTTTGTTTCTGTAGATTACCGATTGAACAATGAAGCGACTTTTCCCGCCCAAATCTATGATGTGAAGGCAGCCGTGCGCTTTGTCCGCGCTCATGCCGCAGAATATGGTCTGGATGCAGATCGGATAGCCATTGCCGGGACTTCTGCTGGTGCCCATCTGGCGGCAGAACTGGCCGTGACCAGCGGCAACAAGGCCCTGGAAGGTGATGAAGGCGGCAATTTGGAATACAGCAGCAATGTAAAAGCCTGTGTCGATTATTATGGCCCGACGAACCTTCTGACCATGGCACCGGAGATGGATCCGACCCTGGAGGCTCCGGATAAGGCGGCGGAAACCCATGATTCTGTCCGGGCTAATGAGTCCATCCTGCTGGGATTTACCGGCGAGGGACAGGGCATAGGTACATTGCGCAAGATAGATGAGGCTGGTGATGCTTCTTCACCTTACTGGAACATGGTGGAGATGGCTAAACTGGCCAGCCCTGTATACCAGGTGACCAAGGATGCACCACCATTTTTTATCGCCCATGGCGGCCATGATTCTTTGGTGCCCATCCAGCAGAGCCTCAGCCTGCAAAAAGCCTTGACCGATGCTGGCGTAGAAAACATCTTCATGTGCAATTCCCTGGCGCCCCATGGCTATCAAGGTGAAGATACCAACCAGGCCATGATGAGATGGCTCTGCCGTCAGCTGGGCGTAACGTATTGATTTGTCATGGAAGAAAAAAATCTGGCTTTGGACTGGCTGGAACTGGCGGCCAGTAAAGGAATAAAGGCTTTAGGGCAGAAGCTGCAGAGTAAGTGTGGCAAGAAGTTAATCCTTACGGGACGGCAGGGAATCGCCCATTATCCCGAAACGGGCATTATGGTACCAGCTGTAGTACAGGAACTGCTGGTGAATATGCCAGAGTTTGGGGAAAACCAGTATTATTATGGCAAAAATCAGCGAATGCTGGTGTTCAAAGTTGTGCTGAAGGATATGCCGGATAGTACTCTGCTGCTCATATGGGAGCAGGTAAATACCGAGGAAATCAGCTCCATCAGCAATACTGTGGAGACAGCCCGGTTGGCCCTGACGTGGTATCTGCGGGGGCACAAGGAGTTTGCCAGACGGCTCCATGAGCAGAGGATCGCTTTCTTTGAAGGTGTTTTTATCAAGCACAATATCAGCGTGGAGTCGTTACTTAAGGAGCAGGGTATTGATATTCACAGCGACCGGGAGTATGCGGTGATGCTGATGGATATGGGAGAGAAGCAGCCGCTTATTCCACCGGCAGATTTTCGTGCTAAGTTGTTGCAATTCCGTCAACGCCATCAGACAGAGCTCATATATCCCTTAGAGTGGAATGGCCTGTATCTGGTGATTATTCCCGGGATATACAACCAGCAGGAGTTTAACTTCTTATCCACAGGTAAGCGGGAGGAATTGTTTGCCCGTTGGCAGCAGCTATTTTCCGAAGCCTATAAGGTGGATGTATCCATTGGTGTGGGGCTGAGTTATCCTCTGGCAGAACTTCATCGCAGCTATCGTGAAGCCCGCATTGCCTTGATGTTTCGGCAGATAAAAGGGGCATATGGCTTTGTGCAGAAGTTTGCCGATTTAGGCATCTTCCGGGAATTTTTTGGCTGTGAGCAGGAGCGGATTATTCGTTTTTGCCGCCAGACTCTGGACAAATTATTAGCCTATGACCACGATTGTGATGCGGGCCTGCAGATAACCCTGCGGACCCTTATGGATACGAATTTCAACTACAAGCTGACGGCGGAAAAGCTCTTTGTCCATGTGAATACTGTGCGTTACCGCTGTGATAAGATTGCCCAGCTTCTGGATATTGACCTCAACCATCCAGATACCCGTTTCAATCTTTATGCGGCGCTTAGGGTTGGGGATGTACTCAAGGCACTGAACTTGCTGCAGCCCGGATATGTGGGCAATATAAATCATAAAAACAGTGGAACGGAAACACAGACGCTGTTCTGAAAATATAAAAAGAAATGCACGAGCTTTATGATAGGCTCGTGCATTTCTATATATTTGATGAATGGGAAGCTGGTGTTATGACATGCCCTTTGGCATTTTATCAGCGGCACAGGCTGCGCAGAGGCCGGACATACCGGCACCTACGACAATAATATCGGCATCCATGGTCTTGCCTAGCTGACTGCCATAACTTTGAGTTTCTGCAAAATCTGCCAGCAGACTGGGATAAGAAAGCCAGAAAAACAAAGTAATATAAATTTTTCCTCAGAAATATAAGCGGGCATTATTGGCTAACCTCTTTATTTTTATTATGTATTCAATTACATAATATTGACATATCAGACGAAGAGGAGTATCATTAAATCATAACATGTAAATAAATACATAATTTACAAGGAGGAAACTGACAATGAAATTTAAGGAATTAGATGATTTTCTGGGCACGCATTTTATCTACACCTATGACAACGGCTGGGAATATGAATGGTATGCCAAGAATGACCATACGGTGGATTACCGTATCCACGGCGGCATGGTGGCTGGTCGTTGGGTGAAAGACCAGGAAGCCAATATCGTCAAGCTCACGGATGGCGTGTTCAAAGTAACCTGGACGGAGCCCACGGGCACGGACGTAGCTTTGGACTTTATGCCAAACGAAAATATCATGCATGGCACGATATTCTTCCCGAAATGGGTACAGGACCATCCGTCCATCACGGTTTGCTTCCAGAATGAGCATATCGACCTCATGGAGGAATCCCGGGAGAAATACGAGACTTACCCGAAGTATCTGGTGCCGGAATTTGCGAAGATCACCTATATGGGCAAAGCTGGACAGAATAACGAAGAAGTCATTGCCGAAGGTCCTTATGCAGGCATGACAGACGATATTCGGGCTGGCAGGTATTTTGATGCAGAATACAAACGTTTGAAAAAATAAATTCAGGGAAAGTGCGGAAGTTTGTCAGCTTCCGCTTTTTCAGCACGAAAAGTGCAATATAGAAAAGGGGAGTTTCGATGAAAGGATGGAAAGAAAAACTACAGCATGCCGTAAGATTCTTGGGAAAACATCCCTTGCCTGCCTTGGCTGTCTTATTCCTGCTGGCGATCTTAGGGCATTTTGCCATGCAGCAGGCCGAGCGTTTTCCTAAATTGGCCTGCTCACCCTGTCATGTCATGGGGCCTTATGTAGATGGTTATGACCATGGGGATTTGTTGGCCAACAAACATAAGGAAGCGCATGTGGACTGCATTGATTGTCATGAAAACGGTATTGAGGACAAAGTACAAGAAACTATCTGGTATGTGACCGATGATTTTGATGATCCTCCAGCCAAACGCCATTTTGACAACAAGATGTGCACGAAATGTCATAGCGATATGGATGCGCTGATCGCCAAGACGGATAAAGGCAATGGTGTCAATCCGCATAATTCCCATCTGGGGGATCTGACCTGCACAGATTGTCATAAGATGCACAAACAATCCAAAGCGGCCTGCCAGAACTGCCATGATTTTGAGTTTTTGCATAATCTGCCAGCGGAATGGGAAAAGGTACAAGATCCGCATACAGGGGAGGGATCATTATGAAAGCAAGTGATTTGAGCCGCCGTAACTTCCTGAAGGGCGGAGCAATGGCGCTGGCCGGAGCCGTAGCCGCACCGCTGTTGGCTGGTTGTGGCAACGGCCGCCAACACGAGTTGGATGATGAAGGCAATTTTAAACAGAAAGATCCGCAGCCAGATTTCATGAAGCCGCCAGCCCCCATTGCGGACAGTCAGATTGTCAGCACCGAAAAGGCTGATGTCATCATCGTGGGGGCTGGCATGAGCGGCCTGTGTGCGGCCATATCGGCAGCAGAAGAAGGCGGCAGGGTCATTGTACTGGAAAAGACTAATACGGTGAATTTCCGTGGCTATGATTATGCGGCTGTCAATTCCCGGGTGCAGCAACAGGTAGGCAATCATCTGGACCCCGTGGATGTCACCCGGGAAATCATGCGTTTCGGCGCTTATAAACCCAATCAAAAGGTAGTTATGCAATGGGTGAAGCATAGCGGCCATGTCAATGACTGGCTGCTGGAGATGGCCCTGAAAAAGGGATGTACGGTGCAGCATATCTGGACTTATGATGAGATGGTGGCCGAAGGCGCTACGCTGCCCACCCGTCCATCCATGACCTTTGTGCTGGAACCGACACAGGAAGCAATCGAAAAAGCCCCCAAGGGAATGATTGGGGGCAAGCCTGTTATCGCTATGGCCTATACCCTGCTGTCAACCGCGCAGGATAAGGGCGTGGATTTGCGATTCAAACTGCCGGCGGTGCAATTAATCCGTGAAGATGATAACAAAGGCCGGGTAACCGCTGTCATTGCTAAGGACCCAGAGGGAAAATATCATAAATTCGTGGGCGAGAAGGGAATCATTCTCTGTGCCGGCGATTATGGACATGATAAGGAGATGCTCCATCATTACATCCCCAGTGCCGATACCGTGAAAATCAATCTTTATCCCAGTAAGGCCAATACCGGCGATGGTCATAAGATGGGGCTGTGGGTAGGTGCTGCTATCGATGAAGGTCCTCATGCCCCTATGTATTTTGACTTCGGTATGGTCAATGCCCCGGGCTTGGCGGATTCAGTCATGCGCCAGCCCTAGCTGTCCCTGAATAACTACGGGGAACGCTTCGCCAATGAAGATCTTCCCTACCCTTTTATCGCCAACGGCATGCGACAGGAGCCGGATTACAGCAAATGGAATATCTGGGATTCCAAGTGGCCGACAGAAGCACCCGCTATGCATCAGACTGCTTGTAAGTCTCTCAAAAGTGTATACCATGATCCCAAGCGGCTGCAAAAACTGATTGATGATGGCGTGGTCAAATCGGCTGATTCGTTGCAGGAATTGGCCCGCCAGATGAACCTGCCCTATGAAAAGGTCAAGGCAGAGATAACACGTTACAATGAAATGGCGCGCAAGGGCTTTGATGATGATTTTTACAAGCGCAAAGAGTGTCTGACTACCATTGAGAAACCGCCCTTCTATGCGGCTCATATATCCATAGCCTTGCTGGTAACCTTAGGCGGCTTGAAAATAAATGAAAATATGCAGGTACTCGATAACGAAAAGCATGTTATCCCCGGTCTTTATGCAGCAGGAAACAATTCCGGCAATTTCTATGCCAATGACTATTGTATGACCATTATGGGCAACAGCCATGGACGGGCCTATACTTTCGGATATCTGGCGGGCAAACAGGTTATGAAAGAATAGCCTGATAAAAAATCGAGAGATTTTTCATCAAGCTTTATTACTTTCTGTCTGCTGATTCAAATTCTCGTTGTAATAATTGACATTACAATCAAAAGGCGTTATTATATCATTGTAAGTGAACTTATTACAACGAATAAACGGAGGTAAACATGATGAGCAACTTCAACAAGAGCCATGTGACAGCTGAGGCAAGGACGGAACTGCATGATAGATTGCAGCTGACCGGTGCAGAGATAAGCATCAACAATCTCCCCGCCGGCGCCAGCGTTCCCTTTGTTCATTACCACAAGAAGAATGAGGAAATCTACTTCATCACCGCAGGCCAAGGCAAGGCGGTAATCGATGGGGAAACGGTGGAACTTTCGGCTGGGGACTGGCTGCGGATTTCCCCGGCTGCCCGCCGTCAGTTCTTTGCTGCTGCCCACGAAGGGATCAGCTATGTGTGCATCCAGGTGCGGGAGGGTTCTTTGGAAGAATATACCGCGGATGATGCAGGCATCGAAGCGTAATCCCGATTGACAAGAGAGTCTCATTGTAATACCATTTTTTACAATGAGACTTTTTTCATGGGAGAATGACTATGCAATTTTCTTTTCGTATGCCCGTAGCTGTACACATCATGCTGTGCATTGCCAAATTTGACGGCGTATTCAAGACTACTTCCACCTTTTTGGCCTCCAGCGTCAATGTCAACCCGGTTATCATCCGCAAAACTTTGGGGCAGCTGAAGGCTGCTGGTTTGGTGGAAGTCGCCGCTGGTGTCGGCGGTGCGAAACTGACAAGACCCCCGCAGGAGATTACCTTGCAGGATGTATTCCAGGCGGTGGAAGAAGATGAGGACTTATTCCATATCCAGGATAACCCGAATCCCCAGTGCCCCGTGGGGCGCAATATCCAGCGGGTGCTTGGCGGCCGTCTGGCCATGGTAAAAGACCATATGCTGGCTGATTTTTCCCGAATAACGCTGGCCGACCTGCTGGAAGACATACAACATACGGAAGAAGAGCGCGCCTGAACGATATTGAGGTGAATGCATATGCATGATATATGGAATCCCTGGCATGGCTGTGTCCGCATCAGTCCGGGGTGTGCCAACTGCTATATGTACACCCTCGATCAGCAGCGGGGAAAGTCCGGGGCCGATATCTACCGCACCGATAATTTCAATTATCCTTTGCAAAAAGACCGTCATGGCAGCTATAAGGTCAAGAGCGGCGAACTCATCCGTGTCTGCATGACCGCGGATTTCTTTTTGGAGGAAGCAGACCGATGGCGGGACGAGGCCTGGGAAATCATGTGGCGGCGGCCGGATGTCATCTTCTTTTTGCTGACCAGCGGCCGGAACGCGTGGCAGATTGCCTGCCGGAAGGATTCGGCGATGGCTGGGAAAACATCTGGTTCAATGTAACCTGCGAAAATCAGCAGATGGCAGACAAGCGGCTGCCCTATCTGAAAGAGCTGCCCTTTCGTCATAAGGGCGTGGTCTGTGCCCCATTTATCGGGCCTGTCACGCTCCGCCCCTATATTGAGGAAGGCTTTATCGAGCAGGTAACCTGTGGCGGCGAAAATTATAACGGGGCCCGGCCTTGCAACTATGATTGGGTGCTGGCTCTGCATGACGAGTGCCGGCAGGCGGATGTTTCGTTTTCCTTCATGGAGATAGGTTCTGATTTTATCAAGGATGGCAAACATTACCGGCTGCGGACCAAGCAAAGACAAGCCGAGCAGGCTTTTCGGGCCGGCCTTAATTTCAGGGGCAGGGCCCAGCATTTTGACCTTCGCTACGCCATTGGCCTGCCTGTTCCCCCGGATGAACTCTACCAGCCCCACTATGATGGCCCTAACTGCCATGCCTGCGGCAGCCGTCTTATCTGCAATGGGTGCAGCCATTGCGGCAAATGTGGTGGGAATTCGAATAAATATTTGGACAATAACGCATAAACGTGATAAAATAATAGCAGGAGAGCGTTTAGATACGTGAAAGAACCTCCAAGGTTTGTGTATTGCCTTGGAGGTTCTTATTTTTTTGATAATTTTTTTCACTTAGCTATTGAAAATTGTTATCATTTATGATAATATACTTACAGGCTTTCGTTAAGCTCTCCTAAAATATAATACACACCCAAAAGCGGCCGTACTGCTCATACGGCCGCTTTTGGGTGTCTGCATCTCACAGCCATCTACCTCAACCTTTGCCACAATATTGAATTTCCATCTGCAACTGTTCTAAAAATTTCGCTGCATGCCCCCCATCCATTTGCACATGGTGAAACTGAAAGGACACCGGTAAAACGGTTTTGAAAAAACCTTTACGATATTTTCCCCACATAACCATTGGATTTGAGAATTTTTCCGTATACTGATTCACAATACAATCCAGCTCTGTCTGGATCATGGCTGATGTGCCAATAATCATGCAGTCTTCCAGGAAACTGCTTTTGCATTCCTGCGCCGCTTTTTCCGTTAATGTCAAGTAGTCCCGATTGAATTGCTCTAAATCAGCAGAAAAGGGAATATCGCAAGAGCTGATCCCGCCTTGCTTATTGGCCACAATGACATTTATCCCCATTTTGTCGAAACGATATAGTTTCCCATCTTCTGGCAACAAATAAAATTCTTCTATCTTGCTGGCAGCCCTGCCAATGCACCAGCACATTAGCGCTGTGAATCTTATGCCACGGTTCTTGCTCATCTTCAACAAGCGGCTGACATTTATCGTCTTTACTAATGTCACCATTGGCATGGGCGACGTCATCCATAGGGAAAAAGCCTCCGCACGAGGGCTTTCCTGTGGTAAAAGCTCAGTTTTCATCATTCCTCCTGCATAATATTCCCACCAGACCTTATCCAAGCATCCAAAAAGGCCATCTGTTCCTCGGTATGGAACCAATGCTCGCCACCTTCCATAACGGTCAGCCCCGCCTGATGCTTTTCGGCAAAATCCTCCCCGAATTCGGTATGGATTTTCGCTCTCCCTTTATCCTCTGCAATATCAATCAACGCCGTTTCTTCGGCTGGGACAGGACGAAGCTATCGTCGATTCTCTGCTGTATCTCCATCATCGGTATGCTGCCGTCCAGACATATCGTATACCAGTACTTCCGGTTCATATGCCAGCCAGAAAAATACTGCTTTCCATCCACCAAAGCGGTTACCTGTTCTGCCGTGCCATGCAGGTTCATGATGCGGATGGGCTGGCTGCCGCCCAAGCCAATCTTATTCGGATGGACCTTCATGAATACCGCATACCACTTCCTGCTCAGATGGGAGCGGATAACTGCCGCCTCCGTATCCTTCCAGGGATATTCGATTTCGTCGCCATAAGTATCTTTTACATAACGCAGAAGCTCATCAACATAGGCACTGTGGAAACTGCCATGCTCGCCGCAGGCCTCGCCAATGCGGTCAAGCACTGCCCGGTAAGCAGCCCGGACTTCCCCCACAAAGGCTCCCTGAGCATTTTCCACCAGATGCAGTACATAAGGCTCTTCGGCTTCCGTATCCAGCAGCAGGGTGGACACCATGCCGTCCTTGCCGACCTTTACATGAAGCCGGAAACTTCCTGCCAACAAATCTTCTGTATAAAAATAGGCATCATCCTCATGGGCAAAACCAAAGCGTTCCAGTTTATCCAGCAATATTCTGGGCAGTTCGCCTGAAGATAACGCATGCCACTCATCGGTCAATCTCATTGATCATGCACCCTCATCTGCAGTCTCAGCCATTCTCTAAGTACCAGGGCATGGTTCTCCTGCTCGTTTTTGGCGGCATATACCAGTGTCAGAGCCTGTGATTCCAGCAAACTGTGACATTTATCGGCAAAGCCTGCCGCAGCTTCGTTCTGATTCAGTTCCTCTATATATGCCTGGGAGAAACCGTCAAAAGGCATTTCCCCCTGATGATACAGTTTGCGGATTTCCGTGCTGGGCGTGATGGCTTTTGCCCATTCATCAAGATGAGCGGCGTCCTTCTTTATCCCTCTGGGCCAAAGTCTGTCCACCAGCCCCCTGTATCCATCCTGCTTTTCATAAGGTTCATATATACGCTTCAACAATATTTCATGATTCATCCTTTATACCTTCTTACATAGCGAGGCCCTTCTTCGCCAACGATTCCATTGGGCACGAAGCCGCATTTGGCCAATACCCGCTGTGACGCTGTGTTGGCCGGTTCTGCTTCGGCCTCTACACGCAGCACCCCGGCCTGCTGCAAAGCCCAATCAACGGCAGCCATGACGGCCTCCGTGGCATATCCCTGGCGCTGGAACTCCTCTTTTATGCCATATCCTATCTCCACGGAGCCATCTTCATTGCGGCCTTTGAAACACAAATCGCCCACCTGCACGCCATCATGGCGTGTTATCATCCAGATCGCATACCACTCGCCCTGTTCAGGATGGGCAAGATACCCATCCAGCATTTCCCGGTAGGCCTGTATGAGTTCCTCGTCGGTCTGTCTCTCGATAAATTGCTCCATTTCCGCCTGTGATGCTGCATATAGCTGTAAACGCTTTGTTTCTAATGTTATAGGATTCATATTCCCCTGCTCCTCCAGCATGCATTATTGACATCGTCAGCCTTATAATGATAGAATACCACTAATCGAATACATTGAACACTACTTCCGTCACAGGATGGAGGAAAAAGTGTCCAAGTATTGACATAGGTTCAGTTTCAGGCTGCAAGTCAATGCTTGGGCTTTTTGTTTTAGGAGAGCTGCTTATATGACCAAAAACACCATGCTTCATATCGGATGCCATCTATCATCAGCCAAAGGCTATCTGGCCATGGGCAAGGATGCTGTCAGCATCAAGGCCGACACCTTCGCCTTCTTCACGCGCAATCCCCGCAGCGGCAAGGCCAAGGATATCGACCCGGCTGATGTGCAGGCCTTTCGCACCTTTGCTGAGGAGCATCATTTCACCAAACTGGTGGCCCATGCGCCCTACACCATGAACTTATGTGCCGCCAAGGAAAATATCCGCACCTTTGCGCATGAGATGCTGGTGGATGATTTGCAGCGCATGGAAGCCACGCCGGGCAACTACTACAACTTCCATCCCGGCAGCCATGTGGGCCAGGGAAGTGAACAGGGCATTGCCCTGATTGCCGCTGAGCTTAACCGTGTCCTCACCCCAGCCCAATCCACCACAGTGCTTTTGGAAACCATGACGGGAAAAGGCTCTGAGGTGGGTCGTACCTTCGAGGAACTGCGGGCCATCATGGACCAGGTGGAACTGCAGGACAAACTGGGGATATGCCTCGATACCTGTCATGTCTGGGATGGCGGCTATGATATCGTCCATGACCTGGATGGAGTGCTGCAGGAATTTGACCGCATCATCGGCCTTGAACGGCTCAAAGCCATCCACCTCAACGACAGCCTGAATCCCTGTGGCTCCCACAAAGACCGCCATGCCCGCATTGGCGAAGGCTGTATCGGGCTTGAAGCCCTGACCCGTGTCATCAATCATCCCCAGCTGCAGGACCTGCCCTTCATCCTGGAAACGCCCAATGAACTCCCTGGCTACGCGCAGGAAATTGCCCTGCTCAGAGAAAGAAAGGAATGATTGCCTTGCATATTGTCGTTGCCATTGACTCCCTCAAAGGGAGCCTGACTTCTCTGGAAGCTGGAGAAGCCATCCGTTCCGGTATCCTCCGTGTCTATCCCGATGCCCAGGTAAATGTTTTGCCCTTGGCCGACGGCGGCGAAGGGACTGTGGAGGCCCTTACTTTGGGCATGGGCGGAGAGCTGCAAAGGGTAAACGTAACCGGCCCCTTGGGCGAAAGCATCGCTGCCCAATACGGCATCATCCCCGCGAAAAAGACTGCCATCCTGGAGATGGCAGCTGCTGCCGGCATAACATTAGTACCCAAGGAGCAGCGAAATCCCCTCTACACCACCACTTATGGCGTCGGTGAAATGCTGCGAGATGCCATCGGCAAGGGCTGCCGCCATTTCATCATCGGCATTGGCGGCAGTGCCACCAACGACGGTGGACTGGGCATGCTTCAGGCCTTGGGCTATAAGCTGCTGGATGCACATGGCGCACCGGTTCCCTATGGTGCCAGAGGTCTGGAAAAGCTGGCCATCATTGATGATGCAGACGTGCTGCCGGAGCTTCGCGAATGCACCTTCCGCATTGCCTGCGATGTCACCAATCCCCTCTGCGGGCCTCAAGGCTGCAGCGCAGTATTCGGCCCGCAGAAAGGTGCCGCCCTTGACGATATAACCCGCATGGACGGCTGGCTGCAGCATTATGCGGAACTTGCTTGCGCTCAATACCCCCATGCCAATCCCCAGGCCCCCGGGACAGGCGCCGCCGGCGGTCTGGGCTTCGCCTTCCTGACCTTTACCAACGCCACCTTGGAATCCGGCATCCAAATCGTCCTAACGGAAACCAAGCTGGAAGAACAGATTGCAAAGGCGGATTGGGTGATTACCGGCGAGGGCCAACTTGACGGCCAGACCGTAATGGGCAAAGCCCCCATCGGCGTTGCCAAAATTGCCAGGAAACACGATAAACCGGTTATCGCCTTTGCCGGCTGCGTAACCCCCGATGCCCGCCTATGCAATGAACAGGGCATAGCGGCCTTCTTCCCCATCCTGCGGCAGGTTACCACCCTTGCCGAAGCCATGGACCCCCACAATGCCCGCCAGAATATGACGGATACCGTGGAACAGGTTTTCCGGCTTCTTCAAATCCAATCCGCTCGATAAAAAAAGCCTCCAGGAAGCATTTTGCTTTCTGGGGGCTTTCCTTTATCGAAACATCATCCGCCGATATTACCACCTAAAAAATCTGCCCTGGCAGTACCAGCTTTTCCTTTTTGGGAAACGACCGGTCAAAGTCCTCTGCCTCAGCTTCGTCCACGAAATATCCCGGCGGGGTAGCGTATTCGCCGATGATGCCCGCAAGGTATCCCGGTATCAACTCCCGGCACAGGAAGAAAGAGGCATCCGCCCCTTCCGGCAGGCCATGATAGCGGATGCCGAACTTACTGGCATAGTCAAAGCCGCTTTTGCCGTAAAAGCCGATATTGCCCTCGAAACACAGGGCACCGCAACCCAGTTCGGCAGCTTTCTGCAGACTGAAGTCCAACAGCAGCTTGCCATACCCCTGCCCCTTTAGTTCCGGGCAGATGCAGATGGGCCCCATGGTCATGATGGGAATCTCCCTGCCATCATCGGCTTTGATGTGAGCCCGCATAAAGATATTCTGGCCAATCAGATGGCCATCCTTCTCCATGACGAAATCCAGCTCCGGCACAAAGGCTGGGTCATTTCGCAGACAATGCAGAACATAGTGCTCCAGACAGCCAGGCCGATAGACATTCCAAAAGGATTCCCGTACCATGTTTTCTACTTCACGATGTTCCTCAATTTTTTCCAAACGAATACGATAGTCATTTTTGCTCATTGTTTTTCCTCCTGATGATTGATGACTGCAATACAGGGAGGTCGGTGTGAGATTACAATTAAGCCAACCTCCCGGTCAGCCTGCAATCTCCAAGGTGTTGTTTCTCAAACAGCAAGCTCCTCAACAATAAAAAACAATATCTAGTCGAAGAAAACATTCGACACTTCGTATTCTATTACTATATCCAGCAGTTGTCAACTTGCAGGTTCCTGCTGGTATGTGCATGCACAGAAACTGATTCTGACGTCATCTTTTTCCAACAATCTCCGGCTACCATCGCCGCCAATATAAGGCCGACAGAGGCTGTTTTCATTCCGCCTCGTAAGATGCAAGAAAAGGCATCCCAAACCACAAATCAATGAATTAGGAAGACCGGTACTGAAAAAAAGGATATCAAAGCAGAGATTACGCATATTCTGTATCATATAAAGGACAGCAGCAGCTATATCCGTGGCATCTTAGCCTGTGAAAGCGGTGAGATGTTCATGCGCTATTTTAAGGCGTATCTGGAAAAGGTATTTGCCAATGAGCTGAATAAGCATAAACAGGATGTGCCACAGGAGTATATGCTGAATCATATGGTCTGCGATTTTGCAGAAACCGTCAGATGGTGGACGGGACATGAACAGTATTCGCCAAAGGAAATCAGTGATTTCTTCTTTAGCACGACACCATTTGCATGATAAATCATCCCTACATAAAATTGAAACGGGCATAACAATAGTGTGAATCAGCAGAGGAAAAATTCTATTAAACGAAAAGCCATCCCAATCATAAAATACCTAAAATGACTGGTCAAAATATGCTATAATGATTTCAGTTATCTAATGAGGAGACTGTTATGCTACAAGAAACCACAGGCTATATCATTTGCCGCACAGCTCGCAAGATTCATCAGTTCATGACAAAAGTATTAGCCGATTATAACATCACCCCGGAACAATGGGTGGTGCTGCAAATTGTCAGCAAGGAGAAAAACCTTTCTCAACAAGAATTAGCTGAGCGCTTGGAAAAAGACAAGAACAGCACCAAGGCTTTGGTGGACAGACTGATAAAAAAAGAATTATTGACCCGTCAAAAAGATGACAGCGATAAACGGTTCTATAAGCTGCAAGCCACCCCCGCTGGGATCTTTCTCACCAAGGAACTGGCAAAACTTGACTATGACTTTATGCGGGAAACCGAATCCGGGCTTACAGACGAAGAATTAACCAGCTTTACAAAAACCCTCACTAGACTGGAAGAAAAAATCACGGCTAAGCTGTGATTTTTTTCTTGACAATAGTATGTCAACGTACTATTGTATTAGTATGTTAACATACTAATATCAGGAGGCATCTAATGATGAATTTCTATTCACCTATTTCCAGAAAAAACTTTCTCAAAGGCAGTCTGGCTCTAACCGCCGGCTTGTTATTGGGTGATCCACAGGCATTCGCTGCATCCACAGAATATCCCCATTCGCCGGAGGAAGCTACCGGTGAAACAGCCATGCACTATTTATTTGACCGCACGCCCATCGAACCCGCGCAAGTCTTTGACAACCTTTTCTACATTGGCTCCATCTCCGTAGCTCAATTTGTTGTGCGCACTAGTGAAGGTCTTATCATGATTGACTCCGGCTGGGATGAACAGGATGCAGACTATGCCGCCGCCAGCATGAAAAAGCTAGGCTTATCCCCTGCCGACACCCGCTATATTCTCCTTACCCACGGCCACAGCGACCACTATGGTGGTGCCCAGTTCTTCAAGGATAAATATGCACCGCAGGCAAAAATCGGCATTAATATCATTGACAGCAACTGGTATTCGGTAATTCCCGCTCAAAATGCTTTTTCCGGTGTACGTCCCCATATTGACATTGAGCTGAATGACCGTCAAATCATAACCTTAGGCGACACAAATATTTTTCTCGTACTCACTCCTGGTCATACCCCGGGCTGCCTGTCCATGATTGTCCCAGTCACTGATCATGGTGAAGAACATCATGTGGCCATTTGGGGCGGCACCGGCACACCAGCCAATCTGGAAATGAATTACCTCTATCTAAGCGCAGTAAACTACTTCGCCAAATACACCGCTGATTTCCAGGTTGATGTAGAAATGAGCGCCCATGGCTGGGTAGACGATACCTTTCCCCGTTTGGAAAAACTCAAACACCGCCGCCCTGGCCAGCCCCATCCCTTTGTTATCGGTCAGAAAAAATACCGTAAATATGAAGATGTCTTCCGGAAAATGGCACAGGAGGCCATAAAAAAATACCAACCGTAAACCACCCTTTCAAGCCAGTAATTCCCCATCCTGCAAAGTTTCATGCAGGATGGGGAATTGTCATCTGCGGCTTTTTGATGATACGCCTGTCATTAGATAAAAGCTTTTTCCATATGAATATGCGGGCATCCCTCATCGAGGTATTCGTCACCACTAGCAATATAACCTAATGCTTCATAGAAAGGTCGTCCCCTTACCTGTGCCGATAGTTCCAAGGCTGGAATGCTGTTCTTTTTTATCCACGCTTCCACCTTACGCATAATGAGACTGCCATATGATTTGCCGCGATATTTCTTGCGAATGGCTAGTCTACCTAAAGTGTACTTTCCCTTATCTTTTGACGGGAAAACACGGCAGCATCCGGCAATTTCACCATCTACATACAGCAGATAGTGATCTGCGATTTCATCAATATCGTCGAACTCATCATGAAAACCTTGCTCTTCAATGAACACTTCCTGACGAACCAGCATAGCATCCGGATGAAGCAAATTTGTTACTACAACCTCTGTCATATCAAATACTATCTCCTTCCACAGTCATTACACGTTAACACGGCTGAACTTAGAAGCCACGCAAAAGCTCTCGCTGTCCGAATCTCCGGCTCCTTAAAATGCCCGCCAGTATTCCATTCCAGCGTACAGTTAAGACCCTGCTCCTTAAGCCATGCGCAGCCATCCCGTATGCAATCCCCCACACTTGACATAACTGCATTTTTGGTCTTTTCTTCTTTATCGCCAAGGCTGAGGTATACGTTTGGGCATTTAATCGCCGTGCTCTTCATGTAGTCAACAAACCTCGGAAACCAGATAGATGGTGAAGCAGCAGCAATGCCCGCGAATTTATCGGTTTAGTAAGCAGCCCAAAGGGAAAACAGGGCCGCCAGCGAATATCCGCCCAGATAATAGATTTTGCTTTCGTCCTGACAAAGCTTTAGGATTTCGGTCAACAGTTCTCCTGCACCATCGCCAAAATCATCCTTTCCAAAAACCGCAGTTGCCGGCCACGGAGATAAATCAAGGTTCCAGCTTTCCACCTTGACGGCCAACAAGCGAAATTCTTTGCCGGACAGCCTCTGAATTTCTGCCACTTCATCATCCATTCCTGCTATATCATGTTCATCCACAGTCTGAACGAGTGTAATAACCGCATGGGGATTACCATATTCGTATGTAACCATCAAGCAGCCTCCTAGAATTTTGTGACGAAAATCCAATCATCAAGAAAAGCCATCTGTTCCTCCGTATGGAACCAATGCTCACCATTTTCCATAACCGTCAGCCCTGCATGATGCTTTTCGGCAAAATCCTTCATCGTTGCCAGCGATGTCAGTTGGTCTTTTTCGCCATACAGAATCTGCGTTGGCACATTCCATTTAAGGGGATGATTTCTGACGTAGCTCAGATACTCCCACGATAAATCCTCGCCGAATTCGGTATGAATTACACCTTGAGCTTCCAGTTCCGCCTCCGTTACATTGGCCCATCTCATCATATCCAGAATAAGACGCTCCATGTCCACAATGGGTGAAATGAAATATGCCTTCTGAATAAGCCCGTCTATTCCCGCATTCATGCTGAAAAATGCCCCAATGCTGTTGGCAATCAGGATAATCTCCTCACCCTTTTCTGTCAGCTGCTCAACAGCAGTCCGAATCTCCCGGCCAGTCTCCCCAGGCGAAAAGGTCTGATAATCCAGCCCGTTAACCTTATCCTGGGGAAAAAGCGGCTCATAATGTTTGCTTTCCTCAGCATTTCCACCTTTACCATGTATATACAAAACCTGCATGTTCAACCGCTCCCCTTACCCATCCATCCGACAACACATCGCTTGGATCTTGACATAATAAAAGATCTTCTATGACTTGTTAATAGTTTATCATAGAAGACCTTTTGATTCGATAGGATATCAAATTACAGAGACTTTTTTATACGCAATTTTTATGGCTGCAACGGCCCATAGTAATAAGCGGCTGTTGCCCCACCATCTACCAAAAATGTGGAACCCGTGATAAACTGCGCCCGTTCGCTCATCAAAAGCTCTGCTACATCAGCTACTTCATCAGCAGTGCCTGGGCGGCCTGCCGGGCATTTGGCAAACATATTCTTGTAAAAATCACCACGCGGTCCATTAAATTCATCTATGGCCAAAGGTGTAACGATAATTCCAGGCGCAATATCATTTATCCTTGCACCCCGTTCGCCCCAGCGGACAGCTTCATACATCGTACGCTTTTCATTGCAGCGTTTGGCCAGCTGATAGGCATGCAGGGTATCCTTTATCTTTTCCGGCTGTAAAAAGTCAAGTTTCAACAGTTCCTCTGTCGGCGTCATCGCCAGTGCCCTGTCCTGCTCCGGCATAAGTGCCGGCAGACGATGACCGGACTGGCTGGAGATAATTACGCCTGCACCGCCCTTAGCGATAACTTTGCCGACTTCTTCCATCAATACTGCCGTTCCATAGAGGTCAACCTGCAAGATCACTTCAATCGGTGCCTGTGACGGCGAAACACCTGCGCCACAAATCAAATACTTCACTTCACCATATTCCGTTGCTTTTTGCACCATAGCCTGAATGGAAGTTCGCGAAGACATATCCATCACAAACGGCTCCACATCAAAGCCTGCCTGATTCATGATTTCAGCAACCACCTGTGCATTGTTTTCGTTTTTATCCCCAAGAATAATCTTCTTGCCATAGCCCATGCGACGGGCAATGGCCATGGAAATCTGGCCAGCCCCGGTGACCACCATAACATCTTTGCTCATTTTCTCTGCAACCTTTCCTTAAACAAGATTTTTCTTAGCCCAGGCAGCTACCTCAGCTTCGGAACTGGCGGCATCTGCACCATGAATAGCCAGCCCTTCACCAACCGTTGCGCCCTGACAGTATTTTTTCAAAGCCGTTGGTGCTCCGGCAAGCCCGCTGCCCTCATGTGTCATCAAGGGGAAGACCTTTTTCCCGGTGAAATCCAATGCTTCAAGCTGAGTGAATACCGCCACCGGATAGGTGCCCCACCAGCAAGGGCCAGCCACCACGATATTATCGTATGCTGCCACTGACGATAACATTTCCACAAGTTCCGGACGGGCACTCTTCCGCAGTTCTTCCTTGGCCTCTACTGTGCACTGAGTATAGTCAACAGCATAGGCCTTCTTCGTCACCACTTCAAAGAGGTCTGCCCCGACCGCCTTCTGGATAAACTCAGCCACAATTTCCGTATTGCCTTTGGGCAAGTCCTCAATACTGCCGTTTACATAATTTTGTCCCTTCCGGGAATAATAGATTACAAGTGTCTTTGCCATTTTCGCCAGCTCCTTTACTGCTGATAGCCTAATTTCTTTAACCACGCTCTGACCTTCGTGCGTGCCGCCTCTGGATTATCCTGCACGGATTTCCCCCGCAGCCCCAGGCCCTCGCCCTTTATTTTTGCTCCTTTGGCATAGCGGGGGATTCCCCTGTCTTCCAAGCCGGTCATGTTATCACCTGCCGAGGTGCAGAAGGGAATAACCGTTTTCCCCTGCCAGTCATAGCTTTCCAGGAATGTATACACCGGCATGGGCAGGTCGCTCCACCAAATGGGATATCCCAGGAAAACCGTATCATACTGAGCAAAGTCCTTTACCATAGCCGCAAGTTCCGGTCGTGCGTCCCGGGCTTTTTCCGCCTTAGCCTCCTCGGTGCATTCCCGATAATCGGCAGGATACTCCTTGACCGTTTTTATTTCAAAGATATCCACGCCGCCTAGTTCCTGTGCAATGATATCTGCCACAATGTGGGTATTGCCCTTTTCGATATAGCCGACCTCGTAATTATCTCCCTTGCGGGAAAAATAGGTCACCAGGATTTTTTTGCCACCATTGTGGGCAGCAGCCTCAGCAGAAGGAGTTATCCCTGCCGCTACACCGCCGGCAGAAGGGACAGGTGTCGAGGCGACCGGCTTTGTTTCCTCGCCACAGCCGACAAAAGCCAGTCCCAGGATGCCCAGCCCTGCCATGCGAATAAAATCCCTGCGTTTCATCATTCCAATTCTCCTCTCATTAAGCTATCACAGGCGTGACAAATCTTGACAACAACCTGCGGCGATAGCGCATATACACCACGAACAGGATAGCACCGGTAATGGCCCAGCTGGCGGGATACGTCAGCAGCAGCGTACTAAACGCAGGGGCTGCGGCAAATACCGTATACACCCAGATAATCCACGTTCCGCAGATGGTCACCAGAGCAATCATGGCTGGCGGTGTGGAATAGCCATAGCCACGCATAGTGCCCGACAAGACCTCTGTCACCCCGTTCAGGAATTGCAGCAACGTCACATAGACGATGCGGATCACACCCAGTTCAATAATCCACGCATCCTGTATAAAAATTCCCAGCAGTGGTTTGGCAAACAATGTGGTCAATCCACCTAAAAATAGCATAACCGCCAATTCGCTAAGCAGGGCAATTTTCGTAATCTGAAAGCAACGCTCAATATTTTTGGCCCCAAAATTCTGCCCGATAAAGGTCGTAGTGGCCTGACCGATAGCACTTAGGAAGCAGTAGACATTGATCTCAATGGCAAATGCCGCCGCCGAGGCCGCCATCACATCTGCCCCCAGACTGTTGATGGCACTTTGCACCACCAGATTGGACAGACAAAAGATCATTCCCTGAACCCCAGCAGGTAAACCAATACGAATGATTTCCTTCAATTCCTTGGCCGCATAACGCAGTTTTCGGTATTCCAGGCGGATATAGCTCTCACTGTGCCGCAATTTGCGCCACAGGATAGCCGCATTCACATAGTTGGCAATCACAGTAGCACCGACAACTCCCGCCACGCCCCAGTCAAAGACCACTACGGTCAGCAGATTGAGGACGATATTCAAAAGAGCTACGACCATAAGACTGTACAAGGGTGTATGACTGTCACCGTTGCTACGAAAGATAGCCGACTCAAAATTATAGATGGCCAGCGCCGGCAGCCCCAAGAAGTAAATCCGCAGATAAAGCTCCGCCATGGGCAGAATCTCTGCCGGCACTCCCAGCATATTCATGATCAGCCCGGTAAGAGCCTCACCGGCTGCGAGAAGGATTGCCCCCATGAACAGGGACATGATAATCGCCGTATGCACAGCCCGGCTGGCCCGCTTCTCATTACCAGCGCCGATACGCTGGGCAATAACCACATTCCCCCCCAGCGACAAGCCCAAAAGCAACATGACCAGCAGACTGATGGGCATCGCATTATTCCCCACCGCCGCCATGGCACTCTTGCCCACAAACCGCCCCAAAACCATAGTGTCAGCCGTATTGAAAAGCTGCTCCAGCATGCCCGTGAATGCCAAAGGCAAGGCAAAGATCAGAAATTTATCGGCAATTGATCCGTTCAGCATATCCATATCTCTGCGCTTAAAAAACAACATTTTCTGTACCACTTCCTTATCAATTCAATTTCTATTTCTATTTTATCTTTTCCTAGAATCTAAACAATCTCGATATCGCCCCATATCCATTAGAAAAACTAATAAAGGAGCCACTGACCAAACAGTGACTCCCATTAACATCCAGATAAATTCAAACCATAAACATGCTTTCCAGCATGGCGGCAAAATCCTCCAAATAAGCTTCCTCGCGGTTAGCTTTCCAAAAGATATAATAATCCTGCGTTACCAGCCGCCCTTCATGCTGCAAGGGGATATAGCGTATGTCTCCCACCCGGCCGACCTGTACCTTGCGTCTGGTTTCCAGATAGAATCCCTGGCCTGACAGCACATAGAGCCGGGCCTGTTCCTGACTTTCGGCCAGCAGGAAATCTCCCTGAACGCCGAAGTATTCACGATAAAAGGCTTCGTCATTTTCCCTTTGCTCTGGGGAGGAAACCAGTATGCAGGGCAGGCTTTTCAGGTCGTCCGTGTCAATCTGTTCCAAAGCTGTCAGGGGATTTGCCGCCGACAGTTCTGCATAGACCTGCTCCGTAGCGAGAAAATAGTTCACATAGTGTTCCGATGGCTTGCGGCGCAGATCATTGATAGCAATGTCCAGCCTGTCTGTCCGCAGTCTGTCGTAAAGCTCCTCATGGGTGCCACTGACCAAATGCAGCGCAACCTGAGGATATTTCTCCTGAAAGACAGGCAACACCTGCTGCAATTCACTGCCCCGATACTGCTTGGGATAGCCAAGCTTCAACACGATCTGCCCGCCGCTGGCAAGCTGGCGGGTTTTTTCCACCAGCTTATCTGCATCATGCAAGAGGACAATGCTCTGCTTGTAAAAATATTCCCCGGCAGGCGTCAGCGAAAACTTCCGCTTCTCCCGTATCAGGAGTTGCACACCCAATTCTTTTTCGAGAGCCTGTATCTGCTGGGATATGGCTGACTGGGATATATAACAGGCCTCCGCGGCCTCGCTGAAATTCTTATACCGCACTACCGCCTGAAAATAGCGCATCTGCTTTAACATGATTACGATCCTCCTCCGTTTGGCATTGTGTCAGATATTCTGTCTCCCCAGCTTTTATCCTTGCCTCTATATAAATCTGCTAAAGTCTACTAAAATCAATAAGTCGAAGCCACAGCCCGCATCATCAACCACTGCCCATTCTTCTTTTCCATATCAAATTTCAACTGCAAAGGCCAGGTATGGCGGCTGCCTCCAAATACTTCTGCTTCCACCCGTGTTTGACCGGTCAGGATTGCATGAGTCTCATCCACCAGCTGCACATCAATCTGTTCGGTATCCTGTGAGAAATAGCTCAACCGTCCATCGGCAATGCAGGCAATATATTCGTCCTTGGGCTGCACCATACCGGTCATATGGGTAAGTGTAAAACCATCATCGAGCATCTCTCCGATTCCCGCAATATTGCGTGTCTCATAGAGCATATACCCATACATGGTGCGGTACATTGCTTTCATCGTCTCTACATCATGTTCCATTTGCGGTTCCTTTCGTTCGATCCTCATTTCAATAGAATCTCCCAGCTTATCAAACAGATGCAAGTCTGAGGTAATCCTGCCCATACGAATCAGATTTCCTTGATGAGAAACCCCTGCCTTATCGAAGAAAATCGCCAAGGACGGTCCGCCGGTATAAAAGGTAATATCACCATTTTCATAATCTTCGATAGCATTTCCCTTATCACTCAAAGCTGGGATATGTGTATAATATTCCCGATCATCGGAACGCTTCAGTGAAATGGTCAACGGCAGCCGCGCCAGAAACTCCCTGGAAGTCTCACTGTCATCCAGTACACCTTCAACCTTTACATTTCCTGCCGTCATTACAATGGGAATACGTCCCGTTCCCTCTGCAAGAACCTGAGTCTTTTTTTCCACGTCTCCAGCAGTTTTCCCTTCCATTGCTCCACATCCAGTCAGAATAAAAAGAGATACAATCAAGAAGATTCCATATTTCTTTTTCTTTGTAAACATAATATTACTACCTCTCCTTTACTCTGTCACGGAATCCAACGTCCGGAAGAGAATTGTCTTGTTCTACCTTTATTCTATACTTCACAGTTAATGCTATCAATCTGCGTTCTGAGGAAATCCATAAGGATTTCTTATAGAAAACACCGCGACTTCAAAATCGCGGTGCTTTCCCATGGCTTAATCAATAGAGACCAGTCTTGATATGTGGTACGTAAGGAGCTTCCAGCGCCTTGATTTCTTCTTCGTCCAACTTGATATCCAATGCAGATACCGCTTCTTCTACGTGCTGTACGCTGGTGGTGCCAACGATGGGCGCCGTAATGTATGGTTTGCTGAGCATCCATGCCAAGGATTCCTGTGCCATGGTACGACCGTGCTCTGCCGCAATCTTCTCCAGATTATCAACGACAACCTTATCCTGCGCGTCTGTTTCACCCCATACCATGGGTGAAACTTCATCGATGACATTGCGTGCCGTAACAGTTCCCCAAGGATGAGCCGTCCGGCCACCTGCCAGCGGACTCCATGGTACGACTGCCAGCTTGCGGTCCTGGCAAAGGGGCAGGATTTCCCGTTCCTCTTCCCGATAGATCAGGTTGTACTGCGGCTGCAGGGAAGCAAACTGCGTCCAGTTATGCTCCCTGGCAATATTCTGGAGGCGCTCCAGCTGCCAGGCAAATATAGTAGAAGCGCCAATATAACGTGCTTTGCCGCTCTTCACCACATCATGCAGAGCTTCCATGATTTCTTCCATAGGGGTATTGGTGTCAAGTCTATGAATCTGGTAGACATCTACATAATCAAGACCGAGACGCTGAAGGCTGTGGTCAATCTCTGCCATGATATTCTTGCGGGAAAGGCCGCCGCCATTGGGGCGTCCAGGACGCATCTCGAAATTTACCTTCGTGGTCACGACAATCTCATCACGGTTCAGGCCGAATTCACGGATATAATGGCCTGTGATTTCCTCACTGCTGCCCATTTGATAGACGTTGGCCGTATCGAAATAATTGATTCCGAGGTCAATGGCCTTCTTGAAGATTTCCTTGCCCTCTTCATAGTCCTTGGCCCAAGGAAATACACCATTCTCCTTGCCCGGCTTGCCAAAACTCATCATCCCCAGGCAAATGCGGGAAACATCCATGCCTGTATTGCCAAATTTTACATATTCCATGTTCACATTCTCCTCTCAGTGCTGCTTATTTTGACAGACCTTTTTCGTCCAGCCATTTGAGCGCCAGTTCCATGATCTGCTTGTTGTTCTTCTCCTGCATCAGGAAATGCGAATTTCCCTTGATACCGATATCCGGCAGATGTACCAAAGTCGCATCACCACCGTGACGATTTATAGCCGCGACAAACTGTTGTGCCATCGCATACTCAGTTCCCCACTTATCCTCGCCAACATTTTCCGAACCGATTTTTATATAATCTCCATAATACAGCACGATGGGAATTCTGGTGAGTTTCAGAAAATCCTCCATGGGAACCCCCATTGCCGAAGCAGAGAGCGCCTTAAAACGTGCGGCAGTTAATGTGGGCATTTCAGATTCCGGGAACACAAAGGGCGTTCCTCCCGGCTCATAGGCAATAATAGCCTTCACTTTATCTGTACGAATAGCTGTACGCCAGCCAATTGTTCCGCCCATAGAATGAGAAACCAACACCGCCCCATCCTTCTGGCGATTAAAAAGTTTAGCCAGTACATCAGCATTGAGGTCGTTGTCCAAGGGGCCAGAACCAATCGTCCAGCTCTGCTGGAAAGCCTGATAATTTTCTTCGCCTTCCGGGAACTGGGCATTAGGAACCGGGTTGCCCTTCTCATCATAATGGCCAATACGCGAAAGCACATATAGTGTTTTATCTCCATACATGGGATTACTTGCCCAAGGTGTGTCCGGCGTTACTGCCTCCGTGGAAAGATTGGCTTCGCCACTACGGGGCTGGTCTACCAGATATACGGAATAACCGGCTCGCAAAAACATCGTATTGAACCCTTCCCGTCCATCCGGGCCGGATTCCCATGTACGTTTTGACTGAGCACCACCATGCTGAAAAATCAACGGCAGTTTTTTGGCTTTGACGGGCTTTTGATACTCCACATAAGCAAAATCGCCATAAGCTCTCTGCCCATCTTCTGCAACAAAATTCTCCTGCGTGAATTTTCCTGCATGCTGTTTATAACTGCCGCCCACCGTAAATGAACCTTGCTCCTCGATGGTAATTGGCGTAGCAGATACAAAACCAATATTAAGTGACAACAGCACACTTGCCGTAAGAATGCTACGATATATCCTTTTTTTCAAGTACATTTTCTATCTCTCCAGCCTCTTATAAGTCCTGTTTCTTCGTAATGACAAAATGCTGCTCACGCTCTTTGATGAGCCACTTGCCAGCCTGTTTCACGAGTTTATCCGTATAGCGGATGTAGTTGTCCGACACCACAGTATGGCCGTTTTCTTCCATCACGAGGGCCGCCCGACAGTAATGCACGTCCACAGCCGTATCGCCATCTACCGTAATGACCTGCTGACCATTTTGATGATGCGATGCTTTGATGCCGCCGGTAAAGGCGCTGAACTGTTTTTCCAGCGTGTCCCGTCCATGAATATCCATCGTGAGCTTATCGCCCATATAGACCATGACATGAACATCTTCGGTAAAATAAACCATCTGCGCCGGCACATTGCACTCCAGATTGGCAAAACCGTCAATAACCTCGCGAATCGCTTCTTTTGCTTCTAACATTTCCAGTGACATTTGACATTCCCCTTTCAGCGTATCTGCATTTCCTTTTGTTGATTTCATTATAGCGATGTTATATCAGAATATCCAATTGTAAGTTTAGATTATCAATTTAATTTTCCTATTAAACCGTTGCAATTTCGAAGGCCAACCGCTATACTGCAAATAGAAACAAAGGAGGCCTCACCGATGAACACCAAGCAAATGGAATATATCCTGGAGCTGGCACAGGTGCTGAATTTCAACCGCGCAGCCGAAAATCTCTTTATCTCACAGCCCACACTGACCTATCAGATAAAGGCTGTGGAAAACGAGATTGGTTTTGCCCTCTTTGAACGCTCCGGCAAAGGGGCTATGCTTACACCGGCAGGAGCACAATTTGTCGGCACCTTGCGCACGCTTTACGGACAGCTGAAGGAGGCCATTGAGCAGGGGCAGAATTTCAGCGCCAAATATGCCGAAAGCATCCGCATAACGCTGCCGATTCGTTCCGCCATCTACTTTCTGCCACAGGTCATTGCGCAATTCAGCCGCAGTTTTCCTACGGTCAATGTCATTCCCAGTTTTGACTGGCAGCACGGACAAGAATCCTTCCTGCAAGGCGAACAGGACGTGACCTTTGCCATGGAATACACGATGAAGCGCGTACCGGATGTGACCTGTCATCACCTGTTTGACAGTCACATCTACCTGATTACCGAGAAAAATGACGCACTGACAAAAAAGCCGCTGGTTACGCCCAGCGACTTAAAAGGTCGTACACTTATGGTAGGCGGCGGCTCCCCGCCCGCTCTGCGTGCTTTGCAACAACGTATGATTAGTGAAATTCATGTGGATTATTTTAACAGCCCTGACCACGACAACACACTCACCAATGTGGCTGCCCACAAGGGGGTATGTCTGGCACCGGGTTTCTTAAATGACCATAACGGCGAATTTGCCTGGCTCGACTTTGACAGCGATGTCGTCATTCCCTGTGGCGTTTACACGCATAAAAATGACAAGCGCCAATCCCTGCACGCCTTTATTGAGCTTTTGCAGCACTTCTACCGTGACCAGCCGGATTTCAAGGTCTGACATCATAATATGCTCTATCCTGTTCCCCCCTACGCCAATTACACGAATCTGCACACATGGTCAACCGCAATATCCGAAAAGCCATAAGCTTCTGCTTTGGTGAGTTTGCCATTTGCAATCTCATGGAGCTTTGCCAGCAGCATCCCACCGCTTTCCTCAATAGTCTGCTCCCCTCGGATAATGCCCGATAAATCCACGTCCATATTATCTTCCATCCAACTATAGGTATGTTCATTGGCCGTCACTTTCAGCACCGGCACAATGGCATTGCCCGTAGGCGTTCCCCTGCCCGTGGTGAAGATGATGACCTGACAGCCGGCAGCTGCCATGGATGTTACGGAAGAAATATCGTACCCTGCCGTATCCATGACAATGGCCCCGCGCTTCGTAGGCGGCTGCGCCTGTTCCAGCACCTCCACGATGGGACGGGTGCCGCCTTTGCGGATGCAGCCAAGGCTCTTTTCATCAATCGTGGACAAGCCTCCTGCTTTGTTGCCCGGTGTCGGCTGTCCCGCTCGGCAATCCTGCCCTGCAGAGAGCAAATGTTTTTCATAGTCCTCGCACACCCGGATAATCTGGTCGTGGATTTCCGGTGTGGCGCCCCGACGGGCCAGCACATGTTCGCCGCCAATCCACTCAATGGACTCACTCATCATGGCGGATGCGCCCAAATCCACCAGCCTGTCACTAAGATTACCCACCGCAGGATTGGAAGCAATCCCGGAGGTAGCATCGCTGCCGCCACATTCTATCCCCAACAGCAATTCGCTGATGGGGAATTTTTCTTTTTGCTGCAGCCCGGCTTCAGCCGCCATTTCCCGGGCAGCCCGCACAGCTTTTGCAATGGTCTTTAAGGTGCCGCCTTCTTCCTGTATGCCAAAGGAAACTACCGGCTTGGAACATCTTGCCTGTATCTTTTCCCGCAGCTTGGCATGGGGTACGGTTTCACAGCCCAGGCCGATGATGACTACGCCGTACACGTTAGGATTCAGCGCAAAGCCCGTAAGCACCTTCTGACTCATTTCCGTATTGGCCGCCACATCACTGCAGCCGGTGTTAAAGACGATATTCACCGCGCCCTGCACCTGACTTGCCACAATTCGGCAGGATTCACTGCCGCAGGCACAAGTGGGCAGAATCAAAATATGATTGCGGATGCCGGGGCGGCCTTCTTTGCGTCTGTAACCATAAAATTCCATGTCATTTGCCCTCCCTGCTCATTATATACTCACTAGCGTAGTCCCGGGGAATGCTGCGGATATTCTCATGCGATACCCAGCCGCCCTGCGGAATATCCTGCAAGGTTTCCCCGATGATTTCCCCGTACTTATAGACCATTTCACCCTTGGCGATAGGCTTCAGGGCAATCTTGTGCCAAATGGGAATCGTTTCGACAGCCTTAACCTTGGCACTGCCGCCACCGTGACAGATAACCATGTCCTCAGGTTGTGCTTCGCTGGTGCAGGTGGCCACATTGTCCTTCTCGTCCAGCAGAATCGCTTTCTTTTCCATAGCGCTCTCCTTTCGTCAAATAGCCTCGTCCATATCTGGCAGATATTTCCCATAGAGCATATTCCACCGCGCCGGAGTCATGTCCTGCTTTTTCCGCAATTCCAGTTGATAAATTTTCACTGCCTTATGCGTTCTTGCCATCATCTTTTCCGCCAGAATCTTCATTGCCTTTTTCATCGTCATTACCTCCCGCTTCACACTGTTTTTTCTGTCTTCATCATAGCGTATTCGAACCGAAATAAAAAACACTTATAATCGATTTATCTATTGAAAAAACCGATTGATTTCGCTATGATGAAACCAGTTAAAGGAGGTACTGCCATGAATATCCAGCAAATGCAATACTTCGCCGAGGTTTGCCGTCACGAAAATGTTACCAAAGCGGCCGCCAGCCTGCATATGTCCCAATCCACCCTGAGCCTGTCCATGAAGAACCTTGAGGCGGAAACCGGCCTGAATCTGTTTCGTCATGTAGGGCGCAATATTCAGCTCACCGCTGACGGGCAGGCCTTGTTTCAGGAAGTGGAAAAGATGCTGAAACAGGTCAAACGCTTTGAAGCCAATGTCAAAGTGATTGCCAAACGGCATAACCGCCTGCAACTGGCCGTGCCTTCGCAGATTGCCACCATTATCCTGCCGCTGCTTTTGGGCGAATTTTTCCAGCAGCATCCGGAAATCCAGCTGGAAATCACAGAACCTGCCGGCGGCGTAGCGCTGGATATGGTGGAGCGGGAAGAAGTTGACCTGGCCTTTGTCCACGATGCCGAAGGACGGCCCAATCTCACCCTGCGCAAATTATCGTCCTGGCCCATCTGCCTCTGCGTCCCACGCAGCCATCCGTTGGCCGATAAGCCCAGCGTCACTTTGGCCGAAGCAGCAGCTTATCCGCTAGTGCTGCTCAGTCGTAAATTTGCCGACGCTCCTGAACATATGAATGGTACACCATAAATTATCGCGGAATATATCAAAGTGGCCAAATAACTTTTTCTTTGCCATTTTTAGGCAGCCAAGCGAGCAAAAAGGCGCGAAATTTTTGGCTGGCTTTCGTGAGGATTGTTGTCTTGTCCCAGACAAGATATACGAACTGCCCCAGGTCATCGCCCGTGCCCAAAGGTTTTACAACGATATCCGGATGATGATTCAACACGGCAGCGTAGTCATAGCCCAAGTTTATCGCCTGATGCCGGAGAATCAGGTCGGTGATGAGCATTTCATCGGCCGTTTCAGCAACCAGGTCTACCTGCAAACCCGGCAGCAGGATATACTTATCGATATTATGCCGAAAGCATTGATAAGCCCGCCCCTTGCTGACAATGCGCGCACCTTCCAAATCTGCATAGGTAATGGTTTCTTTACCGGCCAGCGGATGCTGGCGATGCAGCCGCGCGCAGTACCGGGAAAAGAACAGGGATTCAGCTGCGAAACGATTTTGGTCAGCTTCTCCTGTGACGATGGCAAAGTTGCATTGCTTTTCCAATACGCCCTTCAAGGCTGCATCATCTGTCGTATCCACGGTGCTGAGAATAATATCCGGGCATGCCTGGTGAAAATCCCAAAGAAATTCTGCCCCCAAGTAAGCCATGATATGGTCCAGTGCGTAAATCGTCACCACACTTTTGGATTGGGAGGCCAATGTGCTCATGCTTGCAATGCTCCGATATTCTGCCAGCAGCCGCTGCACATGCGGTAAAAGTGCATTGGCATAATCAGTCGGAACAAGGCCATGCGGATTGCGGATAAAGAGCAGTTGCCCCAGTTCTTCCTCCAAAGTCCTAAGCATCTTGCTGACGCCCTGCCGCGACACGTATAGCTTATCAGCAGCACTTTGCATATTGCCCTGCCGATAAACTTCGAGAAAATATTCCATTTGTTTCTGATTCATCCAATCCCCCCTCCTCTTTATTTTATAGCAACCTTTTAGTTGCGTCAAAAGAGAATCTCTTTGCTTGTTGTACTTCGGTATGGGCATTATACTAGAAGCATAACCTAGCTGACGCAATTTAGAAGCTACGAAAAGGAGACATGACCATGAAACTGACGCAAATCCGCAATGCCACTAACCGCCTTGAATATGCCGACAAAACGTTCCTGATTGACCCGTGGCTGATGCCCAAGCACCAGTTTTCCTTTGTCGATGTTCCCGGCAGACCTTATCATGTGCCGGATGAAATGAAGGAGCATTTGCCCATGCCCTTCTATGACCTGCCCATGCCGATGGAAGAAATCCTCGCTGGCGTCGACTATTATCTGGTAACGCATATCCATCCCGACCACATCGATATGTCTATGGATGGTACTGTGGGCGCACCTTTGGACAAGAATGTGCCTGTAATCTGCCAAAATGAAGCAGATGCCGCTATATTCCAAAAATCTGGCTTCCACGATGTAACCGTACTGTCCGAAACCGGCATGCTGTTTGGTCCGGCAAAGCTGACCAAGGTACCGGCCCTCCATGGCACGGTAAATCCCTGTGGTGATGCCATGGGTGTGATGTTTGAAAGCGCCGCTGAAAAAATCTTTTATCTGGCCGGGGATACGGTCTGGTATCCCGCAGTAGCCGACACATTGAAACGCTGGCAGCCGGAAATCGTGGCACTCAACTGCTGTGCCGCCGAGACGGTGGAAAATGGGCGCCTCATCATGGATGCTGAAGATGTCCACTGCGTTGCCAAGACTATGCCTAACGCCAGACTGTATCTGACACATCTGGATAATGTGGCCCATGCCGCACTTACCCGCCATACGCTCAAAGGCAGACTGGCCGATCGTAATGTAACCAATTATGATATGCCAAAGGACGGACAGTCTGTAATGTATTAATGACTCTAACTCCAACAAAGCAAAATAATCCCCCATCCTGCATTTTTCATGCGGATGGGGGATTATTTATTTCATGCTAATTTTTCATTTCGCGTGCGATATATTTTCCCGTAATGCTCTCCTTGCTTACGGCTGCCATTTCCGGCGTGCCGCAGACTACGATACGGCCGCCCTTGGCACCGCCTTCCGGCCCCATATCGATAATGTAATCCGCATTGACGATTACATCCAAATCATGCTCGATGACAATTACAGTTGCTCCGGCTGCCACCAAGCGGTCAAAGACCTGCAGGAGCACCTGCACAACCAAGGGATGCAGGCCAATGGTCGGCTCGTCAAAGATAAAGACAGAATCGGCCTGTGTCTTTCCCATCTCACTGGCTAGTTTCAAACGCTGGGCTTCGCCGCCGGAGAGGGCAGGCGTATCTTCGCCCAGCGTCAGATACCCCAGGCCTAAGTCGTTCAAAGTCGAAAGTTTCCCATAAATCTTTTTCTGCTTGGCAAAGAGCGGCAGCGCCTCCTTTACGGTCAGGGAGAGGATTTCCGGCAAAGTATAGCCATGCTCTGCACCTTCTGCCTGCCAAAGGATTTCTTTGACCGCGTCGCTATAACGCTGCCCGTTGCAATCCGGACAGGTGATTGTCACATCGGGCAGGAACTGCACATCGAGAGAAATCTGCCCCGTGCCATCACAGGTTGGGCAGCGCAGCTTGCCCGTATTATAGGAAAAAGCGCCCGCCTTCCATTTTTTCTCTTTGGCCAAAGCCGTGCCCGCGTAGAGCTTGCGCAATTCATCGAGCACTCCGCTGTATGTCGCTACCGTGGAACGGATGTTGATGCCGATGGGCGAAGCGTCAATCAGATTGGCTCGGCGTATACCTTCAGCGCTTATAGCTTTGACCTGCGGCGGCAGTTTGCGGTCTTCAGAGCTAGCTGAAAGCGCCGGCAGCAGACATTCGAGCACCATGGTGGTCTTGCCGGAACCGGATACGCCGGTAACCACCGTCAGCCGCCCCTTGGGAATATCTGCCTGCAAGGGCTTTACCGTATGCAGCGGATTCGTTTCCAAATGAATCGTTCCCAAATCAAACATCTCTTCCCAGGGCGCACGTTCCCGCAAGCTGCCATTTGCTCCGCCGCGCATAAAGGGGGCAATCTTGGAGACTTTGCTTTTCGCAGCCGCCTGCATATCCCCGGCAAACAGCAGATTACCGCCCTCGCTGCCCGCCAAAGGCCCCAGTTCAATCATATAATCGGCATGCTGCAGCACATGCACATCATGGTCCACCAAAACCACGGAGTTGCCATCACGCAGCAAGCTGTCAATCACATCCAAGAGCCCTTCAATATTGGCCGGATGCAAGCCGATACTCGGCTCATCGAGGACGTAAAGTACCCCTGTGGTTTCATTGCGCACGGCTCTGGCCAGCTGCACACGCTGGCGCTCGCCGGTAAAAAGGGTGCTGCTGGCACGATCAAGGGAGAGATAACCCAGGCCCAGCTCCTTCAGCCTGCGGGCGTTATCCAAAAAAGACTCGGCAATGCTTTCGGCCATGGGGCGCATTTCCTGGGGCAGGGTATCCGGCACAGCCTTCACCCAGGGAATCAGCTCATCAAGGGTCATGGCCGTGGCCTCGGCCAGATTTTTCCCGGCCAGTTTAGTAGAGCGCACCTTCGCTGACAGCCGTGTGCCCTGGCATTCTGGGCAGGCAGCCTCATGGAGGAATTTTTCCACCCGCTTCATGCCCTTTTCGTCCTTGACCTTCGCCAGGGCATTTTCCACCGTATATACTGCATTATAATAGGTGAAGTCCATCTCAGCGGCCACATTGGTCTTTTCATTGACATAGAGAATATGCCTTTTCTCTGCCGGGCCGTGAAAGACAATCTCCCTCTCTGCGGGGGTCAAGTCACAGAAGGGCACATCAATCCGCACCCCCATTTCCTTGGCGATATCCTTCATCAATGACCACATCAGCGTCTGCCAGGGAGCCACCGCCCCCTCGGCAATGGACAGGCTTTCGTCAGGCACCAGGCTGGCCTCGTCAACCGTACGCACAACGCCTGTGCCGGAGCAGCGTGAGCATGCGCCTTCGGAGTTGAAGGCCATGGCCTCAGCCCCAGGGCCATAAAACTCCTCGCCGCAGACCGGGCATTTCGTGGGCAGCATCAAGGCCACATCCATATTGGGCGGGCAAAGATGCCCCTTGGGGCAGGCATGGCTCCCCAGGCGGGAAAACAGCAGGCGCAGGCTGTTCAACAGTTCAGAAGCCGTGCCAAAGGTACTGCGTACTCCCGGAATCCCAGGACGCTGATGAAGGGCCAGAGCCGCCGGCACATGGCGGATTTCCTCCACATCGGCCTTGCCCGCCTGGGTGATGCGGCGGCGGGTGTAGGTGGACAGCGCCTCTAGATAACGGCGGGAACCTTCCGCATACAAGGTTCCCAGCGCCAGGGAAGACTTCCCCGAGCCGGATACCCCGGCAATGGCCACCAGCTTGCCCAAAGGGATGTTCACATCAATGTTTTTCAGATTATGCACCCGGGCACCTCTGACGATGATATTTTTAGGGCGCTCTTTACCTTTGTTTTCGCCTGCAATCGAAATTTCCTCACGAACACCAGCTATATCAGCCATAGCATAAATCTCCTCACGATTCATTGACCAATTTCCCGGTCATATGCTCAGGAATCAAAGCCAGGCATTGCACTCTGGACAGGGCATGTTTCAATTCTTTTTCCAGATACGCTTCATCATCGGTGAATTTTCGCACCAGGGAGCTGCAGATTTGTCGCGTCTTCTCCTCATCTGTCACCAGCTGCATCCGCCCAAAGACTACCACGCTCCTAACATTGAGGGCCCAATCACCCGGCTTTTGCCAGCCTTCATCGTGAACACAGTAACTTACCTTGTCACAAGCCTTGATGGCATCCATCCTGTGTCCTTCTTTGGCACTGTGGAAATAAAGGATGCCATCCTCCTCGCAGTACAAGTGATTCATGGGAATGCCATAGGGATAGCCATCATCCCCCAACATAGACAGCACGCCCCGCTTCGCTTCTCTTAACACTTCCCTGCACTCTGCCTCCGGCAGCTGCTGCTTGAATCTCCGCATCTTCCGAAACATATTTTACCTCCTACAAAAACAGCGCCATCTTCTTATCTGCCAAGACCTACCGATAAGAAAATGACGCTCCTCCCATTACCCGGTGGCAATAGGTGTCAACTCATATTATGCTTCATAGCATAGGGCAAAAAAACGACTTTGTCAATGTCAACTACTGTTCTTAGGCACAGCGACTTGCCTGGGGCAGAATGATGCGGCCCTGGGCTACCGGGTCGTCCATGATGATTTCCTTAACCCCCGGCACCTTGATTATGCCGGATTTAGGATTTTTGATGCTGTCCACCACGGTCGTAACCTCTGCTTCGACCTCGGATTTTTCAAAGGCCAGATCCGTATCCACCATACGGCAGTTCTTGAGTTTCAGCCCCTTGCAATAGCAGAAGGGCTGTGTTCCAATGATGGTACAGTTCTCCAGAGTCAGATTCTCCGAATACCAAGCCAGATATTCTCCCCGAATCACACTATTGCGGACAGTAACATTTTGGGCATGCCAGAAAGCATCTTTGGTATTCAGTTCACAATTTGTAAATTCCGCCTCTCTAATGTACTGAAAGGAGTATTTGCCCTGCAAGGTTACATGGTCAAAATGCAACTGTTCGCTGCGCAGCATAAAATATTCGCCTTGCACAGCCGTATCGGCCATTTTGATATTTTTGACCGACCAGCCAAACTCCGTTGAAATGATATCACTACCATCTATGCGCACATCAGCACACTCCCGCAGGGCTTTGATGCCATGCAGCTTCGCACCTGCAATGTGAATATCCCTTGAATACCATAGGGCCGCACGGCAAAGTTCCGTAAGCTCGGAATTTTTTATCTGCACATGTTCATCATGCCAGAAAGGATAGCGCAAATTGAAAAAGCAGTCCTGCACATCAATATCGCGGCCTTCCTTCAACGCACTTTCCCCATCTGCGGGGCCATCAAAGCGGCAATTAAGGAGCTTCACCCCGGTCTTGCCATACAGTGCCCGTTCTTCATCAAATGCCTGTTCTCTATATTCTTCCATTCTCCTTACCTTTCTGTTAAAAATCCTATTTTTTCACTGGGCCACGAGCTGCACCGTTACGCCATCGCGATTCAGCAAAGCAGTCAATTCCTGCTGTGACAAGTCAATATGCCCCAGCCGCGTATAAGCCCAGGAATTGGAACCATAGAAAATAACCAGCTTATTCCCCGCATAGAGGACAATATCACCGTATTGGGTAGTTATCTGCTTATCTGCACTGGTAATACTTTGACCAATAGCGCCCACCTGCTCAAAGCCGCCATAAGGTGACATTTTGATGGTCAACGGCAAAAGTTTCTGCAATGCCGCCGTGGAAGCATTCTGTTCCCAGGTAACGGGAACAACTTTATCATCAATGATGAGTTTCATCGCCTGCTCCTTCTTAGGTTCTGCCACGGATTTATTTTCCTGTGGGACAGCCTCCTGCACCTTACTGTCGGTATCCGCAGTAGTCTCCTGCGCACCTGTACAGCCGGATAGCAGCAGCATCACCGACAGCATGACCACACTTATGATTTTTCGATTTGGCATTGCCATCTCTCCTTATGCCCATACAGCTGCAAGGCATTATTTTGCAAACTTCAAATATTCTTGCCAGCCTGTCGGGCTTTTTCCAGTGCGGCATTGCCAGCAATATCACCTGTGTCCGTCACACCGCCACAAAAAAGCGTCTCTTTTAGTTCTGCCTTGTCAAAGCAGTCTACCCAGCCCTGCACGCCGATGCGGGTTCCGGCCACCGTGTCTTCTTCATCCTCTGCCGCCGTAGCCAGCAGATAAACTTCACGGAAACGATAATCCGAGGGGAACAACGGATTTGCCCGGTCCAGCAAGGTCTTTAACTGGCCGCACATACCATAGTAATAGACCGGCGTTGCCAGAACGACCACATCCGCCTGACCGATTTTAGCCGTGATTGCATTGGCATCGTCGTTTATCACACACTGCATGGTCTTTTGGCAGGCCAGACAGCCTTTGCAGAAATTTATAGTCTTATCCCGCAGGG
>NZ_FRBC01000028.1:5521-39841 GCF_900142515.1 Pseudoselenomonas ruminantium | reverse complement strand
CTTTTAAACTGGCATATTTGTCAATACGTTTCTGTATCTTCTTTTGGTAATAATAACTGCTTTTAGACAAGCCGAGTTTTAGCAGAAGCACTGGTAGTGAATATTTTTGTTGTAAGGCATCAATTATCACTACCTTTTCTCGATTTTTCAACGGTTCTAGATTGATGCCTGGGTCTTTTTTTAATACAGCAATAGTTTCTTTTAAGATATCCATTTCCAGTTGCATATCATGCATTTTTTGCTTCAATGCATCCAACTCTTCTTGTGGTACTTCTAGGGAACCTTCTTTTAAGCTGCATCTGGGAATATCTTTCTGATTCATTAATGCCAATCGTCCTTCCTTGATGTATTGTCATCGCCATTTGTATATAGATGCCCTTGAATACCCTGTTTCTTCTGATACTAATTGTACATTCTCTCCAAGTTCAAAGCAACGATGAAGGATATTTAATTTCGTTTCATTAAACAGCTGCAAGGCTCTTTGTTTCTGCTCTGATGAAAATGACATCTTATTCTCCTCCGTCAAAGTCCAACTTTTTGTCCGCAGCCCCTAGCTATAGCGGTACTATGTTGGCTTGACAATCCGCCGCCATATAACCTGCCCCTAAAGAAGTTAATCAAGATAGTAGTTTGGTTTTTCCAGCATCTTATCTATAAATTCCATTAGAGATTCTGCGACCAATTCATCAAAATAATATATATTCGCCTGATTCTGTTCGTCACTTTTCACGGTAAGAAAACATCTTCTGATACCTCATAAAATGCAATAGCATTTCTCTCCAGTGAACAATCTCCCCTCCTTTCATCATTCTCATACTCATTAATTCCTTTATAAAAGTCATAGATTTCTATTGGTGATAGCAACCTATTAAAGAGATTATCGTAGTTTGTACATACAAAGCCATATCCTATCTCATTGTAAAATCGTCTTAAGTCCTGTGGTAATTGTATCCCTAATTCATTTTCTACATATGCCACTTCTTTCTCTGCGCCATCTATCTGAAAAAACACCAGCTCATCATGCCAAATAGCATTATTTTCTGCTTCAGATTCATTGTGAAGGAATTGCTTATATTTTTCGTACATATTTTACTCCTTACATACCATTCTTATCTATTGAATAATTTACCAAATAGTTTTTGCCAAACTCCGTCCGGCCTATGTATGGTCTGAATCTCTTCAGGCCAACTTGCAGGATGTATATTGAACCATGTTAAAGGGCCGCCACTTGCTAACGGAATTATCTTTAGTACATTATATGTATTTCCTGGAGCTCTTACCACTCTTCTCCGCATCGTCATAACTGCCTTACCATATTTCGGCCACTGTTCATTGTTATTCTCTTCCCATTCTGCTAATAAATCACTTCTAATGCTAACAAAAGCTTTTTTATGTTCTTCTATGTTATCCAATTAACGATACTCCCCTCATTTACAAATATAAAAATTTCACCACAAATATGTATAATAACTAGACTTTTCATCTATTTTTTTTGCAAAGTCTTCTAAGCTTTTTGCTAAACATACACATTTATTTACAGTAGCATATACGACAGGGCATCTTCCTTCACAATCTTCTTTTGACAAATCTAAGCAAAGGTATGTATTATCTCCTGCATCAAAAAAAATCATTTTGCTTTTTAAATCTATATCATCGATAATATCATTATCTTCAAACACCCCCTCCTCCATTATAGAATCGACGACATCCTCCGGCGGCAAAACTAAATCTAAGCATAAACGTGTATTTATACCAAAAGCACCATATCCGATCTGTATATAAAACTCTCTTAATTCTTCCGGAAATCGTCTCCCCATCCTTTCTTCTTGTGCTACAATTTCTTCATAATTAAGCGGTGTAAACTTATGTTTATATTTTTGCATATTATTTGCAAAATCATCATCAATGCACGAATATTTTTTTAACCAAGAAAAATTAATCATATCTAACATCTACCTTCTTTTTAATTTTGGGAACAATTTTCTAAACATTCCTCCACTACGATGAATACCTCTTTGGTGTGCTTCTGGATTTGCCGCTGGAATCATATTCCACCATTCATTAGGCCCACCATATCTTCTTGGAATAATATGATGTAAATCATAATTCCACCCTAACCTTCCTTCTCTTCCAATCATTTCATCACGATATTTAGGCCACTCATCCAAATTATAATGCTGCGCCCAATCTTTTCTAAGTTGTTCTTTTTTGCCAGTTTTTCCAAGCAGTAAGCATTTCCCGTGATTTCCTGCTTTCTCAATAATTTCCAGTTCTTCAATCTTCCGATATGCAATACCCGAAAGCCTAACCAGCCCTAGCGGAGTCTGCTCCATAGAATACCTTCTTTCTTAATTGACAGCAGGAATTATTCATAATATATTACTGGCTTCTTTTCTATAAACAAGCCATTCTGTCGTATTATTTTTAAATATTTTATGATTGACCGGATAGAATATCCCTTTATAAACACAATATACATATAGTAATCATATCCAAAATGCACCTCAACATTTTCGTTTATTAACTTACACCATACTTTTTCTCTGAGAATTGCTCTTACTAATTCTTCTATCTTATCTCTGGTAATTTCATCATCATCTTGCCATCTATCTATGTTTTTGTCGATCGGCTCCAGCCCCTCTATATGCAAGATTAACGAAGGATATATTTCATATAAATTCTTTATCACATTTAAATACCCATTCTCCACGGCTAGATACTGCTCTTCAGTAAATACCTCTCCTTCAAAGCATTTACCTATGTCATAATAGGATATCCATTCACTTTTTTATAAGCTCCATTTTTATCTCTAAAAATCGGATTATACTTTGATACTCTTATACTAATCACACTAATCTCCTATCCTATTCAAATACTTGTCATATGTTTCTTTTCGTGAAGTCCTATTTTTCAAAGCATCTACGGATTTTGCCATTTTCCAAAATCCACCATTATGCCTATTAACATCTGGTGTTATAAAATTATGTCCCTTTTTATAAATAGGCTGACCATGCGAGCGTTCACCAATTCGTTCATACCCTAATTCCTTTGCTGCTTTATCATAATCTTTTGATGAGCCACTGCGTTTGTCATTCAATGCGCCCTTTTTCATTGAATTTTCATTTACACTATTAGATGGTTGTTTTAATGATTGGCTATCTTCATCCATACCTTCATCAGAATATGCTTCCTGCTCTTTCATTTTCGCCTGCACATCAGCCGGCGGATTACAGAAGGTAATCACACCACCATGCATGCACATCAATTCACTTTGTTCGGTCAAGGCTGGTGCACCCTCAATCAGGTGTTTATTGGCAGTTTTGAGCCATACTTTCGGTGTTTTTGGCTTACAAACGCCGATTCGTTGGCAGAAACGATATCCATATGCAGTGCCTCAAACTTGGGAATCCTTTGCTGATTATCACTCATACTATTCACTCTCCCACAATCACACTTTTGCCACCAAAAGTAATCTGCTTTTCCGTCAATTTGACATGTGAAACACCGGTTTCTGCGCCCCGAGATATTCTCCCATCGTCAAATGGAAGGGCACCTTGATGACCAACCCCTGCAAAATCTCGTCCATATCAAAATCCGCCAGCCAATATTTCAAATTGCAGGCCAGGCTGAACGCAAGCCGCTGCAAAGTACCCATATATAAAGTCCGAATCATCGTCCTGCGCAGAGCACTCCGCTGATAATACCGCTCATCCTCTGCCTGTCGTATAAAAGCCAGCCAACGGGAGAAAAATAAATCTGCGGGAACACGATGACGATAAAACGGCCTGCCATAGAACCATTTTTCATCGAAAAAATCAATCTGTAGTTGCGGTGTTCCCATATGAACTGAAGACAACAGCAGGGAGATACTAAGGTAAGAACAGATCTCCCCTGTCTCCTGCTGAACCGCAGCAGCCCCATTCACCGCCTCCCGTAAATCAGCCCGCCAAAATTCACAGATTGCGGCAAAATTCTTGTCCCACTCGGCAAAGCTTTGTGCTAAAAAATCTTCTTCTATATCTTGATAGCATTTTTCTTTATATTGATCTAGTGTCTCAATCAGCATTTTGCATCCTCAAAACCATCTGGAAGAAAATCTATTCCATAATTTTTTTTAAACAACTCACCTAACTGACAAACTTTTATATATAAATTATCATTTTTAGATGTCCATTTATGACAATTTAATAATTTTTCTTTTTTAACCACAATTGTCTCTTTTACTTTTGTGGTCAAAAGTTGTTCATCTAATTTAAAAGGTGCTTTATTTGTCCTATTAGCTTTATTTTTATATAAATTATAAAACCAAATCAATACAACTAGATAAATTTCATCATCCTTATCTTTTTCACACATTTGACATAAAGCTTTCTCCACATCCTCTTTAATTTTAGTATCTCCCTTTTGATATATCGGATATATTCCCTTGTCAAATATGCTGTCCCAATCTTGTGGTATCCCCGGTGCATCGCCAAACATATCAGATACAACTATTCGCCACTTACCTCTCCCTTCTAATAACTTAATCAAATTACCTTTGACTCTTGATTTAGCTACCAACTCTTCAAAATTTAGTTTTTTCATATCAACTCACTACCTTAAAACAATATCACCCTTTAGGCCATCAACTACAACATCTGATGAATATTTATCCGAAACGCCCTTAAAGGGATTTCTAACATTATGTGTAATCGCCTCATAGTTCTCCCAGTGTAACCTGTTCCATTTATCCTCCTATTAGATTTTCAATAAATCACTATCTGCATAAAATGCATCACAATCACTTTTTCTTTGACATATTTTTTTTGCAAGTAAGACATAAAGATAAATATGCTTAAAACTCCCCATAAGCACCAATCGTCAGGTGTGCTCATTATCTCAATAACGGTTCTTATAATTAATATGTATATAATGTATATTGATTTCATAACTTATATTCTGTCCATGAGTATAATCTAGTTATTGTAAGATTTACAAATATACAAATTGTATTTTTTATTTTCATTATGAATTGAAATCTTCCATCCACCTCTAGCAAAAGCAATCCCATCTCCTCCCAAATCATCTACTTGATACCATCCAGCCAGAGGCAACCTTTCTATATAAAACTCCCTTATTCGCGTATTGGACAAATCAGTGCAATAATCTATATCCAACGAAACAAAATGTCTTTTCCTTATTATTTCTTTTTTCCTTAACTCGTCAGTTTTTTCTGGAACCAGCAGCTCTTCATAAATCTCATACATTTCTTTAGGATCCTTCTCAAAATCATCACTATGATACATAAAATTCATGGTAGCATCATACAATGATAACAATACCCCTATAATAACAATATAATGCAAAATTCTCTTCATCAACAGACCACCTTCTAGTTAAGAATATATATTAAATATTCGTTTTGTTTCACGAAAACCTACTGACACCCCTACCCCTGTAGTTACACCCACTTCAGTAGATATTGGTGCATTATTCCAAGATGAAACTCCTACTTGCCCTCCCGCTGCAATGTTAACGTCAGCCGATTCGCTTGCTATAGAGTTAACATAATCATCAACATTATTTTTTTTCCATTATAATTTCCATAACCAGCACTAATCTGTTCTGAAGCAAACTTTCCAAAATCCAAACTAGTCTCAGAGGATCTATAAACATTCCCCATTTTGTCCACGATAAGGCCAAATCCATCAACAGGACAATAATAGTAATCCTGATCCATATCTTTTGGATTAGGTAATATCCCTTTATTTATTAACTGTAATACTTTTCTTTTGTAATATTTCCTGTTATTTCTTTCTTTAACATATCAGAATCTGGCGGTTCACAAAAATTGATTACACCACCAAACTGACATATCAAAAAGCTTTCTTTTGTTAGGACAGGAGCCCCTTCTATAACAAATCATTTATCCGCATTCTGCCAAGCATCTTCTGTCCTTGCATGACACATACATTTCACGCTTGGTCGGACATACCTGTTGCTATTTTGCTGTGCACTATTTATCCTTTTTACCAATTCATTATCCGGATCACAAAAAGCGCTACACATACCATATCCCAGAATATTATCCTGCCATTTATGATCATTGGCATTCAGTACGGCTTTTCCTGTTTTTCTGGATATTTTCGCTGCATGAATATGCACCCCTGCGGCCAGTTTCGGCAATACCTGCCAATATTTATCCTTTTCTTTCGTCAGGTCTTTCTGTGCCAGTGTACGACTTTGCTTTAGCAGACTGATGGTAAAAAGACCTTCCTCATCACTAAGCAGCAGATGCCCTTCCCTGCTGGCAGGCAGGAATCGCTTCATGGTTTCCTGTCCCAATAAAATAAATTCCTCAGGAATACGAAGAGTCAATGCGTCATCAAAGAACGCTCTATCTGCAAAGTGATAGTCAAGCCTTGCCAAAGTTGTCACTTCATCATAGATAGAGGGCACATTATCTTCTACAGGCGTTTCCTGTCGACGTGCCTGTTCCTGTATCTCATTCTGTATCCGATAGATTTCCTGATCAAAACTCATTTCCTTTATACTCCTTTATTTCGTCCCATCAAAGAAACTATTCATACAGCCGTCATTTTCAAAGCTTTGGAATTTTTCTTTACCCAGCATCAGTGTAATCCTGATATAATAAAGGCAACGTATCAAAAGCCCTGTCCCGGACATCACAAAGCATGCTCTGCCTGAGGATATGCAAGGTCTCAAACTTCGGAATCCGCTGCTGATTATCACTCATATTGTTCACTCTCCCACAATCACACTTTCGCCACCGAAAGTAATCTGTTTTTCCGTCAATTTGACATGTGACGTTCCACTCTGCAGCAAAACCTGCATTTCAAATCCCTTTTTTGTACAGTAATTTTTAATACAGTATAAATATTATTTTTGCAAATATTCTTGATGGTCACGATAACAAAGCATCACAATATTATACAAATACTGGCATGCATCAACTTCTCTTTTAAAAATCTTCATCCCTGTTTTCGTCCCTCTCTCGCTACAATATACTTGCCATTTTTGTTCTTTCCTCTCTATACACATCATTTCATTAGGATTCCATCCATTTAAACTATACATATCTGTTGGTACATTTTGCTCATCAAGCTTTTTCTTCAATTCTTTTAGATTCATTTTCATTACCTTAATCATTCAACTTAACATTTTAAAAAATCATTTCAGCAAACAATAAAATAAGGATTTTCCTATTTAATTTCTCTTATTATCGCTTCACTAAGCAATTCATTTATTGGTTTTTCTAGTTTAAATTGTATTCCACCGCCAGGTTGATCAAACCATGGCGCAATGATACTACCCTCGCTACGGACAGGTTTACAAACTTCATACAAATGGTATTATTCCTAATTGTGGGCTTGTTTTAGGTGTGCGAAGTTTGAGATATTTACTTACTCATAATATATTTTCTATACATATCTTCCACATGCCCCATTAAGCCTTCGACCTTGAGCTGTCCCAGTGTAACCTGTTCCATTTATCCTCCTGTCATATTGTCAATCATCTTTTTTAGATTCTTTTTTTCGTACCCACCATACTGCACAACTTGCAAAAAACAAAGTAACCCATGTGAGTAAGTCATCCGGCGTGCTGATGATATCGATAACCAATCTTGCAATAACCAAATACAACAAATATAAAAATTTCATTAACTTCTCCACTTAAATTTCACATTATGTTCTAAATAGTTAACATCAGTCAGCTACTCCATAAAATTTAAAAATCTCTAAACTATAATTTGCTTCGCCTTTGTTAACTGCGATTTTCCAATCATCTTTTTTAAATAAAACTCCAATTCCTCCTTTATATTCTATTTGTTTCCATCCCCGTTTTGTGAATTGTTCTACATAAAAATTCATAATCTGTTCATTTGATAGTTCTGTATAATAATAAACCTTCAAAAACACAGACGACCTCGGTCTTGATTTATCTTTCTTTTTTACTTCTTTGGTACATTCTGGAATAGGAAGATCTTCATATATCTCTAATATTATTTGAGGATCTTTTTGAAATGCATCTCCATTTACTTTATAATTCATAGCTGTATACAATAGAGATAATGTCGAACAAAAGCAAATAAACGCCATAGTTATTTTTTTCATAACACCACACCTCATAATTGGTACATATTAATCATCAAATACATTAAACAAATATATAGTATTTCTTTCACTTACTGAGCAACCAACTCCAGATGTGATTCCAACATCTCTCGCGACAGGAGAATTAGCCCCCTTTGACACTCCAAATTGTACCCCCATATCTATATTAAATCCAGCAGATTCACCTTTTATAGCATCTCTATATTCCCCACTATTTTCTTTATCATCTGAATAAAAATCACCAAACCCTACACTACCCTGTACAGGAGTAGATACACCTAATCCTCCCCCTAATTCAGAATAAAAGTATACATTACCCATTTTATCTATAATCATCCAATCAGTTTGATCTATACTTGCTAATTCCCCATAAGAAAGCCCCAATAATACATAATAATAATCATGCTCCATATCCTCAAATTGTGGTATTTTTCCTTCTGCTATCATTTGACGAACTTTTTCCTTGGTAATACTATTTTTATAGCCTCTCTTTTCTTTTGTAAAGAATCTAATTTTTCCATTATGTTATTCGTTACTTGCTCCCCAACAGTCTGTGGCGCATCTGTATCTCCAGGTTTAGGCGGGGCACAAAAACGAATTATACCTCCAAATTTACACTCTAAAAAACTATCTTTCGTCAGTACTGGAGCCCCTTCAATGACAAAATGCTTATACACATTACGCCAAGCCTCTTCTGTCTGCGCATGGCAAACACATTTTACTCGCGGCCTTACGAATCTATTCTCATTTTGCTGGGCGCTATTGATCATTTTAGTCAATTTGTTGTTGTCATCGCAAAAAGCACTGCACATGCCATATCCCAAAATATTATCCTGCCATTTATGATCATTGGCGTTCAGTACGGCTTTTCCTGTTTTTCTGGATAATACACCATGGTCGTTTATCATATTAATCTGATTCTTCATGCTTCCATATTGGCACTTTGTATAATCACTCATCATGGTCATGTATTCCTTAGTGCCCATAATATCAATCTCCCTTCGCTGTATTATCCTTATATGACAGGGCAATCTGTTTCGCTATCTCCCGAAAATTCCGCCGGGCATAGGTAAAGCTGATAGATCCTGTAACCGCCTCACTGCCAAGGCCGCTGGAAAACAGGCAGTTATACATGCGCTCTGTTACCGTTTCATTCGTATATTCCAGCCAAACAAGCGATTGCTCTTTTCCCTCAAGTATTTCTGCCGCATGGATATGCACGCCTGCGGCTAGTTTCGGCAGCACCTGACAGTATTTATCCTTTTCTCCTGCCAGGCCTTTCGGTTCCAGCTTACGATTTTGTTTCAGTAGACTGATGGTAAAAAGGCCTTCCTCATCACTAAGCAGCAGCTGCCCATCCCTGCTGGCGGGCAGGAATCGCTTCATGGTTTCCTGTCCCAATAAAATAAATTCCTCAGGTATACGAAGATTCAATGCGCCATCAAAGAACGCCCTCTCTGCGAAGTGATAGTCAACCCCTGCCAAAGTTGTCACCTCATCATAGATAGATGGCACTTTATCATCTACAGGCGTTTCCTGCCGACATGCCCGTTCCTGTATCTCATTCTGTATCCGATAGATTTCCTGATCAAAACTCATTTTCTTTATACTCCTTTATTTCGTCCCATCAAAGAAACTATTCATCCAGCTGTCATTTTCAAAGCTCTGGAATTTTTCTTTGCCCAGCATCAGTGTCTCGCCTTCACGATAGACAGGAACAATCATAAAGCCCCATTCTTCAGCTCTCCCAATGTAACCTGTTCCATTTGTCCTCCTGTTAGATTGTCAATTCTTGTGCCCTGATTCTTTTTTCCGTATCCACCATGCTGCAAAACAGGCAAATAATAAAGTTCCCCAAGGAAAAATATCGTTTGGCGTGCTAACAATCTCAACTATCGACCTTATAATAACCAAGTATATTAAATATACAAATTTCATATTCGTATTCCTCAATACTGAATCGCCCTACTTATATTTAAATAATATATGTCAACAGACTATCAATCAGATATTCCATAGAACTTAAAAATCTCCAAATTGTATTCCGAATCCCCCTCATTTACTGCAATCTTCCATTTGTTTTTCTGAAATAATATCCCCTTCCCACCTCTATATTCTATTTGTTCCCATCCTTTTTTCGATAACTCTTCAACATAAAAGCTCATTATTTGATTATTTGGCAAATCAGTATGATAATAAATATCCCAAAAAACAGATGTTCTCGGTCTCGATATATCCTTCTTATCAATTTCTCTAGTACGTTCCGGAATTGGTAAACTATCATAGATTTCCAACATTACCTTAGGATCTTTTTGAAAATCATCACCATTTATACTATAATTCAAAACTGTATGCAATAACGATAGCAATACAAACACACAAACAATACACATAGTTATTTTTTTCATGAAATTATACTCCAGAATTTTAAAGTTTAATCTTCAAAAATATTAAATAGATATACAGCATTCCTGTCACTGATAGATACACCAGCCCCACTGGTAATTCCAACATCTCTTGCCACTGGAGAAGTCGCCCCCCTAGATACACTAAATTGCAATCCCATATCCCCCCCCCCGACTCCCTCTCTATTGCATTTCGATATTTTTGCGCATCCCCTTTATCACGTCCATAAAAATCGCCAAATCCCGCGCTCCCTTGAGCTATTGTAGACACTCCTAAACTACCTCCCAATTCTGCATAGTAATATACATTCCCCATTTTATCTATGATTAATCCGCCAGTCTCATCTATACTTGCTATTTCTCCGTAAGAAAGCCCCAATAGCGCACTGCCCGTCAGATCCTGCTGCAGCTGCCGCTGACCAATGGTCGAGGCGGTGCCAATAGGATTCGACGGCAATGCCACGGGCTTTTCGGGCACTGTTTCTGCTGTCGGCTTTTTTTCGGGCCAGAGGCGGACGACCAGTAGCAATACGATAACGATGCTCAGAGCGATCAGACTATATATTCCCATAGGAACCGTCGCTTTCTCCCTCAGTCTCATAACCGCCCTCATCCGGGAAACTGGACGGATCTTCCCAACGGAAATGCTCGCCGCAGAAGGGCACGAAAAGGAACTTACTCTCGCCCATCTCAATCACATCGTAAACCGAAAGCACCACCGGCGTATAAACTGCAGCTTCGTTATGGTAAACCAGCCCATTGGAATCCCCCGGCAGCAGCACCGTTTCATGTTTCTTCGGATCATAGACCAGGATTGCATGATTGCGCCGGGAAATCTTGTTATCACCTAAGATCTGGATGTCCATATCATCCGCACAGCCAATGAAGTTCTTGCCGGATTTTATCTTGTAATCCTTGCCTTGACGCGGCCCGTCAATGCAGACCAGCCAGCCGCAGACCGGATCGATTTTCTCCATCATCAGCATTTCGTCCACATCGATATCACTCTGGCCTACCTGCCCCGTCTCCTTACGCTCCTGCGTCGCCGTCTCGATATTGCAGTACGGACAAACCGTACCATACCGCCGCGAACTGAATAAATGCCCATTAGAGCAACGAATAAGTCCACTCATTTCTATATTCTCCTCAATAAAAATTTTCAAACTACCGATGGACGATTCAAATCCAGAATATCCACATTTGCTTCTTCTAATATATCCTCAAAATTATCACTACCATTTTTTCGTATATATTCATATTCCGAATCAGAAATATATATTGCCTGCAAAAAAGTGACTATATACGGACCAATATCAAGAGTGTACTCACCATCCCATATAAAAGGTGATGTTAAATATATATGTTTCATATTGACATTAGGATAATACATCTTAACTACATCAGGATATACCATCCCCGGCTCACATCTATAATGAGAATTGATGATATTAAAAGCACACGTACTTAGCATATGTGGGAAAAATTCATCTTCCTGATGTGCCATTCCCAAGAATTCAACTCGTAATGGCTTTCCATCAACGACCAAACCAATGCTATGAGCATATGTTCCTATTGTTCCATAGCTTATCAGTCCTTCTTCACACATATTGTTTACATATACAATATCAATTTCATTTTCTTCCTTCTCATCCCAATATTCATATACATTTACATCTTTACGATCCTTGTTTTTTGCAATATTTGAGAAATAAAATTTAAAAATCTTTTTATTTAAATCCATATCCATATTATCCACTCCTAGTCTCCATAATACTTTCCACTTTTCATTTCACCAGTATGTCCTCTATTACTTGATGGAAGTTCCGGTCTATAATGTTCTGGGTTATTATATTCATCCAAAAATTGTTTTAGCTTTCTTTTTTATATACCGAATTTTTCCAGTCTTAACTTTATTTTTTCCACTAACATCAGTACCTGAGCTTTTATCATTTTTCACCTAATGCGATACATCAGCCATAAATCCAGCCGCAGACTTAACCGTCAATGCACTACTAGCAGTTATGACCGCTACACCTTCCGCAGCAATTGGTGCTCCCGCAATAGCTAGTGTTCCGGCACTACCTACACTAACGGCACTACCGCCACCTGTCATACCAGCTCCAGCTGCCATGCCGACTACATCGCCTGCCAACCTTCCGGCTTTGTAGCTGGTCGTCCATTGCGCTGGTTCGGGTGATAGTACGCCCATGGACAAATTGTCCAACGTAGCATCGGCAAATCCTTGTACAAACTGTTTTACAGTCCCCAGTATATTATTAGCCAAATCACTAAAATCCGGGCCTCTAGGCGTATTGGTTTTCCTTGGCTGCGTTACTGGCTCCAACACCTGCGAAGTCGTGCCGATATACCACACTTTTCCATCCGCGCCATGGTCATGGAGGTTGTTGAGATTTATCTCACTGCCCGCCACCATCAGCCGGATTTGGGTCAGTGCTGACATGTCAACTTTTTTTCGCACGAATATGGATAGCATCCTGCGCTTTTATGGTTACTTTGCCGGTGCTTTGAAACAAACTATATAATTAAAAAAATATAATTATCATTTATCTACGCCAAGTATATTCATCCCCTTTGCTATAATCCACCCATCTACACCATATGCTCCTTCAATATTATAAATATTATATTCATTTGTCCTTATCCATTTCTCAAAACCTTCAAAGGTATCATAAATAAATGGCCATCCATCGTCCTTTCCATCCATTAAAATCTTTTTATTATATTTGAAAAATGAATCTATACTCATTAGCGATATATCATATATTGCATTTCCTCGTAAAATATACCAAAACCAATTCGCTAATACATTATCGAATAACAATACTTTTTTTTCACAGTCCTGCTCTACCATTATTTTTAGCAGCATGTTTTCTAGATCTACACTATACTTTACAATCGTGCTATCATGTAACATTAGATTCTCCTTTATGCATTTAACATTATTTGTTTTTACGTTGTTTTGTTGGTAATCTTGGTACCTTTTGACTCCAATCCCATAAGTGTCTATGCGGAAATTCATGCGTTCCATCGTCTGTGTGATTGAAATCGATATGTTGGCCTGCGGCGTTGTCTGTTTTCCCCCCAGCGCCAGCATATAGACTTTGATGCCCCGCTCCCGGCAGGCCGTCATGTCCTCTTGGAACGCTTTCACAGAAGCCAGTGTCTCACCGCCTGCTGCATGGCCGCTCCGGTATTGGTATAGCCCGCATAGTTGATTTGCTGCAGGAAACTACTGGATGGTAAGCCGCCCAACTGACATAAAAATAGCAGCAATCAATACGATAGTGACTCGCCGCAATATAAAAAATCCAATCTTTCTCGTTTTACATCCCCCTGACCTGTAAAATTTCCTTCTAAAAAAATTTTACAACCGCTGATAATTGATGTCAATTAAAGGGAAATTAAATGTTTTTTAAATTTCAATTAGAAATTTAATTTTATCCATTTAATAAAAAAATTGATAAAAAAAATAATAAAAAATACTGCCGATAACTCCCAAAAAGTCATCAGCAGTATTCATCGATTGCCGTAAATATGCTATTTATTCAACATCCAGATCTGCAGTTATCTGATAATAATCACAGGCATGGGAAGTATAATTCTTCACATTTGCCTTGGCGATCATGCTCATCTTGAGGAAGGAGCAGAAGACGAAGGCATGATCATCGAGGATGACCTGCTGCATCTCAAGAGCCAGCTGAGCACGTTTGGCCGGATCGAATTCCTGGCTCATCTTTGCTTCGAGTTCATCGAGCTTAGCGTTATGATACTTGCCCTGATTCTTCGTAGCGGTGGAAGTCGCAAAGACCGTGAACCAGTATTCCGGATCACCAGTGGGCGCCTGTACGTTGGCCATAGCGTATACATCCCAGGCCTTGGAATCCTTGATGACCTGATTGTGGTCAGCCGTGCTGTTCACTTCCACCTGTATGCCGATATCCTTCAGCGTTGCCTGCGCGGATTCAGCCAGCAGCGGCAATTCCTGACGGCTGGGGTAAGTCAGCCATTTGACAACCAGCTTCTTGCCATTCTTTTCGCGGATGCCGTCACCATCTTTGTCCACCCAGCCAGCAGCTTCTAGGACTTTTTTAGCCCCTTCCGGGTCAAACTTCTCGGCTTTCACCTTGTCCCCGCCAAAAGCAGGCCCTTCGGGGAATACACCGTTAGCCGGGAAACCGTTGCCATCCAGCAGCTTCGTCACGAAATTCTCCTTGTCGATACCCATGGAAATCGCCTGACGGACCGCAGGATCTGCGCAGACAGAATCCGCATCGAAGTTCATCTTCCCGAAGAAGCAGCGGGACGTAGAAATCTGGGAAATCGTGTACTTATCATTGCGGAAAAGCGGATAGCTTTCATAGGCCATACCATAAGCAGCCTGCACCTCACCGGACTGCAGGGCATTGGCCAGCGTATTGCCATCCGTGATAGTACGGATGGTGATCTTGTCCAGTTTCGGCGTGCCCCCCCAATACTTATCATTCTTCTTCAGCACCAGATGATCGTCGGTCTTCATATCCGTGGCAATATACGGGCCGGTTCCGGCAACGAGCCCTTTGTCAAAGCCCGCATCCACATCGATGATACAGCCATAGGGATCGCCCAGATAATTCAGCAGGGCTGGTTTCGGTTCCTTGGTCCTGATGATCAGCTCCTGGCCATTGGCCTCCATGGAAGCAATCTTCAGGTCTTGCGCCGCCCGCTTGTTGTTCGCAATCAGATGCTCAAAGCACTGCTTGACCGCAGCGGCATCCATTTTTCGCCCGCTGGAAAAAGTCACATCATCCCGCAGGGTGAACTTCCAGGTGAGGGGGTCCACATTCTCCCACTTATCCGCCAGCCACGGCTGGATTTCCATATTATCGGAATACTTGATCAAGGTCTCACCCACACCATAGCGGATGCAAGCCCAGCCTGCATAACTGTTATGAGGATTGATATCCGGTTCCTCATTGGAACTGTTGAACGTCGTGTCACCGATGGTGAGCACCTTTTCCCCGCTGCCTTTGCCGGCCGTGTCATTGCCGCAGCCAGCCAGCGCACCAGCGCTCAGGCAAAGGCCCAGAGCCAATGCCAAAAGTTTCTTCCATTTCATCTGCAAAAATCTCCTTCCCTAAGCAAAAAATAAATAAAAAGCTTTCCCCATAAGGAATTGCTTAGCACAACACGCTGTCAATCAAATTCCTGGTATATTCTTCCCTGGGACTGTCAATCACTTCGTCCGGCGTACCTGTTTCCACAATCCGCCCTTCGTGCATGACGATAATCCGATCACAGAAATCCTGCACCAACGCAATATCATGGCAGATAAAGAGATAGGCGATGCCCCTGTCCTCCTGCAGACGGTTCAGGAGCGCCAATATATCAGCCTGCACCGTCACATCCAGAGCCGAAGTGGCTTCATCGAGAATGACCAATTCCGGTTCAATCGCCAAAGCCCGGGCAATGGCTGCTCTTTGGCACTGGCCGCCGCTGACCTCATGCGGATAGCGCTGGGCAAATTCCGCCCCCAGCCCACACAGCGCCAGCAGATTTTTCGTCATCTCTGCCGCCTGTTCCCTGCTTTTGCCGTGGTTACGCAAGCTTTCACTGATTCCATCGCCCAGGGTACATCTGGGGTCGAAACTGTCCACAGGATTCTGAAAGACCATCTGCATCCTGGTATAGGCTTTCTTCAACGCAGTACCTCTGGCGCTGGTAATGTCCTCCCCATCCAACAGGATTTCCCCTGCCGTGGGTTCCAGCAGCCGGGCCACGAGCCGGGCCACAGTCGTCTTGCCGCTGCCACTTTCACCAATGATGGCCAGCTTCTCCCCTTTTTGCAGGGAAAAACTCACATCATCCACCGCGGTGATATCATCCCCATCCCGCCGGGAAAAAATCTTTTTAAGATGCCTGACTTGCAGTATCTCGTCCATAACTTGCTTTCGACCTCCTGAGTCTGGGCACCGCCGCCAATAATTTTTTCGTATAAGCAGACTGCGGATTGGCCAGGACATCCCTTGCCCGGCCATATTCCATCATCTCACCCTGATGAAGCACCAGCATCGTATCGGCCATAGTCCGGATCACCCCGATATTATGGGTGACCAGGATGATAGCCGTGCCAAAAAGCTTGCGAGCCAGCAGCATCTCCTCGATGACCTGCTTCTGCACCGTGACATCCAGTGCCGACGTCGGTTCATCGGCCAGCAGGATTTTCGGCTTCAAGAGCATCGCCGCCGCCACGCCCACTCTTTGCTGCATACCACCGGACAGCTCAAAAGGATAACTGTCCCAAATGCGCTTCGCTTCGCTGAAGCCAAATTTGGCAAACAATTCACAGGTTTCCTGCTCCACCAGCTGCGCATCCTCATGCCCGTGGGCCGCCATCATTTCCTTGATCTGCGCACCCACTGTGCGAATCGGACAAAAGCTGCTGCCCGCCATCTGGAAAATCATGCCGATTTCCGCTCCGCAGATTTTCTGCATTTCTTTCTCGCTGATATCCGGCAGATCCAATCCTTTGTAATAGATATCGCCGCGTGTCACCAGTCCGTCTTTCCCCAGCATATTGAGTGCGGCTTTCAATAACGTGGACTTGCCGCTGCCGCTCTCCCCCACGATGCCGAGGATTTCCCCTTCCTGCAGGGAAAAACTGATATCATGGACCGCCAGCTGCCCTTCATAGCAGATATCCACCTGTTCATAACGAATGATTTCTGACATTTTTATCTCCTGTTCTTCGGATCGAGATAATCCCGCACCGTATCCCCCAGCAGATTGAAGACCATCACCGAGAAAAAGATGGCAAAGCCCGGCGCCAGCGTCACCCAGGGCTGGGTGGGCAGAAGATTACGGGTATCGCTCATCATGCTGCCCCATTCCGGAATGGGCGGTTTCGCCCCCAATCCCAGAAAAGATAGCCCTGCCAGCTCCATCATCATGGTGCCGATATCGAGCATGGCCGTCACGAGGATGGGCCCCGAAATATTGGGAATCACGTGCTTGCGGATGATCTTGAAGGTACTGCTGCCCGCCATCTTCGCCGCCTGCATGAAGGCAGCGGATTGCAGGGACAATGTCTGACTGCGGGCCAGCCGCGCGTATTTTGGCCAGCTGATGGCCGCCAACGCAAAGATGGCATTATGCACACCGCCTCCCAGCACTGCCGCCACCGCCAAGGCAAAGACCAGGCCGGGAAAAGCCAGGAACATATCCGACAAGCGCATCAGTACGGTATCCACCCATTTGCCCGCCCAGGCACAGATAATGCCGATGACACTGCCAAAAACGGTGATGAATCCCACCAATAGCAGCGTGGAAAAGATGCTGGTCTTGCTGCCCGCAATCACCCGGGACAACATATCACGCCCATAACGGTCGGTTCCCAGCCAATGCTGGGCTGACGGTGCCGCCTTGGTCAGGGACATATCCTGCATATAGGGATCATAAGGGCAAAGATAATCGCTGAAGAATGATGCCAGAATCAACAGAATGGCCAAGGCACCAAAGATATAAAGCTTTCGCTGCAAACGGTTCTGCCGCACATTCTGCACCCGGATTGTCGGAGCTATCGCCTGATTCATTTGGCATTCACCCCCAAACGGATACGCGGATCAAGATGGTGGTAAAGCAAATCGGCCACGAGATTCACAAACACATAGATAATGGCCATCCACATGACGTAAGCCTGAATGATGGGATAGTCGCGCATATTGATGGCATCTACCGCCAGCTTGCCCACACCATCCCACATGAAGATGCTCTCGATGATTGCCGTACCGCCCAAAAGACTGCCGATGGACAGGGCCAGCAAAGTCATGATGGTCAACATCGAGGCCTTCATCACATTTTTCCAGAGAATCACCTGATAGGATATCCCCCGGGCCTTTGCCCCCAGCACATAATCCTTATTGAGTTCCTCAAGGATCGTAGAACGCACCTGCCGCAAATATTTGGCTGACATGGCGATTGCCAGCGTAAGCGTCGGCATGATGGCGCTTTTTATATCGATACCGCTGGAAATCACGGGCAGGATACCCAACTGTATGCCCAAAAATTCCATCAAGAGCATGCCCACAAAAAAATTCGGCATGGCGTTGCCCAGAAAACTGCCAAATCGCAGGAGCAAATCGCTCGCTTTATCATGACGCACCGCCGCCAGGATTCCACAGGGCAGGGAAATCAACACGGTCGCACTAATGGACAATCCCGTGAGCAGCAATGTTGCCGGCAATTTCTTCATGAAAGCCGTCAGGACATCTTCCCCGGTCACATAGCTCACGCCCATATTGCCATGGAGCATCCCCCAGAGCCAGTTCACATATTGCTGGAAAAAAGGCAGGTTCAATCCCAACGCCGCTTTTTTCTCATCAATGATTTCCTGGGCCACTTCCACGCCCCGATTGGTATACATCTCCGTTACGGCATCGCTGCCGGCTAAGTACATCAGCAAAAACGATAAAAACGTGATGCCAAAGATTATCGGTATCAGATGGATAAAGCGTTTTACCGCATAATTCATGCCTTCTTCATCCCCCTGTTTATTCCATGATATATAATCATACAGGATTTCCAAAATACACGTAAGCCCCCTAGGGGGATACGACTCCGATAAAACAAAAGACGGCTGCTTATAGCAACCGTCTCCTGCATTATCAATGAACCGTGAAAACCGAGTCCAATAATTTCTTCGTATAGGGATGCTTACATTCCTGCATCTTGTCTCCCGGCAATTCTTCTACGATATTCCCTTTCTGCATGACCATCACCCGGTGGCTGATCAGGCTGACCAATGCCAGATCATGGCAGATGAAGATATAGCTTACGCCCTTTTCCCGCTGGATTTTCGCCAGCAGCTTAGCAATGCTGTCCTGCACCGACACATCGAGGGCACTGGTCGCTTCATCACAAACGATGATCTCCGGCTCCAGGATCAGCGCCCTAGCAATGCCAACGCGCTGACGCTGGCCGCCGCTGAGTTCATGCGGATAGCGCAGGGCGATTTCCGGTGCCAGTTCTACCTGATGCAACAGGTCAACCGCTCTGGTCTCAGCTTCCTTGTCGCTGACCTTGGCAAAGTTGCGCAAGGGTTCGCAGATGATGTCCTTGATACGCATCTTCGGATTGAAGGCCGTGGCCGGGTCCTGAAAGATCATCTGGATATGCCGTGCCATTTCCCGCCGCTTTTCTCCTGTCAGGTTGGTGATGTCTTCCCCCTTGAACAGGATCTTGCCGCTGGTAGCCGGATGCAGCCCCATGATGGTGCGGACAAAGGTGGACTTGCCGCAGCCGGATTCACCGACCAGCCCCAGTGTCTCACCCTTATGCAGGCAGATGCTCACCTCATTGCAGGCCGTGAATTTCTGCCCATCCTTCAAGGTGAATACCTTGCTCACCTTGTCTGTAGACAACAGGATTTCTTTATCCGACATAGCGATGGCCTCCAATCTCTGGCACAGAGCTCAGCAAAGTGCGTGTATAATCCGCCTGCGGATCTTGGATGACCTCAGCTGTTTTGCCGTATTCCACGACCTTGCCGCCAGCCATGACCATAATCTTATCCGCCATATGGGCCGCCACACCGATATTATGGGTGACGATGATCATCGCCGAGCCGGCTTCCTGAACCACTTGCATCAGTTCTTCGACAATCTGAGCCTGCGTCGTCACATCGAGCGCCGACGTCGGTTCATCCGCGAGCAGCAGCTGCGGCGAGAAAGTCAAAGCCATGGCAATACCTACACGCTGGCGCATGCCGCCGCTGAGTTCAAAGGCATAGGCGTCCATCACCCGCTCCGGTTCCGGCAGATTCATGCGAGCCAATAGCTCACAGGCTCTTTTCACCGCCTCACTGCGACTCATATCGCTATGCAGCTGAATGTATTCCACAAACTGCCTGCCGATGGTCTGCACGGGATTGAGCATATTGCCACTGTCCTGAAAGATCATGGCCATATCCTTACCCCGGATGGAGAGCCATTCCTTGTTGGACAGATGAGCAACATCCCGGCCGGCAAAATTGATTTCCCCGGCTGATACCTGCCCCGTACCGGATAAGCATCCCAGGATGGCACGAATCACCGAGGTCTTGCCACTGCCGGACTCACCGACAATGGCCATGATTTCCCCGGCCCCCAGGTCAAAATTGACATTGGACACAGTTGGATTGCCCTGATAGTCAATCGAAAGATTCTTTACGTTTAACAACATGATTTATCCCTTATTTACCAGCCGGCTTGATGATGTTCGTAATCCAATAGTAATCGGACGGATACATCTTCACATTGGCCAGTGCCTTATTGCTGACAATATTCGTCTGCGGGTAACCGAGGAACAGGGCGGCACCGTCATTCAGCAGGATCTGCTGGATGTCAATGATCAGCTGGCGGCGTTTGCTCTTGTCAAATTCAGCAGCCAGTTCGTTGAACTTGACATCGAGAGCCGGATTGCTGTAGCCGGAACCATTCTGCGGGTTGTCGCCGTTATGGTTAGTCTTCCAGTACCAGGACAGGAAGATTTCCGGATCGCCAGTGTTGGCCGTGGTGATGTTGGAAATCAGCAGGTCGTATTCGCCCTTGATGCCCATCTGATCCACGAGGTTGTAATCCACGGTCTTGATGTTGATATCAAAGCCCAGCTTCTTGAGGTCAGCCTGCACAGCTTCCGCATAGAGCGGCAGTTCGGCACGGCTGTTGTAGACCACGAAATCCAGCTTCAGAGGCTGGCCATCCTTTTCGCGGATGCCATCGCCATTGGTATCCTTCCAGCCGGCTTCATCCAGCAGTTTAGCAGCCCGTTCCGGATTGTAGGCATTGGGATCCGTGAGCTGGTCAAAGCCATAGTCCATGGAGGGCGGCACCGGTGCCTTGCCCGGCAGGAAAGTGCCCTTCAGGAGTACATTGTTGTAAGTCTCCCGGTCGCAGCCGCAGATCAGGGCGGCACGCACCTTGTCATCCTTCAGGATGCCCTTCTGATTCAAACGGGCCAGCACCACGCGCAAGGAGGAAATCTCATCCACGAAGAACTTGTCATTGCCACGGAAATTGTCCATATCGCCAGCAGCGATATTCACCGCCATATCCACTTCACCGGACTGCAGGGCCATAGCGCGGGTGTTCGGATCGTCGATGGACGGAATCTCTACAGTTTCAAACGGCACTTCCCCATCCCAATAGTTGGGGTTCTTCTTCATCACAGCCTTTTCTTTTACGAAGGATTCCACCATATACGGGCCGGTGCAGATAGGACCTTCCTTGGCAAAATCACGGCTGCCCTCTGCGCTGGTATCCACGATGATGAACAGCGGATCGGCCAGGAAGCCTGGCATATTCGGCATGGGCTTTTCCGTCACGATGGTCAGCGTCTGCCCTTCTGCCTTGATTTCCTTGTACTTGAAGAAGGTAGCGGCACGATTGTTCTTCTCGAAGGCACGCTCAATGGACTTCTTCACCGCATCAGCCGTCAGCGGATCGCCATTGGAGAACTTCACGCCCTCGCGGATCTTGAACGTCCAGGTCGTATGGTCATCACTGATGCTCCAGCTCTCAGCCAGCCAGGGCTGCACATTCATCTTCTCATCAAATTTGGTCAGGCATTCACCAAGGCCGTAGCGCATGACCACCCAGCCAAAGAAATTCTGGGTAGGTTCCAGCGTATCAGCAAAGTTCGTCACGCCGACCTTCAGGACGCCCTTATCCACTGCGCTGTTATTGTCAGCACCGCAGCCTGCCAGCATCACGGTCAGTGCCGCGCCGCAAAGCCCCACGCTGATGGCCTTCCATAACTTCTTCGTGTTCAACATTTTCATCTCTTTTATTTTCCCTTCTGTAAAATATTTTATTCCTGCCGTGGGTCAAGAACATCCCGCAGGCTGTCCCCCCACAGATTGAATATCGCAACGACAATAAAAATCGCCAATCCCGGATAGATCATCAGCCAGGGGGCCGTCTGGATGTACTGGCGTCCCTCATTGAGCATCAACCCCCACTCCGGCGTCGGCGGCTGGGCACCAAATCCCAGAAATGACAGGCCTGCAATCTCCATCATCATGGTGCCGATATCCATCGCCCCAGTGATGACCACCATGGGCAGGACATTGGGCAGGACATGACGCCACAAGATACTCCGTGTACGCGCACCCTGAATTTTCGCCGCCAGGATGAAATCCTGATTGCGCAGGCGGATCACCAGACTTCTGACCAGACGGGCGTATTTCGCCCAGCTCACCACCAGCAGCGCCAGAATGGTATTGATCACACTGCCACCTAAGATACCGGCAATGGCGATAGCCAGCACGATGCCGGGAAAAGCCAGCATCATATCGGCAAAGCGCATCAGGATGGTTTCCAGCCAGCCGCCGAAATAACCAGCCAGCACACCGACCAAAGTTCCCACCACGGCAATCAATGCCACCAGGCAAAGCGCCATGAACAGGGAAATCTGCGTACCGCAGAGGATGCGGGAGAGAATATCCCGTCCCAGTTTATCCGTGCCCAATATATGCTGGGCCGAAGGCGTCTGCAGCACCGACTTCATATCACTGGCCATGGGGTCCTGTGGTGCCAGGAACGGTGCAAACAGCGCCAGCAGCACAATCAGAACCACCAGTCCCGTATAAAAGGCAAATAATCTATTTTCCCGAAAAACCGTCATGCTTTGCCCTCCCTTTTCAGCCGTGGGTCCAGATAGACATAGGACAGATCCACCAGCGCATTGATCCCCATGTAGACAATGGAAATCCAGAGCACAAAGCCTTCAATCAGCGGATAATCCCGCATGGAAATGGCCCGCACAGCCATATTGCCGATACCTGGCCAGGAAAAGACCATCTCGATGACGGCCACACCACCCAACAGCCAGCCAATAGACATGCCTAAAAGGGTAATCAAGGGCAATACCGCATTGGGCAGCACATGCTTCCAGAGGATGGTCTGTTCGGAAAAGCCTCTGGCCCTAGCCCCCACGACATAATCCTGCCGCAATTCTTCCAAAAACACGGTACGCACCTGACGGATGTACTTGGATGACATATACAGCGCCAGCGTCAATGCCGGCAATACGATGCCCTCAGCCGTTACGGCAGATTTGGCAATGGGGAACCATCCCAGCTTCAGGCCAAACACATACAGAAAGATAAGACCAATCCAAAAGCTCGGCATGGACACGCCGATAAAGGACACGCCCCGTACCAGATAATCCTGCCAGCCATTGCGATGTACTGCCGACCAGATGCCCAATGGCAGGGAAATCAACAGCACAAACACGATGGTCACAGCCGCCAGCGTCAAGGTTCCGGCAAATCCTTCCAACAGCTTATCCGTCACCGGCTTCTTGGCCGAATAGGACATGCCCATATCCCCATGAAGCACGCCACCAGCCCAATTGGCATACTGTACCAGAAAGGGCTTGTCTAGGCCCAGCTCAGCTCTCGTTCGCTCCAATGTCTCCTGGGACACGATGGTATCCCCGGCCTCCAGGAGCATCGCCGCCGGATCTCCCGGTGCCAGATAGGTCAGGCAAAAGGTCAAAAAGCTTACGCCAACCAGCGTCACTAGCATTTGTGACATCTTGCCGATAATTTTTTGCAAAACATCCCACTCCTCATAAATAAAATGATATAAAAATAAAAGCCTGTCCGCACAAAAACAGACAGGCTCACCATAAACTACTCCAGTAAAATCCCCATCCCCATCGCTCGCGGGTTTTTGAAATCATATGATGATTTCAAACGGTGATTGTCAATCCGGCAGTTCTCCTGGCTCCAGTTCATCATCATATCGCGCCTTCCCAAAAGGGCTTATCCCCTTTCAGTGACCTAAATGCCATATGACTCCCTGTTACAGTGGCGGGACCGCGCTGGCTTATACCAGCTTCTCTATTAAGTCTTCCGACACCGAATCTAATCCATATTTACATGTAATCATATTATAAATATCACAGGACATGCACAAGTTTATCACCATCACAGACCTGTGTCAAGTGTCACAGGCTATCTGCGGCCGGCTGCGCCACAATCGCCAGAGCAGGAAAGACGCACAAGCCGCCCTAATGGACTGGTCAATGGCCAGGGCCAGCCATGCTCCAGCCAGACCTAAGTCCAGTACCTGCAGGAAAAAAGCCGTAATCAGCGGGCGCAGGAAGGCAATGCTCACGAAAGAATAAGCTGCTACCTGACTGGTCCTGCCGCTGCCCCGCAGAACGCCCGCACAGACCATCGCATGGGCTTCCGGAAAGCTCACCGCAGCCACGAAAATCATGATCCATGCGCCCAAAGGCAAAAGCGCTGCCTCATGAGAATAAATACCAAAGATTTCCTCTCGCAGCACATAGGTCAACGCAAAGGAAAGCAAGGAAAACAGGAAACTCCATTTAAGTCCTGCTCTAAGCTGCCGCTGCCAGTAATCCCAATCGCCAGCACCATGCGCATGACCGGCCATGACCATATTGGCCTTGCCCAGCCCGCCCGCAAAGCAGTAGTAAAAATCACAGAAGTTCATGCAGATGGCATGCACCGCATAAGCCGCCGTCCCCAGCTCTGCCACCATGCGGGTATAAAGCACCATGCCAATGCGCTCGAAGCCCTGCTCGCTGAACACTCCGGCAAACACCGGCAGGAACTCCCGGAAATACGCCCGCGTCGGCAGGAGGCTCCCCCAGCCAGCCCATTCACTTGCACGCAGCTGATAACATGTGAGCAGCAGCGTCCAGCCCGTGCCCATCACTGTGCCCACAGCCGCCCCCATAACACCCAGCTCGGGAAATGGCCCCAACCCAAAGATGAACAAGGCATTGCCAAGGATGTTGACCATATTGCCCTGCACATTGGCGCTCATCACCTGTTTGGTATGGCCATACCCCAGCTGCACCGCCTGCAGGATCGTGGACAAAGTGGTCAGGAACACGCCCAGCAGGGCAATATCCCCATAGGACAAGGCCGCTGCCATGTAATCATCTTTGGCTCCCATCCAGCTCAGGATTCCCTCCAGCTGCCAGAAGAACAGCAGATGCAAGGCTCCCATCAGGATGACCATGCAAAAAAGTGTCCGCGAAAGCAATGCGGGCACCTCCGAAAGTTTCTGCGCCCCAAACTTCCGGGCAGTCAGCAAAGTCAGCACCGAAGCCACAGAGCGCACCACACATAACAGCATCATACGCGGCTGAGTGAAGATACTCACCGCCGCAATAGCTGACGTTCCCAAAGCGCCCACCATAATGATATCCACCGAGCTTAGGAGCACCATAAACAGCCCTTCCATAGCAGCAGGCATGGCAATCCCCAAATAATGTCTGTCTTCCTCCTTTAATCGCACACCATCACTCCTTATCATCGACAATTACTATCAATCAAATCATAACAATCCTACACCTTGCTTCACAAGCCCCCAGGGGGGATATTCATTTCATGATAAAGAGCATATCCTTAACGGATATGCTCTCAATATTCTGCTCTATATTTTATTTTGCTCTGCCATGAATCTGCCTATATGTTGCTTCAGACACGCCAGCAATACATCCGGTTCCACCGGTTTGGTCAGATGATCATTCATACCAGCTCTGCGTGAAGCTTCCACATCTTCCTGAAAAGCATTGGCCGACAAAGCAATGATCGGTACGATTTTTGCATCCGCTCGTGGCAATAAGCGAATCTGCTGTGCAGCCGTCAAGCCATCCATCACGGGCATGCGTATATCCATCAGGATAGCCTCTATACTGTACTCCTGAGACTCACTAAAACACGTTACACCGTCTTCTCCATTCTCTGCAGAAATCACCTGCAAATGATTCATCTCCAGAATTGTCGTGACGATTTCCCGATTCAAATCATTATCTTCGCACACCAACACCTTACGATCCGCCAGGCAAAGCGTCTCATATGCGCTTCTTTCCGGCGGCCTGGATTGACTTTTGACCCGGGTAAGGCTTATCTCCACAGTAAAGGTCGTCCCCTTCCCCTGTTGACTATCTACTTCAATTGTCCCCCCCATCACCTTCAAAAGCTCCTTAGCTATGGAAAGTCCCAGTCCTGTTCCTTGTACCCCCTGAGCTGACAAGGAATTTTCCTGTTCAAAAGGATTAAACATCTTCGGAATAAACTCCGGTGACATGCCTATCCCACTGTCTCTTACCACAAAACGGCAAATCCCCTGCTGCTCATCATACGACAAGACTTCTCCCAAAAGCCACACATCACCGCCTTCCGGTGTGAACTTCACCGCATTCGACAAAAGGTTCAGAAGCACCTTGGACAGTTTCAGCCGATCCACCTGTACAAAACCCAGCTCCGACAGTGCCAGCCCTACATGGAAATTGACCTTTTTCTGCTCTGCCGACGAACGGATTGCCGTAATCAGCCGCTCCAACATACAATCCGCGTCTACCACTTCCAAGTCCAACTGTTTCTTGCCACTGCCGATACGGGACAGCTCCAATGTATCGTTGATCAGATCCTTCAGAAGCGAGCCTGCAGTCATGATCTTTTGCAGATACGTCCGTATCTGTTCAATATCATCCGTTTTACTGGCTAGTTCGGCAATCCCTAATATACCATTCAACGGCGTACGCATATCATGACTGACATTGGATAAGAATACCGTCTTGGCCCGATTGGCACTTTCTGCTTTTTCCAGTGCCTGCTGCATTTGTTCATTGAGCTTCTCGGTCTGCTCCTGCCGGCGGATTTCGTCGGTAACATCCTCAAAACTGCCCACCAGCCCCACGATTTTACCATTTTCTATCAAGGGGCTCTTGCTGGCTACAATATCCCGCATTTCCCCATGACTCATACATTGGCCATGCACGCGGTAAGTTGATTCACCCCGATGGATCACCCGCCACTCATCATTCTTGAATGGCTCTTCCTTTTCATGCCAGCCCATATCTTCATCCGTCTTGCCCAGAATGACCTTTTCCGAGGGAAAATCATAATAATCCAAAAATGCCTTATTCGCGCCTAAAAAGCGCCGCTCTGTATCCTTCCAGAAAAGCGCTGTCTGTGTGGTGTCCAGAATCTTGGCCAGCAATGCGCTGGTATGCTCAAATTTCGCTTCCTGCTGCTCACGCTCGATCCGTTCCTGTGTAATATCCAGGCTGGTTATATATTGCAGGATCGTATCATCCGGCAGACGGCAGCCATAAACCATAGATAAAAGCCATATATAATCGTCCATGCCAGGTAATATCATGCGATAGCTGAACTGCTGGCATTCATCCGGATTGATGTAACTGCGCTGCATATAGCGTAAAACCCTCACCAGATCATCTGGATGCACGATCTCATTTACCGGCAATACAAATCCAGACATCAGAGCCTCTCGCGATAATTTGAACGTACGACAAAGTCCTGCAGAAATATGCAGGACTTCAAGAGCATTCGCATGCCTCCGGCAAACCAGGACCGGCGCGAAAGCATCGTCAATATTAGCAAATTTTTTCTTGTAATCGGCTAACATCAGCGCTCCCTCCAGTAATGCTTTAATCCATTACCCTATAATTCTGTAAGGAGCAGATTTTTTCCTTCTTCCATGATGTCAACCCACAAAAAATTTCGTCACCATCCACAAGAGCGGGATAGCCACCAACGTACGTTCCAGGAAAACCACGAAGAGGCGCTTCACATCCAGACCAACATCACTCTTGACAATGATACTGCCTACCTCTGTCAGATAGATGATCTGCACGAGCGACAATGCCGAGATGAAGAACCGGATATTCTCAGGTGCCTCAGCATTCGTGATCAAGGCGGGGATAAACATATCAATGAACCCCACGAGCGTAGCCGGTGCCAATGTGAAGGCATCGGGTATGCCGATGGCCCACATATACAGCCCCATGGGATAAGCAATCCATTGGAAAACCGGCGTCTCATTGACCAGCAATGTACCGATGGTCCCCCAGGCAATCACGATGGGAATCAAGTCAAAGAGGATACCCACAGCCATTTCCAGACCGACCTTGATCGCCAGGGAAAGGCGAAACTTCTCCGCCCGTTCCAGTGCGGCTGCAACAGCCCAGCTGAAAAGCGATGCCCCCTGCGGTACTTCTTCCTTGAGCTGCGGCTCGCCGCGATAATCTTCCGCCACCGTGGCCAGCGGCGCAATGCGCACGCAGAGAACAGCCAGCAATAATCCCACGGCCGTAACCGTCAGATAAAGCAACGGGAAAAGATTGCTCACATGAAGGGTACCAGCCACCACCATACAGAATGGAATGGATACCAGCGAAAAGTTGGTCATGATCGTAGCAGCTTCCCGGCGGCTGTAATAACCGCTATTATACTGCCCGGCGGTAATCAGCACCGCTGTATTGGAAGAAGCCAGCCACGAAGCAATCAAGTCAACGGAAGCACGCCCCGGCACATGGAAAAGCGGACGGATCAACGGCTTGAGCAAAACGCCAGTAAATTCCATAATACCCGTATCCGTCAGGAACGGCAGCACAAAACTCAGCGAAAAGGCCAGCGCCACCAAGGTCTGGGAAAGCCCTACCATGCTGCCGCCCACATCTGCACTGCGCACACATTCCGGACCGACTTCCGCCCCCACGCAGATGATGACAAACAGCGCCACCAGCCGCGTCAGCAGATACGGCCAGGAAATCGTAAACAACCCGGCCAGCCAGGAACGCTTCGCGATAAAATCAGGCAGATAGAAACGGCTGACCAGCGCCCCCAGAGCCGAAAGCGCTACGAGCAGATACAGGAACCAAGGCACATTGGCCGTGATGAGTTTTTCCAGCCATTCCGTCAACACACCTACCGGCGTCGAAAAACCCTCGCCCCCGCCCACGGGAAACAGGAACATGCCCATGCCAAACAGGGCACCGGCCACAAACTTAATCCATGTCATGTATTTTTCCTCACTTTTAATGCATAAATTTACAGCAACACCTATTCTACACTGTTCTTGTCCCCTTGTCACGCATTTTTTGCATTTCTATTCACAAAATATGCGGATATTATTCTCTAAGCTGCCTATACACCACCATTATAAAAACGCTTTCTTTACAAGCGCCTGCCAGTTATCCTGCCACGGGGCACTGCCCTGAGCCTGATTGTCCTTGCCGCCGCCCCGGCCATTGAGCAGTTCATTGACTGCAGCAATCCGTTTGCGACAGCTGCCTTCTACGGCTTCGCCCTGAATCAGGATATAATTCAGCCGCCCCTTGTCCGCATAGAAAATCGCCGCCTGCACCTGCGTGTCTTTAACCAGTTCCTGCGCTAATGCCCGAGCGGCACCTGCTGATAAATTCTCCGCCTGCACCAGAATATCCTTCACGCCATTACGGATTTCGGTTTCGGCCAGCAGCTGTCCGGCACGCTCCACGGCCCACTCTTTTTCCAGGGCGGCAATTCTGCCCCGCAGCTCACTGTTCTCCGCCTGAAGACGTGTCACGCCTTCATTTATTTCCTCTTCCTTTAGGGACAGCAGCTGGGCTGCCGCTGTGAGATTCTGCCAGCAACGATTGATTTTCTCCAGGGCCAGTCTCCCGCAAAGGAAATGAATCCGCGTGCCCTGTTTATGCTTCTCGGCTTTGAAAATCTTCACCAGTCCCACCATGCCAGTGCGTGGCGGATGGGTGCCGCAACAGGTGCAGGCATCGCTGCCTTCGATGGCAACCACGCGGACTGCACCGGTCAGTTTGTCATTGAACTTCCGCGTGGCCTTCTGCGCCGCCTGTGCTGCCTCCATCCACTCTGCTCTTATTGGGCGGTCTGACTGGATATGCTCATTGGCCAGCTGTTCTACCCGGGCAATTCCTTCTGCCGTCACCTCATGGCTAAGGTCAATGGTCACCATGTCCGAAGACATATGAAAGCCGATATTCTCTGCACCGCAAAGCTTCCAGAACGCATAGGACAACAAATGCTCACCACAATGCTGCTGCATATGATCAAAACGCTCCTGCCAGTCTATTGCCGCTTCCACTCTGGTGCCGATGGACATGGCTTCCTTGGTCTCATGGAGGATGCGGCCATCCTTTTCCCTGACATGGCTCACCACCATGAACTTATCCCCTGCGCGAAGCTTGCCCACATCACTGAGCTGTCCGCCGCCTTCCGGATAGAACACTGTCTGGTCAAGCTCGATGCCAAAACCATCCTTCAGCGCTATGCAGTCCGTCACTACTGCCTCACAACAGGAACACATCACATCTTCATCAAAAAGCCGTTTCGTCATCTTGTCATCTCCTGTACACATCTTTCCCTCACATGCTGAAATCCTTGTCATTCCGCAGCTGGATTGCCTCGGCGATATGGACAGCCGTTATATTCTCTTCACCGGCAAGATCCGCTATGGTGCGTGCCACCTTTACGATACGGTCATATGACCTGGCAGAGAGCTTCATGCTCTTGAATGCCTGCGCCAAAAGTTCCTGCGCCTGTGGTTCCAGAACGCAGAACTTCTGCAACAAGGCATGATTCATCTGGGCATTGCAAAACAGATGATATTTTTCCAGCCGCCGCAGCTGGATGTCTCTGGCCGCCACTACCCGCTGACGAATCTGCGCTGAGGGTTCGGCCTTCTTTCTGGCGGAAAGCTCCTCATATTTCACCTGCGGCACCCGGATATGGATATCGATACGGTCAAGCAACGGCCCGGAAATCTTCTGGGTATAACGCTTGATTTCATAAGGTGTGCATTGGCAGGTCTGATCCGGCGAACCTGCCATGCCGCAGGGGCAAGGATTGGCACTGGCTATCAGGACAAAACTTGAAGGGAAGGTTACGGACGCATGCACCCGGGAAATGGTAATCTGCCGGTCTTCCAAAGGCTCCCTAAGGACCTCCAGCGCTTTCTTGCTGAACTCGGGCAATTCATCCAAAAACAGCACACCATGATGGGCCAAGGTGACTTCGCCGGGGCGCGGCACACTGCCGCCGCCAATCAAAGCCGTCATGGATGTGGTGTGATGCGGACTGCGGAAGGGCCTTTCCCTAAGCAGTCCATGACCGGTCAACAGCCCCGCAATGCTGTATATCTTCGTAACCTCCAGCGCCTCTTTCGGACTCATCTGCGGCAGGATGGAACTCATGCGCCGGGCCAGCATGGTCTTGCCAGCGCCCGGCGGCCCCACCATCAGCACATTATGGCCGCCCGCTGCCGCAATTTCCAAGGCCCGCTTGGCCTGAAACTGTCCCTGTACATCGGCAAAATCATCCCGGAAATCCGGCTCTGCACTGGTCAAAGCTTCCGGTTTGACCGGCAGCAATCGTTCCTGACCGGTCAAAAAACCTACCAGCTGCTGCAAATCAGCCAAGGCATAGACATCCAGCCCCTCCACCAGCAAAGCTTCGCTGGCGTTATCACGGGCCACAAATATCGCCTGAAAACCTGCCTCTTTGGCCTTTATCGCCATGGGCAGGATTCCCCGGATTCCCCGGCACTCCCCCTCCAAAGACAATTCTGCCGCGAAGAGATACTTGTCCAGCGTTGCTGCCGATATGATGCCATAAGCCGCTAACAGCCCCACGGCAATGGGCAGGTCCAAGCCGGAACTGTCCTTGCGCACATCGGCAGGGGCCAGATTGATGGTGACCTTCTCCTGCCGCAATTGGATACCGGAATTGCGGATAGCCGTGCGCACCCGCTCCTTGGCTTCCTTGACCAGCGCATCTGCCAGTCCTACTATGTCAAAGCCGGGCAATCCTGCCGCTGCATCGACCTCCACATCGATAATCAGCCCATCCACGCCCAGCGTCGTAGCCCCAAAAGTTTTCGCAAACATCCAACCCCTCCCCAAATCTATTGTTCAAAAGCCCCCGTCAGATGATGAATCCGCCATTTGTTTTCTGGCAGGGCATAGACTTCAATCACGTCAAAACGGCAGAAACACTTATCCTCTAAATGTTTCTGCCGTAAAAACCAACAGGCGGTCTGAATTATTTTCTTTTGTTTATGAAAATTCACAGCTTGCGCAGGCGTGCCATAGCGGGTGCCGCGGCGGGTCTTGACCTCCACAAAAGCCAGCACATCCCCCTGCCGGGCGATGATGTCAATCTCTCCCACCGGCACCCGGAAATTACGCGCACAAATCTCGTAGCCATGACGGAGCAGGAAATCTGCCGCCACCTGCTCTCCCTGCCTGCCCAAAACCTGATTTTTCATACGACTGCCTTCTTTGAACCCATTCAACGATGCGGCCCAGGCTGATTCTTCTTCGCCTTCTTGTCAATACGATACACATAGGCCATAACTTCCGCAATGGCACGATAAAGTTCCGGTGGAATCTCCCGATCGATCTCCAACGCCATCAGCATATTGACCAAAGACTTGTTTTGGTAAACAGGAACAGCACTTTTCTGAGCAGCAGCCAAAATATTTTCAGCCACATGACCGCGGCCCTTAGCAACCACTCTCGGAGCAGCATCTCTCTCCATATCATACTTTAACGCCACCGCCTGCTGTGGCACATTGGGATCTGTCTCAGGCTCACGCCTCAGCTGTACCCGTTCATTTTTCATTCCTGTTCACCTGCCTGAGTGTTCCTTCACTGATTACATTTTATGGTGCAATCGTCCATGTGTCAAGGACATAAAATATCCCTTACATAAACCGGCGCTCACCAACAGCACCAATTTTCAATTCCTTCAAACGAAGTTTACTATCCTTTAATGAATTGCGCAAAGCATCCGCCTCTGACCGGAATTCATTAGCGGTTTCCGTATTGGAAAAAAATAAGCGCATATCCAGCTGATTTTCCCGATAAACCCGGCAGGTAAGTTCCACTGCCCCAATATTATCCGTCAAGACACAGAGCCTTAACCAGGTTTCCTTCTTCATCTCTCCCGTTTCCGGATCATGCTTGTTTTCATCATAAACATGTATATATGCCGGATAGGTAGATTCTTCCCCCATATACATCGGCATCATAAAATTCAAGGATCGCTGGCCCGGCACCACGCTGTTATCGCCTTCCATGGAATTACGCATGGAAAGCACAAACGCTGCTACGTCCTTTCCTGCCCTCTTCAACTGACGCGCCGTCATTTGCCGTGTATAAGCCATATCACAAAGCTGCATGAACGCCCATAACCGTGGCAAATCAGGAAGATTCTGCTGCACAGCCGCCTGCTGTATCGTAGCAGGTACATTCGCCTGGCATAGACGGATCAGATGCTGCAGCTGCTGCGCTTCCTTTGCACTCAAAAGAGCTTCCTTACCATTGATGAAACTCTGCATCAGCAAGGCATCCTTCTGGGTCAGATTTCCTTCCTTCAAAAGCATTTGTGCCAGATTACGCAGAGCATCCATAGTCTGAGGCGTATTTTCTATACTCTGGTTGATCAGTTGTTCCCTTGCCTGTTGCATGGCGGCCCTTTGCGGCGGCAGCAATGGTTCACTCCTGCTCGACGCTTCCCTGCCTGTATCCTGTAAAAAATATTGCATTTTTTCCTGTGGCATAGGCTGTCCCTGCATCGGCTGCTGTGCTGCTGGCTGGCCCGCCTGCGGCATAGGCTGTCCCTGCATCGGTTGCTGTGCTGCTGGCTGACCTGCCTGCATCATGGTCTGCCCCTGCATCGGCTGCTGTGCTGCTGGCTGGCCCGCCTGTGGCATAGGCTGTCCCTGCATCGGCTGCTGTACTGCCGGCTGGCCCGCTTGTGGCATAGGCTGTCCCTGCATCGACTGCTGTACTGCCGGCTGGCCCGCCTGCGGCATGGCCTGCCCCTGCATGGCCTGCCCCTGCATCGGCTGCTGTACTGCCGGCTGGCCTGCCTGCGGCATAGGCTGCCCCTGCATCGGCTGCTGTGCTGCTGGCTGACCCGCCTGTGGCATAGGCTGTCCCTGCATCGGCTGCTG
>NZ_FRBC01000028.1:0-5086 GCF_900142515.1 Pseudoselenomonas ruminantium | reverse complement strand
CTGTCCCTGCATCGGCTGCTGTACTGCTGACTGGCCTGTCTGCGGCATAGGCTGCCCCTGCATTGACTGCTGATTCTGCAGCATTCCTGCCATTTCGCCACCAATAGCGGGTCTGGGCATAAAATACTGCACCAATTGCTTCAGAAAAGTCAAGGAATTTCCCTCGGCATTCTGCAAAGAAGCAGTCATCCCCTGCGGCTGCAAAGCAAGCAAAATTTGTTGAACTTCTCTAGGCAGTTCCGTGAACGGTTTATTATCCAAAAGTTCAAAGGCCGCCTTCGTCAAAAGCACTGGTTCAAGAGCTGACCCTTGCTCTGTGTTGGTAATATTCTTCAAATTAGTCAGCAATACCTGCATCGTATCACTAACTTCCAAATTCATTCCCCTGTCAATAAGCTTTCCCATCTGTGTAAGCATCCGTGAAAAAGAACTCAGTTGTTCCATCGAAAAGCGCTGGCTTTCCAACGTACTGCCCAGCCCCTGTGCCAAAGTTTCCTCCAGGGAAAAAGCCTGTTTCATGACATTCTGAATCAACTTCTGCAGATCGGCCGGCATTTTCTCCACGGTTTCCGCCTGATTGCTGGAAATTTTGGCCAAGATTCCTGCCATATCGTCTACAGCATTCTGAATGGACACATTTGTTTTGGGACTAAATGCCTCTGAAGAACTACCACCATCTCCCCGCCGGCCCACTCCTTCCACGGAGCCAGCGGCCTGTGGCCTGTCTATCGGGCGAATTCCCACATTCATGGAGGTTTCCATTGGCATTTCCCATCACACCTTTTCTAAAAAATTGACTGACGGCTTAAAGCGGTACCTCAAACTGCGGATCTGACATGGAACGAACCGGCTCAAAGGAATGACGATGGATAGGACAGGGGCCATACTGCCGCAAAGCCGCAATATGTTCTGCCGTGCCATATCCTTTATGATGAGCAAAACCATACTCAGGATACTCTTTATCATATTCATCCATCAAGCGATCACGATTGACCTTGGCGATAATGGACGCCGCTGCAATGGAAGCAGACTTGGCATCGCCCTTGATGATGGACAAGGACGGCACATTCAGATTCTCCAGCTTCACTGCATCAATCAGCACGGCCTGCGGCTCCTGCGTAAGCCCAAAGATGGATTCATACATGCCATTGATGGTGGCCTGGTAGATGTTCACCCGGTCAATGGTCCTGGCATCCACAAAAGCAGCTTTGACCGCAATGGCCTTGTCCATGATCTCATCATAAAGCTCTTCCCGGACTTTCGCCGAAATCTTCTTGGAATCATTGATTTTCGGCAGATACAGATCGTGAGGCAGGATCACTGCCGCCACTGACACTGGACCTGCGAGCGGGCCGCGGCCGGCTTCATCCACCCCCGCCACGAATTCACAGCCTTTTGCCCAGAACTCCCGCTCATAACTGTAGAGGGCAGCCACCCTCTCCCTGTCTGCCTGTTCCCGCTGATAGCGGCGCAGCAGGGTGCCCACGGCCTTGCGGCTGTCCTGCTGACAGGCGGCTAAGAATTCTTCATCCACCTGCCCCTGAGCAAAAAACTCCTCTACTTGTTTTATCGTATAATTCTTTAAATCATTCAATGTTTTTTTCTCCATCTTCTGCGGGAACTTCGTCCAAGGTCACCAGACCAAGTTTCCCTGCCCGGAATTCATTCAGGACGATGTTCTGGGCCTTTTCCAGATCTACCACGCCGCCTTTGACGAGGCAGCCACGCTTGCGGCCGATGAGTTCCAGGATTTCCAGACCATTTTCCGGTACATCCCCCTTGAGCTTGAAACGTTCAGCCAGACGCTCCGGATAATCCCGGCGCATAATGCCCAGAAGAAGTGCCGTCACCTGTTCGCGGTCATAGATATCATCATTGATGGCCCCTGTAAAGGCAAGCTTGAGGCCCACGGTCTGATCTTCAAATTTCGGCCAGAGAATCCCCGGCGTATCCAGCAAATCCAGATTCGTGCCAATCTTGATCCACTGCTTGGCTCTTGTCACACCGGGCTTATCGGCGGCCTTGGCCTTTACGGCACCAGCCAGACGATTAATCAAAGAAGATTTGCCCACATTGGGAATGCCCAGAATCATGCAGCGAGCAGCCCGGGGCTTTGCCCCCTTGCTGACAAATTTCTCCGTCTTGGGACGCGCTAAATCTTCCGCCACCTTCACGAGCTGTTTCATGCCCTTGCCCTTCATGGAATCAATGGTCACGGCAGGCACACCCTGTGCCTTGAAATAATCCAGCCATTTCTTTGTGCTGACGCTATCCGCCAAATCCGATTTATTGAGGGCAATCATGCGTGGCTTATCCTTGATGATTTCCGCCAGCATGGGATTGGCACTGCTCAGAGGAATGCGGGCATCCAAAAGTTCAATGACCACATCCACCAGTTTCAGATTTTCTTCAATCAAGCGCTGAGCCTTCTTCATATGCCCCGGAAACCATTGCAGATTGGGGATATCCTGTTTTTCCATTGTTGTAAAACTCCTTACTGTCTCTTTCATTCTGTATTATCCATTGTATCATATTTCCCTGCTGAAAAAAATTTGAAAAAAAAATTAAAAATGGTGTTGACATAAATGACATTATCCCGTATACTAATATTCGTTGATGGCGCAAGAGCGAACATCACGGGGGCATAGCTCAGCTGGGAGAGCGCTTGCATGGCATGCAAGAGGTCAGGAGTTCGATCCTCCTTGTCTCCACCATGAGATATTTACAGACCGCTGAAAGGCGGTCTTTTGTTTTACCATTTTGTCCATATACAAAAAGGGGACTGCGAACGAAATCGCGGTCCCCTTTTTCATCAAGCCTGGATATCCACCATAGTGCCCAGATTAGGATCAACTGACAACTCTGCCAGCATCTCCTCAGCAGCTACCTCCGTGGTATCCATAGCCATTTTCAGAATAGCCACGCCCATATCCTGCATGGCCTGATTCTGATGCATACTCACCGACATGGCGGCGATACTCATATCCATTGCCTGCACCTCCCCCATTGGATGAAGCGGCACATCCTTGTGCTATTCTATATATCGGCATATTCCGTTAAAACTTAAATCTGGCCGATCATTTTATGCGTCTGTGGAATGACCCGCACATCCTGCAGTTTCGTCAGCGCATAGTTCTGGCACATGAGGATTTTCTCCGGGCTGGCTGCCTTGCAGCCGCCATATGGCGTTACCGGCTGGATGATGAACAGTGTTTCCGGAGCAGTCTCCGCCACTATGTCAATGGCCCTGCGGAATTCTTCTTCCGTGGTTTCCTCTGCCACCACCAATTTGATATACAGGTCTTTTTCCTTCGCAATTTCGATGAACTGCCGATGAGCTTCCCACTGGGGTGCACTCACGATGCTGGGCAGCTTGATATCCATGCTGATGATATCGGCAATATCGATAATGCTTGCCAGCTGCTTATGCAAAGTCCCGTTGGTCTCCAGGAATATAGGCACATTCACTTCCTTGGCCACTTCCCGGATGAAGTCCGCATGCAGCAGCGGTTCCCCGCCAGTAAAGCTCACCGCCTGATGCGGAACCTCCTTGCACAGGCGGTTGATTTCCATGGCCACCTGTTCCGCTGAGCGGGGATTGGGCAGGCTGGCAAATTCCCGACTGCCCGCATAGGTTTCCACTTCACATTTTGGATGACTGCCGGGCGCATTTTCCGTATCACAGTAAGTGCAGTCCAGATTGCAGCCCTCCAGGCGCACGAACACCTGACGACAGCCCACATATTTGCCTTCTCCCTGAATGGAGGAAAATATCTCAATCAGATTTTCTTTCATGGCTCAATCCTCGGTATAGGTAACACTGGACTTCGGCGACTCAAAGACCGTGATAGCGGCCAGCTTGCTGTCCCGCTGGAAGATTTCATGACCAGCCAGCTCTTCAAAGATAATGCGGGCCAGATTCTCCGCCGTGGGATTCACACCGTTGTTGAAAGGCTCCAGCTCATTGAGATAGCGATGGTCGAAACGCTCCAGCGTATCCTTCAATGTCTGCTTGATGACCTTGAAATCCACCAGCATGCCCAGCTCGTCCAGTTCCTTCCCTTTGACCACAGCTTCCACCACCCAGTTATGGCCATGGAGGCGGGCACACTTGCCGGGATAACCGGTTACATGATGGGCAGCCTCGAAGGCACCCTCTACTTTTAACGTATACATCTTATATCAAACTCCTTAACTACGTAAATCATAGGTACCTATTATATCATCTTCACGACAAATTTCATAGTAAACGCCCATAGAAAAAACCTGCTGTACCATGGCCTAAGTCTGATACAGCAGGTTTCCAGTCAAGCCTGGATATCCACCATAGCGCCCAGATTAGGGTCAACGGAGAGTTTCTCCAGCATTTCCTCGGTGGCGACCTCTGTGGTATCCATGGCCATTTTCAGGATAGCCACGCCCATGTCCTGCATGGCCTGGCTCTGATGCATGTTCACCGACATTGCGGCGATACTCATATCCATTGTCTGCACCTCCCCTTTGAAGCCAAATCCTTTTGCTGTTCTATATATCGACCGATTCTTGTAAAGCTTAAATGGGCGTCATTTTCATTCATATAGATATGTTGTTTTCTGCCGCCAGTTTCTCGATTGTCTCTATGGGGAGCTCTGTGGCTTCATGGATTACATCGAGCAGCAACTTCAACTTCAGCATGCTGACTGCTGTCTTTATTACTCCTTTTTCAACGCCCAGCTCGATTCCTTCTGGAGTTAGAATATAAATAGTACAAGTCAAAATGAGAAATCCTAAATGAGCCCATAACATGGTACAATGTACGTACCTAATCTTGAGGAGGATTTCAGAATGGCTAAACAACATGACAAACAGTTTAAACTTGACGCAATTCAATATTACGAAGATCATAAGGAGCTTGGCTTGCGTGGCTGCGCCAATAACCTAGGCATCGGTTACAGCACTTTGACCAAGTGGCGCAAAGAACTTCGTGACTCCGGCGATATCGTTGTAAGAGGTTCCGGCAACTACGAATCAGATGAGCAGAAAGAAATTGCCAGATTACGCCGTGAATTGCGGGATACGAAAGACGCGCTTGACGTGTTAAAAAAAG
>NZ_FRBC01000050.1 GCF_900142515.1 Pseudoselenomonas ruminantium | reverse complement strand
ACAGATAACAATATGGTTGTGGGTGTTGCCCCCTTGGCTCTCCTGATGAGTATAGACCATAGCACGATGGCCAGGAGCTACCGCCCTGGCCAATTCCTGCCCTATTTTGTTGGCTTCTTTCGGGGAACACTCCCGCCCATCGAAGGACTGAATAATTACATGGGCTTGAACCCCGCTATCCTTATTCCACATGATACGGTCAGCAGTAAAGAGCCGGCGGGCAGTTTCCGTATCCTCTGGACAGTCTACCCCGCCCCGAATAACTCCCTTCTCATGCTCTCCATACCGAAGGGCAGCCGTTGCGTTGCTGGAGCGGGAAACCTTCACATAAGCCATTTAATCCTCCACCCACTTGAAAGTGTGGCCTTTATCGTCCTTGGAATACTTGGGGCATATCTTGAACCATTGCCCCTTATGCTCTCCGGGCTTGGTAGACTGCTTGATATTCAGCACAGACCCGCATTTTTCGCAGTGTTCTTCCTTTCCGGTCATAGTTGAGGGAAATTCAAGGGTTTCCTGCCCTGCTGCTTCCAGCTGCTTTTCCTTGGCCTGCTTGGGCTTCTTCCCATAAAGCACCAAATCCCAAAGGGCTTCAAACTCCTTCTGCACCGCCATGAGTTCTGCAGCCGATACATTCCCGCCCTCATTAGCTTTCCGGGCTAACTGGTTGATATTACTACCCATGTGGGAGATATGGGGCAGCATGGCCTTGCCCATCTCCTTGTCTATGACTTGGGGCTTAACCTTCCCTTCGACCGCCATTTTCTTGCAGTACGAGGAAAAGGAAAGCCCCGCCCGCTCTGCCATCTTCAGCACCCGGGCTTCTTCTTCATCACTCAGCCGAAAATTTACCTGCCGTCTTTTTTCGCTCATGGCCATAACCTCCATAGTCTAGCTAATAAATAGACACTACTTTTATAAATATTCTATCACTTTGCTAGACAATAGTCAAATATTACTGTCTAGCAATTAACTATATATTTTGTCTAGTATTGCGCTAGATAATCGGTCTATCATATTGCTATAAAAAATGTCTAGCAAAATACTATATACTTTGTCTATCAATCTACTAGACATTTATATCAAAATATCAAAATTTTGTTGTCTAGCAGATTACTACACAAAATGTCTAGCAATATAATATCATATCAACCTAAAATCATGATATTTATTTGCTAGACACAGGCAACGAAGAACTTTTCGGTTCCGCCATAATTGTATCATGTCGAAATCGAAAAGGCAAGTATTGGGATTGCTAGACAATCCCGCCTTGTGAGGGGTTCCCCCTCAACCCCTGCAAGGGCTTCGCCCCTGCACCCCACCAAAGGGCACTGCCCTTTGGAAACCCTATTAACGCTCACCGCTAGGCAGGAGGGAAAAGCCTTTGTCTTTTCCCTCTGGGGCGTTAGCTTATTGGGTGCGTAACGTGTCAAGGACAAGCCGCCTTTCGGCGGTTGCCTATCGGCAATCCTTGACACTAACAACGCGACTCTTTGATTAGTGTACTACATGATTCAAAATTAAATTAGAATCACATTGAAGCGGAAAGGGGTGGGCAGAAAAAATTTTGTAGCCGCTTGCGGCGTTAAGCAAAAATTTTTCTGCCCAGGCGAAGCCCTTGCCCCTTGTAGCGTGACCAGCCCCCAAAGCTATTGCCACAGAGGAAAGGGGGAAGCCCTTTCCTCCTGCCTAGCGGCGAGCGTTGGGGTGAATGCCGTTAGGCAGAGGGGCCTGCCCCTCCTGATGGAGGTGCAGGGGGCTTGCTCCCTGCTGGGGGCGAGGGGGGCAAAGCCCCCCGACACTCCGAGGTAATTTGAGGGGCTTCGCCACCTCTGCCTAACGGCATTCACCCTCCATATAGAAAAGAAAAGAATAGTACCCCCTGTATTTATAAGGGCTGACGGCTATTTTTACCATCATATTTGATGGCGTTACCATCATATTTGATGGCGTTTCCATCATATTTGATGGCGCACACTATCAAAAAATGATATTATTGTAAATATTGTGCGTTGACAATACCATCATTAAATGATAGTATTGGTAGTAAATAAAGGAGGGTTCAATATATGGTTATGAGCAGAGATGAGTTTTTGAATATCAAAAACAAGAGTGCAAAAAAGGTTACTGTCTTTGAGAAAGTAAAGACCGAGGTTGATACAACAACCGGGGAAATAATTTCTGAAACCAAGGAAGTAGTTAATAAGACCAGTAAGGAGCCTGACTTTATTAAGATTTATTACGAAACAATGCTTGCTTTCAACCAAATCCATGGAATCCCCATAGCTTTTGTGTTGTCATTATCAAAATTTATCGAATGGACTAATGAAGGTAAACCTATGTTTATCACGATAAATAAGCGCATAAAGCAGATTTTACAAGAAGATTGCGGTGTTAAAATTGCTCAAGTAGAACGGTATGTTAGAGCCAGTGTGGAGAGTGGCCTGCTGTTCCGTACCGAATATAGGGGTGTTTATGAGGTCAATCCCTTTATGATTGCCAAGGGTAAATGGGAAAGCATACAAAACCTGCAATGTAAATTTAATTTTGTTAATGGTAAATGGATTAGGGAAATTGAGGAAAAACCTACTGAACCTGAAGAAGAAAACAATGGGGATAATAAGGCAACTGCATAAAAAAAAGCCCTGCTTGAACTTACAAGCAGGGCTTTTTTTTAATTGGCGTTATATTTTTGTCCGATAGTAACGATATATGCTAAACCCGCCATCATAGAAGCGTCTGACTTCTGAATTGACTGTTGAGCCATTTCAAAATCAGTTTTACTTTGATTTTGAATATAACGAGCCATATAAACTATAAAGGCGTCGCGCTGATCCATTGCTTGGTTTAGGCTCTCCTTGCCTTTTTGCAAATTCTCCTTATCCTCACTATCAAAGGAGCTTGGAGCGGATAAATTATTCAGATTTGCTTTTGCCGTAGCAATAGCTTCTTTTTCCGCAGCCATTTTGTTAATCATACCTACAAAATCCCCGGCTGCAGCAACATCTTTTCTAGCCTGCATAGCATCATCAGCGGGCTGCAAGGCAGCCATTACTTGATTATACAGGGTGTTATAATCAGCAGCTTTTTGTTTAGTTTCAGCGGCCGCTTTCTCGGCAGCGGCTTTTTCTTCGGCAGCTTTCTTTTCAGCAGCAGCCTGTTCTTCAGCAGCTTTCTTGTCGGCTTCAGCCTGTTTTTTGGCTTCTAGGTCTTTCTTTTGCTGCTCTTGTCTTGCCTGTTGTGCAGCTTTTTCTTCAGGTGTCATAGTGTTGGCAGCCAATCCACTAAATACAACCATACCCACAATAGTGATAATGGCAACCCATTTTCTGTTTTGTTTTGCTTCTGGTGCCCATCGCATAATAAATTTAGGCTTAACCATGCCTACAACAAAGGCAATAAGGCACAACGTTGTTAATGCTCCAAAGAAACTTGACATAATTTCATCTCCCTATATTCTCTAAGACTCCCTAGGCCATAATAACTATTCTACACTAATCCTGTATTTCCTGTATTATTTTCCACGACCAGCCTTTTCGTTGGCAGCCTTCAGGGCTTGTGTAGCCTCATAGTCTTGCTGATTTTTATATTTTCGATTTGCTGCATCTTCTGTATCAAAGAAGTTTACCCTATTTTGACCTTCCTCGCCGGGGTATTCGATATTCCACATGATACGCTTCGCATAATCAACATCAGGGGTGAAGTGCCATTGTATCAAAAACACCCCCAGCAAGAAAAAGAATGCCGTCATTAAGCCATAAGCTGCGCGATTACGCCAATCTATGGCGCGATGGCCTATTTTATCCGCTCTTTTACTTGCTTCTTCTATTGTGTTCATAAGTCCGGACATTTTGCCTTCTACAGGCCCCATAATCGTTGTGGTGGCCCTTTCTAGGGCTGATAGTATATTTATACTCCTTTGCTCATTTGAATCCCTCACAGCCTTTTCTAAAGCTTCTATACGCTTATCATACTTTTGAAGCATGAGGGCTATTTCGGCAGCCTGTTTGTTATACCGCTCTTGGCTCTCCACCAGAGCAGCCCTCATCAAGTCCAGCTCATTAGCTCCTTCCTGTTGTGCCTTGGCTTTCAAGGCATCCGACTTACTCATTAAACTCATTTGGTAACTCCTTTATGGTCTATATTTAATTTTGAATCATCTTCCAAGCCCATAATCATCAATGGTTGAGAGGTCATATTTAATATCGTCCTTCTCCATTTCGCTAAGGTGCCGCCACTCGTCAGGCTCCTGTGTCTTTTCCTCAAGCTCAAGGGCTGCAAACTTCTCCTGCTCCTTCTTCCCTGCATCATCGGCCATCTGAAGGGCTTTCTCAAGGGCTGATGAGCTGCCCGCTTGTAGTTGCTCCACCTGCTCCAAAGCCGTTTCGTGGCTCTTTTCCATGGAAAGCGACTCTGTAACGGCTGACCGGGTGTATTCTTCCCCCAGTTTCGCCCCCCGAACCTTCCCGCCGTCCGGGTGCTTATAAGTCCATGATTTACCGCCCTTTTCCGTCCTGCTGCCCCGTTCGTTGATTTCTATGCCATGTCGTTGCAGATATGCCTTGAAGTCCTCCACGTTCCGGCACTCCTGTTTGGCGTGGTCTATGACTTCCCGGATTTCGTCTTTCCACGGTTGAACGCCTTTATCTATCAATCCCCGCTCTGCTTGTGTGTAGCGAAGGGCAGCCGTCCGCTCGTGGATCACGGACAGGCCACGTTCTTTCGTGAGTTCGTTTGACTGCTGCCTAGCCCGCCACAGAAAGCCGTGGTCATCAAGTTTCTTGCCGTTCTCTTGGTTCACGGCACAGATAACAATATGGTTGTGGGTGTTGCCCCCTTGGCTCTCCTGATGAGTATAGACCATAGCACGATGGCCAGGAGCTACCGCCCTGGCCAATT
>NZ_FRBC01000009.1 GCF_900142515.1 Pseudoselenomonas ruminantium | reverse complement strand
AAAACTTCCTGCGTATCCAGTTTGGCAGAACCAACTTCGCTCATCACAATGATTTCACAGTTGTATTTCTGGAACAGGTGGTAAAATAGTTCAAAACCAACACGGGACAGTCTGTCCTTATAGGTAACGACCACCCGCTCCACATGGCCTTCCAACACTTCATCCAGCAAAGCAAAGAAGTCCTTGCGTTTTTCAAAACTGATTCCGCTGGCTATGTCAGAGTATATGCCGGATATGGTGTAGCCATTGGAAAAGCAGAACTGTTTCAAAAGAGAAATCTGATTTTCAAGGTCTGGTTTCTGCTTAGCTGTTGACACACGGGCGTATATAAACGTCTTACGCTTCATGTCCTTATTCAGGAAGCCGTATACATCTTCTTCATTATAATCGTACCGTTTGTTTGGCAGGACGTTGACTCGTATGATGCCCGTCTTTACATATTTGGTAAGTGTTGGCCGTGTTATTCCGAGAATACGCAGCACATCTTTTGCTAACATGGTACAATCCTCCTTCCTTGGTTATATTATACCATGTATTATACAAAATATATACTTTGATTTAATGTTTTTAATATACTATTTTACTATACCAAAATACCCAGTCCGGATAAGTGAGCCGGTTACCAAGAGCAGAAATCCCCGCCAATGTCCACTGCAATGGACAAACCACAGTATCAGCCGCCCTGCAGCCGTGTTATAATAAAATGATTCATTGCAACGCGAAAATGAGGTGACTGTATGCAAACGGGAAAACGGGAGGATTTTCTCATCCACAAGCTGCGCCAGCAGACGGGCTTCATCACCGTAGCCAGCCTGGCCCGGGAGTTGGATATCTCCACAAAAACCATCTACCGGCTGATTGGCAAGATCAATCAGGAAGCCGGTCAGGAACTCATCGAAGCGGCAAAAGGCAAAGGCATCCGCCTGAATTATGCCGCCTATCTGGAAAGCCGCTACCATCAGCACACGGCCGAGGCCGCCCCAGACATTCACTACAATTTTTCTCCAGTGGAGCGGCGCCTGCACATCATCAAGAAACTTCTGTTCCATGCTCCCCTGTCCCTGCGGGAGATGGATCTATTCGCTCCCTATTACCTGAGCACCTCCGCCATCTATGCGGACGAGGAGCTGATTGGCCGGATGCTGGCTCAGTACGGCCTTACCCTGCAGAAAAAGGACAACCGTCTGGCCGTAACCGGAGCAGAGCATCAGATCCGGCAGGGACTGATCCATCTGCTGACCAAACTGAACCTGCTGGATTTTGAGAATCTTACCGCCAGCAGCGACCTATCGCCCCAGCATCTGCAATTTGCCCGGCGGCAGCTGGAACTCATCGAACAGGAAATCGACAGCATCATTCCGGCACCTTATAACGTCAATCTCCTGACCCATCTCTACATCCTGATCTGCCGGGCCAGCCGCCGGGACTTCGACCAGCCCTTGCCCCAGCCGCAGGCTGCTGCCGAACATTCTCCCTATTGGGAACTGGCCCGGAAGGTCAAGGCTAATATCGAGGGCTATCTCTGCCAGCAGCTGCCGGATGCAGAAGCGCTCAACATCGCCAGCTATCTGACCGGCTCCCGCATCGAATCGGATACCCCCGCCCTGCCCCTGCCGGATGAAGCCCGGCAGATCACAGAATTTTACGTGCAGGAATTTGCCCGCAGGCTGGAGGTAAATGCCACCATCCAGCAGGTAGGCCAGGACCTCATCAGCCATATCGCCCCCATGCTGCACCGGCTCCGCCACGGCCTCATCGTCAGCAATCCCCTTCTGGACGATATCCAGCAGGAATACGCCGACATCTACCATGCCATCCGGGTCATCTCCACCCAGGCTGCCCAGACCTTTGCCCTGCCGTCCATCAATGATGATGAGGCAGGCTTCATCACCTTGTACTTTGCCCGCTACATGGAAAGCAATCCTCGCCGCCTGCGGGTCCTGATCATCTGCACCACGGGCCTTGGCACGTCAGAACTCCTGCGCACCAAGGTCAGCCGCTTCTTTCCGGAATTGGACATCGTGGGCACAGCTTCCCTGAAAACCGTCACACCGGCCTATCTGGCGGAAAAGAACATCGATTTCATCCTGACTACAGTGAAACTGCAGGAAAAGTTCCCGCTGCCCACCTTATTGGTCAACACCCTCTTTATCGAACGGGACAAGGAAAATCTGCGGCAAATCATCCAGAACCACAAAAACAAGGCCCCTGGCACAGAAATGCCCCAGCCTGTTTTCACCCTGGAAAACGTGCCAGACAAAAAGGCCTTGTTCAGATCCCTGATCCAAAACGCGCCCCAGGAACTACAACAACAGGCCCCGGCCATTATCACCGCCCTCTGTCAGCGGGAAAAACTTGGCGATACCTGCATTGCCCCCGGCATCGCCCTGGCCCATGCCCAGATTCCCGAAATATCCGCGCCCTATCTCGCCGCCACCATCATTCAGGAGCCGGTTCCCTGGGACCAGGAGGGCAATCCCGTCCATATCGTCATCATGATCCTGCTGCCCATGATTCCCGCCGCCAGCTCCATCCACCAGCTTCATGACCTCATGCACAAACTCGCAGACGAAGAACTCACCGACAAACTCGCGGCCCACCCCACTCCGGAAAATCTGCGGCAATACCTATTCAACTAGAAAATAATCAGCCGTCCCCTGAAGGGGGCGGCTGATTATTTTATGCGAACACCACGCCCGTGGCTTCCTCAAATTCTTCTGTCATCTGCTGCCAGGAACTTTCAATATCATCCGTCAGGCTGAAGAGCCCGCTTCTGCCGATGATATATACATCCGGCCCCGCATCATGGATGGCCTTCCAATGCTCCTTGTTGGTCGAACCGTCCATTTCGATGGTGTAATGGTAGCCGTTCTTTTCCCGCAGCTCCCGCAATTCCCGGATCTTGTCCAGCATACCGGACAAGAACCGCTGCCCGGCAAAGCCCGGGTCCACCGTCATGACCGTGACCTTGTCCAGCAGATCGATATAGGGCAGGATCTGCCGGATGGGCGTCTCCGGATTCAGCACCACGCCTGCCTGCAGCCCCGCCTCATGAATCTGGTCAATGAGACGATAGGCAATGCCATTGATGCGCTCTGCTGGCAGGCAGATGATCTCGCACCGGATGTCAATGAGCTGCTGAGTCCAGAATGCCGGGTCCTCCACCATGAGGTGGGCCGACATGGGCAGGTCGCTTAATTTCCGCGTCTGCTCAATAAACCAGGGCGACAGGCTCAGATTGGGCACGAAATGCCCGTCCATAATGTCAATGTGAAAAGAATCTGCGTGTTCGTTCAAAAAAGTAATCTGCTCCTTAAACTGATCCAGGTCCATGGTCATCAGCGAGGGAGAAATATTGATATGTTCCTGCATGATACACCTCTCAGCCAATCTTGATTTCGTCCAGTGCCAGATCTTCTTCCTCGGCCTCATCTTCCACCGGAGCCTCTACCGGTACCTCTGCCTTAATCAGGGCATAAACCGTACCCGTTACCACAATGTTGACCAGCAGAGCCATAAAGCCAGCCATCGGATGAGACATGGTGGGCAGCATCAGGAAGCCGCCGAAAGGAACCGTAGCATCTGCACCGTAGACCATGGTCACCGCACCGCCGCAGGCACCACCGATAGCAGCTGCCGTAATGCCCCGCACGATATCGTTCATGACGATGGGAATGGCACCTTCCACGATATTCACGACACCCATGGGCACAGCGGATTTCAAAGTCTCAATCTCAGCATTATTGTAGATGTTCTTCCGGAACAGTTTGGCGATGAAATAAGCCAGGCCAAAACCGATAGGCGTAGCCGTATTGACCAGCTGCAAGGCCGTGATGGGCTCATTGATGCCCTGCGCCTGCAGCGTCAGCACGAAAGCAAAGCAGGTCTTGTTGATGGGGCCGCCAAAATCCACAATGCACAATGCCCCTAAAACCGCACCCATGATGAGATTGGAAGAAGTTCCCATGCTGCGCAGGAAATTCGTCAGCATCTCCGTAAAGGCTCCGACCGGCGTGCCGATGATATAAACCATCACGAGACCGCTGAACAGCGATGCCAGGAAGGGAACGATCAGCGTAGGCATAAGCCCCCTTGCCCAAGCCGGCACCTTCACATTCTTGATGATGCCCAAAGCCGCATAACCAGCCAGATAACCGCCTAAGATACCACCGATGAAACCAGCGCTGATGGCGTTGGCTGACAGACCTGCCACAAAGCCCGGAGCAATACCCGGCTTGCCCGCAATAGAACCAGCAATGCCTGTAGCGATGACCACCGGCAGAAGGCCCAGTGCCTTGCCGCCCATGGTAGCCATAGCCTGCCACAGATCAAACTGTCCGGCCACCAATGAATCCTGGTAAGTCCCGCCCATGGCCATGCCAATGGCGATAATGAAACCGGCACCACAGACAATCGGAATCAGATACGAAATTGCCGTCAGCAAATGCCCCTTGGGATTTGCCGCCTGCCAAACTTCTTTCATAGACATGATAAAATCCCCCTTATCCCCAAATCATCTAATTTCATTATCAGGAAGCTGCCAGTTCATGCAGCTTGGCTATCAGCTTATTCGGTGACTTGATGGCCATCTGCGTCGGCACCCGCACGATTTTCTTCCCGGCAAATCGTTCCTCTCCGGAAACCTTCACATCCACTGCCAACAGGACGATATCAGCGCTGGCAATCTCCTCAGCGGTCAGGGCATTTTCCACCCCGATGGTGCCCTGGGTTTCGATTTTCACCGTATCCCCAGCCTTTTTCGCTGCCGCCTCAATCTTCTCCTGAGCAATGTAAGTATGAGCAATGCCCACCGTGCATGCAGAAATTCCAACAATGTTCATGATGAATCCCCTTTCTTTTCCCATGTATCATCAATTCATAAAAGCTTTGCGTACATCAGCAGCACTATCAGCCGCCAACAGATCGTGAACTACTTCCTCCCGGCCCAGTTTCCGGGCAAAGAGCGACAGCAATTTCAAATGAGACCGGGCACCCCGGTCATCATTGCCTACAGCAAAGAGGATGATTCCCTTTACACCTTGTCCATCCAAAGACTCCCAGGGGATTTCCTCATCCAGCACCGCAATGGATACGCCAATCTTGCGTACCCCGGCACTCTTACCGTGGGGAATGGCGATGTAGCCGCCAATCCCGGTGACTCCTTCGGACTCCCGCTGATATACATCCTGCAGATAAATTTCCTTATCCTGCAAGTAACCAGCTTCTTCCAGACTATCTGCCATCATGCTCAAAACCTCAGCCTTGTCATGGGCCTGCAAATGCGTCAGCACCGTCCCCGCGTCAATCACATCGAGAACACTTGCCTGTTCTTCCATAACGCACCACCCTTTCGCTCTTTCGCTTACATTTTGTATTATAACAGACCAGATTTCCCGTGCTTCCACTCGTTTGTCCACTGCAACGGTCATATTTTCCTGTCCACTGCAATGGACAGCTATGGCAGCCGCCTGCCAGTGCCAACAAATGCGGAAAACAAAACAAGGCTGGCTCCATCCACGAGCCAGCCTTGTTTTGTTCAATCACCTGACAACAGAAACTGCGAAGCAGCAATCAGGAACTCCCCCTTCTACTGCTTCGCAGTCTTACCTCCCGATTTTATGCCGTTTTCATGGCTGCATCAGCAACAAGCAGCGACCGTATCGCTCCCGTGGGGCATTTGGCCAGACATGTTGCTTCTGGACAATTTGCACATTTGCTGCTGTCCACTACGGCCACGAAGTTATCAATCTTGATAGCTCCTTGGCTGCAGTTCCGCATGCACAGGCCACAGCCGATGCAGGCATTGGCACAGAGTTTCTTGGCTGCCGGGCCTTTGTCGTGGGAGCTGCAGAGGACTTCCACCGGGTCATTGAAGCCCTTGAGGGTCAGGATTGCTTGCGGGCAGGTGCTTACGCATTTGCCACAGCCGGTGCAAATGTCCTTGTCCACCACGGGCAGCCCGTCCGGGCCCATGCTCATGGCGCCGAAGGGGCAGGCTTTGACGCAATTGCCAAAACCGATACAGCCGAATTTGCAGCCCTTGGGGCCGCCCTGAATCAGCTTGGCCGCCGCACAGTCCGGCACCCCCTCGTAATGAGCCGCCATAGCCGCAGCAGTTTTCGTGCCCCGGCATTTCAGCGCAGCGTACTTGGGTTCCGTGGCCTCGGCTTTCTTGCCTGTAAGCTCGGCGACTTTTGCCGCCACAGCCGCCTTGCCCGGCACACAGAGATTCGGTGCCACCGTGGGATCTTCCACCACGGCTTCGGCATACTTGGCACAGCCCGCAAAGCCGCAAGCACCGCACTGGCCTTTGGGCAGGATTTCTTCGACTTCATTGATCAGCGGATTCACCGCCATATAGAATTTCTTATCCGCCAATGCCAGCACGATGCCGAAGAACAGCCCGACACCGACCAGCACGACGATAATCAGTATTGCTTTTTCCATTTATCTCCACCTCATCCGTTACCTCTTGAAGGAAATGTAAATATCTCCTAAAGCCCATCCATTCATTGCGGGCGTTTATAAATTACAGTTTGTTGATAAGTTCGTGCCAAAGGCAACCCGTTCATACGCCGTCAGGGGTTCACGGGGGAGTGCTTTTTCTGTTTCCGCTAAACGACCCTCCCTGCAAGGTCAGAGTTACTTAGCTGGATGCGCCGGGCAGGCCAGCGGCGCGTCTTTCAGCGTGCTCTTTAGCTGCTACTTGTGTCGGGCCGGTCTTCGCTATCGCTCAGACAGTCGCTCCCACAGAAAAAGCACTCCCCCGTTCGCCCCAAGGCACGATTTTGGGCATTGGCACGAACCGTTTCTCCCGTAACAAGCACATCGATGTGTTTGCAGCTTTCAGCAAGGGCATAGCGGTTTTGAGATACGTAACTTTGGGTGGCGGTGGGGATGCTTTTTCGCCGACGGAACGACTGTCCGAACGAAGTGAGGACTGGCCCGCAAACAGCATGTGCTGGAAACTTCGTTGACAGACGCGCCGCCGGCCTGCCCGGCGCCAAGTTACTGGAAGTTGCGTACTTATGCTGGCGGGTCATTTAGTGGAGCGGCGAAAAAGTATTCCCACCGCCGCCCCACTGCTTTGTAAGCAATTGCATTCCGGCTCGCATCGACAAACTGTAATCTATATATGTAGGAATATTTTCACGGACCCTTTCTTTTACAACATTCCTGCGAAGCCCAAGAAGGCTAACGACAACATGCCTGCTAGGATAAAAGCAATGCCAATGCCCTGTAAAGGTTTGGGCACATTGGCGTAGACCAGTTTTTCCCGCAGGGAGGCCATGAGGATGATGGCCACGGCAAAGCCTAAACCGGAACCGATAGCAAAGACAATACTCTTCAAGAGACTGTAATTGTTCTCCACGTTCAGCAGAGGCACAGCCAGCACGATACAGTTGGTGGCAATGAGCAGCAGGTAAATGCCCCACATATTGTAGAGGGCCGGTGCCTGCTTCTTGATGACCAGTTCCAGGAGCTGCACGAAGCTTGCCGTGAGCACGACAAAGACGATAGTGGTCAGGAATGTCAGCCCCAATGGTTCCAGCACGAAGAAATACACGATCCACGCCAGAATGGAGCTCAGGGTCATGACGGAAGTCACCGCCATACCCATACCTACCGAGGCACTGAGGTTCTTGGAGATACCGAAGAAGATACAGAGGCCCAAAAATTTCGTCAGCACGAAGTTATTGACCACCACAGCGCCGATAAATAATGTTAAATACTCTCCCATGAATCAGGCCTCCTTTCCTGCTTTTAATTCCGCAATACGGGCCTTTTCTTCCTGCTTGGCATTCCAGGTCTTGCAGGCTGCCACGAGATAACCAATCAGGATGAAGGCCCCCGGCGGCAGGATCATCATGAGCATGGGATTGTATCCCTCGCCAAAGACCGGCACTCCTAAGATGGTACCTGCACCAATCAGCTCGCGGATAACGGCAATGGTCAGCATGGCCAGCGTAAAGCCGCAGCCCATGCCGAAACCGTCGAGGAAGGATTTGAATACGCCATTCTTGGAAGCGAAAACCTCAGCTCTGGCCAGGATGATGGCGAACACCACCACCAGCGCCAGATAGATGCCCATGGCCTTGTAGAGCACCGGGAAATAGGCCTGCAACACCAATTGCGCTACCGTTACGATAGTGGCAATGGATGTGATATACACCGGCACGCGCACCTTGGGATTCACCCATTTACGCACGATGGATACCACCACATTATTGGTGGTGATGACGAAAGTCACCGTAAGCCCCATGGTCAGGCCGTTGATGACCGTCGTGGTTACGGCCAGCGCGGGACACAAAGACAAGGCCAGAATGAAAATCGGATTTTCGGCAATCAGGCCCTTGCTGAATATTTGCCAATGTTCCTTCATCACTTAGCACCTCCCTCAGCCTTGTAAGCGGCTACAGCCTCTACGGCCTCCCGTACGCCTTTGGTCACCGCGCGCGAGGAAATCGTCGCGCCCGTCATGGCCTGAATATTTTCCTTGTTATTGGGATCTTTCGTGACTTCCAGCTTGTCTGCGCCCTTGCCGGCAAACATCTGCCGGAACGCAGGCTTCTGGGCATTATCCCCGAGGCCCGGGGTTTCGTTATGCTCTAAGATGGAAAAGTCAATCACCCTGGCATCGGCGGTCACGGCTACGAGCATCTTGATCTTGCCGCCATAGCCCTTGCTTTCGCCGGGTACGATATACGCAATGGCCTTGCCGCCTTTTTCCGCCGCAAACCAGCCCTCATGACCTGCCACTTCCGTAAAATGTTCCGCTTCCGGCACCAGAGACTTCATGGACTCCTGCTTCATTTCCTCGGCTTTCTGCGCCGCCACAGGAGCCGTCACAAAATACACGGAACCGATGACGATGCCGGAGATAAAGCAGGCCGCCGCTAAGTTAAAGGCGATCTTGAACGTGGAATGTTCATTGCTGCTCATTATTTCGCACCTCCTGCCCCAAAGATCCGCGGTTTGCAGAACCGGTCAATCAGCGGCGTCACCGCATTCATCAACAGCAGAGAATAGCATACTCCTTCAGGATAGCCCCCCACCAGACGAATCAACACCGTTAAGGCACCAGCCCCCACCGCAAAAATCAGCTGTCCCTTGATGGTCATGGGAATGGTCACCATATCCGTGGCCATGAAGAAGGCCCCGAGCATCAGGCCGCCCGCCATCACATGGAACATGGGATCACCGGTAAACAGCCCTGCCGGGCCAAAAATCCAGGTCAGCACGGCAACCGTCGCAATCATGGTCACAGGCACCTGCCAGTTCACATAGCCTTTCCAAATCAGATACAGACCGCCCAACAAGAGCAGCAAGGTGCTGGTTTCACCCAGCGAACCATTGCGGGTACCGATGAATAAGTTCCAGTACAAATCCGACTGACTGCCAAAAGTGGTCACCAGAGCATCATAGCCCTGCATCTTGAGGATATTGAGCGGGGTTGCGCTGGTCATGGCATCCACGCCGCCAGCAGCATCCGTCATTTTCGTCCAGGTGGTCATGGCCACCGGCCAGGAAACCATGAGCGCCGCCCGGCCGATATGGGCCGGATTGAAGATATTGAAGCCTAAGCCTCCCATGGACTGCTTGGCCACAATGATGGCCAGCAGAGAACCGATGGCCACCATATACGGCGGCAGCAGCGGTGACATGGACATAGCCAAAAGCAAGCCTGTAATGCAGGCACTGCCATCAAAGGCCGTAATGGGCTGATGCATGCCTTTCTGCCAGATATATTCCCCTAAAACGGCAAAGACCACACCGACAAGCATATTGATAAGTGCAGGGATACCGAACCACCAGATGGCAAAGATTGCGGCCGGCAAAAGTGCCGCATTGACCTGCCACATGATATGGCTGATGGTTTCATCGTCACGGATATGAGGCGATACGGATACCGTAAAGAGTTCCGGTTCCTTCTTCATTGCTTCCTCACTCATTTGACCGCCTCCTTTTTCGCTTCCGCAGCTTCCTGAGCTTTCTTCTTCGCCTCAGCTGCCGCTTTGGCTTTCATCTGTTCTGCCCGGATCACACCCTTGGCATTCTTGATATATTGCACGATATTGCGCTTGGCCGGGCATACGAAGGTGCAGCAGCCGCATTCTACGCAATTCATCAGGCCATAATCATCCCGGCAGGCATCATAAGCCTGACGCTCCGACAAAATCGACAACATGCTGGGCACCAGTCCCATCGGACAGGCCTTGACGCATTTGCCGCAGCGGATGCAGTTCATCTCGGGGCCATGGTCAACCTGCTTGGCCGTCAGCGCCAATATGCCGGAAGAACCTTTCATCACGGGCACTGCCGCCGTAGCCTGAGCCATGCCCATCATCGGGCCACCGGCAATGAGCTTCTTAGGCTGTTCCTTGAAGCCGCCACAGTAGTCGATAGCCGCCTGATAAGGCGTACCGATGCGGATACGCAGATTCTTCGGCTCGGCAATGGCATCACCGGTCACGGTGGTAATGCGTTCGGTCAGCGGCAAACCGTGTTCCACGGCATCGGCAATCGCCGCCACAGTGCCCACATTCTGCACCACAGCGCCCACATCCATGGGCAAACCGCCCATGGGCACTTCCCGGCCGGAAATGACCTTGATGAGCATTTTCTCTGCGCCCTGTGGGTACTTGGTCTTGAGGGCTGCCACTTCGATACCCGTGCCCTTGGCCACCGCCTGCATGGCCTTGATGGCTTCTGGTTTATTGTCCTCAATGCCGACGACCGTGCGCTTGACCCCCAAAAGTTTTTGCAGGATCTGCGTGCCCGTGATGATTTTCTCGCCTTCCTCCAGCATCAGCCGATAGTCAGCCGTCAGATAGGGTTCGCATTCCGCACCGTTCAAAATCAGGATATCCACGGGCTTAGCCGGCTTCAGCTTGATATGGGCCGGGAAAGTCGCGCCGCCCATACCGACAATGCCGGCAGATTGGATAGCTGCGAGAATCTCCTCATTCTCCATAGCCTGCCAATTGCGCTCCAAAGGCAGACCCTCTGCCCATTCATCATTGCCGTCACTGGCAATGACCACGCTCAGGCAGCTGCCCATGCCCGAATGCGGCCTTGGCTCAATCTTTACCACCTTGCCAGAAACCGGCGCATGGATATCGGCGTGCATAAAGGCAGGACTTGTGCCAATCAGCTGGCCCCGCTTGACCTCGTCGCCCACCTTGACCGTGGGCGCACAGGGGGCACCGATATGCTGCCCCAACGGAACCACGAGCTCCGCAGGTACGGGCATATCCTCAATCGGCTTGTCCTTAGCCAGTTCCTTGCCGTCCTTGGGATGAATACCGCCCAGAAAACTTCCGAACATACAATCACCTCTTATAGCTCTCCTAAAAAACATCATATGTATCAAGACTGATGCTTGTCCAAAATCTCGACAATCACCGGTTTTAATGCCTGATTTTTCGCCGCCTTTCGGTCAAATCGCTTCACTATGACCAAGGCAATCAAGAAGAAGATCAGCGCTCCCAACACATAGGGAAGGCTGCCGCTCTCATCCAAAAGCGGTGCTGTAAAGTGGCCGATTACCGCCCCTACTGCGCCGAAAATCAGCGGCAGGATAAAAACCACGAAGGCTCCGGTCAGTACATTCTCCTCCCGGAATTCGAAGAGCACCTTGTCCCCGACCTTGGCTTCCACGGGATTGGCAGCTTCCACCACCACCCGCTGGGCACCGCCGCAGGCCCCGCAGGAGCCGCATTCCTCATGACGTCCCACTCGGACCTTGGCCGTGCTTCCCTCTGTTTCCAACACAATACCTTGTTCCTGCTTCATCTCCATCACCTCCACAAGGGACACAATATATACTATTCGATTTCATAAAGTCAAAATCCTGTTTTTTATTTTTTTTATTTTTTTACTATTAAAGACAATTAACTATCATACAAAAACAGCTCTTTACAGTTTATTCATCATACCAATCTGCAAAGAGCTGCTTTACAACACCTATTCATTTTTGACCTGATCCAATTTTGCTGAAGATGCTCAGCGTTCCAACGCATCATCTATAGATATCTTCTTGAACTCCTTCATATGATTGATGATATCCTCATCTATTTCGGCATTGGCCGCGCTATCCGCCACCTGTGCCATATGGCTTTGCATTTTCAGAGCATCATCCCGGCCACGGTCAGCAAGTTTTTCAGTTTCATCTTCAGCTTTCTCCGCCCGGACCTTGCCCTCTTCCACAGCTTCCTGCACCACATCTGCCGCTGCCGGCTGGCGTTTGCCATTTTCATCGGCCTGCGCCTGTATCTGTTCGGCAGTGCGGTTCGTCACCGAAGCTTCACTATCCCGCAACTCCAATTCTCCATTGCGGATCTTTGCCTTATTGGCAGCGACAGATAGATCTGCCCGTTCCTTCAATGCCTGCTGGGTCAGGTAATCTTCCAGCGCCCCCTTACGCGTTATGTCCACACCAGCATTATGAATCTCCAGATTAAGCCGTTCAATCTGCCTTTGCAGGCCAGTGATATCTCCCCCTGTGTATTTACCGCCGTTTTCTTCAATCTCTTTTTCGATGCCATGTTTTTTATCATAAAGCTCATAAAGCTTATCATCCAAAGTCTTGCCTTTTTCCCGGAGTTCATCTGCCTGCGCCTGTAAATCCGCCCGCTCTTTATCCGTCAGTCCGGAATCTTTGGCCAGACGTTCTTCAATCTCCGCTGCCTGCTTCTTATACTCGGCCTTGTCTTTATCCTCCTGCCATAATTTGGACAGCTGCTTTTCCGCATCTGTCATGAAATCCGTCTGTGACAGGCTTTTCAAAGGGTCAAGTGCATCCTCACTGAGCTTGCGCCCTTCTTTGCTGATATAAACCTCCGCCGCCTTGCCGATGACGGTGTCTTCCTTTTCTTTTTTCAAAGAGTTATCCTTCTGCATCCTCTGCCAGACGGTTTCCGTCTGCAATAGATTCCGCTTATCCTCTGCCACACGGGCAATCATTGCCATTTCTTCTCCCTCCTCGCCAAAAATATCTCTATTCATACTATCGGTAAAACAGCAGAATACTTAATAACAAAAAAAGACCAGCAGATTACTCCACTGATCTTATTTGCGTATCATAAATTATTTCTTGTTTTTCCCCAGCACAACCTTGCTGAAAATGCCCAGCGTTGCTACGAACACGATGAGGCCCAGCCATTCGGCCGTATCAGCAAAATCCTTGTTCACGAGGGCCAGCGGGCTGTCACTGCCGCCACTGCTGACGGAAAGGACAATCACACCAGCCAGCAGCACACCAATGATGGATTCACCCACAATCAGGCCAGAGGCAAAGAGCGTACCCCGGCGCTTTCCATCCGCTTCCCCCTGTTCGCCGCCATTTTTGCGCAATTTCTTATTGAGGAAATAGCCCAGGACAGCGCCGATAACCAGCGGGGTCTGCACAGAAGGCGGCAGGTAGATGCCCATGCCTACAGCCAGGGGCGGCAGGCACAGATTTTTCGTGGAGCGCTTGAGCAGCTGATCAACCAGCACGAGCACCACGCCCAACCCCATGCCCATGAAGATATATTCCCAAGCTAACTGGCTGGAGAATATCCCCGTGGCAATCGTGGTCATAAGCGCCGCTTGCGGTGCTGCCAATGCCTGACTCGGATCCATGTCCGGACGAGGCAGGGCACCGGGGAAGCCATAAGCTTCATAAAGAAGATTCAGTACCGGCGCGATGACGAGCGCACCGACCACACAGCCAATCAGCAGCGCAACCTGCTGACGCCACGGCGTAGCTCCGACCATGTAACCGGTCTTCAAGTCCTGCATATTATCGTTGGAAATGCAGGCAATCGCCATGATGATGGACGTGGTGAAAATCGCCGTAGCCGTAGCAAATTTTTCGCCGCCCGGCAAGGAAAAAATGCCAAAACTGTTGCACAGGGCATACATGACCAGCGAATCCACAATAACGCCCAGAATACCGATACCGGAAATCGGGCTCGAAGACGTACCAACCAAACCGGCCATATAGGCACAAGCTGCCGCCACGAAAAATCCCATGAGCACAGCAACGCCCACACCGATGACCACAAAAGTCAACACCTGCGCCAACGGCAGCCCTTCCGGGCTGACGATAGCTCCGCCGCAAACGCCACGAAGCAACCTTATTTCTGAAACAACTCTCTTATCTCTTCATCCGTCAGCTTGGACAGGAAATTTTCTCCGGGCTGGATCATCTGATCGATCAGGGATTTTTTCTTCTGCTGGAGCTCGTAGATCTTTTCCTCCACCGTGCCCTTGGCCAGCATGCGGATAACCTGCACATTGTTCTTCTGGCCCAGACGATAAGCGCGGTCTGTGGCCTGATCCTCCACAGCGGGGTTCCACCAGGGGTCGAAATGAATGACCATATCCGCCCCCGTGAGGTTCAGTCCTGTGCCCCCCGCCTTCAGGGAAATCAGGAACACTGGCGTGGCCCCCTCATTGAAGGCCTTGACCAGACGGATGCGCTCCAGGGATGGCGTAGAGCCGTCCAGATAATAATAGCCGATGCCCTGCTGTTTCAGCCGCTCGCCGATATGCCCCAGCATGGTGGTGAACTGTGAGAAAATCAGGATACGGTGACCGCCATCCACGGCCTCGCCCACGATTTCCTCCAGCTGGTCCAGCTTGCCAGAACCGCCAGTATAGCCTTCGAGGAACATGGCCGGGTCACAGGCAATCTGCCGCAGGCGGGTGAGGATGGCCAGTATCTTGATGCGGCTGTCCTCACCGGAGGCCAACTGCTGGGCAAATTCCTTCTGACTTTTGAGGAACCAGCCCTGATAGACTTTCTCCTGCTTGGGCGTCATGGAGCTTACCATCTTGCGCTCCACCTTGTCGGGCAGCTCGGTCAGCACATCCTTCTTCATGCGCCGCAGGATGAAGGGCATCACATGCCGCTTCAGATCCGTGAGGCTGCGCGAATCCTGCTCCCGTACAATGGGCGTTTCGTAATGCTCCTTGAATTTCTTGTGGCTCAGCAGATACCCCGGCATCAAAAAATCAAAGATCGACCAGAGTTCCGTCAGGGTATTTTCGATCGGCGTACCCGTCAAGGCAAAGTAACCGCTGGTCTTGAGCCGCTTCACAGCCCGGGCATTCTGGGTTGCGGGGTTCTTGATATGCTGTGCCTCGTCCAGGAATGCGTAGCGGAACTTGCGTTTCTCATACATATCGATATCCCGCTTCATCATATTGTACGTCGTGATGAGCACATCATAACTGGCATCGGCTTCCGCCAGGATCTTTTCCCGCTCGGCCTTGGTGCCAGCCACAGCGCAGGCCTTGAGTTCCGGCGCAAAACGTTCGATTTCGTCCAGCCAGTTATACATCAACGAAGTCGGTGCCACCACCAAAGATGGCGGCTGCTGATAGTCCTGTTTGGACAGCAGGAAGGCGATGACCTGCAAGGTCTTGCCCAGCCCCATATCGTCGGCCAGGATGCCGCCCAGATGATAACTGGCCAGATTGGACAGCCAGTTGAAGCCAGTCACCTGATAATCACGCAAAATATTTTTCAGGCTCGCAGGCACTTCGGTCTCGCCATCCTCAGGGTGACGGATATCCCGCACGATGGCCCGGAACTGGCGGCTGCGCTCCAGCCGCAGGTTCTCATCGGCCCGGGCCAATTCATCCAGATACAACGCCTGATTCATGGGCAGTTCCACCTTCATGCCCTCAGCCTTGCTTTTGCCAATGCCCGTATTGTCCACAAAGTCGGCAATGGCCTGCATCTGCTGCTCGCCTAAAGTGATGAAACTCTTGTCCTTCAAACGGTGATACTTGCGTTTCTGCCGGTAAGAATCCAGGATATCCATCAATTCGTTGAAATCCAGATCCTTGGCATTGAATGTGACCTCCAACAGATCCATATCATTGACACTGACGCCCGCCGTGACCTTGGGCATGGGCCGCACCGGGCGATTGGCAAAGGCATCGGAATAGAACACTTCCACCCAGTCTGGCAGGAAAGGCAGTTCCTCCGTCAGGAACTCATAGCTCTTTTCCTCATCCTTCTGCACCAGCTGATCTCGCTTGGGCTGAAAACCATAATGGGTGAGCCGGGTGATGAGTTCCTGCTCGCTGCGCTCGTCCCGCACCAATTTCCGCCCGCCCCGCAAAGGCGGTTCCCGTTCCACCAGCGGATTGAACACCGCATCTCCATAGGCAAAGCGGGGACGCACGGCAATGCCGTCCCCCTCGTAATCGATATAGAGTTCTGCCGCCAGCGGGTGCACTACATACTGTTCCAGGAATTCCGGCGCAATATCCACCTTCGCCGCCAATTCCATGCGGGGCAGCACCTGACCGAAAAAGGCCGCCATATCATGACTGCTGATTCGGATGGATGTGGTACCGTCAAAGGCATCCACCAGCGGCTTCAGTCCCCGGGCATATTTCCTGTCGCTCTGGTAGATCACGCCATCCTGATAAGTAATGCGGCAATCCGTGCTCAAGACCGCGATATCCGCCTTCATTACCCTCAATTCGCCGCCGCCATGGTTTTCAGTCAGCGCCAATGCCAACTGGGGATTGCCCTTTCTTGTCCTGACCGTTTCCCACTCCCCGTCATCGATCCGCACTTCAAAGGAAGACTCTCCCATCAACTCCAGGAACTCTGCCAAAGCCTCCGGTGACAAGCGGAATTGCTTCTGTTCAAAGAGATACGAATGCGTGTTCATATAGTAGTAACGGCTGTTGCTCGCACCGGCAGCAAATAATCCCTGCTCCAGGCGATTGTACTTCTGCAGCATAGCATAGAGTCTGGCCGATATTTCGTCCCCCCAATGCACCGCCCCTAGATTGATGGTGCTTTTCGTTCCCAACTGCCATTCAGCGCCCTTTTCCATGGCCTCCAGAAAATTGCTGACATTCTTCACCACATATAACTTATCCAGGCCAAAGCGGAATTCCAGCCAGTTGTTATGATTGCCATAATAGGATTCCGTGACCAGCCGGGGCACCAGATGCGCATATTCCGTCTGTCCCACAGGGCGGCCGTCCTGCTCCTCCTCATCCGCCTGCTGGAACGCAGCAAACATGCGCTGCGCCGCCCGGGTCTGCTGTTCCTGCTTCATTTTTTTCTGCAGATTGCCGGCTGTGTCCAGCCCCATATTCTTGATGACATTCTGCAGGATTTCCCGGGCTGACTGCGGATGTTCATTTTCCTGTTTTTCCTGGATTTCCTTGAGCACCGCCACCACATGCTTGCAGGCCCCCAGGTACTGCTCGGCTGCCGGACAGTCACAGTTGTAATCCGCCACATCTTCCCGCTTTTTATCCAGCTTCACATAGACATGGTAGTCCGTAGAGCCGTAAACCGTTGCCGTCCATTCCCGGCCAGCATCATCCAGAGACTCCAGATCTTCCACGGCATATTCTTTGTAATATTTTACCCCCCGCCGGTACACCGTATCACTGCTGGCTACCGACTGAATCATGATATCTTTTAACATCGCCCGTACCCTTTCTCTTGGACAATCTGCTATTCCTGTGCTAATATTAAGCTTATCTTATTTATTCTACTATGAACGAAAGGCAAAACCAACCTTTATGGAAAATAAAAACGGCAAGAAAATCCTTATCCTGCGCCTGTCAGCCATTGGTGATGTGCTCCATGCCACCCCGGTGGCCCGGGAGCTCAAAAAAATACAGCCGGACTGCCACATTACCTGGCTGGCCAGCCCTCCCGCCGATATCCTGCTGCAGGAAAATCCCTATATCGACGAACTGCTCGTCTGGGACAGACGGCCTTTGGACAAAGCCTTTGCCAGTTTCGACCTGCCCGCCGCTTATCGGGAACTGAAAAAAGCCCGTGCTCTCTTGCAGGCACGGCACTTTGATCTGGTGCTGGATATTCAGGGTCTGTTCCTCACGGGCATCCTGGCCAGACTTTCGGGAGCCAGACGGCGCATCGGCATCCATGAACGCCACGAGGGCAATCCCTTCTTCATGAGCGAGATGGCCCCTAATATCGAAAGCCCCCACAAGGTGCGCCGCTACCTGAGCGCCCTGCTGCCCCTGGGCTTCCATCTGGAGGACTTCACCCCTGGCCTGACGCTGAACCTGCCCGCCGAGCTGGACGGTTTTGCGGCCGGATTCTGGCAGGAACATGACATTGACCCCCAGCGTCCCATCCTGATGGTCACAGTGCGCACCACCTGGCCGGACAAGAACTGGGAACCGGAAAACTTCGGTCTGGCCCTGCGCAACCTGCCGGAAGATGTGCAGATTGTTTTCTGCGGCAGTTCTGGCGAAGCAGGATTCATCACAACCGCCCAAAAGCAGATGAACCGTCCCAGCCTTTCCATTGCCGGCGAAACCAGCCTCATGGAGCTGGCCGCCCTGCTGAAAAGTGCGGATTTGCTCCTATCCTGCGATACCGGCCCCCTGCATATCGCCGATGCTGTGGGCTGCAGGACCCTCTCCCTTTGGGGTCCCACCCAGCCCGATGTCTACGGCCCCCTGACTGCAGGCCACGAATTCATCATCAGCCCCCACGAATGCCGCCGCTGCCTCAAAACAAAATGCAAATATAAAACCAACGCCTGCATGAAAGCCATCACCCCGGAAATGGTGGCAGGAAGGCTGAAACAGACGCTGCGAAATTAACGATTTGCATTTATTGCGCTATGATGAAAGCATATAAAAGGTGCTATCACACGGGAAATGGTGGTGAAAGGTTGGAATCGGCACGGAAATCTCCTGTATACATTTAAGTTGTGGCTCATTTTCATCGATATATCATTACACAGGATCATTTCGATTTGTAGGCAAGGAGGTAAGTTGTATGAGAAAGTATTTTTCCTTATGTGTCGCATTCTTGCTCCTGATGATGAGCTCGGTGTGTTTTGCGTCCACCTCATCCAGCGGCAATACCAATGGTTCCAATGCGGTCCATCTCCATGTGCAGGGCCCGAACAATTCGAAGCTTATCTACGCTAAGATGCCTGCTTTCATCCTTACGTTCAAAGACAGCCATGGGAAAGCAGCCAAGGGGCATATGATCTTTGTCAATAAGGCCAATGGGCATGTCATTTCAGCGCGGAGTGTCCACGGCAAGACAAATTTCGTACCACCGAATGAGCTGCGCGACTATATCATCGTGTTCAAACCGGACGCCAAGAATCAGGTTGTCTATTGGTCCGTAAAGAAAAATACTTCCGCAGTCGGCAACCGCTATTTCTATGAGCTGCACCCGATGCGTTATCAGATCAAAAGTGTCGGCTGAACTATCCGAGAGGATTCGTTAGTTTTGCACAGACAAAAGCAAGCCCGGCAGGCCGTAGTGTTTTTGCAAACACATCACCGCCCGCCGGGCCTCTTACTGTATCATGTTATTGTGCCTCTTCCACAGCTTCCCGCATGACAATAGCATTTTCCACCGCCGTGAGGCTGCCGTCAAAGGCCTTGATAGCCGCCGCCTGCTGCTGTTTCGTTTCGCAGAGCACCAGTTCAATACGCTCACCCAGCAGTCGTTTCACCTGGCGGAAGGCCTGCCAGAAGTCCCGGTTCCAGGCCACCATTACATAAGCATAAGCCAGATCGCTGTGCGCAGCATTGATGAGCTCTGCCACCGAGGGGCTTTCTGCCTCACTGCCCGTGACGAGGATCTGCACGCCCTGCTCCTGCAATTCCTTGGCCTGTACCTTGTTTTCCGCTACAGCCAGGAGTGCAACCTTCATCACGGCATCATGGGCGGACAGGCTATGCGGTTCGCTCATATTGGTGACATGGATTCCCTTGAGCGGTCCCCAGCCAATGGCCTGTTCGATGACCTTGCCCGGATGGTCAGTATGCAGATGCACGTCCACACCAGTAGCCGCCCGCTCCACCAGCGCAAAAGAAGAGAATTCCCTTAAATGTGCCTCCAGTTCCTTCATATCCACCTGCACATTCTTCACGGAAAAACGCACGCAATACGGACGGACGACGTCATTGCGGGGATCTGGCAGCCCTGCCTGCTGTGCCTCCAGGCCCAGTGAGAGGCTGACCGCCGGCGAGACGAAATTGCCATCCAGTCCCTTCAGGCAGCCCTGCAGGAACGCAAACATGATCCGTGCACCCGCATCTTCTTCACCGATTTTTGCCAAAGCCTTCTCCCCGCAGGCAATAGCCGTCTCCAAGATCTCAGAGATGGGCTTATTGGCCCGCACTGCATGATAGGCTCCCTTAGCGACTTCCTTGGCCAGGGTAATGATCGGCCGTTCCGGCTGCTCGGGGATAACCCGTTGTGCATAAAGGATGCCATACTGGAAGGCCTTGCCGAATTCTGTGGACGTAGCATTGTGCTTGCCCAGAAGCCCTTTGCCCAAACCGCGGAACATCTGCGCCAGCACGACACCAGCACTGCCCCGCGCACCAAAAAGCGCACCGGATGCCACCCGCCGGGCCAGACCGCCAATGCTGTCATCCTTGGTATCCTTCAGGGGCATGATCGCTGCTCCCATCGTCCGCAATACATGGGTGCCGGGCATACTTCCCGCACCTTCCATGCGATTTATTTCCTCGTACTCCAGCAAGAACTCACTGTAAGCCCCCGAGACCATACGTTTAAAATCACTGCCAGTAATAACTTCACGATTTCCTGTCATAGTATCACACTCATTTCTGTATCATGTTGTAAGAATTTCGGCCAAAAACAGGATTATACTGTATATTTCGCGAAATATATAGAAATAACCTTTAAAAATCTACAAAGTGAGGAGTTTTTTTATGCCAACGATGAAGAAAAACACCACTGATATACAAAACACCGAAAAAGTTGCGGCTCCCCCAAAGGCCACAGCCCGCTCCGCCAGGAAAACCACTGCGCCGGAGCCGCCTGTAGAGGAACTGCGCCCAGAAATTGTCGAGGCTATCAATGTTATTAAAACACCGCCTCCCAAAGCTGTCAAGGAGCATGAGCGGATTTTTGCCCTGGACATCGGCACGCGCAGTGTCATCGGCATTGTCGCCGAAGAAGGCGATGATGAAAATCTCCATGTCATCGCCACCGATCGCCTGGAACACAAAACACGGGCCATGCTGGACGGTCAGATCCACGACGTTCCGCAGGTAGCCGCCGTGATAGAGAAAGTCAAGAACGCCCTGATTGAAAAGACCGGCCCCATCAAGACCGCCGCCGTGGCTGCCGCAGGCCGTGCCCTCTACACCATGACTGCCGAAGCCGAAATGGAAGTCAACGGCCTGATCACCGCCGAGCAGCAGCGCAACCTCGACTTTGCCGGTGTGCAGGCCGCTCAGGCCGCACTGGCCGAAAGCCACACGGTGGACGATCCCACCCGCTATTACTGCGTAGGCTATAGCACCATCCGTTATGTGCTGGATGATATCCAGCTCAAGATGCTGATTGGCCAGCGGGGCAAAAAAGCAAAAGCCGTGGTCATCGCCACCTTCCTGCCCCGGCAGGTCATCGACTCCATGCAATCGGCGCTGCATGCTACGAACCTGGAGATGCGCGCCCTGACCCTGGAGCCGATTGCCGCCATCAACGTGCTGATTCCACCGACCATGCGCCACCTGAATCTGGTGCTTGTGGATATCGGCGCAGGCACCTCCGACGTGGCGATCACCAAGAACGGATCTGTGATTGCCTATGGCATGGTGCCATTAGCCGGTGATGAAGTGACCGAAGCCATCAGCCAGCGTTTCCTGCTGGATTTCAATATCGCAGAGCGCATCAAACGGCAGGCTTCTGTTGGCGAGGATGTGCACTTTACCGATATCCTGGGCGTGGAATACAATCTTTCTGCCGCCGACATCCTCGACCCGGTCGCGCCCAATATCGAAAACCTGGCCAATGCCATTGCCAAGCAGATTTTCGAGCTCAATGGCGATACGCCGCAGGCCGTTATGCTGGTAGGTGGCGGGTCGCTTACGCCGGGACTGGCGCATTTCGTGGCCGATGCCCTTGGCATGCCGGAAAACCGCGTGGCTGTCCGCAAGCCCGATACCGTCAACGGCATCGTGGACATTCCCGAAGAGCTGCACTATCCCGATGCGGTCACGCCGCTGGGTATCTTAAAGATTGCCTCCCTGAACACCCTGCATTTCCTGTCCGTTTATGTCAACGACGAGGAATACAGCCTGTTCAACTTCCGGGAACTCACCGTATCCGATGCCCTGCTGAACGCCGGTATCAATATGCGCAAATACAATGGGCATCCGGGTCTGGGACTTATGGTCAATATTGGCACAGAGAAAAAATTCTTCCCCGGCACCTTGGGCACTTTCGCCAAGATCATGCTGGGCGATGAAGAAGCCGATCTCGATACCGTCATCCGTGATGGGTCCCGCATAACCGTCATCCCCGGTGAAAATGGCACCACACCGACCGTACGGCTGGGCGACCTCGTAACCGCCGGCCAGGAATACACCATCTATATCAATGGCCGGGAAAAACACATCCGTCAGAAAGTCACCGTTAACGGCAAAGAGGCCGATGCCGAGCAGCTGTTGGCCGACGGTGACGTGATTGAAAGCCGGGAATTCAAGAGCCTGGGCGAAGCGCTCCTGGCCGCTGGCTATCCTCCTACGGGACGCAAGATCCATTACATGCTGAACGGGCGGGAAACCACTTACAGCTGCACGCCTGAGATTCTCCTGAACGACGCGCCTGCCAGCATTTCCATGCCCATCCACGAAGGTGACCATGTGGAATATATCGCTGACGAAGATCCAAAACTGGGCGATATCCTGAATATCCGCAACTCAGATACCAGCGTGATGATCTATTATGAGAACAAAGAATTTGCCATTCCTTCCGCCAATGTGGAACTGATGGTCAATGGCCGGACGGCTAGTCCCGGTACCATCATCGATGATGGCTGCGAGGTCACCTACCATACCTCTGAACGCATCGCCACCACCGTCAGCGATGCCTTGCTGGCTGTGAACTTCCAGCCGCCTGCCGCCACCAGCCGGGTGAATTTCACCATCCTGGTGAACGGTGTGCCTGTAGACTTCACCGACCCGGTAAAAAATGGTGATACGCTGGAGGTAAGGCTCACCAGCCGTGATGTGCCCATTACGCCATCCCTGTCCGCGACGACAGCAGCTGGCGGCACGACCACGCCACCAATGCCTTCTGCCGCCGATGTTCCCATAACGCCGGCACCAACTGCCGTACGGAGCACAGGCTCCCCCTTTGCCGGCCTCGACCCGGCAGGAGCTGCTCCCATGCGCCACGCCGAACCGGCCAAACATATCCCCGGACTGGCAGAAGCCATCGGCCAAACCCAGGCCGCATCCGCTCCGGAAAAGCCCGTCCGCCGCTCCATTGCCGATTTTATCCGCCGCGACTAGGATGATGCTATGATGAACAGACCCCCATATGGCGGCAAGGTGTTTCTGGCTTTGCTGTTCTTCCTGAGCAGCTTGTCAACACCTGCATTCAGTTCGGTGAAATTCACCGCCATGGCACCGGAAATCCAATACTTTGGCCGCTGGGACTGCCATGATGGCATATACCGTTCAGGCTATGGCGCTACCTATATCAAAGCCCGTTTCAGCGGCACCAGCCTGGCCGCCGAGCTAAGCGGTGAAAATATATACTGGCGCTTCAGCATAGATGGTCAGCCGCTGACCACCATAAAGCCAGCAGGGCATACCCTGCTGGCGCACGATCTGCCGGCTGGCATCCACGAAGTGCTGCTGATACGTTCTACCGAGGGACGAGCCGGCATCAGCGAATTCGCCGGCTTTGAACTGGATGATGGCGCAGCACTTGCCCCGCCCCAGCCTGCCCAAAAGCGCCGGCTGGAATTTGTCGGGGACTCCATCACCGCCGGAGCCATGAACAGCGGCCGCTATACCGGAGACAATTTCTACGAAGTGGAAGATGGCACCATGTCCTATGCCCCCCAGCTGGCGCGCATGCTCCAGGCTGATTTCAGCGTACTGGCCAAGTCTGGCGAAGGCGTGGTCCATAATTACAGCGAAAAACCGCCATATGATGGCGTGCATACCAGCGACCGCTATCCCTGGACATTCTGCTACAGCCAGGCCGCTTCGGATAACCTTCGCTGGGAGCAAAGCCATTTTCCTGTAGATGCGGTGATTGTTGCCATAGGCACCAATGATTTCAGTTATAATCAGCCGCCCCCCACCCATGATGAATTCTGCGCGGGGTACGCCCGCCTGCTGAAAACCATACGCAGCCATAATCCGGGCATCCCTATCATCTGCACGGAGCCTGTCCCCAGTACCATTTCCCCCTCGGCCCGCCGCTGGATAAAGGGCACGGTCAGGCGGCTGCGTTCAGCAGGAGACAGGCAGCTATACTACATTCCGCTCAACGAACCCAGACCGCTCTTGTCCTCCACAGATTATCAGGGTGACAACACCCATCCCACGATTGCCGGTGCAAAAAAAATAGCCCTGTACCTCAGGGACAGAGTCGCCAGAATATTGGATTGGAACATATGAATCCCCCTCCAGGCAAAATAATACCGCCCGCCATTTCCTTACGAAATGGCGGGCGGTCGTGTATTTGTGTGTTATGGATCGAACAAATTTTAGAACAAGAAGTTCACACGGGCAAACAGGTTCTGAACCTTCTTGGAAGTCTGGAGATCCTTGCCCTTACCATAGCGGAGCGTGAGGATGGTATTCTTGAATACCGCGCAGTTGCCGCCAACTTCAAAGCCCTTTTCCCCCATGTTGTCGATGTTGATTACATCCCACGGGCTGGAGATGAAGGCATTGCGGCCCAGGTGACGGTAGGCCACCCATGCCCCCCAGGAACCGGCATTTTCAGCCTGTGCGCCCTTGTAGTCGATTTCAGCACTGCCGGCTTTGTTGAAATAGTCCGCATCATGGTTCTGTGCATAGAAGCCTTTGACTGCCCAGTTATTGTCGAACTTGTAGCCGCCCTTGGCCAGGATGACGTTAGCTTCTTTCGTTGCGCTCTTGGCATACTTGCCATAGCCTGCACCTTCAAAGCGGTTGCCGTTCAGATGATGCCAACGCAGTGCACCCCAGAACTTGCTCTTCTGCAGGCCAGCACCGACGTACTGATAGTTGGCAGCATTGGCAGTTGCGACATTGTTGACGTCACGGTTCAGGAGTGCCGGGCTGTTCAGACGGCCGGCGCCGACTACTGCACTGATACCATCCCCTGCCGGCTTGTAAGCTACTTCTGCACCGGAGTATGCGGTATCCGCGATCGTATCATCATCGGGGGTAGCAAACTTACCGAATTTCAACGTCCAGTCGCCATAATTGCCTTCTGCAAAAACACGCTTCAGGTTCACATTGCCATTGTCTTCAGCAGCAGCAGCGCTGTCATCATCCAGGAACGTATTGGCATCCAGACGAGCCTTTACATGCCAATGTTCATTGACTTCCGCATTTGGTTCGAGACGGATGAGCAGGTTGTTGCGGCTGTCTTTGCCATTTTCATGGTCATTGGCACCTTCCGTCATATAATGCTGGAAGGTATACTCAGCCGTACCATGCCACTGCACTTTATCGGCATTGCGTTCCAAATCACTGACGCGTACGCCCAGATTGTTGAGTTCGTCCGCAAACTCAGCTCTCAGCTTGTCGACAATGACCTTATCCTCGCCAGTCGGATTCTGAGCCATGGCTTTAGCTACAGCCTTAGCCATTTCGTAACGGGTGATATTCCGATCCCCACGGAAAGTTCCGTCACCGTAACCATTCAGAACACCTTTTTCCACCAGTTCATTCACAGCATCATAAGCCCAATGGCCAGCCGGAACATCGCTGAACGGATTGGAAGCTGCAAAAGTCGTACTTGCTGCACCCACAACAAGTGCCGTAGTCATAGCGGAAACGAGTTTCTTGTTCATTGATAAATCCCCCTAAAACAATATAAATTAACCCCTGATTCAAAAAGAAACCGGTTCCAGCGAGTGTCCACGTTTCCTCGATGTCAAGGAACCATGTCCCCTTTGAACAATTAATACTATAACACATCTCCTCCAATATGGCAACGGTTTCATATCAAATTTTAAAAAAAACGACCAATCCGCCATTACGCGGATTGGTCGTTCTGAGAAAACATTCAAACCTTGAATTTCGCCACTTGCTTTTTGAGGTTTTCAGCCCCTTCCATGGAAATGTTCATCTTCTCCAGGATTTCATTGGCCTTTTCTGCGACGACCGTGACTTTCTCGGCTACGGTCGTATTGCCCACGGCCCCTTCATGGGTGGCCTTGGCAATCTCTTCCATGGATTGATTCATGACATTCACCGAACGGATCAGTTCCTGGGCAGATACATTGCTCTTCTGGGCAAAATCATTGACGTAATCCGCATCCTCCTGATAGTGGATGGCGGTTTCATTCAACAGATCGTAATCCTTCACGACCTTTTCATCCATGAATTTCAGGAGGTCGAAGGCTCCGGCGGACAGGTCCTGCACCGAGCCGGTTACCTGCCCGGTCAGTTCTTTGATCTTTTCCGCCGTATCATGGGATTGTTCTGCCAGCTTGCGCACTTCATCGGCTACCACCGCAAACCCGCGGCCATATTCACCAGCCCGGGCTGCCTCAATCGCGGCATTCAGCGCCAGCAGGTTTGTCTGGGCGGCGATTTCGCTGATATCCTGCGTGAGCTGGCTGATGTTATCCACCACTTTGGCCGACGCAATGGATTTTTCCAGGGACACTTTCGTGTCGTTATAGATATGCTTGGCTTCCTGACTGGATTCTTCCATGCTGGTCTTCAGGCTGCTGGCCCGTGTGGCGATCTCTACGGTATAGCCCTCACTGTCAGCAGCTCCCTTGGCTGTGGCATGGATCTTGTCCCGCAGATGGTCTGCCAGGTTCTGCAGGCTGGCGGTAGAGGCGGCCGTTTCTTCCATCCCCGCAGCCATCTGCTCCGTAACAGCCGACATATCCTGTGTGCTCTCATTGAGCGAATCCACCAGCCCCTGCACTTCCGTCACCATATTGGCGCTGTTTTCCGCCTCATCATGGACATTCCTGAGCACGGTACGCAACGATTTCTGCATCTTGGCCAGAGCCTGCATGACCAGCCCGACCTCATCCTGACGGGCAGACAGGTTTTGGGGGATTTCCTGCATCAGATCCCCGTCAGCCACGGCGTTCAGATGTTCAATGGACGTTGCCAGCGGCGAAGCGATATTACGGGCAATGAAAAATGCCACCGCCGTCCCTACCAACAAACCGACTAAAATGATGCTCAGGAAAATCTTGATGGTCAGCTCATAGTTGGCGTTGTTTTCATCGAAGAGCACCTTGCCCTGCGACACATTGTCGGGCGTCAGTACCGCCATATCGTTAGCGATGATGCTGGTAGCGGAAAGGTTCTCAAAGGTTTTCACCTTGTCTTCATTGGTGTTTCCTAAGGTCTCACATTCCTTGACCTTGCTTTCTGCCGTTGCGAGATTTTTCTCCAGGCTGGCAATGATTTCCTGCGCCCGGGGGCTGCGGTCGATTTCCTTGACTTTATCGATATCCCCCTTGATGGACTGCAGGCGTCCCTTGATATCTGCCAGCATGACCTTGCGGCTATCGGCCGAGAAATCCTGTTGGAGCATATAGGCTACATCCACATCAATGCCGCGTAGATGGTTGTTGGCATCATTGAGGTACTGTGTGGCCATAAGATTGTAATTGTACATATCATCCAAAGCCTGCTTGGATTTCTGATTGGAAAAGATTCCCACAGCCGCCACTACGCAGGTGATGACCAGCATAATTGCCGCCAGCAGCAGGATCTTGATTCTTACGCTTAAATTCTCCATGACAGCATCCCCCTTCCTCATTTGCGGAACTGCGCGATATTATCCTTGGTAATGGACTTGAATTCCACAACGATGTTTTCCGTGGGGATTTTCCCCTTCAGGCAGGAATCCACCAACTTGAAGGTGCCATCTGCCAAGGCATTCGCATCCTGCTGGACGGTCTGGCTCATTTCACCGGCATCGATGAGTTTCAAGGCCTCATCCACCGCATCAACGCCGGATATCAGGCAGCCATCCAGACGGCCTACATCTTTGAGTGCCTGCACAGCACCAACAGCCATGCTGTCATTGGCCGCGATCACGCCGTCAATCTGCGGGAAGAGTTTTGTCCAGAGCGCTACGTTCCTGAGGGCATCTGAAGTGCGCCAATTGGCTGAGGTGCTGGCCAGGAGCTGCACGTCCGAACGCTTGTCCAGGCAGGCTTCCTTGAATCCCTGCCAGCGCAGCACACTGCCTTCAAACCCCTTCTCGCCTTCGAGATAAACCACTTTGGCATTTGGCGGCAGGTGTTTGGCCATATATTCCCCCTGCATGATGCCCGCCTGTTTTTCATCGACCATACAGGACAGGTATTTACCGCCGTTCAGGCCACGATTGGTGATGATGATGGGAATCCCGGCCTCATTGGCCTTTTCCACCATGGGCACCAACGCCGTGCCATCCACCGCCAGCAACACAATCGCGCTGGGTTTGGCCGCGATGGCCTCCTTCATCTGGTCGATCTGCATATTGACATCGCCCTTGGCATCCCGGTATTCCACAGGGATACCGGCTGCCTTGGCCTTGTCGCCGAAGGACTTGCGGATCATATCCGTAAATCCGTCGCCATCCTGATGACTCAGGTAAAACACCGTGCCCGAGGCCGTACTGCCGCCACCGCAGCCCGTAAAGGCCAGCATGGTGACTGCAATCAGCAACATTCCTAATAATGTACGAAAAATTTTCAACATCCCCACTCCCTTTTCCCAAAAGAACTAAACGATTTCCTCATGCTCCTCTGTGAGTTCATGAGCTAATTTTATCAACACACGGGTAATCCGTGCGCCTTCTACTTCCTCCACATAAAAGAAATTGCCAGCAGCAGCAGCCATCTGGCCGACCTTCGGCTCACTACCGATCTGGTCATAAAGCCAGCCGCCTACGCTGTCCACATCCTCATCCTCAATGGAGATTTCCAATATATCTTCGAGCTCTTCCAACAGCATCTTGGCATCCACGGAGTAAACATCATATCCCCTGTCTTCTGCCGTAGGCCGCTCCTCGTCGAACTCGTCCTGAATATCACCGACAATCTCTTCCATGATGTCTTCGATGGTCACCATGCCGGCCGTGCCGCCATATTCATCCACCACGATAGCCATCTGGCTATGGCTGCCCTGCATGGTCTTCAGCAACACATTGACGTCCATGCTCTCGGGCACCACCAAGGCCTTGCGCGCCAGCTTGCGGAAGTTAGGCCGCTTGCCGGTGGCCATGGTCTTCATCAGGTCCTTCACATGCAGGAAGCCGATGATATGATCCTTGTCTTCCTTGCAAATGGGATAACGCGTCATCTGCTCAGAGAGAATCACATCCATGTTCTCCTGCCAGCTGTCCTCCAGATAAATGACCACCATATCCGTACGCGGCGTCATGATTTCCCGGACGTTGAGTTCCGTGAAGTCAAAGACATTGTCCACAAAATCCGCTTCCGTATCATCAATCAGTCCCTGACGATGGCTTTCTTCCATGAGCAGGCGGATTTCTTCTTCCGTATGGGCCGACTCGCTTTCGCTGGCCGCCTCAAAGCCCATATGCGCCGTTACCCAATTGGCCACATGGTTGAGCACCCAGACGAACGGATACATGATCTTATGGAAGATCAGCATGGGCAGAGCCACCGACAACATGATCTTTTCCACATTCTGGATGGCCATGGTCTTCGGCGTAAGTTCCCCCAGCACAATATGCCCCGCCGTGATGATAGAAAAAGCCACCACCAGAGACAGGGTATGCCCCACCATATCATCCATCCCCGCCAAACGCGTCAACGGCAGGATGAGCTGGGCCACAGCGGGTTCCCCCACCCAGCCAAGCCCCAGCGAGGCCAATGTGATTCCCAGCTGTGTCACCGACAGGGAGGCATCCAGATGGTCCGTGAGCCGCTTGGCATACACCGCCCGCCGGCTGCCCTCCGCAATCAGCGTTTCCAACCGTGACGAGCGGATCTTCACACAGGCAAACTCCGCTGCCACAAAAAAACCATTCATGAAAATCAAAAACGCGACCAGTACTAACTGCAATAGTATCGGTACAATGTCCAAATTATATTCCCTCCATTTAATTCTTCTTTTTAACTTTCCCCTCTGGGGAAAGTGCCCGCCTAAAGGACTGACAGATGAGGTTATTCCCTCTTTTTATCTTGTTTACTTCGCTGTTCCCCGTCTTTTTCCCTGCCGATTCGTATGTTTCTTAGCTTTCACAGCAGGCTTTTTCGGCACAGCATTATTCCCCTTCTTCGAGGCATTCTTCTTGGCCGGTGCAGGCTTTGCTCCACCCTGCAACGGTTTGAAGTCAATGCCCAGCTTCTTTTCGAGCTGTTCGAGCTTATAGGCTTCCTTATTGTCAGCCAGCGTGATGACCGTGCCCTTGGCTCCGGCCCTGGCTGTACGGCCTGCGCGATGCAGATAGACCTCCGCACTTTCCGGCAGGTCCAGATTGAAGACATAATCCACATCGGGGATATCGAGCCCCCGGGCTGCCAAATCCGTGGATAAAAGCAGCTTGATGCGGCCTGCCTTGAAATCAGCGATGGCCTTCTGGCGTGCCTGTTTGTTGTTATGGCCCAGAAGCGTGCCCACCATGAAGCCCTCATAGCGCAGCTGTGCCAGGATCCGCTCGGCATCAAAGACCTTGTTGATGAACACCAGGCCGCGCTTCACCGCCAGCCGCCGTGCCAGATGGCGCACGGTTTCCACCTTGCTGCGGAAAGGGGTCATGCGATAGAGATTTTCCCGCTGGCTCTGCGCAAGGGGATCTGCCTCCACCTTGATGATTTCCGGATGCTGCAGGAAGTCCGCCCGCTCCAATGCCTTTTTCGGGGCCGTGGCCGAAACCATGACAACCTGACGGTTTTCCGGCAGCAGACGCACGACAGCAGCCGTATTGGTCATATTCTGGTCATCAAAGAGCCGGTCAAATTCATCCAGCACCAGCAATTTCACCTGGTGCAGCTTGAGTTTGTTCTTCTGCGCCAGTTCCAGGATACGGCCTGCCGACCCCACAATCAGCTGCGGTTTGTCCTTGAGCTTATCCATCTGCCGGGTGATATTGGCCCCGCCGATAAGCCCCTGCACCTTGATGCCCAGTTCTGCACCTTGAGCCAGGTCACGGGCCACATTCGTGATCTGCATGGCCAGCTCATAAGTCGGCGCCAAGATGACGACCTGCACATCACGGGAAGCTGCGTCGATCTTCTGCAGTGCCGGCAGCAGATACGCCAGCGTTTTGCCCGTGCCCGTAGGTGCCTGTGCGACCAGATTGCCGCCGCCTGCCACCTTGGGGATAACCGCCTCCTGCACCTGCATGGGGCTGGAAATCCCCTGTTTTTCGAGGACAGATGCCAATGCCTCATGGATGCCTAATTCGATGAATCTATTCATTTCCTTTACCTTTCTTCCTGCCTGTCAAGCCCTGCCAACGCAAAGGCCAAAACAATATCGCATATATTATGAAAGAATTATACCACAAAAGATGGACTTACGCATAAAACTTCGTACCAAAAACAGACAACCAGCCGCTTTGAAGAAAAGTATCCTGTCGTTGGAAAAAAGCAGGAAAACCATCCTACTACACAGCAGGGAAAAATGGTATGATATAGAGAAAAGGAGGTACTTCGTAATGAAAAAGTTTTTTATGCTGATCGCACTCACCATAACGCTGGCATTCATTCCCCAATTGTCGCCTTTGAAAGCCGCTCCGCCCGCTCAGGAAAAGAAAATCCTGTTCGTGCCGCTGGACAACCGCCCCATCACGGACAAGGAAACCCGTCAGGTTGCGGAAAAACTGGGCTATAAGGTTGTCGTCCCGCCAGAGGAATTGCTGGGCACCAGGGAACAACCCGGTAATCCGGACGGGCTTTGGCAATGGCTGGATGAAAATGCCCGCGGGGCCAAAGCAGCGGTTGTCTCCACAGATGCCATGCTCTATGGCAGTCTGGTCGCTTCCCGCAATCATGAGCTGACTCAGGAAACCATCAGCGAACGGGTAAATCGGTTCCGTACCTTCCATGCAGACCATCCCCGCCTGCCTGTCTATGGTTTTGGCACCATCCTGCGCACCCTGCTGACTGCCACGCACTCCGGCAACGGCATGGAACCAGCACTCTACCAGCAGAACGCCGTGAAGCTTCGCGACTACAGCATGCTTCGCGATAAAGCGGAAATGGGAAAGGCCTCCAAAAAGGAAAAGCGGGAACTGATACGCTTGGAACAAGAGATCGTCCCTGCTGCCATGGAAGACTGGACCCATCGCCACGAGCTCAATTATCAGGCCAACCAGGCACTGATCGATCTAACCGGACAGGGGATTTTCTCCTTTCTTTTCCTCGGCGGCGATGACAGTGCGCTCTATTCCCAGACGCACTACGAAACCCGCCATCTCCGGGAATACGGACAAAAACTGGACAAGACCAGATTCCAGATAACCTCCGGCGCCGACGAACTCGGCATGGTCATGATGTGCCGGGCCATCTGTGACGATCGCTGGGACATCCCCTTCATCTACACGGCTTATAATACCGGCAAGGGCCCCAAGACCATCCCGAGTTATTGCAACGAGGAAATCGGCACCGATGTGGATAATACCATCATCGCCGCTGGCGGCATGCGCGTGCCTGACCCGCAGCGCGCCGAGCTGGTGCTGACCATCAACACCAATCCCGACGGCAGGACTTATGAAGCCAATTCCCCTGCCAATACCACCAAGCCCCGCAAAGGCACCAAGCCTTTTGTGAACCTGGTCCAGGGCTTTGTCGACAAAGGCTATCCTGTAGCGGTTGCCGATATCGCCTACGGCAATGGAGCCGACAATGCCCTGATGAACGAACTGCACAAAAAAGGCCTGCAGTTCAAACTGCAGGCCTATGGCGGCTGGAACACCGCCACCAACACGACCGGTTTCCTGATTGGCACGGGCCTGCTCACCAAATGGATGGACAAACAGGCGCGGGATGAACTCATGCTCACCCGCTACCTCGAAGAATGGGGTTATCAGGCCAACGTCCGCCAGAAGCTCGGCGGTGCTGTATGGAGCCATCCAGGCTACAACCAGCAGACCGGCAACCTCGACGGAGCCAGAGACTTCGCCGCCCAACAAGGCACCGAATGGATGCAGGAATTTGCCCGGCAGAACATTACCCTGCCCGCAGGCCTCTCCTTAGACAAACTCCATATCTCCCATCCTTGGAACCGCTTGTTCGAATGCGAAATAAACTTTTAACGTATCTGTTCGAGGCATAAAGCCGGAGGGCAATATAAGACTATGCCCCCCGTCTGCCCATAAGCATCAACTTAATAATGGTGCCCCTTTGCTGTCATCGAATGTCGCCGTACAGCGGGGATAATTGGTGCAACCCCAAAAGGCGCCGTTCTTGCCGCGTATCAAACGCAGATGCCCTTCCCGGCACTTAGGACACAGGTATTTATCATCCGCCTGTGTCTTTTCTTTTGCCGCTTTTTCCAGCGGGCTGGCCGAGTATTTGGGCTTATCCCCCCAGTCCTGCCAGCCGCGGCCTGATTGCGAAGCTTGATAACTGGCCATATCCGCCGCCATCTGCGCCTCATAGTCAGCCGCCGCAAACAGAGAATTCAAATCCGCCATATCCTGCGCACTGGGGCCGTTGTCACTTTGCGCATACGCCACCGTGGCAGCCTGTCTGGGCCTGTATCCAGCTGCCCCGCCTTGCCGTGCCAGCTGGCTGGCCGACACTGCCGCAGGCGCATTGGTACGGGGACTCCTTGCCAAACGTGCCTTGGCATCCTCGAAATCCGGTTTGCCGTCCTTGTCATTGCAGGTCATGCGGCATTTCGGATAGTTGGAACACCCCCAGAACAGGCCATTCTTACCCTTGCGCTGCGTCAGCACACCGCTATGACAGCGGGGGCAGACATTTTCCCCCGTGACTTCCATCTGCGCGTTGCCCGCCTTGCTGCAGAGCTTCTTCGTAAACTCGATCTGACCGCGCAGGAATTCGTCGAGCGTGCCATCGCCTTCCGACATGGAATGGAGCTTATCCTCCCAAATGGCCGTGGAATCGGGATAGGTCATTTCATCGGGCAGGGCATCAACGAGCAGATAGGCCGCTGGCGTGGGCACGAGATACTTTTTCTTGCCCTGCTTCTGCATGAACTTGCGCTTGACCAGATCTTCGATGATCGTCGCGCGGGTCGCTTCTGTGCCGATACCATAGACATCCTTCAACTGTTTCTTGGCTTCAGGATTCTTCACATATTTGTGGATTTCCTTCATACCTGCCAGCAGCGTGGACTCCGTGAACCGCACCGGCGGCTTGGTAGCCCGCTGGGTCATCGCGCCCTTCTCATAGGTGACGCTGTCCTTTTTCTTCATGACCGGCAGAGTGCCGTCACTTTCCTCATTCTCATTGTCACTGTCATTATCATCAGCGGCGGCTTTTTTCTTCGCCGCCTGATACATGACCTTCCAGCCCAAATCCCGTTCCGTGCGGCCGCTGGCCGTGAAGAGTTCATCCTTATAGGTGACCTCCACCTTGGTCTGGTCATAGAGATGCACCGGATAGAACTGGGCCATATAGCCGCGGGCGATCAGGAAATAGAGATTGCGTTCCTCCGTGGTCATCATCAGCATATCGGCTTTGACCGTGGTCGGGATAATGGCATGATGGGCCGAAATCTTCTTGTCGTTCCAAGCCCGGCTCTTGCTTTTCGTATCCACGCCGCTTGTCCAGCCCGCCAGGCGTTCATCCCCGGCCTGCGCCAGATTCGTGATGATTTTCGTGGCATCGCCGAACTGGTTGGTCGGCAGATATTCACAGTCCGAACGGGGATACGTCGTAAGCTTCTTCTCGTAGAGCTTCTGGGCCGTATCGAGAACCACCTGCGGAGCATAGCCAAACATCTTGCCTGCCAGCACCTGCAAGGAGGACAGGGAAAAGGGCAGGGGCTGCGGCTCCTGCTTCTTTGTCTTCTGATAGGCAGAGATGACACCTTCCCGCGGCTCCTGCTGGAACTCAGCCAGCTTGGCCTCGGCAATCTTCTTGTCGATCAGGCGGTTCTCGCTATCCAGTCCCGCCATGGTATCCTTGGGCTTCCACTGCGCGGCAAAAATGCCGTTTGCATGGGCAAATTCCGCCTTGATGGTATAGTAATCCACGGGCTTGAAATTCTCGATTTCCCGCTCCCGCCGCACCACGAGCGACAGCGTCGGCGTCTTCACCCGGCCGATGGGCAGCACCAGCTTGTCATGGCCGGCCCGGCGGGCCGCCAGCGTATAGGCCCGTGACAGATTCATGCCGATAAGCCAGTCCGCCCGCGCCCGAGCCAGTGCCGACTGCTTGAGATTGAAGAACTCGCTGTTCTCCCGCAGATTGGCATTGGCCTTCTTGATGCTGGCTTCATCCAAGGCATTGAGCAGGATGCGCTTGACCGGCTTCTTATTGCCCAGATAATCCAGCACCTCATCGACCAACAACTGCCCCTCACGGTCAGGGTCACCGCCATGCACGATTTCATCACAGCGGTCGATCAGCCCCTTGACGATGGCAAACTGCTTTTCGCAGGATTTATCCACGAAAAGCTTCCACTGCTGCGGGATGATCGGCAGATCCTCCGCCCGCCATCTTTTGTACTTCGGATCATACTCATCCGGCTCCGCCTGCCGCAGGATATGGCCAAAGAGCCAGGTCACCACGCCTTCCCCGGTTTCCAGATACCCATCACAGCGGCGCACCGGCCCCTTCAGGCACTTGGCAATTTCCCTGCCCATGCTGGGCTTCTCGGCAATATATAAACGCAATTTCACTTACACCTCAAAAAATCAACTTATAAAGTCCGTACACGATAAGTCCCAGCCAGCAGACGACAAACAGGGTAGTCGCCGCCAGAATGGCCGGCATATAGCGCAGCATCTTCCCCGCCTGGTCCTCAGCATAATGACGCACATGACCAGGCAGCATATTCGTCAGCCCCATGATGGCCGTGGGTACGATCACCGCATCATCAATGATGCCAGCCAAAGGAATGGCATCCGGAAGCAGATCGATAGGACTTACCAGATATAAGATTGCCGCCAGCAACAGCCCCTTCACATTCTTCGGCGTATCCCGGTGCTTCAAGGCCACCAGCATCACCAGCAGGTCATAACGGAACAATTTCAGGAACATCAGGATTCTTTTCATGGATTTTCCCTCCTCTGTGTCACTTAATCTTATCATATTCAGCAGGCAAAATCCATAAAGGCAGATACAAAGCCCCCTTCGCCTGCGCAGTGCGAAAGGGGCTTGGCTGTATGGCGGCCATCACGCCAGTATCGCCATGATCTTCTTGTCCAGGATATCCAGATTGTTGGTCGAGATGGTGAGCACCTCGGTTCCTCTGTCCACTTCGCCTTTCGCCTTTTGCGTGCAGGCATGGGATACAGCATTGGTGTTGATGACCAGGATATCCGTGCCGCTGAGCTTATCCCGGTCAAAATTCTTGCTGCTGCCAATGACCTTGAACCCCGGATGGCGCTCCATGACCTTCGCCTGCCAGGCATCCGTGCCGCCAATCACCGCCACCTTCAGCGGCAGGTCAGCGAAACAGTCAACGGCCAGGCTCTCCTCCACGGCCACCAGCGTGTCAGCTGAAGCCACCTCCATCGGCACGGTCTCCTTCACCTCCAAAGGCTCATATTGCCGCAGCCGTTCCCGGATTTCCGTCAGCTTTTCTTGCAAACGGATATTTTCCACCAGCGTATCTTCGTAGTTTTCCCGATACCGATTACGTTCTGCCGTCAGTTCCTCCACCTGAACCGTCAACCCTTCACAAAGCTTCTCCAATTCAGCCAGTCGTTTCAACACACCCTTGCGGGGATTTGTCTGGGGCATTCGTTTCCATTCTGCTACTAAAAACATAAACAAAAGTGTATATGCCCGCAAACCTAGCAAGTTTTAGCGCTTGGATAGAATCTTTCAACTTCCCGATGCACCTTTAACTTTTGCTTATCTATGTTTGCAGAGGCAGTAGCAGTTTTACCACCTTTCTTTTTCCTGAACTCATATTTACGACTAAGGTGCCTCTGCTCTCTCCGAAGTCGCTTCTCCAATCGTTTGACCTTCAACCCCTTATTGATATTCTTGAAAACTCTGCCATCGCTGACGGTTACCGCCATATTTTCCAATCACCCTTATTGTTACGAGGAAAATACAGTTTAACATCATGACGCGCTTTTTTCTTGAAATCAGGGAATCCAGATGTGCCAGCAAAGAATCGCTTAAATGCCTCTGTCTCACATCAAGCAACCCACGCTGATACATCCTGTCCAAAAACTAAAAAAGCGGCCGCCATTTCCACATAGCGACCGCTAAGCCTGTAATCATTCTTCCATTTTCGCCGACTGCTTCACGCCCATCTGCTCATAGAGCTTATCAAAGCGATTGGTGATCTCAGCATGCGTATCCTTGGTGATCTGTGGCATCTCGTCCTGCCCCATCGCGTCCTTCCAAGTGATACCAGCCTGCTTGAACCCTTCTTCCACAGCGTCCTGCATCATCTTCAGTTTCTCCGGATCATTGCCGGCAATAGCTGTCGCCATGTCCATGATGCGGCTGGCCACACTATCAACCGAATACGCACCGCCCTCGCCAATGGCCTCTGCGGCCTCTTCCGGAGTCGTGCCTACAGGCGGCAGGGCAAACTTATCCGTGCCGAACAGGATACCGTCAAAATTCAGCTTGCCGATGCCTTCATCGAGATAACCTTGCAATTTGGCGTTCTGCTCCGTGAGTGTCTTGATCATCAGCTGATAGCTCTTGTTGATGCCATCCTGCAAAGCGTCAACCTGCTCACTGGTAAGCTTGTCCATAGCCGTTGAAGCTTTCTTTGCTTCAGCGGAAATATCCACCGAAAAAGCCTCGCTGGTCGTGGTTGTGGTTTCCTTTGTCGCATCATTTGTCGTGGTGGTGGTGGTCTTCGTATAGTTAGCCTTCACCGCTGCGGTCTGTTGCGACAAAGAAGAAATCATGTTGACATCCATGTTCATCTTCCTCCTTTATCTATGAACCAAAAATACAGACAAGGTTCCTATTTACATTATCGGCTAAGCGCAGGGAAAAATCAAGCATTATTTTGCGAGTTGCGCGACTTTTTTTATTTATGTGAGTATATCCCATCAGCCGTGGACATGCCCCGTTCTCTCAGAGCGTATGCCGGACGATCCGCAACGCCTGGCAGGCTATGCTGACCCGGCACAATACATCGGCCCGGCTCATTTTCACGCCTAGTACCTTCTCGATTTTCTTCAGCCGGTTGCGCAGGGTATTGGCATGGATAAAAAGTTTTTCCGCCGCCTGCGGCAAGGACTCATTTTCCTGAAAATAAATTTCCAAGGTATGCAGCAGTTCCGTATCATTCTGGCTGTCATATTCCATAAGCGGGCCTAATATCTCCTGGGCAAAATCGTCCAGTTCCTCCGTCCGGATATGCGAAAGGAGTTTCAATACCCCCAGGTCCTCGTAGCAGGTAATACCGTTTTCCGGCTGGCGGAAACGTCCCAGGCTCAAGGCCTGCCGCGCCTCCTGAAAACTGCGGCAGATTTCCGCCACCGAGTAATGCAACCTGCCGATGCCCACAGAAAACGGCGGGATCGTGGGAAAGTCCTGTCTGACCTTCGCCATGGCATCCGCCATGATCTGGGCCAGATCTCCCTGGCTGCGGGGCGGTTTATGCGAATCTTCAAAGAGGATGACCAGCTGCATCCGCAGGAGCATCAGGATGGGTTGCACGAAGCGGGCAGAGAGCACGCTCATCCATTCCTTGTCCAGCTCTGCCAGCAGGATTTCCTGTCTGTCCCCCTGCAACGGCCGGTCAAACTCCACGACCACCACATGATGCGGCCGGTCCAGCCGCATATTCCAGTTTTTCCCCATCTCGATGACCTCATCCGAGGACGCAAAATTATGATAGAGAATATCATACAGGAACTGCTCCCGATGCCTGCGCACCATGGCGTTCATCTCGCCTTCATGCCAAAGCAGGAAGGTAAGCTGCAAGCTCAGTTCCAAAAACAGGCAGTACACATTTTCCGCCATTTCCGCCTGCGGACAGTCTGCTGCCAGCCATCCCCAAAGCTGCTTGTTCTGCACCAAAGGTATGACGGTCAGGCCGGCAAAAGGCGTCCAATCCTCCTGCTGCAACGCCTGCCGCTTGCGGCGCAGCAGAGAAAGGCTTTCTTCACGGAAATCAGGCGTTGTCCCGCGCAAATCCCCCAGGCGGTCAAGCAATACCATTTCCATGCCTGTGTAACGGTGCACGACCATAAGCTTGCCCGTGATGTCCTCTGCTTGCCACAGATCTTCCTTATCTTTCTCCATCTCTATCCTCCCGCCAAAAACAAAGGGGCTGCCGCGCCCGGATAAATTTCAGTGACGGCTGCGTATAACGCACCAGCGGATAATCCTTCCAGCCGATCTCCGCCTCTTCCAGATTGCAGATACGCAACGCCTCCACAGGACAGGCCTCTACGCACTGAGGCTGCCTGCCCTCCGCCAGACGTTCCTGACACATATCACATTTGGCCGCCTTCCCCGTATGCGGGAGAATGCGCGGTGCATGGAAAGGACAGGCTCCCACACAACGTCCGCAGCCGATGCATCTGGCACTGTTGTGCATGACAATGCCATCGCGGCGCTTTTCATAACAGCCAGCCGGACACACCCGCATGCACTCCGGCGAAGCACAGTGATTGCAGGACATGGTCAAGAACCCCTGTTCCCGCCGGTCTCCCGACCACCTGTCCACGTGACGGAAGGCTCGCGGCATATCCGGATGCTTGTGCCGGCAAGCCCTCTCACAAGCCCGGCAGCCCACACACCGCGACAGATCCACTTGAAAGCCCAACTGTTGCGGCTCCATAAAAAATCCCCCTTTGCACACATACTCTTATGTATATGATACCACAAGTGAGAACTTTTCACCTGCAAATTTCAACAGAATCAATGAAAGCTTTTCCCCATGACGCTTTCCATGTTATGATAAGGTCAGAACATTTCCATCTGAAAGGAGAATCCTGATGAAAAAGATTCTTTTCCTGTGCCACGGCAATATCTGCCGTTCGACAATGGCTGAGTTTGTGATGAAGGAACTGGTACGCCAGGCGGGCAAGGAGGCGGAAATCCTTGTGGATTCCAAAGCCTGCCGCACTGATGAGATCGGCAGCGACACCCATCCGGGCACTAAAGCCGCCCTCACCGCCCATAACATCCCCTTCACCAAGCGAAAAGCCCGCCAGATCCAGCGGGCTGATTATGATGCCTATGACTATCTCGTCGCCATGGACGAGGAAAATATGCGCGACCTGATGCGCCTGACCGGCCATGATCCCCAGCACAAATGCCATTTGCTGTTAAGCTTTGCCGGCGAGGATCGGGAAGTCGCCGATCCCTGGTATACAGGCAATTTCGAAGTGACCTATCAGGATGTGAGCAAGGGCTGCCGGGCATTCCTTGAACAGCTTATCTGACGAACTTCTGCAGCGGCTTGACAGCGGCGTAGAAAGCCAGGATATTCACAGCCCCTTCTGCCAGCAGTCCCGGTGCCGAGGCCAGTCCGGCCGTCAGGCTGTCATAGAGCACCGCGCCAAAGGCCGTGTAACCTGTGGCCATCACCAGACAGGCCAATACCAGAGCCAGCAAGGTACGCGGTGATGTAAGGAAATCCCTGTCCGACAGTTTTGCCATGTGCAGGAATGTTTCTGCCATAGCCCATTTGATTATAAGCGTCGGCCCTATCCAGAGGGGAAAACCGCCCATAAGATCTGCCAACATGGAGCCTAAGCAGGCGGCAGCCAAAGCCTCCCGCCGCCCACCCAGGCACAGGAGCACGAATATCGCCGCATCCCCCAAATGAGCATAGCCCAGAGGAATCGGGATCTTCGGCACAAAAGTCAATAAGAACACAATCGCCGTCATGACCGCCGTAAGACTGATATCACGCGCGGTCCAGCGGCTTTTTTCCATATCGGATAAATACATAATCATTCCCCCTTCATAAAATATGAGCCTATTGTAACACTTTACATTACCCATTGCAATACTAGGCATAATTTACCCCATTATACATTCCACGCCACTATATTTGCGCTATTTGTCCTCCAGCAAAAGATTTCCATCCTGCTCGGAACGGATAATTTGTCAAAACCTCCCTGCTGGCAGTATAATGGAAAAAACGATCCGAGAAAGGTGACTGTTCCATGCCCAAGCGCAATATCGACCTAAATCGCTGTCTGTTCCATTACACCAATGTCAGCTGCAACCGCTGCCAAGCCATCTGCCCGCAGTCGGCCATCCAGAATCGCGATATTGATGCGGAAAAATGCGATAACTGCGGACTCTGCACGGCTGTCTGTCCCACGGGAGCTATCCAAAGCGATGCCGATTATGATGCCGTCCTTACCGTCACGCAGAACTTCACCCCGCAGGTATTGATGTGCCGGAAGGTATCGCCTGCCGGCATGCCCTGCCTGGGTGCACTCAATCGCCGCCTGCTCTGGGCTCTGGCCGAAAAACAGCCGCTGGCCATCGACACCAGCCGCTGCGCGGCCTGCAATCCCGCGGTCTTCCAATGGCTGGAGACCGAAATCGCCGCCTGCAATGACGCCCTGCAAGCAGCAGGCAAGGCTCCACTGAAGCTCGTCCATGTAAAGGACGCTGCCCCTGCCGCTAAACCTGTGGCCCGCCGCTCCTTTTTCCGTTCCCTGTTCCATGCCGCTGCTGATACCGCCACCGAGATTGCCGCCGCACAGACGCAGCAGCAATACGCTTTTGACCCGGTGATCTGGCTGGAAAAACAGGGCGCTTCTCCTTGTAGCCTCTTTCCCGGCCTGACCATGCAGGCTTCCTGTACGGCCTGCGGGCTCTGCACCATGCTCTGCCCGGAAAAAGCCCTGACCATCCGCGATGGCCGGGAGCTGGCCTTCAATCCGGTGAGATGCACCGCCTGCGGTCTCTGCCACAATAACTGCCCCCAAAGCAGCCTGAAACTGCTCCCCAGTTTCAACGGCCAGACAGCCTTTCCTCTGCGCACAGACGCTCCGTCCCCACCAACTGTCCAGGATGGATCCACCTTGCAAAGAGGCTGACCCCGCGAAAGGAGGTTCCCATGTTTTTTCACGGCAATTGTCAAGTCACCCGCCATATATGTCCCCGCAACTGCTACGACTCCTGTCCCATACTGGCCTATACCCGCGGTGGAAAACTCGAATACATCACCGGTGATAAAAAAGAAGGTGCCTCCGGCCGGCTTTGCAGCAAGCGGGAAGAAATCCTCGCCACAGTCTATCATCCCCAGCGCCTGCTCTATCCCCAGCGCCAGTTGAGGCGCGGGTCCGGCCAATGGCAGCAGATTTCCTGGAACGAGGCCATCGATATCATTGCCCGGAAGATCCTGGAGCTGAAAGAACGCTACCATTCCACCCTCCCCCTTTGCCTCAACAAGTATTCGGGCAATTTCAGCCTGCTCCATTACGCCGCCGAGGGAATGTTCAACAGCCTCGGCCCTACCACCCAGACCACCGGCACGCCCTGTTTCTCCTCTGGTCTGGATGCGCAGCGGCTGGATTTTGGCGCCAATGTGACGGCTGATATCCGCCAGATGCTGGAAGCAAGACTGATCATCCTCTGGGGCATCAACCCCGCCTGGACCTCCGTCCATACCATGCCCATCATCTACGCCGCTCAGGAACGCGGCGCAAAAGTCGTGGTAATCGACCCGGTATACACGGAAACCGCCCGCAAGGCCGATTACTATATCGAACTGCGCCCTGGCGGGGATGCTGCGCTGACTGTCCTGCTGCTGCAAAAACTGGCTAAGACACAAAAGCTTTCCTACAATCCCGACCAAACAACAGGTGCCGCAGAACTTATCGATGCCGCTTTGCAAATGCCTGCCGCGCCCCTGCTGAAGGCTGTCGGACAAACCGATGAAGCCATCTCTTTCCTGGCTGGCCTGCTTGCCGAAAACCATCCTACCCATATCTGGTGCGGCTTTGGCCTGCAACGCCACATTCAAGGCGGACTGACCATCCGCCTGATCGATGCGCTTTCCCTGCTCACCGGCAATATCGGCATTCCCGGCGGCGGTGTGAACTTTGCCGACAAGGGCATGGATATTTTCCCCTTCCATATCATGCAAAAGCGCCAGGACACCCGCTTCGTCAATATCAACAACTTCGCCCAAAGCCTGCAGGACCTCACCGATCCTCCGATAAAATTCCTCTGGATAGCCTGCCGTGATCTGCTGCGGCAGGATGTGGGACTGAAAGACCTGCTGCAATTCTGGTCTCAACTGGAACTGGTGGTGGTGGCCGATAAGTTCCTGACGCACTCCGCGCAGATGGCGGATATTGTCCTGCCGGTCACCACCGAATTTGAGGAACTCGATGTATACGGCAGCTACTTCCGCCATTGGGTGGGCCTGAACGAACCCGCCATCCCTCCACAAGGGGAAGCCAAAAGCGATCTGGAGATTGCCCGCCTGCTGACGCGCCGCCTCAATGAGCTGGCCCCCGGCACCAGCACATTCCCTGCCCATCGCCGTGATGAGGAATTCCTCGCTGCCGAATTCACGCCCGCAGTCTGTCAGGCTTTGCACATAAAAAAATGGCAGGACCTCTATCAAGGCCCTGCCCGCTTCCGGCATCAGGCATATCCGTGGCAGGACGGCCGCTTTGCCACCGCGGATGGCAGATTCCACTGCTGCACCCTGCCGAAGGATTTCCCCCAAATGCTGCCCACCAAAGAATATCCGTTCCATTTCCTGACGCCCCATGCCCAGGAACATATCAACGGCCAAAGTTATCACCAGCACCATCTCATGTCAGAGTATCCGCTAGTCTACATCCATCCGGATGCAGCCCGAAAACACCAGCTTCAGGACCTGCATCCCGCCGTCGTCTGGAACGAACAGGGGCAGATCACCGTCAGCGTCAGATTCCGCACAGACCTCGCCCCGGACATCATCCTGAGCATGCAGGGCGCCAGCCAGAAAGGCGGACTCAACGTCCTGAACTCCGGCGTCCCCACCGACCTTGGCCTGCTGACCACCTCCGCCTCCGGCGTAGCCTTCTACGACGTCTTCGTCAACATCGCCCCCAAATAAAAGTAGATCGGAAAATCCCCTTCATAGACCAAAACGTCCGTTGACCAAAATGTCAACGGATGTTTTCTCTAAATTGCAGTTTGCTGATGCGAGCTGGAACACAATTCGTTACAAAGCAATGGGGCGGCGGTGGGAATACTTTTTCGCCGCTCCACTAAATGACCCGCCAGCAAAAGTACGTAACTTCCAGCAACTTGGCGCCGGGCAGGCCGGCGGCGCGTCTATCAACGCAACTTCCAGCACATGCTGTTTGCGGGCCAGTCCTCACTTCGTTCGGACAGTCGTTCCGTCGGCGAAAAAGCATCCCCACCTCCACCCAAAGTTACGTTGGTGTACACTGCTATGTTCCGGCTGTAAGCTGCAAGCACATCGATGTGCTTGTTCCGGGAGAAGCGATTCGTGCCAATGCCCAAAATCGTGCCTTGGGGCGAACGGGAGAGTGCTTTTTCTGTGGGAACGACTGTCTGAGCGACAGCGAAGACCGGCCCGACGTAGGCAATAGCTAAAGAGCACGCTGAAAAACGCGCCGCTGGCCTGCCCGGCGCATTCAGCTAAGTAACTCTAACCTTGCAGGGAGGGTCGTTTAGCGGAAACAGAAAAAGTACTCCCCCGTGAACCCCTGACGGCGCATGAACGGATTGCCTTTGGCACTAACGCACCAACAAACTGCAATATCTTCACAAATGCTTTTATTTATTTTGATACTTGTAGCCTATCCAGAGGCACAAGAGCCATACCGGCAGGATATAGACCGCCAGATCCATGCCTTCGATCTGCGTCATAAGGCCCCAGATGGCCAGCAGGAAGGCGATGCAGAGGTAGTTGACGAACGGGTAGAGCGGCGATTTGAATTTCGTCTCCTTGCCTGCCGCCTTGCAATGGGCACGGAATTTCAGATGGGTGATGACGATGGTCAGCCAGCTGATGGTCGCGGCAATGGTAGCAATGGACATCAGGAACATGAAGATTTTCCCCGGGAAGAAGTAGTTGAGCGCCACACAGATCAGCGTGATGCCCGAGGAAAGGAGGATGCCCCGCACCGGCACGCCGCGCCCGGAAAGCTTGCTCAGAAACACAGGGGCCTCACCTTTGGCCGCCAACCCATAGAGCATGCGGCTGTTGCTGTAGATGGCGGAATTATAGACCGACACCGCCGCCGTCAGCACCACGAAGTTCAGGATATGAGCCGCGGCAGGAATCCCCACGCTCATGAAGATCTGCACGAAGGGACTGGCCTCCATCCCCACCTCGTTCCAGGGCCAAAGCGCCATGAGTACCGCCATCGTGCCCACATAGAAGATGAGGATACGCCAGATGACCTGATTGATGGCCTGCGGGATGGTCTTGTCCGGATTTTCCGCCTCGCCTGCGGTAATGCCGATCAGCTCAATGCCGCCAAAGGAGAACATGACCACGGCGATGGACAGCGCCAGCCCCCAGATCCCATGGGGCAGGAAGCCGCCGTTATTCCAGAGGTTGCTGAAGTTCTGCGGAAAGGGCTGGGGATTGCCCAGCAAAATATACAACCCCAGTACAATCATCAGCACGATGGCCGTAATCTTGATCAGCGCCATCCAGAATTCCGTTTCCCCATAAAGCCGCACATTGATGAGGTTCAAGGCGGTAATGGCCACCAGACAGATCAAAGCCGCAATCCACTGCGGCAGGTCCGGGAACCAGAACTGCATATAGATACCCACGGCGGTAAGCTCGGCCATGGACACCAGCACATAATTGAACCAATAATTCCAGCCGGACATGAAGCCCGGAAACCTGCCCCAATATTTCGTGGCATAATGGCTGAAAGAACCGGACACCGGCTCATCCACCGCCATCTCCCCGAGCATCCGCATGATGAAGAAAATCATGATGCCGCCGATCAGATAAGCCAGCATGACCGCCGGCCCCGCCAGCGCAATCGTCGAGGCTGACCCATAGAACAGCCCGGTGCCGATAGCCCCGCCCAAGGCAATCATCTGCAGATGGCGGTTCTTCAGCCCCCGCTTCAATTTTCCGTTTTCACTCATAAGATATTCCCCTTCTAAATATAATAAAGCCTTCCCCTCTGAGGAAGGTGGCAGCCGCAGGCTGGCGAAAAGGGTTCCAGGATAAAAGCCCCTTCCACCGCTGACGCGGTCCCCCTTCCCCGACAGGGAAGGCTAAAGTTCCTTGCCTATTGTAACATAAATCAGGAACACTTTACAACATTACATCAATAACGCTGCCTGTCTTTGAGCGCCCGTTCCACTTCCCGCTTGGCGGCTTTCTCATGGAGATCCTGCCGCTTGTCGTAGTTGTGCTTGCCGGAAGCCAGGGCCAGTTCCAGCTTCGCCTTGCCGTTCTTGAAGTAAATCTTGAGCGGCACCAGCGTAAAGCCTTTCTCGCGCGTCTTGGCAAAGAGCTTGACGATCTCGCTCTTGTGCATCAGGAGCTTCCGCGCCCGCAGCGGGTCGTGGTTGAAGATATTGCCCTGGTCATAGGGGGAAACGTGCATGTTCTCCACGAAGATTTCCCCGTTCTTGATCATGGCATAACTGTCCTTGAGGTTGGCCTTGCCGGCACGCAGGGATTTGACCTCCGTGCCCACGAGGGCAAGACCTGTTTCGTATGTCTCATGGATAAAGTAGTCATGGCGTGCCTTGCGGTTTTCGCAGACTACCTTCATACCGATATTTTTCTTGCCCATTCTCTCACCTCGAACTTATTTGCTATTCCCCGTACCGCCTTCCGTCTTGCGGTGCGGACGCGGACGGCGCTTGCCCTTGGACTTCTGCGCCTTTTCTTTTTCAGCCCTGGCGGCTGCGGCGGCCATTTCCCGTTCCTTCTTCTCATGGTATCCGGGAGGGTCCGGCCAGATGGCGCTGTTGAGCCCCGTCACATAGACGCGATGGTAACCGGCTTCCTTGTCGCCGCGGCGTTCCTCGCGATTGCGGCTGCGGTCGCCCGAGCCTCCACGGAAGGAGCCGGAACCGACACGGCTTTCCTTGTCCGCGCGTTCGGCCTTGCCCGGACGGCGGCTCTTATCATTGCGGTTCTTGCGCTCTTTGGGCTGACGCTTTTCCTGATTTTCCTCCTGCGGCAGTTTTTCGCCGGAAGCACCGCGCTTCTTATGGTTGCGGCGCTTCTTATGCTGGCTGTGTCCCTGCTGCTCCTTCTGCTGGCTTTCTTCCTCCGTCAGCATGGGCTCGGCAATCAGTTCATCTTCAAGCAGCGGCTTGTTCGCCTTCTTGGGGCGGGGCGCCTTCGTTTTCTTGTTGCTCTTCCGGCCGTCATTTTTCTTAGCGGCTGGCTGTTCCGGCACATACTGGCCGTTATCTTTCAACACAAAATCCAAATTCCGTTCCTCCACATTGGCCCGCGCGAGGATTACCTCCACCTCATCGCCCAAACGGTATTTCATCCGGGTGCGCTCGCCAATCATTGCATATTGTTCTTCCACATATTCATAATAGTCATTGGTCATGGTGGAAACATGAACCAGACCTTCCACACCGTTATCGAGTTCCACAAAGATACCGAACGCGGTCACGCCGCTGATGACACCTGTGAACTCCTCGCCCACGAACTGCGCCATATACTCGATTTTCTTCATGTCCGTGGTCTCGCGTTCTGCCTCGATGGCCACCCGCTCCCGCTGGGAGGTATGGTCGGCAATCTCAGGCAGCATGGTCTTCAGCTTGGCCTGCCGTTCTGCGGGGATACTGCCTGTCGCAAAGGTCTCCCGCAGGAGGCGGTGGACAATCAGATCCGGATAGCGGCGGATGGGTGACGTGAAGTGCGTATAATAGCGGGCGGCCAGGCCAAAATGGCCCAGACTCAGCTCACTGTAGCGCGCCTGCTGCATGGAGCGCAGGGACACCGTGCTGATGATGCGTTCCTCCGGACGACCCTCGACTTTTTCGAGTACCTTCTGCACATCCATGGGCTGGATCTGCCCGGCTTCATCCCGCTTCACATAAAGACCGAACGTTGCCAACAGGTTGTTGAGCCGTTCGATTTTTTCCTCGGAAGGCTGCTCATGGACGCGGTACATGAAGGGCAGGTTCTTCGTGTCCATATGACGGGCCACGGTCTCATTGGCTGCCAGCATGCATTCCTCGATGATGGATTCCGCCAGGCTGCCTTCCCGCTTGATGAGTGCCACCGGATGACCGTGTTCATCCAGCTTGACCTTGACTTCTGGCAAGTCGAAGTCGATAGAGCCGCGGCGATGGCGCTTGGCCTTCAGGACACCGCGCAGCTCGGCCAGCGTCTCGAGCATCGAGAGGATATCGTGATTATCGGACAGGAAGGGTTCTTCCTTGCCCACCAATACCTTGTTGACGATATTGTAAGTCAGACGGCGGTAGACATGGATCACCGTCGGCAGGATCTCGTAACTTACGACCTCGCCTTCCGGGGAAATCTGCATCTCGCAGGCCATAGCCAGGCGGTCAACACCTGCATTCAGGCTGCAGATGCCATTGGAAAGCTCCCTGGGCAGCATGGGAATCACGCGGTCAACCAGATAAACACTCGTGCCGCGGGCATAGGCTTCCCGGTCAAGGGGCGCATTTTCCCGCACATAATGGCTGACATCGGCGATATAGACACCCAGGAAGTAAGAACCATCAGGGTTCTTGCGGGCAAAGACACCATCATCGAGATCCTTGGAGTCCTCACCGTCCACCGTGACGATGGGCAGGTCACGGCGGTCAGCACGGCCCCGGTATTCCTCCGGTGCAGGCTCCTGCTCAACGACATCGGCTTCCGCCTGCACATCCTCGGGGAAGCTTTCGGACAGCTCATACTGGCGCATCACCGAGAGCACATCCACGCCGGGATCGCCCACCTTGCCCAGCACTTCAATGACCTCACCTTCCGCACTGCGGCGGCCGCTGGGCCATTTGGTGATTTTCACGACCACCTTGCTGCCCGTCTTGGCACCCTTGAAGAATTTCTTGGCCACGAAGATATCCTGCGTGAGCTTCGTATTGTCCGGCGTCACAAAACCAAAGGTCTTGCTGCGCTCAAAAGTGCCCACGATCTTCTCATTGGCATGCTCAAGGATGCGGATGATCTCGCCTTCGCGGGAACGGCCTTCCTCCTGCGCCGGCGCAACCCGCGCCACAACACGGTCGCCATGCATGGCGGAGCCCACGGCATTGGCCGGAATGAATACATCCGTCTCCTCTTCCGTTTCCCGGACGTCCGGAATCAAAAAGCCAAAGCCCTTCGCCGTCATGGAAAGACGCCCCACGGCCAGATGCATGCGGCTGGGCACACCGTAAAGGTCACTGCGATTCCTGATGATGGCCCCTTCTGCCTCCAATTCATCCAAGGCTGCTTCAAAATCCACCAGTTCTTCGTCCGTCAGTCCCATCTCTTCGCCTAAATCTTCGGCGGCCAGTGGCTTATAGGCAGCTTCTCGCATATAAGCGAGGATTCTTTCTTTTAAGTCCATTTTTTCTCCTTACATAAATTTACGATTTACCTGCAAACATAAGGCAAGCGTAATCGGCTCCCAAGGACGGGAGCCGTCGGGCGTAAATCCCGTGATGGGATTTCAGCCCGCTGTTTCTTTTGGTGACTTTTCTTTGCACCAAAGAAAAGTCACACCACTACCCTTGCAGGAAGGCCGCAGCCTCTTCAAATACTCTCTCTCTTTCGCTGGCCAGGGGCAACAGATGCCCGGATTCCTCCAGCCAGACGATTCGCGCCTGTCCCTGCACATGGGACAGGATATAGTCTGCGCTCACCGGTGCCGCCGTATGGTCATCCCGGCTGTGCATGATGAGCGTCGGTGCCTTCACTTCCTCGATAGCACCCTTGGTCTTTTCGATGACCTCCACCAGCTCATGGATGGAAATCAGCGGCATCTTGCGATAGGTACGATTGGCAGCAGGGGGTACGTCCCTGAGCTTCCGCCTGGGCTTGGTCACATAGCCGTCATAGCAGGCTTCCCGCGGCGGCAATGCCGCCAGCCCCCGTTCCTCGGGGATGAAGATCGGCGCAGCCAGCGTCACGACATGGGAGATGACCTCTTCCGTGGACAACAGCAGGGCAAAGAGCCCGCCCATGGAGTGCCCGATCACCGAAATCTCCTCACAGAAGCCCGAGAGCAGAGCATAGCCATCCCGCACGGAGTCCATCCAGTCCTCCCAGGTCATATGGCGCATATCCTCCACCGTCGTGCCATGTCCAGCCAGCCGCACGCCGAGTACCGTAAAGCCGGCCTTATTCAGATGCTCTCCTAAAAGCAGCAATTCTGCAGGCAGTCCCGTAAAGCCATGGATAAGGAGCACCCCTTTTTTGCCGCCCGGCATAAAGAAAGGCTCTGCTCCCGGTAAAATCATCTTCGTACCCCCAATTATTTCCAAATATTCCAAAATCTAAAATATCCCTGCTCTAGTGAACAGGGATGCTCTTTATTAGCTTGTCATTTTGGCAATCACGATGGTGATCGCTGCGAACAAGATAGCCAGCACCACTGTCACACGCGCGAGCAGTGCATCCATACCACGGGCCTTGCCGGAGAAAACGGTGTCCGCACCGCCACCCATGCCGCCCATGCCGGCAGATTTTGCTTCCTGTCCCAGTACTGCTGCGATGAGGGCGATTGCCACCAGCGCATCAATTATCATCAAAACGGTAAGCATTAGATAAGCCTCCCTTTTATTACAGTCTTCAATTCATAGTAACACAATTACAACCCGCTGCGCAAGCTTTTTTCTTCGCAAATTCATGACGTTTCCCATAAAAAACCCGGTGAAGCACGAACCGCCTCACCGGGATATTCCACCTTTATAAACGTTTAGGAAAGATACGGTTTGACCGCAGCAGCCATTGCATCTTTAGCGGCCTGTGCTTCTGCCAGATCCTTGCCCTTGGTCGTATAGTAAGCCTTGATTTTCGGCTCCGTACCGGACGGACGGATGATGACGGAAGAACCATCTTCCATCTCATAGGTCAGCACATTGGCCTTGGGCAGGCCCGTAGCAGCCGTATCAAGATAGTCGATGACCTTCGCTACCTTCTTGCCAGCCAGTTCCTTGATGGGGTCCTTGCGCAGGTTCTCCATCATGCCCTTCATCTTGTCCATGCCGGACAGGCCCGGGAACTCGAAGCTGTCCACCTTGTTGAGGTAGCGGCCATACTGCTGATAGATCTCTTCCAGGCGCTGTTTGATGGAAGAACCCTGGCTGCGGTAATAGGCAGCCATCTCGCAGATCAGCATGGAAGCCACGACAGCATCCTTATCGCGCACATAAGGGCCAGCCAGATAGCCATAGCTTTCCTCGAAGCCGAAGATGAAGCGTTCCACTTCACCGGCCTTCTCCAGGCCGAGGATCTGGTCGCCAATCCACTTGAAGCCCGTCAGCGTATGGCGCAGCTCTACGCCATAGTGCTTGGCCACAGCATCAGCCAGCGGCGTGGATACGATGGATTTCACAGCCACAGGATTCTGGGGCATGGTGCCCTTTTCCTGACGGCCGGCGCAGATATAATCGAGGAGCAGTACGCCCATCTCGTTGCCGGACACCAGCTCATAGGAGCCATCCGGGCACTTCATGGCGATGCCCACACGGTCAGCATCCGGGTCAGTGGCCAGCATCAGATCTGCATCCTCTTTCTTGGCCAGTTCCACACCCTTTTCCATCGCAGCGAGGATTTCCGGGTTCGGATAGGAGCAGGTCGTGAAATAGCCGTTGGGGTATTCCTGCTCCGGCACGATCGTCACATCATCAATGCCTATATCACGCAGCACGCGGGTAACGGGCACCAGACCCGTACCGTTGAGCGGGCTGTAGACCAGCTTCAGACCAGCCGTCTTGCAGAGGCCCGGACGCACCTGGCAGGCCTCGATATTTTCATAAAGGCCATCCTTGCAGTCTTCCCCGACAAACTTGATCAGGCCTTTTTCCACACCTTCAGCAAAGGACATGTACTTTGCACCGGTCAGCACATCGGTCTTCTGGATGGCATTGTAGACCACATCAGCAGCATCATCGGTCATCTGGCAGCCGTCGGGGCCATAAGCCTTGTAACCGTTGTACTTGGCTGGGTTGTGGCTGGCTGTCACCATGATGCCGGCATTTGCTTTATAGAAACGGGTGGCAAAGGAAAGCGCCGGTACCGGCATGGGTTCGTCGTAGATGCGGACATGGATGCCATTGGCGGCAAGAACTCCCGCAGCTTCCTTGGCAAAAGTCCAGCCCTTGAGGCGCGTATCATAGCTGATGGCTACGGTCTGGCTGCCGCCTTCGCCCTTCACCCAGTCAGCCACGCCCTGGGTAGCCTGACGCACCACCCAGATGTTCATGCGGTTGGTGCCGGCACCCAAAGTGCCACGCAGGCCTGCCGTACCGAACTGCAAAGATGCAGCAAAACGCTCCTTGATGGCTTCGTCATCACCTTCAATGTCCCGCAGCTCTTTCCCCAGATCGCAGTCAATGAGGTCAGCCTCCAACCAACGCTTGTATTCATCTTGATACATAATAAATCCACCCTTCATTTAGTTTGAATCAATATATGTATATATACAACGCAACATTTAAAAATTCCTGCTAAAAATGTAAATCATTATAAAAAATTACAAATGTCACCCTGAAATATCTACGTTGTTTGTTACAGCGCTGAGGAAGGCTTTTTCATAATATGTGGATCTATCTGCAGCAAATACCTCTGTAAGGCGTTCACCAATGGCCAGCCATTTATCGTAAGCAGCCTGCTGTGCTTCGCGTTGTTCCTGTGCTATCGGTGTTCCCGCTTTCTGCTCTCCTGTAGAAAAGACATAGGGCTTAGCAGGTTCTTTGCGTTCATCTACCCGGCGCAGCTTATCGATAAAGCCTGCATCCTTGCCCTCTGGCTGGCGGTGCTTCAGTATATCCCCTGCTGACTCTATTTTCTTTTCGTCATGTTCCGTTTCCTTGTCTGCTGTGCCTAAAAGTTCATCGAGCAGACGGCTCTCCTCTTTCGCTCGCTGCAGCTGCATATCAAGATAGGAACGCCCTGTAGTTTCCTGTTGTTTTGTGTTTACATTTTGGGGCTTTTCCTCTTTTTTCGCTCCGACAGCGATACCATACGTCCTAGCCACGGCATCTTCTATGTCTTTCTTAAATTCGTCGCTGTCCACATCAATCTGTTGCCCCCCCTGTACGGTTTTCACCATGCGGCGGATCTGCTTAACCAGTTCATTATCGCCCTGCGGGTCCAGATCGTTCAAGGCCGTCAATAAGGTATCATAGAAGGAATCCTCGCTGCCAAATTCTTCCTGAAAATTATTCAACACCGTGCCCAATACGGCATAAGCACCATCAACCGGCCTCAAGGTTATGGTGTAGGTCATATTTTCCCTGTCGTAGGATTGGATGGGCGCCTGCCCACCGCCCGTATAGAGTTTTTTCATCGCTTCCTCATAAGTTTCGCATGGTTCCAAAATGTCCTTTATGGCGTCGGTGGCAGCATGCTCAATCCGTTCACGCAGGTAAGCGCGGCTTTGTGCCCATTCTGCCTCTTGCGTAAGCGTTTCCTCTATGCCGTCCTCCTCGGTCCAGCGATAATGACGGCTGCGGATTTCCGTTACGGGCGTGTACTCAATTTTGGGTACAGGCTTATCCTCAAAGCCTGTAGGCGTCTTGCGAATCTGCGAAAAATCCTGCTCTATGCCAGGAAGCCCGCTATCACCACTTACAGACTGAACCTCCTGCCTGCCGCCCGTTGCCATTTTTTCCACACGATCCAACATCTCTTCCTGCAGCTTGCGATTCAGGGCTTCGCTATCAACAGGTGAACCGGTGCGCCTATAAGTCTCATTCATTTCCTGATACACAGCCACTTTATCATGCAAAACAGCCAGCTCCTCTTCCCGGCTGAGCAGCCTGCCATGACTGTCACGCTGTCCGATCTCGACCAAGGACCCGTTTTGATAGGTTGCGATATTTTTCAACCTGTCACTAAGTTCTACCCGATAAGGCGCACCAAAAGCATCATCTTTCAGCGCAGCCTGCTCTATCCTGCGTTCTGCCAGCGCTCTTCCCCGAACCGCCTGACTTATGTAGGAACTCTCCTGTCCTTCTGTCCTGCCGATCATCATTTTTTGCGTCACTCCCTTGCCCACTGCCAAAAACACATACAACTCCATATTGTATATCGATGCAGGAACGAGGGAACTTAAGGAGAAATTTAAGCTGCCTTCACCGGCTGCAATCTTGACTAAATCCCTAAAACTGCATAATAGCAAAGTCAAAAGAAATCCCCTGCCTGCAAGATTTGATATGCAGACCGGGGATTTTTGCTTGTGCTGTCATATTTTTAGCTATATTTTTTCCGAAACGTCCGCCGCGTCCAGAAGAAGGCAATGGCCAGCGGAATGCAGGAGCCGGCCCAGGCCATGGGGTTGGCTACGCAGGCGCCGAAGTAGCCCCAGATCTCGCAGAGGAAGATCGCCGCCCCGGCACGCATCAGAAGTTCCATGATGCCCGCAATGGTGGGCACGACGCTTTGGCCCAGTCCCTGCAAGGTATAGCGGAAGATGAATAGCAGCGAGAGGATCCAATAAGTCGAACCGTTGACAATCAGATACTCATGGCCCATGGACACGACTTCTTCCTGCCCCTGCCCTACGAAGAGTTCCATGATAAAGGGGCCGGAAAGAATCAGCAGGACGCCTGCCAAAATGCTGAAACCCACAGACATATAGCTGCATTTCTTCACGCCCTCAGCAATGCGCTCGTATTTCTGGGCGCCGTAGTTCTGGGCGGTATAGGCTGCCATGGCCAGACCGAAGGACATCATGGGCATCAGCGCGATGGAATCCACCTTCTGGGCTGCCGCATAGGCGGCCACAGCCGTAGGCCCAAGATTATTGAGTGCCACCTGCAGGATGACCGCGCCGATGGCGATGATCGAAGACTGGAAGCCCATGGGCAGTCCCAGCCGCAGATGGGCCTTCAGGTCCTGCCGAGTAATCTGCCAGTCGGCCCGATGCGTGCGCAATACCGGCACCTTCTTGCAGATGTAGATATAGCAGATGACGTTGCCCAGGAACTGTGCCACGATGGTAGCCAGAGCCGCACCGGGAATGCCCCAGCCCAACACAAGGATTGCCACCGGCTCCAGGATGATGTTGATGATGAGCGCCGTGGCCAGGATCACCGTAGGCATCCGGCTGTCCCCCAGCGCCCGCAGAAGATTGGTCTGGGTCTGCAGGCAGACGAACATCACGATGCCGCCAAAGACAATACTGATGAAGGCATAGGCCCCCTCAATGATTTCTGGCGGCGTCTGCATCCAGATCAGCAGGTAACGGCACATCGGCACGCCAAAGGCTGTCAGCGCTGCCGCCTCCAGCAGGGACAGCACCGCACAGGTAGCGGCACTCTTGCGCACGCCGGCAAAATCCTTGGCTCCGTAACGCTGGCCTGTATAGATGGTGATACCGGTGGAAAAGCCGATCACAAAGCCCAGCATCAGAAACATCAGGCTGCCGGTACAGCCTACTGCAGCCAGCGCCTCTACGCCCAGGAAACGCCCGACGATCAACGTGTCCACAAAGGCATACAGCTGCTGAAAGATATTCCCTGCAATCAGGGGCAAGGTAAAAAAGAGAATGAGCCGGGCCGGCTCACCCTCCGTAAGATTTTTTGTCATTCAAGATACCTCGTAACCAAAGCCCGCAGGACTTCCTGCATCACCAATACATTATCCTCCAAAGCACTGGTGCTGGGCTTTAACTTATTGTAATGGAAATCATGGCGGGTATTCACCCGGTAATCGGCAGGATAAGCCGTAACCTCTACACCGCATTTCTCGAAGTTCAGCACCGAGCGGCGCATATGGAAAGCCGAGGTCACCAGGATCGGCTTTGTGAACCCCTGCTCCTGCATGATCTCTTTTGAGAAGCGCGCATTCTGTGTGGTATTGATGCTGCGGCCCTCCACGAAAATCTTCTCCTCCGGCACGCCCAGATCCATCAGGATGCGCTTGGCAATCACCGCCTCTGGGCCGGAATCGCTGTAGACCTGTCCCCCGGAAAGGATGATGGGCAGATCCAGCTTACGCTGCAAGCGTGCCGCCGTCAGCAGGCGGTTCGCCGGGCTGGAGCACAATGTGCCCTGCCCGCTCACATCCGGCGTATCCGGGAAGGCACCGCCTCCCAGCATGATGATCACATCCCCCTGGGGATTCTCCGGCGGCGTATAGGTGGCCTCCAAAGCCCCCATGACCCGCTCGGACACCAGACTCGTACACAGCAGATAGAATACAAACACCAAAGCAGCAAGCATGCCAGCCAGCCCCTTTTCCCGTTTCTTATACAACCGCCAGGCCACATACCACAACGCCAGGAAAAAGATTCCCGGCGGCAGTATCCAGCTGGCACCGAATTTCAACAAATAAACCATAGATCACACCTATACACATGTACTCAACAGGGAATTGATATACTGCTGCGCCGTCCGTCCGGATAACCCCGAGTGGCTCATCTCCCACTTGACCGCGCCCGCCCGCAGTTCCTCTGCAGACAACGTGATCTCCGGATGACGGGCAGCCAGTTCTTCCACGATCTTGAAATATTCCTTCTGATTGGGCTTGAAGTAGCCAATGGACAGACCGAAACGGTCCGCCAGCGAAAGCTTTTCCTGCACCGTATCATTCTGATGCAGGTCCGGGTCGATAAAGTCAGGCCGGTCATCCACACGCTCCCGGATGAGGTGCCGCCGGTTGCTCGTGGCATAGATCAGGATATTGTCCGGCTTCACCTCCAGGCCGCCTTCAATGACCGCTTTGAGATACTTATACTCGATTTCGAATTCCTCAAAGGACAGATCGTCCATGTAAATGATGAATTTGTAATTGCGGTTCTTGATCTGGGCGATGATCCGCTGCAGGTACTTGAACTCATGCTTATAGACCTCGATCATGCGCAGGCCCTGGTCATAATATTCGTTGAGGATTGCCTTGATGCTGGTAGATTTTCCTGTACCGGCATCTCCATAGAGCAGCACGTTGTTCGCCTTGCGCCCCTCCACGAACGCCTGGGTATTGGCTGCCAGCCGCTGCTTCTGGCTCTCATAGCCCACGATATCCGCCAAACAGATATCACCGGTGGTGGTGATGGGCTCCAAAAGCTGGCCTGTCACCTCGATTTCCGGCGATACGCGAAAGGCTTTGTTGAGCCCCAGCACGCCTACGCCGTATTTCGCATAAAAATCGGTCACCACCTGATACATGGCCGCCGCATCAGGGGCGCCATCAATGGCCGCAGCCAGCTCCCGCACCTTATCGCTGACGCTTTTATTATAGATCTGTGCCGGCTTTGCCACCGCCTGATAATGCGTGATGACGCTAAAGCAATTCAGCCCCAGCGAGCTTTCCATCTCCGTAAAATCATAATCCCAAAGATATTTGAAGATGGCCAGATCATTTTCTGCAAAGACCTGAACACTGCCATTCACGGCGCCTCGCTTCTCACAGACCAGCGTGAACGGCGCTTCGGTATTCGCCAGCAAAAAAGCCAGATATCCATGCCACAGATTGCCGTCGAAGCCATAGCGCGTCGCCACATCCAGCAGGCGGTTCACCTCGGTGAGTATCGCGCCCCGCAATTCTGCTGTTTCATAAGCCTCTGCCTGAAAGCGCTGACAGATCTCTGCCATCCGCCACAGAATCGAGTCTTTCGGAAAATTACGATAGATAACCAATCCCGCTGTCAGATCGTACATAAAAATCCCCCGTTCTCATTGCCTATAATTCCAGCCCGGCCTCTTGCCGCGCCGCGTATTCCCTGTCCAGGATCCCCAGTATCACCAGATTCTCATAACGGCCGTTGGTGAGGATGGTCTCCCGGATAAGGCCTTCCCGCACCATGCCTTCCGCTTCATAGAGATGCAACGCCCGCTCGTTGTAATCCTTGCAATCCAGCCAGGCCCGATGGAATTTCTTCACCGCAAAGCACCACTTCTTGATGAGCTTCATGGCCTCATGTCCATATCCCTGGCCCTTCCGGCCAATGATCACATGCGTCCATTCCATCTCTTTGGCATCGGTCTTGAGCCCTGCTACCAAAAAATATCCGACCCTTTCCCCGGTGCTGATTTCCTCCACGATCACATCCAAGGAAGCTTCGCCTTCCGTTATGACCCGCTCATGGAAATCCCGGTCAAAGGGTACGATGAAGGGAAGGTTGTCCTCTGCGTATTCCAGGTCAATGATATAGTCAATATCTGCTGCCTCTGCCCGCCGCAGCCTCAACCGCGGACCGGCAATCAAAATTTCTGCCATATTGCCACCATCCTTTGAATATGAAGTAATTTTATCACTTAATCCGTCTCCATGTAAAGAAAAGCAAATTTTATTTCTTCGCCCACAAGCAGGAATATTTCTCTGCCATAGCGAATAAATGTAGCACACAGCGATTACGAGGAGGGAATTCCATGGATAAACTGATTGCCGTTTGGCTCCTGAAGCGAGGTTACGCTGACGATGTGGAACAGGGCGTGCGCTTTGCCCAGGCGCTGGCTGACAATGAATGCACCGAGGAGATGCTGGATACGCTGGGCCATAATATCGATGTATTCATGACCGTCGGCGGCCCCGTCACCGCCGAGAATCTCCTGCCCTTCATGCAGGAAAAGTACCAGATGGCTGTGAAGCTCATCAAATTCTGGTCCGAAAATCCCAAAGACACCAATGCCGTATTCTTCTTCAACGAATGCCGGAAAAATGACGTTGAGGTAAATGAATAGCCCTATAGAAAAAAGCTGAGCCATGCGCTCAGCTTTTTTCTATAGCAATCCGTTATTCTTCAACTGCCGGTAAAGCGTATAAAAGGCGGCTGGAAAACCTGCAATGATGCCAATGATCCTGCCGGCATTGCCGATCTCCAGATGATCGCCGATCCATGCGCCTAAAAAGCCGCAGATCGCGACGAATACCACCAGGTAAATGCCAACCCCGCCTAAAATGGAAAACGCCCTGAGCGCCTGTTTCAGAGCGCTTTCTTCCTGCCTGCTCATCTGCTGCCGTCAAAAACGTCCGGACGCTCCTCAGCCAGCCCGTAATGATAGAGGATCGCCTGGATGATGCGCTGCGAAGCCTTGCCATCACCATAGGGGTTGACGGATTCCGCCATGCAGCTATAAGCCTTGTCATCGGTCAGCAGTTTCTTGGCCTCGTTGTATACGACATCTCGATCCGTACCGATCAATTTCACCGTACCAGCGGCTACTGCTTCAGGACGCTCCGTGGTATCGCGCAGCACGAGTACCGGCTTGCCGAGTGCCGGTGCTTCTTCCTGCACTCCGCCGGAATCGGTGAGGATCAGATGCGCTTTGTGCATGAGGTTGGCAAACGGCTCATAATCCAGCGGATCGATCAGATGGACCTTGGAAAGGCCGCCGAGCTCCTCGCGCACGACTTCGCGGACCTTCGGGTTCTTGTGTACGGGGAATACCACTTCCACATCCTCAAATTCTTCGGTGAGCTGGCGCAGGGCCTTGTAGACATGGCGCATGGGCTCACCGAGGTTTTCCCGGCGATGCGTGGTCACGAGAATGATGCGCTTGTTTTTGAAATCGATGTTCTGCAGCAGTTCATCCTCGAACGCAAAATCATCCTTTACCGTATGATGCAGGGCGTCGATAACGGTGTTACCCGTAACAAAGATGCTTTCCGGCTTGACGTTTTCAGCCAGCAGATTGCGCTCAGAGGTCTCCGTGGGCGCAAAATTCAGGTCAGCGATGCAGCCGGTCAGCTTGCGGTTCATTTCCTCCGGGAAGGGGCTGTATTTATCATGGGTCCTGAGGCCTGCTTCCACATGGCCGACCGTGGTCTGATGGTAGTAAGCCGCCAAAGCACCGGCAAAGGTGGTCGTCGTATCGCCATGTACCAGCACGATATCAGGCTTTTCCTCAGCCAGCACTTTGTCCAGCCCCATCATGGCCTTGGATGTGATATCAAAGAGGGTCTGTCCCTGCGCCATGATGTCAAGATCATGATCCGGGGTGATCTCAAAGAGTCCCAGCACCTGATCCAGCATCTCGCGGTGCTGGGCAGTCACAGCTACCACCGGCGTGATCTTATCCGGATGCTTCTGCAGCTCCAGCACGATTGGTGCCATCTTGATGGCCTCAGGACGAGTACCAAACACCGTCATAACCTTGATTTTCTTTTGTTCCATTAATAGTCCCCTCTCTATATAAACCTTCCCCTCCGGGGAAGGCGGCAGCCGCAGGCTGATGAAGGAATCCTGTTTGCAGTTTTCCCTTCCACCGCCTTGCGGTCCCCCTTCCCCCAAGGGGAAGGCAACTCATTGCTGATTTATTTAATGTTGCTGTGCCGAATCATTCATGCGGAAGATGCCAATCTTCTTGGCTCCGAAGAGCACCAGCGCCACGACCATGCACACGATGACAATGGCAAACTGATAGCTGACTTCCGTCAGAGCCACGGCACTGAGTCCGAGCAGTGCACTGATCACATACATCAACAGGACAGCCTGCCGCTGGCTGAATCCCAAATCCATCAGCCGATGATGCAGATGACCTTTATCCGGCTTGAAGATGGGCACGCCACCGCGATAACGGCGTACGATGGCAAATGTCGTGTCGAGGATCGGCAGGCCCAAAGCCAGGATCGGCACGATCAGGGCGATGGTAGCGGCACATTTCACGGCACCGATCACCGAGATACCGGCCAGCATATACCCCAGGAAGAGACTTCCGGAGTCACCCATGAAGATACGGGCCGGATTGAAATTGTAATACAGGAAGCCAAAGGCGGCACCGGCCAGCGCAGCGGTGAGCACAGCTACCAGCAGGATGTTCTGCTGCAGGGCCACCAGGAAGATGGTCGTAGCTGCAATCGTAGAAACACCTGCGGCCAGGCCATCCAGGCCGTCGATAAGGTTCACCGTATTGGTGATCCCCACAATCCAGAAGATCGTCACGGGAATGGCCAGCCATTCCGTATAGATGAAGTCACCAAACGGATCGGTGATGAAGTCGATCCGCACATCAAAGGCAATGACCAGCACGGCAGCCGCTATGATCTGCCCCACCAGTTTCACCTTGGCCGGCAGGTTCTTGTAATCGTCAATGATGCCCACCAGCACGATAAGCGAACCGCCCAACAGCAGGCCCGTCACTTCAAAAAGGACCTCCGGTTCCACTTCGACGAACTGCATGATCCCTAAGATTGCCACCATAAAGGCCGCATAAATTCCGAGACCGCCAATACGGGGAATCGGTCTTTTATGTACTTTTCTCGCATCAGGAGCATCCATGGCTCCCGTCTTGGCCGCCAGGAAAATCACACCAGGCGTGATAGCCAAGGCCACACCAGCGGCAATGACGAACGCCAACATATACTCCGGCATACAAGTCGCACCTCTTTTTCTCAAAATCGTAATTTCATAACAAGCCTATTTTAGCGCAGTGAACCTTTAGTGTCAATGAAAATAAGCTGAAAGCCCGCGTTTATTTGCCTGAAACGGCCCCTGAAAAGTGAATGTCGGGCGCTCAATCGCGGATTTCATCCGGGCGGCAGGTCACGATGCTGCCATCGGTTTCGTAGTAGACCACCTGCGCCAGTTTCGCATTGCGCAGCATGCGGCGGCACAGCAGGCAGGGCTTGCCGGAAGCCAGCGTGCCGTCAGCATTGATGCCCACGATATAGATGGTCGCGCCCTCCATGACCGCGGGGTCAGCGTTGATGATGGCGTTCTGCTCGGCATGGACAGCCACGCAAAGCTCGTAATTCTGTCCCTTGGGCACATGGAGCCGCTCACGCTCGCAGATGCCCGTGTCGATGCAGTTGGCCTCGCCTCTGGGGGCACCGTTGTAGCCCGTACTGATGATGATATGGTCCTTGACGATGATTGCTCCGTAGCGGCGGCGCAGACAGGTTGCCCGGCGGCCTACGGCTCTGGCAATATCCAGGAAATACTCCGTCCATTCGGGACGCTGCTGCGTTTTCTTGTTCTGCTCCATAAATTACTCTCCTTTGCGCTCCTGTTGTTCCTCTAAAAATCGCCGGGCGAGAATCACCGCTACGAAATCGTCGACGGGCACGGGCGGCACCTGCATCGTCACAGGCAGGAGCCTTCTCCAGCCCGTCGGCGGATGGGCTTTCCAATACTCGCCCCGGGCCATTTCCGTCGTGCGGTATTCATCCCGGACCAGGATTTCCAGACCGGCTACGGAGGCCAGTCTTTGCTGGGCAATCTTGCTGGTCGTGCCATTGCCCATAATGAGACGGCTAAAGCCGTAATCAGCTTTAGCCGCATCGATTTCGTGAATCAAGTTATTGGTTTCAATGACCCGCTGGCAGAGAATCGTGCCGGCTTCACTGAGCACAGCGAAGCCGCATTTATCCCTGCCCGGATCCAAGGCTGCAATGTTCATCTTCACTCCCTGGCCTTCCCGGGAAGGGATGGCCTTATTGCACATTGGTACTTCGTTCTACTTTTATCTTCAGGCGCAGGGGGCCGGAAGCATCGGTATTGCCATTGGCATAGGCCGAGAGGATGACCGGGCCACGCTGCCCCTTCAATCTGGCTACGACATCATAGAACTGGGAACCATCCATCACGCCCACCGTGCCGCGGAGCGGGTCAGGCAGGATTCCCTTGGCCGTAGCGGCGAAGTTGACGTCCTTCAGGAAGTTCATCACGGTCTGCTCAGCCTCACTGCCGTCACCGGTCAGGATGTCATAAGGACGGGCGATGATGAACTCCTGATCCTCAAAGATCACGCTGTTGGGATACAGTTCCAGATTGGTGCGTACGTCCTCGCCCCGCACCAGGTTGCCAGCAGCCACGATCCGTACCACCATGTCCTGCGGACTTTTGGCGATGCTCTCCACAGCAGCATCATGCTCCGGCCGGTAGATCCAGATTTCCTGATCCGAACGGTCACTGCCGAAACGGGCCGATACATTGCGGTTGGCCAAAGCCGCCAGGGACTCAATATCGGCCTCCACTTCCGCTGCCGGACGATTGCCGCGGATCACGCCGCTGGCAATGATTTCTCCGGCCCGGAAGGCAATGTCGCCTTCCCGCATGGTGATGAGACCATCACGCAACATATTGGTGCGCTCCTCGAGAACCTTATTATCGGCCGCCAGGCCTTCATTTTTCGCCGTGAGTTCCGTATTGCGGCTGCCCAATTCGGTATTGCGGTCATTCAGCTCCGCATTCTGGGCGGCCAGCTGGTTGTTATCCGCCATCAGGGCTGCGTTGCCAGCCTGCAGTGCTTCATTGCCGGCCTGCAAGCGGGCTGACTCCTCCAGCAGTTCCTGTTGCTGCTGATTGAGCTTCTTGATGTCTTCTTGGGACTGCTGCAGATCGGCATCCGTTTTCGCCTGCTCATTCTTGGCCATCAGCAGTGCCTCTTCTGTACTCTGCAGGCTTTCCTTGGTCTCCCGCATGGCTCTGTTGAGCTGCTCCATGCCAAACAACGCCGTGCGCACGTTTTGGGATGCCGCCGCCATGACCCCGAAGGTCAGGGCGGTGATCACCACACCAGTAAAAATCGTAATCACAATGGAAGTATGCCGGGGCCGCAAACCAAAAATCGACAAGCGTTTCTTGCCGATTTTCGTACCCAGGCGGTCACCGATAAAAGCAATTGCCCCACCGGCAATCACCAGCACGACGATCAAGAGGATTCCATCCATCCTGCATCCGCCTTTCTTTCAAAAACTAGAAAACATTACCGGGAAGCACGCCTTACGAAATAAGCCCCGGCGATAAGACCAACGATATTGGGGATCCAGACAGCCAGCAGCGGAGCCAGTGCACCGCTGCGAGCCAGGGCATTCCCCATAGTCATCAGCGCATAGTAAATGAAGATGATGATCACACTGATGGCAAAACCTGCCGACGAGGAATTACGCGTAGGCTGCAGGCCCAGCGGCACGCCGATCAAGGCAAAGATGAGGCTGGCCATAGGAACCGATACGCGCTGGTAAAGCTCGGCTTCCAGCTTGTTCGTATTGACGTACTGGGTCTTCATGATGTCGATCTGGGCACGCAGTTCCTTCATGGTCAGCTCCGAGGCGTCCTTCTGCTCCCGCACGATCTGCTTGGGATTGGCATTGAGCGGCATCACCTGGGTCTTGAAGCGCACGGTATGCTCACTCTTGCCCTCCTCATCACTGATGTCATAGATCATGCCATTATGCATGGTCCAGACGTTGCCGTTCCATTCGGCGTAATCGGCGTTTTCCACATGGCTGATCTTGCCATTCTCACCGAACTCCTGCAGGGTGATGCCCTGCAGCTGCTGGGTCTCCGCATCATAGAGGCGGGCATAGGCCAGACGCTGGATCTTATCGCCCTTGATTTCCTTCAGGATGATATGTTCCTGGGATTTCATGCCGCTGTTGCCTTCGATTTCATAATAGACCACGTTCTTGTAGGCGCTGTTCGCCCAGGGCACCACATACTCATTGAAGGCAATGGCCGCGATGCTCACCACGAAGCCCATGATGATGGCCGGCATGGCGATGCGGCTGAAACTGATGCCGCAGGACTTCATAGCCGTGATCTCACTGTTGCTGGAGAGACGCCCAAAGGTCAGCAGCGTGGCCAGCAGCATCGACATGGGAAAGGTCCAGATGATGACGCTGGGCAGGCCAAAGATGAAGATCTTCACCACCGCCTGCAGGGAGGCACCATAATCGGTGATGTATTTCGCAATCTTGAACAGCGTGCCTGAGCCGATGAAGACAGCCGAAAAGGCACAGATACCAAAGACAAACGCCAGGGTAACTTCACGGAATATATACTTGTCTAAAATTCGCAAACGCATAGTCAATCTCCTTATAACGTGAAGTTTTCGCCTAAGTAGAACTTCCTGGCTATGGGACTTTCAGCGATGGTCTGGCTGCTGCCTTCGAGCAGGATCTTGCCCTCGCTCAGGATATAGGCCCGGTCCACGATCTGCAGGGTTTCCCGCACATTATGGTCCGTGATCAGGATGCCCATCCCCCGCTGCCGCAGATACTGGATGATCTCCTGGATATCCGCCACGGCCAGAGGGTCGACGCCGGCAAAAGGCTCATCCAGCAGGATGAACTGGGGTTCCAAAGCCAGACAGCGGGCGATCTCCACCCGGCGGCGCTCACCACCGGAAAGCTCCGTGCCCTTGCGGTTCCGCACATGGGTGATATGGAATTCTTCCAGCAATTCCTCAAACTTCACGCGCTGTTCCGCCCGGGAAAGCTCCGTGGTCTCCAGGATGGCCATGATGTTCTCTTCCACCGTGAGTTTCCGGAAAATGGAGGACTCCTGGGTGAGATAGCTGATCCCCAGTGCCGCTCGGCGGTACATGGGCATTTTGGTGATGTTCACATCCGAGAGAAAGACATCTCCGGACGTCGGTTTTTCCAGACCGACAATCATGTAGAAGGACGTTGTCTTTCCTGCACCATTAGGGCCCAAAAGACCTACTATCTCCCCCTTTTCCACACGCAGGGAAACCCGGTCCACCGCCGTATGTTCTTTGAATCTCTTTACCAGATTTTTTGCCTCGATATGCAAGGTCTTGCCCTCCAATATTTTTCCTTACTTCTGCTTCACTTTGGCTTTGCCATTTTGGTCCAGATAAAGAGTCATCTTGTTGCTCTTCATGGTGTTGTTGTCCTGAATAGCCCAGGCATTGCCCGTAAGCACCACGCGGCCTTCCTTCTTGCCGACAAAATCAGCATGGTCGCCGCCGGCTTCCAGGTTGCGGCTGCCGCTCAGCACATGGACATTGCCTTCACCGATGTAATGCTCATCATCGAGCCAGCCTTCCATGTAGCTGGCGGTGAGGGTTCCATCCTGATCCACCACCGTGCCGCCGCCGGGAATCTTTATATATTTATTCTTCGTCGGGTAGTATTCCACCTGCGAGGCCGTGAAGGATTTCACGCCATCAACGCCCTGCACGCCACCGGAGGCAACCAGTTTTTCCTGACCATTGGTCACGAGGCGTTCACAGGTCATCCGCAGGGTATCCCGCACGACAATGACATTGCCTTCGATCGTGCCCTCCTGGGTCTTGGTATTATAAGTGGCCTTGGCACCAGTCATCTTGCTCGTGCCCTGCTTCAGCAGGACATCCCCTGTAGCCACAGCCAGTCCTGTGCTCATATCGTATTCGAGATTGTCGGCATTGACTTCGGATGGCTCACCAGCTGCCGAAAGCTGCCCCCAGGGCAGAACGGCTGTCAGGGCCATAGTCAGGGCTATTCTTTTCATACGGCTTGTCATTTCGTTTCTCCTCCCTTAGCACCTTTGCTCAAATGGGCATGGCCTAAAATCCTGATCTTGTTGAACCCATCACTGCTCTCGATGCGGTCACCAGTAGCCAGCATGTCCTCTTTCGTGACCTTGGCACTGCCGATAGCCGCCAGGATCTCCTTGACCGCATCCCAACGCAGTTCCTCACTGGTCAGTACGGCACCATCACTGTTTTTCACGCTCACATTGCCGCTGACGACGACGTTTTTCGACGCGGCTTCATAGCTGCCCTTGTCGGCTTTCAGTTCCACCACGCGTCCGTCCTCGGCATAGAAATGCCCGGACAGATTCACCAGCTGCGCATCCTTGGTATCGATATTGACTTCGATATGCTCAGCCGTCAGATCCCAGATCTTCCGGCCATTCTTCTCCTCGCTGATCTCATTGCCGTCATAGCTCATGACCTTCGCATTCTCCTGCGGATCCTCGGTCTTCTGAGGGGCTTCCGGAACAGTGGTTACCGCCCAGACCACCAGCGCGATAAACACGATCAGCCCTGCGCCAAGCAAGAACTTGCGCTTTGTATCCATCAACCTTCCTCCTGTGCTTTTACAATGTGATGCTTGCCTACATTCTGCTGCTCCACCGGGGTATTCCAGCGCTTCTGGAACCAGATCCACTGCGTGGGATTTTCCCGGATGATGTTTTCAATGATGCGGGTCATCCTGACGGTGAAGTCAAAGAGGTCCTTATCCGTGTCGCCAGTGTCTTCATAACGCATGACCTCACCGATCACCACCTTATGCCTGCCATCCGGCTGGCGCAGGATAAAGGCGGGTACGACCGGCGCATTGAACTTGCAGGAAAAGACAGCGGGGCCCATAGGGGTCGCCGCCAATTTCCCGAGGAACGGCAGGAAGGCTCCATTCGGGCCGCCATCCTGATCGGCCAGGAAGCCCAGGATCTTGCCCTTCTTCAAGGCCTTGGCCGCCGCCAGCAGCTCGCTGGTCCCCCGGGAGAAGATCTCCACATTGATGGTTTTCCTGAGATCATTGAGCGCATTGGTATACTGCATATTGGGCTGCGGTTTGGCAATGGCGGTAACGGGCAGGCCGTTCATGGTGAAAGCTGCAGACAGCCATTCCCAGGTGCCGATATGCCCCGTGAGGACGACGACACCGTGACCTTCGGCCAGCGCTTCGGTCAGACGTTCCAGATGGTCGATTTCGATGTATTTCTGGAAGGTCTGGGGTGTGAGATTGGGCATATAGAGGATTTCCAGCACATTGCGGGCCAGATTCACGAAGGAAGCGCGCACGGTCTTCCGGGCCTCCGCTTCGCTAAGTCCCAAAGCCGGCATCATCTGTGCCACTGCCAGTTCCCGCTGTTTCCTGATGAGCAGGTAATAGAGCTGGCCCAAAAGCCAGCCAGCAGCCATGACGATTTTATAGGGCGTATGACACACCACCCAGCTCATGAACATCACGAATTTATACTGCATGAATCTTTTTCCCCCAACATAATTTTATCCGTGCAGGCCTTACTGCATCAGGCCTGCATTTTCTTCCAGTTTTACCGGCACCAGGAAGCTGGCAACCATATCTTCCCATCTTCCCTGTGCCTTGAAGATGAATTCCAGGAGATCGCGGACGGCACCATGACCGCCCTTGCAATCCGAAATCACCAGCGAATGCATCCGTACATCCGGCACGGCATCGGCTACCGCCATGGGCAGGCCCACCTGCAGCATGACAGGCAGGTCGATCAGGTCATCGCCGATATAGGCAATTTCCTCGTCCCGGAGACCGGTACGCCGTTTCAGTTCGTTATAGGCTGCACGCTTATCGCTATTGCCCTGAAACACTTCACTGATATGCAGCTCCTTGGCCCGGAAAGCCACCTGCTTGGAGGTGCGGCCCGTGATGATCGCGGTCTTGAGTCCCAGCTTATGCGCCAGAGTGATGCCTAAGCCATCCCGGCAATTGAAAGGCTTGTAGAGTTCGCCGTTCTCACCGATATAGATGCCGCCATCAGTCAGCACGCCATCCACATCCAGGATGACCAGCTTGATCTTCTTCGCGGCACTTAATGCACAGCTGTGAATCTCCATTATACCACTCCTTGCCGTAAAAGGTCAGTCAAATGAATAATTCCCACCGGAACATTGTTTCCATCAATGACCGGCAATACCGTAACCGGACGCGGTTTGTGCTTCTCCATGACGGAAAGCGCCGAAGAAGCCATGGCCTCCTGCTTGATGGTCAGCGGCGTGCCGAACATGATATTCCCCACTGCTTCATCGAGGAATTTGTAATCCTTGGCCAGCGCCCGGCGGATGATACCATCGGTGATGATACCCACGAGCTTGCCGCTGTCGTCGATGACCGAGGCTGCACCCAGCCCCTTGTCCGTCATGATGAACAGCGCATCTTTGGCCGTCTTGTCCTTATGCACAATGGGGTTCTCGTCCCCGGTATGCATGACATTCTTGACGGTAAGCAGGAGCTTCCGTCCCAAAGCCCCGCCCGGATGGAACAGCGCAAAATCCTGGCTCGTGAAATCCCTTACACTCATGAGGGCAATGGCCATGGCATCCCCCATCGCCAGCGTTGCCGTCGTGCTGGCCGTGGGAGCCAGCCCCAGCGGGCAGGCTTCCTTTTCCACGCCGATATTGACGAAGTAATCGCTGTTCTGCCCCAGCTGGGAATCCCGGCGGCCGCACATGGCAATGATCTTGGCGCCGATGCGGTGGATGACGGGCAGGATGTTCACCACTTCCGTAGACTCACCGCTGTTGGAGATGGCAATGACCACATCATTTTCCGTGACCATGCCCAAATCACCATGAAACGCTTCCGCAGGGTGCATAAAGAACGCAGGCGTGCCCGTGCTGGCAAAAGTTGCCGCCATCTTGCGGCCGATATGCCCGGACTTGCCCATGCCTGTCACCACGACGCGGGCCTTGCAGTCCAAGATGCACTGCACGGCCGCTACAAACTCCCCGTCGATACGGGCTTTTAATTTTTCTACAGCCGCCGCCTCTATCGAGAGCGTTTCCAGCGCGGCCTGTTTAATCTGTTCTACCAATCTTATCCCCTCATTACAAAAAGCCTGCCCTATTATTTCTGCTTGTGGCGCACGATCTCATGAATGGCCACAGCATCTCGCAGGAGATCTTCCAGCTTGTCGAGATAGACCATATTCGCACCATCCGACAGTGCTTCTTCCGGATTGTCATGGACTTCCAGGAACAGGGCATCAATACCTGCGCCTACAGCCGCCCGCACGAGGTATTCCACGTACTCGCGGTTGCCGGCAGAGGTCGTGCCATTGCCGCCGGGAAGCTGCACGCTATGCGTGCCATCCATGACCACCGGATAACCAAAGGAACGCATGATCGGCAGGGAACGCATGTCCACCACGAGGTTGTGATAGCCAAAAGACGCACCGCGCTCAGTCAGCATGATCTGGTCACAGCCGCTTTCATGGAGCTTGTCCACCACATTGCGCATATCCTCCGGTGCCAGGAACTGTCCCTTCTTGACATTGATCACCCGGCCCGTCTGGGCTGCGGCATGGAGCAGGTCCGTCTGCCGGCAGAGGAAAGCCGGGATCTGCAGGATATCCGCCACTTCAGATGCCGGCTTTGCCTGGGAAGTCTCATGGATATCCGTCACGACGGGCACGCCCAATTCCTCTTTGATGGTCTTGAGCATCTCCAGACCCTTTTTGAGGCCCGGGCCGCGGAAGCTATGATAAGAAGAACGGTTGGCCTTGTCAAAAGAAGCCTTGAATACATAGTTGATATCCAGCCGCTCACAGATTTCCTTGATGGTGCGGCCAATCAGCAGACAACGATCCAGCCCCTCAAGCACACAAGGACCGGCCAAAAGCGTCAGCTTTTCCCCGCCACCAATCACATAATTACCAACCTTAACCTGATTCATATTCAAGTCTCCTTTCATACCCATCTAATATCACAAATCCATAAATGCGGGCCAGAGGACAAAGCCTCTCCTCTAAGAGGCGGGCATAGGAACCGCTATATCGTTGCCCGGCGCCCAAGGAGGGACGCAGGTGGCTTTAAATCCCATGATGGGATCTTGAGCCACGTTTTCTTTTGGTTCCTTTTCTTTGCGCCAAAGAAAAGGACAGAAAGACGTTACTTCATACTTCTATATATCTCGTTGACCTTCGCAAGGTCTTCAGCCGTATCAACGCCCACGAACTTAGCAGCAGTCTCTACCACCTTGATGCGATACCCGTTTTCCAGCGCCCTAAGCTGCTCCAGCGACTCGGACTGCTCCAGCGGCGTGGACTCCATCTTGGCATAACTCAGCAGGAAATCCCGCTTATAGGCGTAGATCCCGATATGCTTATACACCGGGCACCCTTCATTGCGCGGATAGGGCAGTACCGAACGGGAAAAATACAAAGCATACCCGTTCTTATCGGTTACCACCTTCACATTGTTGGGATTTTCGATTTCTGCGCGGTCCGTCATCTGTGTCTTGACCGTAGCCATCATGAGCTCACAGTCCGTCTCAAAGACAGCCGCCAGTTCGTCAATCAGCGCCGGCTCGATCAGGGGTTCATCCCCCTGCACATTGACAATCAGATCCACATCCGGGAAAGCCGCGGCCACTTCGGCCAGCCGGTCCGTTCCCGTGGGATGGTCGGCTCGCGTCATCATGGCCTTGCCGCCATTTGCTTCCACGGCCTCCAGGATGCGCGAATCATCCGTAGCCACAATGGTATCGGACACCAGCTTTGCCTGGCTGGCCCGGTCATAGACCCGGCACACCATCGGTTTGCCGGCGATGTCTTTAAGCGGTTTGCCCGGCAGACGGGTCGATGCGTAGCGGGCGGGTATCACACATAGTACCTTCATTGTTATTCCTTCCTATCCAAGCCTTCGTGCAAGGGCATAATGCCAAACACGGTTTCACACGAAGTTTATTTTGCAGGACGCGAGCCCAGCTTCTTTTCCAGGCGCTGCGCCAACAGTTCACTGAATTCCTCTTTGCCCTGCTGGAAGCTGACTTCCACACAGATGACATAGACCGGGATATTGATACCGGAATGGATGACTTCCATGGGTATCTTCACGGCATCCTTTTCTGTAATGACGATGGCCTCTGCGCCCATGCGCTCAGCCTGATGGAGGATGTCTGCCATCTCCTGCATGCTGTAGTCGTGATGGTCCGGATAGCGCAGGCTTTCCAGGATGACGACGCCCAGATCCGACAAGGTCTGCTCGAAGGAAGCGGGATTACCGATAGCGGAGACCGCCATGATCTTCCGGCCCCGCATCTGGTTCACGTCGATGCCATCACCAGCAATATCCACATACCAGTCAGCCAGGGGGATAAACCGCCGCGGCTTATGGATGCTTTCCACGATCTGCACGGATTCATTGAAGCGGTGCACAGTCTCGCGGATGTATTCCCGGGAGCCTTCCGCCGCCTGATCCACCTTGGTCATCAGGCACACGCTCGCGCGGCTGATATGGGAAATCGGTTCGCGCAGGGTTCCGCGGGGCAGCATATAACCATTGCCAAAGACATTGACCGCGTCCACCAGCAGGATGTCCATATCACGTTCCAGCTGCCAATGCTGGAACCCATCATCCAGGATTGCGACCTCAGCCCCGAAGTTCTCGATGGCATATTGGCCGGTCACGGAACGATCCGCACCAATCAGCACCGGTACCTCGGGCAGATGCTTGGCCAGCATGAAAGCTTCGTCCCCCGCATCAGCTGCAGTCATATGGAGACGCTCACCATCGGAGACAATGCCGATCTTGCCATGCCATTTGGCACGATAGCCGCGATTGAGGATGACGACCTTATAGCCCATGTCCCGGATATCGCTGGCCAGCCGCTGTGCTGTCGGGGTCTTGCCCGTGCCGCCTACGGTCACGTTGCCCAGGCTGATGACGAAACAGTCCAGCTGCCTGCGGCTGAAGATACCATGACGGTAGCCCCAGAGCTTGATATCCACCAACAGGGCGTAGATCCTGGAGAACACATAGAGAATGGCCGTCAGGATATGCATCAGCGGGCCATCCACTTCTTTCTGATGCACCAGATCGATGAAATAGGTCTGGAAGTTGTCGATTTTCTGAGTGGAACGGGCACGCTGCCGGTTCTCCGGATTGCTCTCATACTCTTCGAGCAGATTCCGCAGGATGATGGCCGATTTGCGGGATGCCCCTTTGTTCTCCCCGACAATGGCCAGCGTCTCAGACTCCAGACGATGGCGGTGTTCCGCATCATCAAAGAGCTTCACGGCTTCCTGGCAGAGTTCCTGTTCATTGTTGACCGTGATGCAGGCGTCCCGCTTCTTGAAGAGGGCGTGGGTGTCCTTGAAGTTGAACATGTAATGGCCCACGATGATGGCCTTGCCATGAGCGGCAGGCTCCAGGATGTTATGCCCGCCATGCGGGATCAGGCTTCCCCCTACATAGACCACATCACCGACGCTGTATACCTTGCCCAGTTCACCGATCGTATCGAGAATCACGATATCGGCATCCTGAGGACCTTCTTCCTGCTGTTTCGTGCGCGTGGTCACGGTGAAGCCAGCCCGTTTGCAGAGATGGATGACTTCCTGCGTGCGCAGAAGCTCCCGGGGAGCAATGACCAGCTTGGCCTTGGCATGCTTCTCACGGATGGCCTTGAAAGCCTTCAGCACGAAGTCCTCTTCTCCCCGATGGGTGGAGCCGGCCAACAAGATGCCCTCAGCGCCGGAAAGTCCCATCTGATGGATGATCTCTGCCTTTTCAGCAGGGCTGACATCCGTATAGGTCTGGTCGAATTTCGTATTGCCAGTCACGGTAACCAGTTCTGGCGGTGCGCCCAGACGCATGATGTAATCCGCATCGATGTCCGACTGCATGGCGAACTTGGTCACCGTGCCGATCATATCCGTCAACAGGCTGTTGAGGTATTTGTACTGCTTCACGCTGCGGTCGCTGATACGGCCATTGACCATCATGACCGGGATGTGCAGCTTGCGAGCCGTCTTCAGGAAGTTCGGCCACAGTTCCGTCTCCACGGGCAGGAAAACCCGGGGATGGATGCGGCGGAGTACCCGCCCTGCCAATACAGGCAGATCCAGCGGGAAGTAGATGATGGCATCCGCATCCTTGATGATGCGGTTGGCCATCTCATAGCCGCTGGTCGTGACCACCGAGACGAGAATGGGCGTCTGGGGGAATTCCTTATGGAATTCCTTTATCAGCGGGCTCGTAGCGACGATCTCTCCTACCGATGCCGCATGCACCCAGATACAGTGTTTCTTCGCCACCTTGTCGAGCGTATGTTCCGGAAAGAAGCCCAGACTCTGCCGGATGCGCTCCACAAAGCCTTTTTCCCGAACGGAGCGGATCATAAACACCGGTATGATCAGGATGACGGCCAGTATCGCCGCTAAATTGTACAGGATTTGCATGATCTTATGCCCCTTCTAAAGCACTCTTGTTGAACTGAATGTTGTAGAGATGGCTGTAGAGGCCATTCTTCGCCAACAGTTCCTCATGAGTACCATGTTCTTTTATCTTGCCACCATCGATGACATAGATCTGGTCGGCGTTGAAAATCGTCGACAGGCGATGCGCGATGACAAAGGAGGTGCGGCCCACCATCAGGTCATCCAGAGCAGCCTGCACGATCTTCTCGCTTTCCGTATCCAAAGCAGACGTAGCTTCGTCCAGAATCAGGATGCGTGGATTCTTGAGGATGGCCCGGGCAATGGCCATGCGCTGGCGCTGTCCGCCGGACAGGTTCATGCCGCGTTCCCCGATGGGTGTATCGTAACCCTGCGGCAGTTCCCGGATAAAGATGTCCGCATTGGCGGCCTTTGCCGCTTCGATGACCTCTTCGTCCGTAGCATCCAGCCGGCCGTAACGGATGTTTTCCATCACAGTGGTGGAGAACAGCATCGTCTCCTGCGGCACGATACCGATCTGTTCACGCAGGGATGCCACGGTCACATCACGGATGTCCTGACCGTCAATGGAAATGGAACCGCTGCCGATCTCATAAAAACGGGGAATCAGGTTGGCCATCGTGGATTTGCCCGCCCCGCTGGGGCCAACGAAGGCAATCATCTGGCCGGGTTTTACCTCCAGCGAGACATGCTCCAGGGCATTGATGCCTTCCTTATAGCCGAAGGTAACATCCTTGACCACCACATGACCGGTGATTTCCGGCAGCGGCTTGGCACCTGCCTTGTCGCGGATGGTTTCCGGCAGATCAATGACCTCAAAGACACGGTCTACCGCAGCCATAGCCCGCTGCAGGTTGCCATAGACACGGGCCAGACGCTTGACCGGATTGGCCAGGTTCACCGCATAAGTCAGGAAGGCCACCAATGCACCGGCAGTCATCTCACCATTGACGACCTCATAGCCGCCGAAGCCCACGATGAACGTAACCGACACAGCCGCCAGGAATTCCACCGTCGGGGTCAGCAGGCTGGTGAGCTGCACGTTCTTCATAGCCGCCTGGAAGTTCAGGATGTTCTGGTCGATGAACCGCTTGATCTCATATTCTTCCCGCACAAAGGACTTCACCACGCGAATGGAGGAAATGCTTTCCTGCAGCAGGGAAGTGATATCCGCCATGCGTTCCTGAATGACCGTACCATTGCGCTTGAGCTTCCGCCCGAAGATCTTCATGGCCTGCCCCACCAGCGGGATAACGACCAGCGTCAGCAGGGAAAGCTTCCAGTCCAGATAAAGCATCATGACAATGGAACCGATGAGGATGGAACCTTCGGTCACCATCTCGATGAGCTGATCGACCAGCGCCGACTGGATGGCCGCCACATCATTGGTGATGTAGCTCATGGTCTCACCCGTCTGATGCTTGTCGAAATACGACATGGGCATGCGCTGGAACTTGCGGAACATCACTTCCCGCACGTCAATGACGACCTTCTGGCCGATATACGAAACCAGATAGGACTGCCCATAATAGAAGATCCCGCGGATCAGGAATACCACCACGATGCTGACACAGATGATGTAGAGCATCACCATATCCCGGTCAGCCAGAACCTTATCCACCATGTCCTTGATGATCCAGGGCAGGTAGAGATTGCAGGCTGCTGCCACCACAATGCAGACAATGGCCAGCCCCAGGCGCTTCAGATAGGGCCTGATATATTGCAATAGCCGCTTATAATTCTTCATATATTTCCCTCTCTATATTACTTCGCCGCCGCAAATTCCCGGGCAGCATTCAAAATCCTCTGTGCCACCCGGCCGGAAGCCCCAGGGGCGCCCAGCTTCTGGCAGGCCAGTTTCAGTTTTTCTGTGACTTCCCGGCGATGCTCTTCGCCAGGATAGAGTTTCAGCATTTCGCGGACGATGTTGTCCGGCGTGACTTCCTCCTGCAGGAGTTCCGTCTGGAACCCTTCGTTCAGCAGGATATTGGGCAGGCTGAAATTCTCCACATGGACCACGAGCCGGCCGATGAACGCCGACAAGGCAGACAGGCGGTAGAGCACCACGCAGGGCAGGCCTAGAAGCGCTGCCTCCATGACCACCGTCCCCGAAGTCGCCATGGCCGCATCGGCTGCCGCCATCAGGCTGTAGCGCTTCTCATCTGTCAGCAAGACCTCCACACCGGCGGCAGCGATCAGTTCCTCGATCCGCTCCCGGCTCACCGACTCCGCCACGGGCAGATAAAAGACCGTATCCGGCCTTTCCGCCAGCAATTTCTTCGCACCTTCCAGCATCGAAGGCAGCAACAGCTCGATTTCCTGCTTGCGGCTGCCCGGCAGGAGCAGGATCACGGTCTTGTCCTCCGGCATCTGGAAGAACTTCCGGGCCCGCTGGCGGGGCAGTTCCGGTTTCACCGCATCCACCAGCGGATTGCCCACGAAGGATATCTTCGCTCCCGCTGCTTCATAGACAGGCAGTTCGTGGGGGAAAATCGCGATGAACTCATCGGCGATCTTCGCACAGTCCTTCGCCCGCCCCTTGCGCCAGGCCCAGGCCGACGGCGGGATATAAGAAAAGACGGGGATTCCCAGGGCCTTGGCCTTCCTGGCCAGCCGCCAGTTGAAATCCGGATAGTCGATAAGGACCAGCATATCCGGTCTTTCTTCCCGCATGAAGGCCGTCAGATCCTCCAGCAGCCTATACAGGCGGCGGATGTTGATCAGTACCTCCCAAACTCCCATCACGTTGTAATCGGCAAAGTTCTGCCGCAGGCGTACGCCAGCTTCTTCCATCCGGCTGCCGCCAAAACCGATGAGTTCCGTTGCCGGTGCCATGGCCAGGATTGCTTTGGCAATATTTTCCCCGTGCACATCCCCCGACACTTCGCCAGCGGAAAGCATTATCTTCATGGGTGATCCTCCCTACATTCAACACTAAGCCAATCTATATTGTAACATAAAAACACGCCGAGCACACATTTTTTTGCATCCCCGACGTGTTCTTCTCACTACATTGCCACAATCGTAATATCGTTGGCCTCGGCCAGGGCGATGACCTCGTCCCGCTCGACAAAAAGCGTGGCATCCGCCTCCATGACCAGGGCTTTGGCCTTGACTTCCACCATCATCTGCATGGTTTTCAGCCCCACCGTAGGTACATCAAAGCGGCTGTCCTGCTCAGGCTTGGCCACCTTGGCCACCACAGCGCCGCCGCCCGCCAGCTTGCCGCCCCGCAGGATGCAGGCATCCGTTCCCTCGATAGCCTCGAGGGCCATGACAGCCATATCCTTGACCACTACCGTCTGCCCGACATCCATGCGGCCAATCTCCTTGGCCATCCGGAAGCCGAACTCCATGTCCTTGCGCTCAGCCTCCGTCGGCTGACGCTTCGTGAGCACGCCCTTGCCCGGCATCAGTTTCCGGATGAGTTCCGTCTGATCGAAAACCTCCACATCGATCTTCCTGAGCTCATCAATGATGGCCAGCATGATCGTATCGTCTTTCCGATCCGGCACCCGCATGAGGATCTGCATGGCCTTGAGATCCGGCAGCGTCTTCTTGGCAAAGAGCACCTCCTTGGTGACCTTGCCAATCATGGTGACTTTATGGATATCGTTCTTCTTCAGATGCTTGAGGATCTTGCCCACTTTCATCACATGGATTTCCTGATAATCATCGGCAAAATCTCTCAGGCGCTGGTCTGTGTCCGGCAGGAGCGCCACGGCATAAACCTCATAACCCAGTTCCTTGGCCGCCCGGGCAATCTCCACCGGCAGGGCTCCAATCCCTGCCAAAAGTCCAATCCGCTCCATTACAAACCTCCACAGCTCCTATTTCTTGCTAAAAAATCAATCTCTGTCGTCCCGGCGTTCCCGGCAGATGCCGCGATCCGCATTGCGCAGGAAACGCAGCAGGTGATCCACTTCCTCACAGGAAGGAACTTCCTGTTCGATGATTTCCACCGCTTTCTGCAGGCTCAGGCCCGAGCGGTAGAGAATCCGATAAGCCTGTTTCAGGCTGCGGCGGGAAGCCACTTCAATGCCAGCGCGGGAGATGCCCACGCTGTTGAGACCTGCCACCTTGGCCGGCTGGCCAGCCACAATGGTGAAGGGCACAACGTCCTGCACGAGGCGGCTCATGCCACCGATCATGGCATTGCGGCCAATCTTGACGAACTGATGGACGCCCGTCATGCCGCCGATCACAGCCCGGTCTTCCACCACGGCATGGCCAGCCAGGCTGGCCAGGTTGGACATGATGACCCGGTTGCCGATCACGCAGTTATGTGCCACATGCGTCAGCGCCATCAGCAGGCAATCGTTGCCGATACGAGTCTCTTCGCCTTCACCGGTAGCCCGATGCACCGTAGCACCCTCGCGGATGACCGTGCGGTCACCGATGGAAGTATAGCTCTTCTCACCTTTGAACTTCAGATCCTGCGGTTCTTCACCGATGGAAGCGCCCTGGAATATATGGCACTCCTTGCCGATCTTCGTCCAGCCGGTAACGACTACATGCGGGCCAATGACCGTGCCCTCATCAATCTCCACGTTGGGGCCAATCACGCTATAGGGACCGATCTTGACGCCGGCAGCAATCCTGGCACCATCTTCAACGATTGCCGTGGGGTGTATCTGTGCTTGCGCACTAATGGTTTCCATGCTCATCTCTACAACTCCTTATAAAAACTCTGTCAGCTTCAACCTCTGACAGCTTCTTTGCTCTGTCTTTCTAAATACTCCCAAATTGACCTCTAATTCTCTCACATTCTCTGACAGCAAATCCAGGCGTTATCTGAGTTGAACAAAGATTATCGTTATATTTCAAGCTAACATCACATATTTTCTTCTTTTTTCATGGCAAACTTAAAGTCAGCCGATGCCACCAGCTGGTCGTCCACGTAACCATCACAGTGCAGCACGCCGAAATCCCCGCGCACTTTCACGATATGCGCCTTGGTCACGAGCTGGTCGCCAGGGACTACCGGGCGCTTGAACTTGATGTTCTCCATGCCGCCGAACATGGCAATCTTGCCGCGGTGTTCTTCCGGATAAAGCATGGCCACGCCGCCGACCTGAGCCATTGCCTCCAGGATCAGCACACCGGGCATGATGGGATGCCCCGGGAAATGGCCGGCAAACTGCGGCTCATTCATGGTGATATTCTTGATGCCCGTAGCGGATTGGAAGGGTTCAATCTCAATAATCCGGTCCACCAGCAGCATGGGCGGACGATGGGGCAAAATCTTCATAATGTCAGTAATTTCCAAAACCATTTTTATTCCCTCTTCCTGTTAAGTCTCTTAACCTAAGTTATTCTGCAGCATCTTGGCCAGACTGGTATTGAGTGCATGACCGGACGCCACCGCAATCACATGACCGCGGATGGGGCCAGCCAGACGCAGGTCACCGATCACATCCAGGATCTTATGCCGCACCAGCTCGTCCTCAAAGTGCAAAGGATTCATCCAACCTTCGTCATTGTAGACGATCACGCTCTCCAGCGTCCCGCCGAGGCCCAATCCCATGCTGCGCAGAGCCTCGATCTCCTTCTCATAGGCAATGGTGCGGGCCGGCGCGATTTCCTGCTCATAAAGCTCCGGCGTGATCTCGAAGTTCTCATACTGTATGCCGATCAGCTTATGGGGATTCACCGAGGTGAAGCTCACCCGGAAGCCATCATAGGGCAGGACCATCACAAAGCGATTATGTTCCTCATCATCAATGCGATAGACCTTGTCGATCACGATTTCCTTGCGCTCAGCTGCCTGCTCCTGCACCCCTGCTTCCTTCATCGTCCGGAAGAAGGCCAGGGAACTGCCATCCGCCACCGGAGGTTCTTCTGCATCGATCTCGATATAGCAGTTGTCAATGGCGAGTGCGTGGAAAGCACTCATCAAATGCTCAATGGTGAAGACCTTGCAGCCATTTTCCTCCACGGTGGTTGCCCGCATGGTGGACGTGACATTAGCCGCGGTCGCATGGATCTGCGGTCTGTCCTCCAGATCCGTGCGCACAAACACCAGGCCGGTATTTTCCGGTGCCGGCTTCAAAACCATGTGCACCTCACGGCCGGAGTGCAGGCCTACACCGGTATAATGGGCTTCGGCCGCCAAAGTTGTCTGTTGCAAATCGATTCCTCCCGATCTTTCCTTATATCTTATTCGCGTTCCGTTCCATATTCCTCACGAAGGGATTTCCAGCGGTCATGCAGCCAGAACCATTCCTCCGGATACTTGCGCACATGGGCCTCAATGGCCTTGTTGATGATCTGGGTCGTGCGCCGGATATCCTCCCGCTTGTCTGCGGTCTTCTCCACATAGATGGCATCCTGTATCACCAGGGTATGCCGGCCATGCTCATCCCGATGCATGAAGGATGGGAAGATGGGCACATCCTGGAAGCGGGCCATCGAAGCCGCGCCCGGCGTGCAATTGGTCGGCTGACCAAAGAAGTCCAGGATGACTCCATCCTTGATGGTCGTATCCTGATCCATGATGAGGCCGATGAACCAGCCTTTCTTCAGCATCGCAAACATTTCCCGCACACCGGTCTTGTAAGTGATATGCATGCCAATCATGGTGCGGTATTCATTGATGAACCGGTCTGCTGCCGAATCCTTCTGTTTCATGGCGACGCCCACCAACGGGACACCGGCCATGGCAAAGGCTCCGCCCAGCAGTTCCCAGTTGCCGCTGTGCGCCGCAGCGATAACACCGCCCCGGCCGTCTGCCAGCGCCGCCTGCATCTTTTCCAGCCCCTCGATGTGCACATACTGTTCCGGGTCCTTCTTGATGACCGGGAAGCGCAGCACCTCAAACAGCATGGGGCCGAAGCGCACGGTACTGGCCTTGGCAATGCGGACAGCTTCAGCTTCATCTGCGCCCAGACACTTCTTGATCTGGTTCACGGCCAGCTGCTTGCGCTTTCCGGGAATCACCAGCCAGGCCAGATTGCCCAGGGCAAGCCCCAGCAGCTCGCAAACACCGCGTGGCAGAAGGCAAGCCACAAAGCTGATTGCTTTCAAAACATAGTACAACAAAGGTTATCCCTCGTATTTCGCCAGCTTTTTCTCCAGCTGCTTGATTTTCTTGTTCATTTCCGGCAGGTGCTTCATCAGTGCCTGCATGCGCAGCCACTCGGTATGGGGCTGCACCGGGAAGCCAGCGCAGAACACACCTTCGGGCATATCCCCGATGATGCCTGCCCGAGCCGCATAGACGGAATTGGCGCCGATATGGATATGGCCAACCGTACCGGTCTGGCCGCCAAAGGTCACATTATGACCTACGGTGGTCGAGCCGGAGATGCCCGTCTGCGCCACGATCAAGCAGTTCGCACCGATCTTGCAGTTGTGGCCGATGTGCACGAGATTGTCGATCTTCGTGCCCTTGCCAATGACGGTTGCCCCCATAGCGGCGCGGTCAATGCCATCATGGGCACCGATCTCCACATCATCCTCCAGCACCACGATGCCTACCTGCGGCACCTTGGTATGCACGCCGTCTTTGGTCGTGAAACCAAAGCCATCGGAACCGATCACAGCCGAGCTGTGGATCACGCAGCGCTTGCCTACGCGGCAGTATTCCCGCACGGTGGCATTGGAATAGATCACCGTATCGTCATCGATTTCCGCATACTGGCCGATGTAGGTATGCGGATAGATCACCACATTATCACCGATCACGGCATGGTCATCCACCATGGCAAAAGGCATGATGGTGACATTCTGCCCCAGCTTGACATCCTTGCCTACATGGGCCTTATCGCTCACGCCCACAGGACGCTCCAGCTTCGGCGTGAAGATGTCCAGCAGCTTGGCAAAGGCGGCCCGGGGATCTTCCACATAGAGTGCCGTCTTGGGGAAATCCGTCACGCCTTCGGGCAGCATGACTGCGGCTGCCTTGCAGGTCTTGGCCTTTTCAATATGGGGTTCAACGGCAAAGGTCAGGTCATTGGCGCCGGCACCATCGATATTATCCAGGCCGGTGATTTCCACACCAGCCTCACCTGCGACACGGCCACCGACAATTTCTGCAATCTCTTGCAAAGTTTTTTTCATCTTGGTACTCCCATCTTACTGCAGCTGGGCAATGACATCATCGGTCACGTCCACAGCCCCGGTAATGGCTACCGGCTGATCCGAGCTGTTATTCACGACTGCATCCAGTTTCTTTTCCTTGCTGACAGCGGCCAGAGCCACATCCATCTTCTGGCGCAGCTGCAGGGAATAGGACTGGTTGAGGCCCTGGATCTTGCGCTGGCTGTCCATCTGTGCCTTCTGCAGGTCTTCCTGGCTCATATTCGGGTTTTCCTGCATCTTCTTCTGCAGGTCAGCGCTGGCCTGGCTCTGCGCTTCCTGGATCTTCTGGTTGCCCTCTTCCACGAGGCTGCTGATCTGCGGAGCCTCCTTGGACACCCGCTCACCATCTATATAACCAATCTTCGTCTGACCGCAGCCGCTGGCCAGGGTTGCACAAAGGAGTGCCATAATGGCAGCCGCTGCTGTTTTTTTACGTAACTTCATGATCAATTCGCTTCTTTCTCTCTAAAAATAAACGTTATTGCAGATTCTTGAGTTCCTGCACGATTTCATCGGTCACATCTTCCGTGGCAATGCCGATGGCGATGCTGTCCCGCGGGGCAAAGTCGTCCACGCCAGAAGTCCGGGGCAGGAAACTCTGCAAGGTCTGGGGATGATGCACCAGGATCATGGTGAAATGATGCAGGATTGCCACCTTGGCTGCCTTGCCGGCCACATCATTCAGGATATGGGCTTCCAGGGCAGCCAGTTCACTTTTCTTCTCCGCCAAAAGCTGGCGTTTTTCCAGGCGCTGCTGAACCTTCACCGCAGCTTCCTGCTGTTTCTGCAAGGCTTCAGTATTGCGACTGTCCGCTTCGCTCTGCTTCTGCAGGGCAGCGGCCATCTGCTGGTTCTTCATCTCAGGCAGCTGCGAACGCCACTTCTCCAGCTCCGGGCCAAGGACCTTCTGCACATACGCTTCAATCTCGGCCTTATAAGCCTTCCACATCTCGTACTGGCGCCGTCCGCGCTCAGCCTGCAGCTGGCTGCGCTGATTCAGCCAATCCTCCCGCTCGCGGGCAATGCTTTCCTTGGAATCCAGCGGATTGTGCATGGATTCCTGGTTATCCAGTTTGATATTGAGGTTCAGGATGGCATTGAGATACTCCGCATCGATGGCCTGCCGCCGGGCCTCAAAATCAGCCTGCGTGTTCTTCTTGTATTCCTCCCGCAGGCGCTGGGCCTTGCGTTCCAGTTCCGCCCGGCTGCCGATGACATCAACGGCATTCTTCTGCCAGACCGATTCCTGGAACGGCTCGTCCATCAGTTTGGGCGGCTGCAGGGAAAGCAGTTCCCCCACATCATTGGTCTCCAGCTCCAGAAGCTCGCACTCAGCCTGCATATCCTTGTATTTCTCATAATCGGGATGCGCCGCCAGCACCTTCTGCCAGTCGATCAGGCCGGTATCAGCCGCCACGCTTTCCTGGGGAGGCGGCGCCTTGGGAACCAGCAGTTCCCGTGCCAGCCAGGCTCCCAACAGGACAAAAACGAGAGCCACGATGGCGCCGACAACGATATTGCGGCCCCGTTTCTTCTTTTTCTGACCTTCGTCCCTGTTCTCTTCCATGACTGCCCCCTCTTCTCATTGTCAAAAAAGCCTCCCCCATACGGGGGAGGGGAACCGCCAAGCGGTGGAAGATGCTCAGCTAGCTATCTCAATGCCTCTTCCGTCAGCCTGCGGCTGACACCTTCCCCCTAGGGGCAGGCTATCATATCTCTTTTATTTGCTGACCTGCTTCAGGACATCCTGCGTGATGTCTACGCCACCGTAAACCACAGCACCTTTGTCGAGCACTACGGACAGGCCTTTCTGTTCAGCGACCTTCTTGACGGAATCTTCCACGCTCTTGGTGATGGGTTCCATCAGTTCCTGGTTCTTCTGCTGCAGGCGCTGCTGGGTCTGCGTGTAGTAATCGCGCTTCTCGTTATCGTTCATGTTAGCAGACTTGGTCTCGAATTCCTTCTGTGCTTCCTGGACAGCCGTCTGCATTTCATTGGAAGCAGCCTGAACTTTCGGATGCTGGCTCATCACCTGGCTGTAATCCACTACGCCGACATTAGAGCTGGCTGCGCTGGCCATGTTCGGGCCGAACTGCGTGAGTGCCATAGCCACGACGGAACCTACGAATGCCAGTGCAATCAGAATGCTGACAATTTTAACCTGTTTTTTCTGCAATTTTACCATTTCAAAATCTCCTTTTCCCATATGGGATTGTTTAAGAGTGAGTATTCCACATACGTGGAACATTATAACAAACTCTTATTTTTTATTCAAGATATTCGCCTAAAAATTACCAATCAGCCGCAGCCAATTTTGGTCATGATCAAACACATATTCCATGCTCAGGAAATCATGGAGGCGGTACCGGACCGCCGCTTCGCCCAGATGATCTCCCCGGCGGTATTCATAACGCAGGAGCCAGCGGGCTGACAGCTGCTGTGATGCCGTATAGATGAAGCTCTTCTGCCGCAGGTCATAACGCAGGCCCAGCTGCCGCCCGCCATGCAGGTCATAGCGGTAACCCAGCTGGTAATCCCAGGAGACCTTCTCCGGCCAAAAGCCGATGAGCAGGAACAACTCGTCCCGCGAGCTCAGCATCTGGCCGGCATGCAGGCGCAGGAGCATGTTCTTGTCACTATCATGGGACTTGTCCCCATGGCGGCCCACATCGAGCCAGCCACTGAGCCGCAGGCGGTAACGTGACGTATCGGAGCGGCTCATGATATGGCTGCGCTCGGCAGGCTCGATCTCCACCCGGGTCCGCATCTTCAGCAGGGAAAATTCCGGACTGCTATCCAGGGAACTGGCAAACTGCGCGGCCAGTTCCTCCCGATGGCGGCGGACAAAGCCCACCGGCACCCCGACGATATCATTGACCTGATTTTGCATCAGGTCACGCCGCGCCAGCAGGATGCTGTTGGGCAGGGTATCCGAACGCATGGACAGATCCACGGTACGCACCACTGGCAGCCGCGGATAGACCGTGAGTTTTACCTTCGCCTCTGGTTCCGGCAGCAGATCAAAATCCGCCCGGAACTCCGGCAGATGTTCTGCCAGATACGCATTCACATGCTGCTTCAGGATGCCATTCGTCCAATCCGCCGCGGCCGTAGGCAGGCCCGTCAGGGTTTCCCGGAAGGCGCCTTCCACGCCGGCCAGATCGGTGCGCACCAGTCTCTCTATGCGAGGCGGCATCCCCTCCACCGCAGTATCCACCTGGACAGACCGGATGGTTTCAGACCAGGGCATCAGTTCCACGCGCACCGTGGTCACCGGCGCTATGTCCAGGCTGACATGGCCGACCGTATAACCGACCAGCACCTTGTCAAAGACCTCATGGATCACTTCTGCATAACTGCCCTTGGCCGCTTCTGCCGCCGCGACGTCCTTTCCTTCCAGCAGCTGGCCGGCGATGGCCGCCACACTGCGGTTCATACGTTCTGCCACCAGCGGCGGCAGATTGCTCTGCGCAAAGGTCTCAGCCTGCACCGCAGTCACCCGTTCCGCTGCCGCTACCGGCCACGGAAGCAGCCAGACCAGCGCTGCCAACAGCACCACAGCAAGATGCCTGAGCATTTAGAAGGTGCCGCCTACAGAGAAGTGCACGCGGCCGCCCTGGCTGCCACGGCCGTAGTCCAGGCGCAGCGGACCGATAGGCGTATTGAGGGCCAGGCCCACACCTACGCTGCCGTGGATATCCTTCTGGGCCGGCATCAGGTCCTTGCTCCAGGCAGCGCCCCAGTCCGTGAAGATGGCGCCCTGTACCTTGGTGACGATGGGGAAACGATATTCCACCGTAGCCAGTCCCATGCGCGTGCCGCGGAACTGGTCTTCACGGTAACCGCGCAGGCTGCTCTGGCCGCCGACCTTATACAGGTTGAACTCGGAAATATGGCCGCGGCCTAAGCCGTACTGGCCGCGCAGGGCCACGACCTGGGCATGTCCCACCTTGAAGTAACGCTGGTCTTCAATGGTGCCCTTCTGGAAATCGAAATCTGCACCCAAACCGGCGATTTCACCGGACAGGCTGATGCGTCCGCCTTCCGTGGGGTTATAGATGTTATCGCGGGTATCGGTAACATGTTCGAGCGTGATGCTGCGGGTCGTGCCGAAGTTGTAGTCGCGCCATGCCTTGCCTGCAGCACCGCTGCGGTCACCGGCCAGACCGTTTTCCGTATGACGCTTGTAAGCGTCCTTGCGGTTGCGGAAGGTGATGTAGTTCGTGGAGTATTCGCTGACCGGACGGCTCAGGGTGATTTCCCCGCCACTGTACTTGCGCATATAACTCTCATTCAGATTACCCTTCGTGTTGTAATCACTGTACTCATAGGTACGGTTATAGAGGCGCAGGGTTCCTGCCGTCTCTTTCTTGTCGAGATAGGGATGGCGCCAGGAGAACGAATAGCCCTGTGCATCATCCGCGTCGCCGCTCTTTTCATAGGTCACGTTCACGGCATCACCCGTGCCCCGGAAGTTCGTATCACCGATGCTTACCATACCCAGGATACCATCTGCCGTACTGTAACCGGCACCAATGCCAAAGGAACCCGTACGCTTTTCCTTCACATCCAGTTCCATGATGACGGCATTCGGCTCTACGCCCGGGTTCATCTTGATGTTGACGTCTTCAAAGAAGCCCAGGTTGTAAACGCGCTGCATGGAACGGCGGGCCATTTTGGAATTGAACGGCTCCCCGACCTTTTGGCGCATCTCACGCAGGATGACGTAATCCTTGGTCTTGGTATTGCCCTTGACCTTGTAGCCCTCCAGGATGCCTTCATTGACACGCAGGATCAGGTTGCCATCCTTGTCCACGTTCATATCCGTGACCTTGGCGAGAATATAGCCGTCCTTGCGGTACATCTCCTTGATGGCTTGGACGTTCTGCTGCAGGTTGCGGCTGTTCAGGATCTCGCCTTCTTTGACCGTCACCGCCGACATCAGCGTAGCTGTCTTGATCACCGTGTTGCCCGTGATGGTGATGCTCTTGATCACAGGATTTTCCAGCACATGATAAGTCACGACCACACCTTCCGGCACCTTCTCAAAGGTGGGGAAGAGGTCATAGAAATAACCCGTATTGTAAATGGCCTCACGGTCGGCATTCAAGCCTTTCACCGTGAACATATCACCGGTCTTCATCGACGTCGCAGCCTTGGCGGTGCCTTCCGTCAGTGCCGTAGCGCCATCAAAGACCGTATCCACGATGGTCTGGCCTTCAAATTGCTTGCTGTACTTTTCAATGAAGTCTTCATTGGGACGGTTCTTGGCCCACTCGCTGGTGCGGGGATCTTCATTCTGCCGTTCTTCCTGGCCGGCAGACTGATCCGTCTGGTTCGTCTGGGCAGCCTGGGCAGACTCTGCCGGGGCTGCTGCATCAGCTGCAGGCGTTGCTGCCCCGCTGGTCTCTGCTGCGGGAGAATTGTCCTTTGCCGCATCCTGAGCTTCAGTGGCTGGTGCCGGTTCGCTCTGGGGTGCACTTGCACTGGTCTGCGCCGCTGCCGTGCTGCTGTCTGCAGGCTCGGTGATTGCCGGCGCATTGGCTGCTGACATCTCATCTTCGGTTGCTGCCTGGCTCATGCCGGGCACAGCCGCAAAACTAGTAGCCAGCGCCACCGCGCAAGCTAAAAATTTCCTGTTCTTCATGTTGCGTTTGTACAAAGGTCAAACCTCCCAATATCACTTTTTCACTGCCGCAGGATCTTGCCTGCGGACTGCATAAGCTGTTGTTTATCTACATCCGGTACCTTTGGCGGCACGGGCTGTCCTTGCGGCGCAGCCATGCCTTGCGATACAGGCGCAGTCTTTTCCACCGGCGGAGCAGGACTTGCCTGTTCCGTCACTTTTACCGGCGGTGCAGGCTGTGCTTCGGGCTGTGCCGAAAAATCCGGTCTGGCGGGAACCGCCGGCGGGGTTGTTTCCGGCAGCTTTGCCGGCTCCGGCATATCCCCCTGCCGGTCAGCAGTCACAGCCGGGACGGCCGGCGTTGCCACCGGCAGCGTCACCGCCTTCCACCAGCAAAAGCCACCAGCTATGCCCATAGCCAGCAGCAAAGCCGCCAGCCGGCCTCCCCATGAGGATAACCGGCGGGATTGCGGGCTTGGATCCATCTGTGCCAGCTCCGCCTTGGCCAGCATCAGCTTCAAATCCCCCTGCACGTCCTTTTCCCGGGCCAGAGAGTCCTCTGCCTTGCCGAGCCAGTCCCGTGCCGCCCGGATATGATTCCGCTGTGAACGCCTGTCCATATGCGCCCCTCCATCGCTCACCTAAAATCTCCAAATCTACATTTACAATCGACGAAAGGAGCCCTGCCTTCACACGATTTGTCCGCCTGTCAGCAGGCAATAATTGTGCTCAGCACAGTTTTTCAGCGTTTTTCTGCTTATTTCTACTGATTTTAATAAAATTTCACCAGTTTTGCATAAATTTAGCCAGCATTCCCCGGATGCGGCGTATGCCATTTTTCTGCAGGCGGTAGACATGGCCGGGACTCAGTTCCATGTCCTCAGCCACGGCCGCTACATCCCGGCTGCCCAGGAATACATTCTCCAGCACCGCCTTTTCCTTGACCGGCAGGCGCGCCATAGCCGTGCGCAGGCGTCCCACCAGCTCATGGGTCTCAGCCTGCTCCGCCACGGTAGGTGACGCATCCATCAGGTTTTCCTTCAGGCTCACGCCGCCATCCTCCAGCCAGACATCCATGCAGGGACTGTCGGAGCGGCCTTCCCTCTGCAGGAAATCCAGCATCCGTCCGCGGATACGGTGGACAGCAAAGAGGCTGAACGCTACCCCCCGTGCCGGGTCATAGCGTTCCACGGCCTCGATCAGGCCCACCGTCCCCTCCTGCACGACATCCATGACATTCTGCAGGCTGCGGAAAGGCAGGGCCTGCTTGAATACCAGCGGCTGATACGATTCGATGATCTGGCGGCGGGCATCTTCATCACCGCATTCCTTATAGGCCCGCCAGAGTTCAGCCTCCTGGTCCCGGGACAAAGGTCTCACCCGTTGTAATTCTTCTACATATTGTTCAAAGCGCAAATCAGCCACCTCCTTTCAGCCGGCATGCAATCAGAACGGGATACGGGCTTCCACGCCAAAGATGTACTCATTGGCTTCCCGTTCCACGGTCAGGCCCCAGCGATCATCCAGATCGTACTGCACACCATAGCGGTTGATGTTGTCACCACCAAACCCCTTGATGTAACGGAGCATGACCTTATCTGTAACATATTTTCCCATAGAAACATTAAAATCATATTTGTTTTCGCTATTTTCTTTTTCTGCCCGATTATTATCGAAGGCCGAACCATTGCCGCGGGAAATGGAGAACTTGTCCAGCAGCAGGTACTGGCGCATCATGGCCTCCATCTCCGACAGGAAGCCCATCTGCAGGCCCACGACCAGCAGGTCACCGGCATCCATATTGGCCTGCCCCTCCTTGTAGGCATCACGCAGCGTCAGGAGCTGGATGATCTGGGTCTGGCTCATTTCCGGACTGGAGGAAAGCTTCATCTCCGCTGCCCCCAGCGGCCCCTTGACCGACAGGAATACCCGGGTCCGGCTCAGCTTGGTATCGGCAAAGAAGTCGATACTGGGCAGGAAGGATGCCACCTGATTGAAGTTGGCAATGCCTTCGCGGATCTTGAATTCCGTCTTCAGATAGTTGATGGTTCCGCCCCGCTTCACCTGCAGGGAACCGCTCATCTTGGGATGGCTCGTGATCCCGCCGGCATGGAAGCCGCCAGTGAGGTAGAGGTCATAGAGATACGGGGTATAGAAATGCACCTTGTCCCCGACATTGACCTGCACATCAAGAACCATTTCCGGCAGCTCACCCTCCCCTTCGGGAATGGTGGGCACACTGACCTTGCAGCGGTCAAAATCGATATGTCCGGCCAGCTTCGGCAGATGCTGTCCGTAGAAATCCGTATCGGTGAGGAACAACTCGCCGTTCAATGGCCCTTCAAAGAAGCTGCTCTTGATGCCCAGCTGATCCACGAGCAGGGAAAAATCATAATGCTCAGGCTCCAGGCCGTTCAGGGTCAGCTTGCCTTTGAGATTATAGGAACCACCGCCCATTTTACCAGAAAATTCCTCAACTGTCACTTGTTGGCCGCGGAAATTCACACGCGCTGCCATATCGGTGACAGGGTCTTTGATATCCTTTATTTTCACCGCACCATTCGGAATGGTGATGTTGCCGTCAAACTGCGGATGCGACAGGGCGCCATGGATCTTCAGCTCGCCCTCAGTCGCGCCCACCGCCCAGTCGATCTGCTTGGAAATGGTGGGCAGCAGGGACAGGTCCGCATTCTGCAGGCCGATGGTCAGCTGGATCTGCTCGAAATCTTCCAGCCATTCATCTGGCTTGGCCGTCAAGGCCTTCAGCGGCACGATGCCCTTGGCTGTAGCGGCGCAGTCTTTCTCGCCGACCTTCTTGTCCACCCGCAGTTCCGTCAGGTCGATCAGGCCGTTTTTCAGATGAGCTTCACTGCTCAGGGTATCGAAGGAAGCCCCCTGGAAACCGCCGTTGACCGCCTTGACCTTGACATCCGCGGCCGGATTATGGGTATAGCCGCCCAGCACGGCGTCGATGTCCGCCGTACCCGTCACGCCCCGGGCCTTGATGCCGGCCAGGCCGGTGAACATGCCCAGTTCCAGCTGGCTGGCGGTGAGCTTCGCATTGATGGGACCACCGATCTCCACCGTGCCATCGGCGGCAAACTTGCCGTTGTCGCCCTGGCTGCCCTGCAATTTCTTCACATAAACCACATTGTTGAGCAAGCGCAGATCCAGTTCCACGCCATGAATGTCATAGCCACCCGCTATGCCTTTGTCGATCTTGCCCGACACCTGCGCCGTGGGATTATGCGCCGTGCCGCTGATATGGGCCGTAAGGTCTGCCGTACCGCTCAGGACATCATTCTTCTTGTCCAGCAGCGCAGCCAGGCCGGCCATATCCACCTTCTGCAGCACCACATCGCCCAGGACAGCATCGGTATCGGTATGATAGGACAGCTCCATATCGTAACTGCCGCCATTCTGTTCAAAGCCGAAATGGTCAATATCGAAGCTCTTGCCGCGGTACTTGACCATGCCCCGCAGATTGGTGACGGTCTCACCATTAGCCTGGATTTCCGGGAAATCCAGGATGCCGTGGAACTCGGGGTCATTTGCCGTACCGCTGATCTTGCCCTTGAAAGTGCCGTGGCCGCTGATATCATAAGGGAGCTTATGCTTCACCCGCGTGAGGTCGATATCCTTGGCCACCACTTCCATATCCAGCGCCTGATTATCCGTGGTTATGGTCCCGTTGAGCACCATGTCGATCATCGGGGAATAGGCATGGAAATCCTGCAGGCGCAGCCGGCCATTCTCCAGGAAATAGTCACCATCCATACCGGAGAGCAGCACGCCATGATAACTGCCCCGATAGAAGTGGATGTATCCCACAGCCTGCGGGTTGTCCAGCGTTCCTGTCACCTTGATGATGTTGTCCACATTACCCGTGATGGGCTGGTCGGGCGCGATCAGGGCAGCGATATCTTCCATGCGGGCCCCCATGGTATCGAGCTGGAGATTGACCTTCTTCTCGCCCGTGAAGCCCACAGAACCAGCAGCACGCCATACCTCTTTGCCGCCCTTCTCCATGAGGAAATCATCGATGCCCACGCCGTCCAGACTGCCGCTGGCCTTGAATTTCAGGCTGTCAAAGGGCTGCTTGAAGATCGAGCCTTTAAGCCCGGAGAACTTGATTTCCACCTGCGGATTGGCCTTATCACCATGAACGGTGCCCTTGAAATCCGAGAGGCCCGAAAGCTCCAGCCGCGGGTCCAGATTCTGCAGCAGGGAAAGGTCGACATGACCGCCATAGAAAGCCAGATCCAGCTGAGCACGCCCGCGCATGTCCCGGATCGAGCCTTCCAATCCCAGACTGCTGTGATTGGGCATATTGACGCTCAAATAGTCCACGATCAGATCGTCATCGGCCAGATAGAAGGACGTGCTCGCCCGGTCGATGGTAAAGCCCTGATAAGCAGCATTCTTCACCGCTGCCGTGCCATAAAGCTGCAGGGTGCTCAAATCCGTGCCCGTGCCATTGCCGCCGATGTCAACCGACACCCGCCCGCTGACTCCGGCCAGTTCCGGTACAAACGCTGCCCCCTGGGCAGCATCGATATCATCGGCCTTCAGATGGACCGTGTACCCCAGGTTCTCCGTGGAGAGCACGGCCTCACCACTGGCCTTGCCTCCGCAGAGCTGAGCAGAGAAATTCCGCACAAAGACGTTCTTGTCCTGATAGCGTACATTCGCCCGCGCCCCGGAAAAAGCGATGCCCGCAGCCTGGCCCTGCGGCACTTCCACGCTGCCATCCACACTGGGGTCTTTGATGTCCCCGGTCACCTTGACCGCGAAGCGGGCCGCACCGCTGTAGGGAATATTCGTCAAGATCATGCTGGGATCGAAGGACTCCGATTCCGCTTCCAGGTCCAGATAGGGCCGGGTGGTCAGATTTTTGATCTTGCCATGCACCTTAGCCTGCTGCCCGGCAGCTTCGGCCTGCGCGCTCAGGAGGATTTCCTCATTGGTGAAGCTGGCATGCGCCTGGATAGCCTCAATCGTGGTTCCATCCACCTGCACCTTGCCATCTGCCAGATCCCCCTCACCGCTGACGAAAAGATCCCCATCCCGCCGATAAGCGTGAATCTCTGCCTGCGGCAGCCGGCCTTCCTGAATCTCCACATTCTCTGGAATAAGCCCGGCAGGAACCAGCGGCAGATACTTCTCGATATCCAGTCCGGATACCTTGGCATTCAGGATCTGGCGGGTATCGGAAATAACCGCATTGCCCGCTACAGCCGTCCCCTGATTCTTGGCGGCAAAATCAGCCTTGTAAACGGGGAAGTCCGCGCAATCCACCGAGGCGGCCACATCCGTCAGGGCCAGTTCCTGTCCTTGGCGGCGCACATTGATCCTGGCATCGTCCACCTTGATCCGGCCATGGAATTCCTGGGAGGATTTTTCCTGGGAGATCAGATCCTCCACATTCCAGGTGCCATCACTGCGCTCGGTCAGCTGTGCATCCACGCCGCTGACGGCAATCTCACTGATGGCATCAGCAGGCGTTGAAAGCGCAGAAAGCAGGCGATAGCTAACCCGTGCCGAATCGGCACGGGCTATGAGCTCCGCCTGCTTGTCATAAATAGCCAGATCATGCAGTTTCAATTCATGAAGCGAGTCCACTTCAATCCTGCCAATATCCACCTGTGTTCCCAGGGCCTGGGTAGCCAGTGCAGCAACCTGCTCACCAGCCTGTTGCATGAAGTTATTCGTCTGCACATAGTACCAGAGAGTGCTGACCGCTACGACAGCGGTAAACACACCTCCTATCATCCATGTTTTCCCCTTCATTTCATTCTCCCCAATAGCCCTTCATAGGCATGTATTTTTCAATCCGCTGTCAGTTTGCCATCTCACCAGCCACATCTGCCGTGCTGGCCGGTTTCTCCGGTGCCGGCGCAGATGTGCTGCTCTCTGCCGGTGCACTTTCCGGTGCAGCGGCAGGCTTATCCTTCTTATTGGCCTTCTTGTTCTGGTTCTTCTTCTCGGCTTTGGCTGCCTTAGCCGCCTTGCGGGCTGCCAGTTCCTTTTCCCGCATGGCCTTCACTTCAGCCTTGGATGCCTGGATGGCTTCCGGTGTGAGTTCCAGTACCGGATTGTCCTTGAGCTTGGCATCTTCCCGAGCCTGCTTATACTTATTGCCTTCTATCTGGGAGGCCTTGTATTTGGCCACATCAATATCCACTGGCACGCCCATTGCCTTATCGAGCGCTGCCTTATTGACGTTGTAGCTGTAGAGCGCCGCATTGTAATTCGTGCTGGCCAGCGTCATCTTCTCCGTGGCGTCCATGACGTCCAGGTTGGTGCCCACACCGGCAGCATAGCGCACATTGGCGATCTTGAGGTCTTCCTGCGCCTGGGCCACAGCCTTCTCCGCGGTGCTGATATTCTTCTCTGCCGCTTCCAGATTGAGCAGTGCCGTGCGCACATCGAGCTGGATGGTCTCATCCTGTGCCTTCAGCGCTTCCTGTGCCTTGATCAGCGAGGCTTCCGCACTATGGACGCTGGCAGAAGTCACGCCATTGTCGAAGACATTCCAGTTGGCGGTAGCACCGATCGTCCAGGCATTGCTGTGATCCGCGCGGAATTCCCGCTTGCCCTCTATGGCCTTCGAAGCCGAAGCCGACACCGTCGGATACCAGCCGGCCTTGGCGCTGTTGATGCCCGCTTCAGCCTGTTTCACCGTATAGTAAGCGGCAGCCCCATCTGCACGGTTCTGCAGCGCATAGTTCGTGCAATCGCTGAGTTCGAATTTATAGCTGGGATGCTGCAATTCATCTTTGATCTCCAGCATCGTATCCGTGGGCAGGCCAATGAGGTTATTGAGCGTCGCCACGGCGATATCATAGTTGTTCTGCGCACTGACCAGAGACTGCTGGGCATTGGCCAGGTTGACGCTCGAAGACAGCACATCCGACTTGGCAACGGTGCCCACACGGTACTGGGCATTTACGTTGTCGAGGTGTTCCTGATAAGCCCGGACGGTATCTTCCTGCACCTTGATCTGATTCTGGTAGTTCAGGATGTTGTAATAAGCTGCCGTAGCCTGATAGCGCACAGCCTGCTTGGTGTTCTCCAGCGTCACGTCAGCCGCATTCACCCCATAGCCGGCGGAATCAATGCCGCTGCGCAGGGAGAAATTGTAAAGGGGAATGGACGCAGAAGCACTGTTGGTGAAATAAGAATTATCCCCTCCGTGGTTAAGCGCCAGCGTATCATTGACCCGGTTGTAGCCGGAAGACAGCGACAGCGTCACACCGGTCTGGCGGCGATAGTTGGACAGGTTCCATTTGGCAGCATCCACCCCGGCCAGTGCCTGTTTCACACTGCGGTTGTTCTCGAGCGCCATCTGCACGGCATCATCCAGATTCAGCTGCACGCGGTTGGCCGCGTCCGCAGAACCGACGGAAAAAGTCATGAGACCGCCCAAGACAAGAGCAGTCAGTTTTTTATAGAAACGCAATTTATTCATTATAATTCCTCCTCAGCAAAGGTTAATCTATCGTTCAGCCTCAAAAGGCCTGCTTGATTCCCAAATAAGCGGCACGACGGTCACGGTCGTTGACGTTCTGCCACTGCCCCATCAGCCAGGTATCGTCCTTCAGGCGCCACTGTGCGCCCAGACGCACATCCACATCATCGAGATTGTAGGCATCGGCAGAGAACTTGAAGTTCTGGCCCGCATACGCATCGAGGCCCACGCCGGCATCACCATGGATGACCCCGGCCCGCGCGGCCAGATTCCCACGGCGCTTGCCCACCTGAAAATCCACGCGATTGGATTCACCGGCGTCCTCCAGGCCCACGTTCAGGAATGCACCGTTATCATTGCCGGCCGTAAAGGAAAAATTCGTATCCCAGTCATGGGCTCCACCACTGTAGAGAACCGACATCTCCCCGGAGGTCCGGATGGATTCCAGTTTCTTCTTGGCCCGCTGGGCTTTCTCAGTGATCTCCCGGGCATTGTGGATCGTGGCCTTGACATCTTCCACGGTCTTTTCGTCATGCGTCACCTTGGCGATGTCTTCCGAAATCAGCCGCACCTTCTCACTGGTCTGGGTGATATTCTCCAGCGTCAGCCGCAAATTTTCAGCGGTCTGCGGGTCAGCGCCCACCGTCGCCAGATTGCTTACCATCGCTTCCACGGAATTCATGGTGCGGTTCAGGCTGCCCGTAATGGCATTCATGTTCGTCAGGATCTGATTGATATTGCCCTGATTGGCCTGCAGCATCGCATCAAAGGCTGCCATCATGCCATTCAGGTGCGCAGTGGCATCCCGCATATTCACAGCCATCTGGACGATGGAGGACTGGAAATCCCCATTGCCGATGATGTTGTTCATGCTGGTCAGGAGTTCCTGCGCCTGTATCATGATCTTGTTGGCATTCTGGAACATCTCGTCCATGCCGGCCTCATCCGTGCCGGTGAGGTAATCTCCTTCGGACAGATAGCCATTGGCGCTATCGGCAGGCGTGATATTGATGTATTTGTCGCTCATGATGCCAGAAGAACCGATTCCCACCTGCGATCCTTTGGGAATCTGTACCCCCTCGTTGATCTGCATGGTCACGGTGACCCCCCTGCCATCATTTTCCACGGACTTGACCTTGCCGATGGGCACACCGGACAGCCGTACGAGAGACTGCGGTTCCACGCCGGTAACCTGTTTGAAGCCGGCATAGACCGTATAGCCCTTATCCCCGCCCAGCTTGAAACCGCTCAGCATGATCACCACGCCGGCGAGCAATGCCAGGCCCGCTAACGTAAAGGCTCCTACCTTCGCTTCTACATTCATGCCCGCTGTTCCTCCTTTTTTGCCTTCCGCGTATGCAGGGTCCTGAAAAAGGCCTGCACCCGTTCATCCTGAATCTGTTGGAAGCGCTCCACCGTATCCACGGCGATAAGCTCGCCTTCATAGACCATAGCGATCCTGTCGGCAATGCGGCAGGCACTGGCCATATCATGGGTGACCACCACAGAGGTCACTCCTAATTTCCGTTGCATGTCCACGATAAGTTCGTCAATCTTCGCCGTGGTCAAAGGATCCAGCCCGGAACTCGGCTCATCATAGAAGATGGTCTCCGGCTCGATGGCGATGGCCCGGGCCAGGCTCACGCGCTTCTTCATGCCGCCAGAGAGCTCTCCAGGCATCTTCGCTTCCACGCCGGGCAGGCCTACCAGTTCCAGCTTCTCACGGACGATCCGCCGGATCTCTTTTTCCGGCAGATGCCTGTGCTCCCGCAGGCCAAAGGCCACGTTCTCACCCACAGTCATCGAGTCAAAGAGCGCCGAATACTGGAAGACCATGCCCATATGGAGCCGTACCTTGTCCATCTCTTTTTCCGAAAGCCGGCTGATCTCCCGCTCACCGATATAGATCTCACCCTCGTCGGGACGGATCAGCCCCACCAGGAGCTGCAGCAGCGTGCTCTTGCCGGAACCGGAACCGCCGATTATCGCCAGGGTTTCCCCGGTTTTGATTTCCATATTGATATCATGCAGGGCATAATTGCCATCATAAATCTTACTAACATGGGACAGCCGGATCATCGGTACACCTCAGTAAAATCAATATAAGATAAACGTCAGCAGGGCATTCAGGATGAAGATCACGATGATGGAGGTCACCACCGTACGGGTGGTGGCCTTACCTACCCCCTCAGCGCCCGCCGGGCAGTGCAGACCGTAATAACAGCCCAGCACAGCGATGACGTTGCCAAAGAAAATTGCCTTGATCATACCGCCGGTAAGATCAAAGGCCTCGGCGAAAATATGGATGGAGTTGATGTAACTATACGAGCTGATGCCGGAATAAAACACCGCCACCAGATAACCACCCAGCACGCCAATGACATCGCCAAAGACGGTCAGCAGCGGCACCACCATCATGCAGGCCAGCATCCGCGGCACGATCAGGTAATTGACGGGATTCACCGCCATCACCCGCAAGGCATCGATCTGCTCGGTTACTTTCATGGTGGAAATCTCTGCTGTAATGGCAGCTCCCACCCGTCCGGCACAGACCACCCCCACCAGTACCGGTCCCAACTCACGCCCGATGGCAATGGAAATAATCCCGCCAACGGTGCCCTGGGCTCCAAATTGAATCAATATATCCGCCGTCTGCAAGGCAAAGACCGCACCGGTAAACAGCAGGGTCAGGCTCACAATCAGCAGGGAATCCACGCCCAGATGGCTCATCTGCGTCAGGATATGCCCGTAACGGGGCCGCCGGAAAAGCTCCTGTATGGTCTCACGATAAAGAAGCACGATGGTGCCAAATTCTGCCAGCCGCGCCAAAACCCAGGCGCCCACAGCTTCCAAAACCCGCATCCAACGTGCCTCCTCTCACTCAAAAAACACTAATTTTTTCCACCCTTTGATTGTAACAGGCAAAGGGCAATTAGTAAATATAAGTGTACTATTTTTTTGTCAAAATTTCAAGTTATTTCCCTCAAACATCCACACAGATAAATTGCAGTTTATCAATGCGAGCCTGAATAAAATTTGTTACAGCTCAGTGGGGCGGCGGTGGGAATACTTTTTCGCCGCTCCACTAAATGACCCGCCAGCAGAATTACGCATCTTCCAGCTACCTGCGCCGGGCAGGCCAACGGCGCTCCAATCAACGAAGCTTCCAGCAAATGCTGTTTGCGGGCCAGCCTTCACTTCGTTCAGGCAGTCGTTCCGTCGGCGAAAAAGCATCCCCACCGCCACCCAAAGATACGCACGTAAAGACCACTACGCCTTTGCTGTAAGGTGCAAGCACATCGATGTTCTTGTTACAGGAGAACCGAGTTCGTGCCAATTGCCAAAATC
>NZ_FRBC01000017.1 GCF_900142515.1 Pseudoselenomonas ruminantium | reverse complement strand
GAATATGTTCACGAATATGCTGGAATATAAACTTGCATGGCAAGGGAAACAGCTTGTCAAGATAGACAAATGGTATCCCAGCAGCCAGTTGTGCCATGTTTGCGGCTACCAAAATAATGAAACCAGAGACTTATCAGTGCGGGAGTGGGATTGCCCTAAGTGTGGTAGTCACCATAACCGTGACAAGAACGCCGCAATAAACATTCGAGAAGAAGCTAGGCGGATATCTGCCTGACGTAACTCATAAAATACCGTGGGTCGCACGGGAATCTACGCCTGTGGAGAGAGTATAAGTCGCCGCAACTCTTCGGAGTATGCAGTGCTGTTCTCGTTGAGGCAGGAAGCTCCCGCCTCTATAGGCGGGGATACGTTCACTTATATATGGAGAGACCATGAGGTGACAGGTTATGGATGATGATGCCGATTGGCAAGAACTTATCAGCAGGGCAATCGAAAGTGAAGCGTCCGATATCCATCTGACCGTTGGCCAGCGGCCGCATATGCGATGTGACGGGATCTTGCAGATCGTGGACAGCCGCCCATTGACGGAGGCGTTTATGTCAGGGTTATGTTCGGTCATGATGAGTGATATCCAGCGGGAATGGCTGGCAAGGGTGTGTGACATCGATTTTTCCTGGACGTATGCTGGTCGGCGCTTCCGCGTCAATGCTTATCGCCAGCAAGGCTATCCGGCCCTTACTCTCCGCCTGCTGCCGGAGAGGATTCCGAGCCTTGCAGGAATCGGTGCGCCGCAGGCATGGCAGAAGATGAAGGAGCTGGATCAGGGGCTGATCCTGGTCTGCGGGCGGACAGGGTCGGGCAAAACCACGACTTTGGCGGCATTTATTGAGGAGCTCAACCAGGAGAAGGCATATCATCACCTTGGAAGAAATCAGCACCAAAGATATGATACAAACGTACGAAGTGCCTCGAAGCCTTGTAATATAAGGGCTTCGGGGCTTTTTTCTTTGGGGTGTAATCTTTGTAAGTGGTCCTGAGACTTTATGGTTCTAGGCAATTATGGTATAATTCAACCAAGAGGAAGGAGTCGAGTCATGTCGGGAACAGGTGAGCGCCTGCTCTTCATAATAAATTTTGAGGCGTAGACAACATTCTCAGAGTCAACCCTTAGATATATACTCAAGAGGAGGGGAGTTTTCTACGGTAGCAGGATGATTTCGGCACAGAAGGAAACAGAATTCACGGGCTCGTACTATAGCGATGTCAAGAAGGTATAATACTATATGGATTTGCACGGAGTCTCATACGGACAGGAGTGTCATAAATCACTAGCGCATGGCGGAGCGCTACCTGGTTGGCAAATACAAGTAGCCACAGGAGAATTATGATCTGCTCAACATAGTGATGGCCTACTTTGCTACAGGATCTGTGCGGAATAGGATGCTGTACATGTTGCAGGTTATATTACAGGCAATAATTAAGACTGCTGAAGAAAAAAGTGAGATTATTAGGAAGAAGTTTGATATTGAAGTCAGCGTCGAAATGAAAGAGGTGTTGAGAACTGTGTGCAACTTGAGCGAAGGTATTTATGAGCGTGGAATGGCGCATGGCATTGTGCAAGGGGAAGAAAACAAGACTGTAGAAATGAAAAAAGAACCTTTGGAAAAAAGGCATGGATGTTGAATTTGTCAAAGATGTTACTGGCTGGGCAGACAAACAGATAATGAAGGTTGTCAAGAAATGTAGTTATTAACGACTAGTAGCGCATGGTTTCAAGCCAGGTGATCTTCTTATAAGGAAATATACTGAGAGCATTACACTACATAGTGAGATAATATTCTTGCTTGACAAATAGAAAACAATAATATATAATAGCTATGGCGATTGGATAATCGTTGTATTTTAGCTTGGATAAGCAAAGGGGGATATCTTAGGGATCGGATGATCGAAGAGATATCTTGATGGCATTGGAATCTGGATAGATCTTGGGAGTATTTATGAATATAGGTGTATTTATTAATGCACTTTCAGGATCAACGATGTGTTGGTCTTTTTTTGTACTCCTATATCTTCCAGAGAAAATGAAAGGGGTAATTAATCATGGTAATGGAGAAAAAAGAATTTATCATTAGGATCGAGGGGAATTTTGGTCAGTTATCAACTGATACGATAACTAAGATCATGGGTAACATAAAGGCAAGAGATTTTGAAAAGATAATTTCACATCTTGATCTTGAAGCTAATCCTCGTGCATCAAAGATTTGTGCTGTGACGGATGCTATTCAGGATACGATTTCGAATTCTCCGCATCTTTTTCCTTTTAAGTCTAAAGGTGTATTATTGGCAACTTCTAACTATACGATGTTAGAACGTAATAGAATTCGTATTTCTATTGATGATCCATCGATTGAAGGTATTCTTGATGGTGGGCATAATACTTTGGCAATTGGGTTGGATATATTAAGAGCTGCTTATGATTATAATGATGAGAGGATTCCATGTAAAGTTAAAACGTGGAATGAGTTTAAGTCTGTTTGGAATAACTATAAAGACAAGATTGCCGAATATATAGAAGCAGATTCTAAAATGAAAAAGCCACATTTGGATTATATGATTCCTGTAGAGATCCATATTCCTACTGAATCGGATGATGAACGTTGCGTACGTTTATTCAAGGATCATTTGATAGAAATATGTGAATCCCGTAATAATAATGCAGAATTGCAACTTTCGGCAAAAGTTAATCAATATGGTTATTTTGATGATTTAAAGGCGGTTGTAAAACAGAAATACCCGAAGATTGCTGCTCGCATTGAGTGGAAAACAAATGATGGTGGAGCTGTAAAAGCTGATCGTATTGTAGCTTTATCGTGGATTCCTTTAAAACTTGTCGATCCAGTTCGAGAGTCGGAAGATTCAGAAAAAATAATCTCTCCTGCTAATTTGAATGTAACTAATATCTATAGTTCAAAAGGAATATGCATGTCCCAGTTTGAAAAACTGATGAGTTCACCAGATGTGACTGTTCATTCAGGGGATAATTATACCAAGATTTTATCAAATAATGAAGTGAAATCTGCTTTTGAGGTTGCTGCTGATCTTCCAGCTATCTACGATAAATTGTATGTATCATTTGGTGATTACTATAATCGTAATGGTGGCAAATTTGGAGGTATTACTGCCGTAAAGGCTAAGAATCTTAACAAAAAAGGTGACCGTATCAAGACGAAAAAGAAACCATTTAGCGGAGAGTCGATAGACATTGATGATAATGTGACTCCGGAAGGTTTCATAATGCCATTGATCTACGGCTTCCAAGCAATTATGGATCGTGTAGAGGTGAATGGCGAAATTAAGATTCAGTGGTCAGAAAATCCATGGAATTTTATTGAAACGAACATGGAAAGGATTGTCGGTAGATACAAAGGTATGCTCGAGACATGCGATTTTGATCCACAGAAGGTTGGTAAAACCGAACAGTGCTATATAACGGCATTAGATTCATTTAAAATGGCAAAAGCAGGTATTCTTTAATACTAAAATTAACTTTATGATTTTAGGAGCAGGTTAGTCTAATAATAACGGTAAAAAGCATCTTCACTTAAGTGAAGGTGCTTTTTAATATAGAATTTTTTTTACAAATGAAGGTTTTAGAATATTGATATAGAAGAATGATAGTCAGATATAAGAAAGCATGAGGTGATGATATGTGCGATGGTGTGACTTGGCAGACCTTAATAAGCACGGCCATAGAAACTGAGGCTTCAGATATACATCTGACAGTAGGGCAATGTCCGCATATGCGGTGTGATGGTATTCTGCAATCTATGGGTGGTGGCCAATTGACAGAGTCCTTCATGTCGGAACTTTGCTCAGTCATCCTGAATGATGCCCAACGGGAACGTCTGGCACATGAGCGGGATATCGACCTTTCATGGACCTTTGTGGGACGTCGGTTCCGGGTCAATGCCTACTACCAGCAGGGCTGGCTTGCCCTTGCTATCCGTCTGCTGCCGGAGAGGATTCCGAGCCTGGCGGAGCTGGGGGCGCCCAAGGCCTGGCAGAAGATAAAGGAATTTGATCAGGGGCTGGTGCTGGTCACCGGTAGGACTGGTTCTGGCAAGACCACGACCCTGGCCGCCTTCATTGAGGAGCTTAATCGGGAGAAAGCGTATCATATCATCACCTTGGAAGATCCCATTGAGTATGTATTTACGCCGGATAAGTGTTTTATCAGCCAGCGGGAAGCAGGTCAGGATTTTCATGATTTCGCCGCGGCACTGCGGGGGGCTTTGCGGGAGATGCCGGATGTGGTCCTGGTGGGGGAAATCCGTGACCGTGATACGATGTCTGTTGCACTTATGGCGGCGTCAGCGGGAATGTTGGTGTTAGGGACGTTGCATAGTGGCTGTGCTGCGGATGCCATCCTGCGTGTGGAAGGAATGTTCCCTCAGGAAGAGCGTGATGGTGTGCGCTCCCTGCTGGCCGAGGTTCTCAGAGGAATATTTGCTCAACGATTGCTGTCGGCGGCTGATGGTGGCCGGGTGGCTTTGTCGGAAGTGCTGTTGTCTGGTTCCTCTGTCAAGAGTCTGATTCGTCAGGGAAAATACAGTCAGCTGGCTTCGGTGATGCTCAGCAGCCAAAATCAGGGGATGCAGCCCTTTTCGGCAGCAGCGCGGAAGTTGCAGCTGGAAGGACGGCTTGATGCTGCAACCTGGGCAGGTTTGAATGCTCAGTTGCAGGCAGCTGGAGGTGCTTTATGAATTATCGTTATGAAGCCAGTAATCGTCAAGGGCAGATTTTCAAGGGGACGGTCTCGGCACCGAGCCGTCAGGAAGCTGCCCGGAAAATCAAACGGCAGGGGCTTTGGATTACGGCACTCTTGCGGGCGGAAGATGAGAAAGAAGCGGCAGGCAGGAAGGATTGGTGTCAGTATCTGATGACCCGCAAGGTGGATGATATGCAGATTGCGCTTTTCTGCCGTCAGCTGGCTGTGCTCCTGAGTGCCGGGATTCCGGTTCATGAGGGGCTCAAAGCTTTGTTGGCAGGAAGACGCGGGGAGCGTTATTCCCGCCTGTTGAATGGCCTTTATCAGCAGGTACTGCAGGGCAAATCTTTGGCGACGGCTATGGAGGCGAGTGGTAATTTTTCCCCGCGGATTGTTCAGTTGGTGGCCGCCGGGGAACAGGCTGGCACCTTGGAGGCTGTGTTCAGCCGGTTGGCGGATTTTTTGGCACAGGTCGTAACGGCCCGGGAACAGTTGAAGTCGGTGCTTCTTTATCCGGCTATTCTCGGACTGACGGCGCTGGGCATGCTCATTTTCATGGCGGTGTTTATCCTGCCGGCTTTTGCATCTATGCTGCAGAATCTGCAGGCAGAATTGCCCTGGCCCACCCGAGTGCTGCTGTCATTGGCGGATTTCTTGCAGGTTCATGGGGGAGATGCAATGGCCGGGGGCATTGTATTGGTTTTGGGGTTATTGCTGCTGGCCCGGCAGGCGCCCGTTATTTATCGTTATCATCAATTGGTGCTGTATTTGCCGATGGTGGGGGCTTTGGCGCGGAATTCGGCATGGTCGTTGCTTCTGGGGACTCTGGGAATGGTTCTGGAACAGGGGCTTCCTTTGCATCAGGCTATCAGGCTGGCGGCGCCTGTAGCCGGGAATCGCTATTTGGAACGGGAATTATTGCAGGTGCAGGCGAAGGTGGAGCAGGGCAGTGCTTTGATGGCTGCGCTTATCAGCTGTCCGGTCTTTCCGGCTATCCTGGTCGAAATGCTGGAGGCCGGAGAGGAAGCTGGAAAACTGGAAGTGATGTTGGCCAAGGCTGCGGCTTTCTGTCAGGTACAGGCCGAAAATGAATCCGCCCGCCTGCAGGCCTTAGCAGAGCCGGTGGCCATCTTTATCGTCGGCGGACTGGTGTTCTTTTTGGTGCTGGCTGTGATTATGCCGTTATTAAATACCATGGATGCACTTTCTATATGAATCGAGGTGAAAAAAGACTGTGCATAAGTGATATACACCTTGCACAGTCTTTTTATCATGCCTGTAATAATTTTTCTTTCAGTTGCCGGTATTTCAACGTATAGTAAGGGCCGTTCTGGGCTTCGCGATGGTCAAAGCCGTAGGCACGGCGGCTGATGGCGAGAATCGGCGGCGCCTGGATGCGCTTAGCTACGGCCATGCCCGTGAAGAGGTTCCACCAGCGCTCCAGATCAGCGATGAATTCCTGGGCTGTGGGGAAGTATTTTTTGACCAGGCCTGCTTCACAGCCGAGATGCTCTTCCAGCGTGCCGGCAGCATACCATTCGAGGATATCTTCCGGTGCGGCCTTCTGCCAGCGTTCGATAAAGGAACGGAAGAGGTAATCGTGGTAGGGATATTTCAGCGGATCGCCCTTGCCTTCATCGACATTCTGGGCCGAGGAGAGTTCGGCGCTGGGCACGATGTCGATGATGCCCTGCGGCACGACTTCCCGGCCATAGATCACATCGTTCATATAATGGGCCAATGCGTAGACCTGATGTTTCCAAAGGTCAGCCAAAGCGGCGAGGAAGCCAGACTGGTCACCGTATAGCGTCGAGTACCCAACGGTGGTCTCGGCTTTATTCGCATTGCAGGTGAAGCCACCGCCAAAAGCAGCTGCGGCACCTGCCAGCACTCGGGCACTGCGGTCACGGGCCTGGATGTTCTCGGTGACGAAGGAAGACACCGTAAGGTTCTGCGTAGAACCATCGGTCAGATCGGTGATGGGGGTAGTGGAAAGCTGTTCCACCGTATGGTCAACGGAGTGCTGGATGGGAACTACGGCATATTGACAGCCAAGATTATCGGCCAGCTGCTTGCTGAGCCCTTTGGTCGTAGCAGAGTTGAAGACGCTGGGCATATTGACGAGCAGCAGGTTTTCCGGCCCTACGATTTTGGCATAGAGGGCCGCGGCAACGGCAGAGTCGATGCCACCGGAGATGCCGATGACCACTTTCCTCATGTGGATATTTTTCAGGAAGTGGCCCACGCCGTAGTGCAAGGCTCGATAGATATGGGCAATATCTGGTTCCTTATCCTCGGACAGGGCCGGCAGCTGTTCCAGTTCTGTCAGGTCCACGATGGTGAGTTCTTCCTTATATTCCTCGCTCATGGCACAGACATCGCCTTTGCTATTGTAAGCCGTGCTGGCGCCGTCGAAGGTGTAGACGGTCTTGCCGTTGTTCTGCAGGCCGATGGCATTGACATAGAAGAGCGGCTTGCCTGCCCGCGCTGCTTGTTCGCCGAAAACGCGGTTGCGCTTGCCGTTTTTGCCCAGTGTATAGGGGGAGGCGGAAATATTGACAAAGAAATCAATGCTGCCATTTTCCAGCAATATCTCAAAGGGTTCTAAGGCATAGTTATCACTCCAGCCATCTTCGCAGAGCAGGCAGCCAACGCTGTATTCCTTTCCTTTGATGGTGATGTTGACGGGGGCAATCAGTTCAGCGGGGCTTTTGCCCTGTTCCAGAGCCAGCTGCTGCAGACTGTAGAAATGACGTGTATCGTCAAATTCCCGGTAGTTGGGCATCAGGGTTTTTATCACATATGGATAATCCTGCCCCGCAGGTGTGATCAGCTGGCCATTCTGAGCCGTGAAGAAGGCGTTATATTTGCGTACCCGGCCATCGTTATTGGTCTTTTCCCAGTCCATGGCGATGTTGCCGAACATGACGGTGATGTCCTGTGCTGCAGCAATGATTTCCCGGCCGTAGTGTTCACAGTCGGCAAGAAAACTGCTCTGTTCCCAGGTATCCCCAAGCAGGTAGCCGGGAACAGCCATTTCCGGGAAGATGATGATATCAGATTGTTCTTCTTTTGCCTGTTCAATCATGCGCAGCATGGTGGCGGTGTTTTTATCGGGATGCCCAGGGATGACTTCCATCTGGGCCATGGTGATTTTCAACAAGGTATTCACTCCTATATTTCAGCATTTCTCTTCAATAATACGCTATATCCGCAGACAAGTCAAAGGGGAGCGCAGATGGTTTGACAAGGATGTCTATGGTGAGTATAATTTAAATAGAAATATGTGAAAATTTCTGCATATTGGTTTTTATTTTTCGTGTGCATGTTGGTAAACTTGTAAACTAAAGCTGTTTATTGTAGAATAGTAGATGTTGAGTGTAAATGCTGTATGAGGATTTAACTATATGAGTACATCTACTTATACAAAGAGGATTATTCCATGTCTGGATGTCAAAGATGGACGCGTGGTCAAGGGTACGAATTTTGTGGGGCTGCGGGATGCCGGTGATCCGGTGGAGCTGGCAGCTCGTTATGACAAAGAGCGGGCCGATGAATTGGTGTTTCTGGATATTACGGCTTCCAGTGACAAGCGGGATACCATCGTGCAGGTGGCCCGGGATTGTGCCAGCCAGGTTTTCATTCCCTTTACCGTAGGCGGCGGTATCCGCACGGTGGAGGATATGCGCCGGATGCTGAAGGCTGGTGCCGACAAGGTTTCCGTGAATACGGCGGCTATCAAGAATCCTGAACTGATTCGTGAGGGGGCAGAAAAATTTGGCCGTCAGTGTATCGTGCTGGCGGTGGATGCCCGCCGCAGCGGCGAGGGAAAATGGGAAGTTTTTGTGAATGGCGGCCGTACGCCTACGGGACTGGATTGTCTGGAATGGATAAAGAAAGCCGTGGCCTTAGGTGCGGGGGAGATTCTCCTGACCAGTATGGATGCTGACGGTACGAAGGATGGTTATGATATAGCTCTGACAAGAGCTGTTTCGGAAGCGGTGGATGTCCCGGTTATCGCTTCCGGCGGTGCAGGCAAACTGGAGCATTTTTATGATGTGCTGACAGAGGGGAAAGCGGATGCAGTCCTGGCTGCTTCTGTGTTCCACTATGGCCAGTTTACGGTGCGTCAGGTTAAAGAATATCTAAAATCACGGGGCGTGGAGGTAAGATTCTGATGAATGAAATTGACATTTCCATGATTAATTTTGATGAGAACGGCTTGGTTCCGGCAATCGTACAGGAAGAGAATGGTCAGGTACTGATGTTGGCCTATATGAATGCTGCATCCCTGCAGAAAACCATTGAGACCGGCTATACCTGGTTCTACAGCCGCAGCCGCCAGCGTTTATGGAACAAGGGTGAAGAGTCCGGTAACAAACAGAAGGTACGGGAGATTTCCTATGACTGCGATGGCGATACCCTGCTGATCCGGGTACATCAGACCGGCGTGGCCTGCCACACCGGTACATATACCTGCTTCAGTGGCCGCAAGCTGGTGGAGGAGAAGGAAAAAGGCCTGATGGTGGTTGAACCGGAGGAAGAGACTTCTCTGACTACTGTGCTGAATGATCTGTACAATGTGATCCAGGATCGGCAGCTTAATCCGGTGGAAGGTTCCTATACGAATTATCTCTTTGAAAAGGGACAGGATAAGATACTCAAGAAGGTGGGCGAGGAAGCTGTAGAAACCGTCATTGCTTCCAAGAACAACAAGAGCAAGGAAGTGCTCTATGAAATGGGTGATCTCTGGTATCACTGCCTGGTGCTGCTGGCTTATCACAAGCTGACGCCTGATCAGTTGCTGGATGAACTCATGGGCCGCCGCAAAGGGGCTTCTTATCATAAGTTCACGGGTAAAACCGGGGTAAGGCCGGAAATGTAAGGGCATAATCGTCAAATATAAGGGGCATTTTTCGTCTTGAGGCGGGAAATGTCCCTTTTTTTCATTGCATTATGACATTTAGGATGATAAAATAGTAAGGAATGAATTGTTCGGACTTTGATTGCGCAGACGCAATGAAATAAAAATGCAATAAAGAGCAAGAAGACAACTGAATTATGGAGGTGTAATTTTTGGCAAAAGCACAAAAACTACAGATTATTCCCTTGGGCGGACTAGGGGAAATTGGGAAAAACATGACGGTCGTCCGGGTAGAGGACGAGATCCTGGTAATTGATTCCGGACTCATGTTTCCCGAGGAAGATATGCTTGGCGTGGATCTGGTAATCCCTGATATAAGCTATCTTTTGGAAAATCGCGAGATGATCAAAGCGATTGTCCTGACTCATGGACACGAGGATCATATCGGTGCCCTGCCCTATGTCCTGAAGCAGCTCAATGTGCCGGTTTACGGCACCCGTTTGACGCTGGGGATTTTGGAAGGTCGTCTCAAGGAAAATGGAGTGGATTCCAGCAATCTTCATTCGGTAATGCAAGGGGACATTATCAATGTTGGTTGCTTCAGCGTGGGATTTATTCGCGTGAACCATTCTATACCTGATGCGGTAGGCTTATCCATCAAGACTCCGGTGGGCATGATTGTCCATACGGGAGACTTCAAGCTGGATTATACGCCGATTGACGGGAAAATGACGGATTTCCGCCGTTTCTCGGAATTGGGGAATAAAGGGGTCCTGCTGATGATGGCTGATTCCACCAATGCCGAACGGGCCGGTCATACCCCTAGTGAGAGCACGGTGGGTGCATCCTTTGACAAGGCATTTCATGGTGCACGCAGCCGCATCATTGTGGCTACATTCTCTTCCAATGTGCATCGTATCCAGCAGGTCATTGACACGGCGATACGCTATAAGCGCAAGGTGGCAATTCTGGGACGCAGCATGGTCAATGTAGTGACGATATCGTTGGAGCTTGGTTATATTACCGCTCCGGAAGGAACTATAATTGATATTGATGAAATCAATAACTATCGCCCGGAACAAATCGTTATTGTCACTACTGGCAGTCAGGGTGAGCCTATGTCAGCGCTGACTCGCATGGCGTTGTCGGATCACCGCAAAGTCACGATCGTTCCGGATGATACGGTTATCATTTCGGCAACGCCGATTCCCGGCAATGAAAAATTGGTATCCAAGACCATCGATAATCTTATGCGTCTTGGCGCTAATGTGATCTATGGCCGGGATAAGGAAGTCCATGTATCCGGTCATGCCAGCCGGGAGGAATTGAAACTCATGCACAATCTGGTGCGTCCGAAGTTCTTTATTCCGGTGCATGGTGAATACCATCATTTGGTACAGCATGCGAAGCTGGCACAGGAGCTGGGCATGCCGAAAGACCATATCTTCTTGGGTGAGAACGGCTATGTGTTCGAATTTTCCCGTGACAAGGGGCAGGTAGCTGGTAAGGTTACTGCTGGCATGGTTATGGTAGACGGATTGGGTGTCGGCGATGTGGGCAATATCGTCTTACGCGATCGCCGCCAGTTATCCCAGGATGGTATCCTGATCATTGTGGTGGCTATGGACAGAGCGTCCAATACCGTAGTAGGCGGCCCCGATATTGTGTCCAGAGGTTTTGTCTATGTGCGTGAATCAGAAGCACTTATGGATGAGGCCCGTGCCCGGGTTGAGCAGGCTTTGGAGCGTTGTGAAGAAGAGGGCGTCAAGGAATGGGCGGCTATCAAAGCCAATGTCCGCGATGCGTTGGGCCGTTATCTGTTTGAGAAGACCCGTCGTCGTCCTATGATATTGCCAATCATTCAGGAAGTATGATAAAAATGTAATGAGAATCTCTGCATCGTCGTTGAGGGTGCAGGGATTTTTTTATAAGGCGGTGCAGTCCTTACAAGAAATTTTATGAGGAACTTGCATGGCCAGGCAGGAGTTTTGGCGCTTATATGGAATTCAGATATGGAGAGAGTGTATTCTGTGTAGGAGGAAGAGCGCGCCATGAAAGACTTGCATCGAGCTGTAGATGTTATGCATCATCCGTATCAATACTCAGATTCAGATTTGGAGAAAGCCTATGAAGATATTCAGGAGAGTCCTTTGAAAGAGATCTACAAGGAATACTATAAGAGATTGTATAAACGCATCCTGGATTGCAAAGAAAAGAATAAAGATGTGGTTGGGCAGATTGGCTATTTTGGTGGATAAGGATATTAAAGGATAAAATTATGAGCATGCACGAAATATTTTACTGGTATTTAGCAATAATCAATGCATTGGTCTTGGTGGTCTATGGCGGTGATAAGCTTTTTGCCAAGATGGACAGCTGGCGGGTGCCGGAGAAGATACTGATGTTGTTGGCTGTGTTGGGCGGAAGCATAGGGGCCTTGCTGGCTATGCAGATCTTTCGGCACAAGACCCGGCATTTGAAGTTCCGTTATGGTGTGCCGGTCATCTTGCTATTGCAGGTGGCGGGCTTGGTATACTTGCATTTTAATTGAAATCGTACTGCACATGGCAAAGCGCTGTGTGCAGTTTTTAGTTATGACATCATTCCTTTGAAAGCGAGAGGGATGATGTGGGGTAAAAACTTCCAGGTAAGCAGGAAATAATAGATCCTGGCACGAATAATGAACATTGATAAAATTCTGTCTGATATACACAATGAGGTGAGACTGTGAAGAAGTTCATCAACGAACCGGAAAAACTGGAAGCCGAGGTTGCACGAGGAATGGCCTTGTCGAAGCCGGGGATTCTCCGCCAGCTGCCGGGCTGCAATATCATGGTCAGGCAGAAGCTGAAAACGGACAGGGTAGCACTGGTTTTTGGTTGTGGCAGTGGTCATGAGCCGGCCCCCAGCGGGTATGTTGGTTATGGGATGCTGGATGCAGCGATTCCTGGCAAGATATTTTCTTCGCCCACGCCCGATATGATATTGAAAGCAATCAAGGAGGTCCAGAATGAGGCGGGTGTGCTCTGCATTATCGTGAATTATACCGGCGATGTGCTGAATTTCCGTATGGCTATGGAATTGGCACAAATGGAAGGCATTGCAGTGGAGTCCGTTGTCATTGCCGATGATGTGGCTACGCAGAAGCATAAATCTGTGGGGCGGCGAGGCTTGGCAGGTGTGGTGCTGATCATGAAGCTGGCCGGTGCTGAGGCAGAGATGGGCACAGATCTCTATGGTGTGAAGAAAGTGGCGGAGTGGGCAGCTGCGGGTTTGCGTACTGTGGGAGTTGCCTGTCGTCCATGTATCATTCCTGCGGATGGAGAGCCCAGTTTTGAACTGGGTGAGCAAGAAATGGAGATTGGCATGGGGCTGCATGGAGAGCCGGGAGTTGTGCGCTGTGAGATGATGAATGCCAGAGACACGGCACGGCAGATGCTCGAACTCATCCTGCTGGATTGCAATTATGAGAGCAGTGAAGTGGTAGTGCTGATCAATGGCTTGGGCGGCACTCCTCTGATGGAACTTTATGTAATCAATGAATTTGTGCATGAATACCTGGCTGAGCAGGGGATTGTAATCTACGATACGATGATTGGCAATTACATGACTTCCATGGAAATGGGTGGTTTTTCCATTAGTCTGTTGCGGCTTGATCCGCATCTGAAGGCGCTTTATGACGCAATAGCGATAACGCCCATCATCAGGCGTTGAAGGGGGACGTCCGCTATGTTTGGAAAAGAATATATGCTTGAGTCCCTGGCTGCTATCAGCAAGGATATCATTGAGCATGAGGAATACTTGAATCATTTGGACAATGTCATCGGTGATGGCGACCATGGCACGAATATGGCCAGATTTGCCCGTATTATCCTGCAGGATTTGCCGGATCTAGCAGAGTCGGAAGAGCATCTGGGTGAAGTCCTCCGGCATGTGGGCATGCGTTGCATCACGGAAATCGGTGGTTCGGCCGGGCCGTTGTTTGGCAAATTCTATCTGCAGGCAGGTATGATCGAGATTGACAATCTCGATATGGAAGAAGCAAATCTTGTGGCAGCTTTTGAGGAAGGTACCATGGGGGTGGCAAATATCGGTAAGAGCAGCGAAGGCGAAAAGACGATGCTCGATGCCCTGTTTCCTGCAGTCAGGGCAATGCAACAGGCTTTGGAAGAAGGAAAAGGCTTTACCGAAATCCTTCAGGCAGGAGCTGAAGCTGCTGAAGAAGGCGTAGAGTATACGAAGACGATTCAAGCCAGCAAAGGCAGAGCTGCCTATATAGGTGTGCGAAGCATCGGCCATCAGGATCCGGGGGCAACCACGGTCTGGTTGATGCTGCAATCAATGTATAGGGTGGCTGTGGCAAGACGTGCAGAATGCGAGTAGGATGATAGATAATCTGCTGAGGTGATAACCATGGATAGAAATGCAGTGGAACGTGCCCGGGGCTGTATGACGGCTGCGGGGTTATTCTTTCAGGTGGGCGCAGAGGATATTTCTCAGGCAATCGATCTGGGACTGCGGACCGATACGGACCCGGTTGAGCTTTATGAGTTCTGTAATCAGCGGAATACAGCAGACAAGAGTGTCTTGGCTATGGCAGCCTTGATCATTTTCTTTCTGGTCAGGGATGGCGTGAAGATGAAAAAAGCCTGCATGTCAGCATGGCAGGTAGCGGATAAATTCCATGATCCCATCATTCAGGCGATTTCCAATGCACTGACAGCGGCAGAAAAACCAAAACGTCGCGGCAAATTAGTGGCGGGGTTCCTGACTTCTCAAAATCTGCAGGACAAGCTCAGTCTGGCCATTTATCTGAATATGGCCATTGCAGAGGATTCTTTTCATGCTCGCATGAATGAGCTGCGCAAGCAGCCTGATAATGAAACACGCATCATGGGAGCTGCTTTTGCAGGCGCAATCTATGGATTGCAGGAAGTGAATGCTGAAGGAAAACTGAAGAAGAAATGATTTTTGATTATGTTTTTGCGTATTGTTGTTTAAAGTTTATTATTTACAGATTTTCTTGACAAATGAAATAATTAGTATTAATATTAGCATTAGATTTAAATATTTTTGGGAACAGGTGTCCTACGGACTTAATAGGGAATCCGGTATAAGCCGGAGCGGTCCCGCCACTGTAAGGTGGAGTCCTGCACAATATGTCACTGGGGTAGATAAGCGTACCTTGGGAAGGCGATGCAGGATGATGAAACCGAGCCAGGAGAACTGCCTGTTCTGGCATCACCGTGACTCTCTTTCAGAGTCGTGCCTGCGAGCGATGGGTAGGGGATTGAATCTAGTGTGGGGTATTCAGGCCTGCGGCTTTTGTCGTGTGGTTCTGTTAGCACGATTATTAGACGGCAATCTTTTTGCATTCGCGAAAAGGTTGCCGTTTTTTGTGCATATCCCAAAAAAAGAGGAGGCTGTGCTATGAGTAACGAAACCGGTGGCGAGCTGGATCTGCAGGCTATCTTGAAGAAAGCCGAGCAGCAGACAGACTTTCCCGATGTGCCTTTGGACGAGTTTACCCCGCCCACTTATGAGGAGTGGAAGGAAGCCTGTATCGCCCTCTTGAAGGGAGCGCCCTTTGAGAAAAAAATGTACACCAAGACCTATGAGGGCATTACCTTTGATCCCATGTATTTCCGCAAGGATACCGAAGATATCCTGCCGAAAAATTCCTTCCCAGGGATGGATGATTTCCTGCGTGGTGCCCAGCCCAGCGGATATCTGGGAAAACCCTGGGGGATAGCGCAGGCCTGTGATGAGACCATGCCCGCAGAAAACAATGAGCTGCTGCGTCATGAGCAGGAGAAAGGTTCTACCATCTATCATATCAAGCTGGACAGTGCCAGCCTGAAGGCTCAGGATGTGCGCACAGCAGCGGCTCCTGGGGATGAGGGCGTTTCGGTAACTACTCTGGATGATATGCACACCTTGCTCAATGGTTTGAAACTCGATAAATATCCGCTGTACCTTTATGCCGGGGAATCGGCCTTGCCGATGCTTTCCCTGTTTGCCGGTGCCTTGAAGGCCTCGGGGCAGGATCTGGCGAAAGTACGGGGCATTGTGGGGGCTGATCCCTTAGGGGAGCTGACTGCTGGTGGCAAGAATACTAAAGCCATCGCCAGCCTCTATGATGAGATGGCTCAATGTGCCAAATGGGCGATTTCGAATGCTCCAGGACTGAAGACCGTGTTCGTACGCAGTGATGTCTATAGCCGGGGTGGGGCCAATGATGTGCAGGAATCGGCTTATACTCTGGCCACTGCTGTAGCTTATCTGCGGGCTATGCTGGAACGGGGCCTCTCGATTGAAGAAGCTGCTGGCCAGATCATGTTTGGCTTCTCCATGGGAGCCAACTTCTTCCTGCAGATTGCCAAGCTCCGTGCCCTGCGTCCGCTTTGGGCACAGATCGTGGAGGCCTTCGGCGGCAGCAAGGAGGCCCAGCGCATGCATATCCATGCCCGCCCGGCCCTGTTCTTCAAGACGGTCTATGACCCCTATGTCAACATGCTTAGGAATACTACGGAAATCTTCTCCGGCGTTGTGGGTGGTGTGGATTCCTTTGAAAGCTCGCCTTTTGATGAGCCTATCCGCAAAGGGGATGAATTCTCCCGCCGCATTGCCCGCAATGTGCAGATCATCCTGCAGGAAGAATTCGGACTGTTGCAGCCCATTGATCCGGCAGGCGGTTCCTGGGCCGTGGAAACATTGACCAAACAGATGAAGGAAAAGATCTGGGCCGAATTCCAGGCCATCGAAGGCAAGGGCGGCATGCTGAAAGCTCTGCAGGAAGGTTATCCGCAAAGTGAGATTGCCACGATTCTCGCGGAGCGCTTCAAGGCTTCGGAAACCCGCAAGGACAGGATCGTGGGCAACAACATGTATCCGAATATGACGGAAACCCTGCTGGATCCGCGTCCTGAAGATATGGCTGAGAATAAGAAACAGCGTACGGACCAGGTAGAGGAATATCTGGCCGATATAGATGAGACATTCAAGGCTGAGAAACTGGCGGCGCTGAAAACTGCTGCCAGCGTTGACGCAGCCATTGAAGCGGCTCAGGCCGGCGCAACTACCGCAGAGATCGCTGCGGCTTTTGCCGGGGCGAACAGTGAGGAAGTCACGGCCATTGCTCCCCATCGCTGGAGTGAGCGCTTTGAAGCCTTGCGTAAGCTGACGGAGGATTACAAGGCCGAACATCACGATAATGTCCGGATCTTCCTGGCCAATATGGGGCCTATCCCGCAGCACAAGGCCAGAGCGGACTTCACCACGGGTTTCCTGCAGGTTGGTGCCTTTGAGGTGCTGACCAACAACGGTTTCCCCACGGTGGACGAAGCGGCGGCTGCCGCCAAGGAATCCGGGGCCGATGCAGTGGTTATCTGCTCCACGGATGCTACTTATCCTGAAATCGTGCCGGAGCTGGCACCGAAGCTCCATGAGGTATTGCCTGAGGCCACGGTATTCCTGGCTGGAGCAGCACCGAAGGATTTGCTTGAAACCTATAATGAAGCGGGCATTGATGAATATATCTCCGTCAAGGCCAACTGCTATAAGATCCTGCAGCTCCTGCAGAAGAAGAAAGGGATGATTGCATAATGGGAAGCTTTACGAACCCTGACTTTACCAATATGAGCCTGCGGGAACCTACGGGGGCTGACGTCAAAGAGTGGGAAAAACTCTTCAGCGCTCAGGCCGGTGCAGATTTCGATGCTTATACCCGCCGCACCATGGAACATATTCCGGTAAAGCCGTTATATAACCATGACGAATACGACCATATGAACCATCTGGATTTTGCCAGCGGCATTCCGCCCTGTTTGCGTGGGCCGTACTCCACCATGTACGTGTTCCGGCCTTGGACAGTACGCCAGTACGCCGGTTTCTCCACGGCAGAGGAATCCAATGCATTCTATCGCCGCAACCTGGCCGCCGGCCAGAAAGGCCTCTCCATTGCCTTTGACCTGCCGACGCACCGCGGCTATGATGCGGACAATCCGCGTGTTGTGGGCGATGTGGGGAAGGCAGGCGTGTCGGTCTGCTCCATGCTCGATATGAATATCCTGTTCTCGGGGATTCCCCTTGACCAGATGTCTGTATCCATGACCATGAACGGCGCCGTGCTGCCGATTCTCGCCTTCTTTATCCAGTCCGGTGTCGAACAGGGCGTGGATAAGAAAATCATGGCGGGCACCATCCAGAACGATATCCTGAAAGAGTTCATGGTGCGTAATACCTATATCTATCCGCCGGAAATGTCCATGCGTATCATCGGCGATATCTTTGAATACACGACGAAATACATGCCGAAGTTCAACAGCATTTCCATTTCCGGTTACCATATGCAGGAGGCCGGAGCTCCGGCAGATATCGAATTGGGTTACACGCTGGCTGATGGCCTTGAATATATCCGCACGGGTATCAATGCCGGCCTGCCGGTCGATGCCTTCGCTAAGCGTTTGTCCTTCTTCTGGGCTATCGGCAAGAATTACTTCATGGAAGTGGCCAAGATGCGGGCGGCCCGTGTGCTCTGGGCGAAAATCGTCAAATCCTTTGGCGCCAAGGAGCCAAAGTCTATGGCACTTCGTACCCATTGCCAGACTTCGGGCTGGTCGCTTACGGCACAGGACCCGTTCAACAATATCTCTCGTACGGCGATGGAGGCCATGGGTGCGGCGCTCGGCCATACTCAGTCCCTGCATACCAACGCCCTGGACGAGGCCATTGCTCTGCCGACGGATTTCTCGGCACGCATTGCCCGCAATACGCAGCTTTATATTCAGGACGAGACCAAGGTCTGCAAGATCATCGATCCCTGGGGCGGTTCCTATTATGTGGAGGCACTTACCAACGAAATCATCCGTCGTGCCTGGGCGCATATTCAGGAAGTCGAAGCTTTGGGGGGCATGGCCAAGGCCATCTCTACCGGCTTGCCCAAGATGCGCATCGAGGAAGCGGCAGCACGCCGTCAGGCGCAGATCGATTCGGGCAACGAGACAATCGTGGGCCTTAACAAGTATCGCCTCGAAAAGGAAGATCCGTTGGAAATCCTGGCCATCGACAACACCGCCGTGCGCAATGCACAGGTGGAACGCCTCGAAAAATTGCGGCGTGAACGCAATGATGATGATGTGCGCCGGGCTCTCGAGGCTATCACCAAAGCAGCTGACAGCCGTGACAACGGCAACCTGCTGGAATGCGCCGTGGAAGCTGCCCGGGTGCGTGCATCGCTGGGCGAGATCTCCGACGCTGTGGAAAAGGTTTCTGGCCGCTATCAGGCGGTTATACATACCATTTCGGGAGTCTATTCTTCCGAGTTCACCGACAAGACCGAGTTGGATAAGGCTCGGGCTATGGCTGACGAGTTCGAAGAACTCACCGGCCGCCGTCCCCGTATCTTTGTAGCCAAGATGGGGCAGGACGGTCACGACCGCGGTCAGAAAGTTATTGCATCGTCCTTCGCCGATATGGGCTGGGACGTTGATGTGGGCCCGCTGTTCCAGACACCGGAGGAAACGGCACAGGATGCTGTGGATAACGATGTGCATATGGTGGGCTTCAGTTCACTGGCAGCGGGGCATAACACCCTCCTGCCCCAGCTGGTGGACGAACTCAAGAAACTGGGCCGTGAGGACATCATGGTCTGCATCGGCGGTGTCATCCCCGTGCAGGATTATGACAACCTCTATAAACACGGCGCAGTAGCTATCTTTGCCCCGGGAACCAATATCCCTGAGGCTGGTATAAAGCTTTTGAACTTGCTGCTCGATCGGGCTAAAGAAGAACTGGCCGAGGAGTAAACAGGCACGAGGCTGAATTTCAGCCTCTCTCTCGGGGGAGGCTTTTTAAGGAGGCCATGATGGAACAGAAATACACAACAAGCAAGCCAAGCTGGGTGCCGGAGGAGAAAAACGATAAATTTGCCTGCTCTGTGATGGGCGGCATTGAGGGAATCAAGGACACGACCGTGGGCAATATCAATCCTGCCTTGCAAAGCGGGAAGATGAAGCCGAAAAAGCGGCTCGTCATGTCCGAAGATGACTATGTGGAAGGCGTCTTGCAAGGGGATAGGATGACGCTTTCCCGGGCCATCACCTTGATTGAAAGCAACAGTCCCCGCCATTTTGCCAAGGCTCAAAGGGTGCTGCAGCGTCTGTTGCCCCATACAGGGCGCGCCCTGCGCATCGGCATCACGGGCGTGCCCGGAGCCGGCAAGAGCACCATGATCGAGGCCTTTGGCAATATGCTCTGCGATGCGGGGCATCGGGTGGCGGTCCTGACTGTCGATCCCACAAGTTCCGTGACGAAAGGCTCCATACTGGGAGATAAGACCCGGATGGGGACCTTATCGCGGCGGCGGGAAGCCTTTATCCGGCCATCGCCTGCTGGGGGCACGCTGGGGGGCGTAGCCCGCAAGAGCCGGGAGACCATGCTGATGTGCGAAGCGGCAGGTTATGATGTCATCATCATTGAGACCGTAGGAGTGGGGCAGTCAGAAACCACCGTGCGGTCGATGGTCGATTTTTTCCTGCTCGTGGTGCTCACTGGTGCCGGGGATGAATTACAGGGAATCAAGAAGGGAATCATGGAACTGGCCGATGCCATTGTGGTGAACAAGGCCGATGGGGATAATCTCGTCAAGGCCAAGGTGTCAAGAGGGCAGTATGAGCGGATGCTGGAATACATCCGCCCGGCTACCCCTGGCTGGCCCACGCATGCCTATATGTGCTCGGCGGTGGAAAAGACCGGTCTTAAGGAACTCTGGGAGGTCATCAGGGGCTTTCGGGAGAATACCCAGAAGAGCGGAATCTGGAACAAGCGCCGGGATGGGCAGCTGTTGGATTGGATGCACAGCATGATTGATGAGCATCTGCATAATCTGTTCTTTGAAGATCCCGTGATTACGGGCAGGATGCCGGAGGTCAGAGAGGCGGTACTCGATGGTACCATTTCGCCCACCCAGGCCGTGGCAGAACTCGTGAAACTCTTTGATGTGGAGCGGGCGGCCCATCGGCAGGTGGATATCTTCCATCCCGAACAGGAAAAGGGGTGAGTGTCGTATATACGAAAAAAATCTATTTTTCCGGCGGGGATTTCCATGAACTGCAGGAAGTCTTTGTCCATGTTCCAGGGGTTATGGCGGTATGCACAGGTTATATCAATGGGGAAGGCGAGGGGAATTTTGCCGATATAGCCAGTGGCAAGTGCAAGGCTTATATGGGGGTGGAAGTAAGTTATGATCCCAAGAAGATGGATCTATCGAAACTTATGGACTTGCTTTTTGCCGTGGTGAATCCTTATGTTCCCGATGGTCAGGGGAAGGCCAGAGGGGAGATGTACCGGGCAGGTGTGTTCTACGCATCAGCTGAGGATGAACCGCAGGTGCAGCTGCATATGAACTTCATTGCGAACCGTGGCAAGGCACCAGATGCGGGAGACGCAGGACTTACGCTCAATGATCCCAACAGCAATCCCAAAAGGGCCAGAATGCTGTGTGCGATAGCGCAGCCACTGGAACATTTTCAGCCGGCAGAGGCGGAGCATCAGGATTATCTGCCTCGTCATCCTGAGACGGAAACCTATATTGATTTTGTGAAATTGCGGTCATATGTAAGATTTTGACTGCAGGGAACCATAAAAACGTTTTTATGCCACCCCTTGAGGGGGCGGTGGTCACATCGTGACCAGAGGGGGTAACTCATCTGACGAGTTGGTGAATAACTGACTGGTCAAGGGGTTACCCCTTTTGTGTCCCGTGGACGCACTTCCCTCCCAAGGGGGCAGAGTGGATGGTTTTTTCACGGCTGCTTATAAGAAAACGCCCCTATAAGCAGGAAAGTCGTTGTCATATGACGAATGAGATTTAGCATAAAATAGTAAAGGATAGCGATAAAATGCATAGTGAGGAAACTTTTTGGCGTATCCTGGTCAGGCAGTGTTTTCAGGAACAGGCCGACAGAAGACGGCCGCCGGGCGAGGGTAGTGCTGCAATGGTGCAAATGGCCAATTTTTTATTGTTGCAGGCAGCTGAGCAGGGAGCCAGCGATTTGCATATTGAGCCCTGTGAAGGAGCGTTGCGTTTTCGTTTGCGCATCGATGGTTTACTCAAGGTTTTAGCTTATCGCCTGCCGGAAGAACTGGCACCGATGCTGGTGTCAAGACTGAAGGTTATGGCGGGGATGGACATTGCCAAACATCAGCAGCCGCAGGATGGCGGTTTCGTTTTTCGGGAACAAGGGATGGATTTGGATATTCGCATGTCTGCTATGCCGGTCGCTGGAGGAGAAATGCTGGTCTTGCGGTTGATGAATCTGCAGAGTTCCTTGTTAAAGCTTGGTGAGTTAGGCTTTACCGCTGCGAATGAGGTGAAGTTCCGGGAACTGATCCATCGCCCCTCGGGGTTGATCATTGTCTGTGGCCCTATGAATTCCGGAAAAAGTACGACTTTGTATGCTGCGCTGCAAGAATTGAATCAACCAGATAAAAATTGGCTGACGCTGGAAGATCCCATTGAACGTCATATAGAAGGAATCAATCAGATTCAATTGAATCCTCAGGCCGGGCTGACTTATGCCAATGGTCTCAAAGCGATTTTGCGTCAGGATGCGCAGGGGATACTTTTAGGGGAGATCCGCGATGAAGAAACAGCCATGATGGCTGTGCGCATAGCGTTGACTGGTCATCTATTGCTGACTACGTTGCATACGGAGGATGCTGTCGCGGCTGTATTTCGCTTATTGGAAATGGGAATTCCGCCATATTTATTGGCGGCAACCCTGTCGGGGGTATTGGCACAACGGTTAGTGCGCCGTTGCGTGGATCAGGAACGTGAGCTTTATCAAGGGCGTATTGCTTTGCAGGAATTATTGGTAGTTGACCAGCAGATCCGGGAGGCGATATTGAATGGAACCAGCCGGGAGAAAATGGATGTTTTAGCCCGGCAAGGAGGAATGATCTCGATGTGGGAAGATGGAAAGGGCAAAGTATCGCAGGGGCTTACCACGCTTAGTGAAGTTGGGCGGGGATTATATGGAAACAGCTGACATGGATGAATGCAAGCATGATAAAGCAAAGAAAATTCCTATAGGAGAAGGAATTTTTTCTTTGTTTCGCGAAATTAATCCGCATGAGGTATAAGGTTATGGCGCTGGAGGATGGCGATGGAAAGAGGGGGACTTTATGAGTTTAAAACAAAAGTTTATGCTGCTGTCTGGAATCATGGGATTATTGATGGCAGTAGTAGCAATCACTGGTTATATCATGGCCAGCCGGGAACTTCGACAAAGCGTAGATAGCGAGCTGAGAACGACGGTTTCCCGGGAAGTGATGGAGCTGGATGGCTGGCTGCGGGAAAAACGTGCTTTTGGTGTAGCTACGACCAACTATATGACTAGTTTGAATGGTGACTTTGACACCATGCATAATAAGGCAACATTAGGAACCACGATTTCGGATAAAGAAATCCTGGAAATGACTGGTGGTACTGAAGATGGCTGGTGGATGGGGTTTTATACAGGAGACAAGACTGGCAAACGCGATCCTCGTCAACGTCCTTGGTATAAAGAAGCTAAGGCTCAGGACAAAGTGTTGTTCACGGATGCTTATGTGGCTGCAAGCACGGGGAAACTGGTTGTATCAGTGGCTGCTCCCGTCAAGGCTGATGGTAAATTCGTAGGTGCTACTTGCGTGGATATCGCCTTGGATGCCATAACAGATCAGGTAAATAAGATGAAGTACCACGGCGAAGGTGCCGGTATTGTCATGGAAAAAAATGGCAACATCCTGGCTACATCTGGTGCCGGGGAACAGATGAAAAATTTTAAAGATATTGAAGGATGGGGAAACCATTTTGAAGAAATGGTCAAAAATGGTGAAGGTTATTTTGAAACCACTATTAACGGCGAAGATCAGATCTTTGCTTACCAGACGGTGCCTTCCACAGGCTGGCTGGTGGGGATTTCTGTGTCCAGTTCCTTTGTATTTGCCGCATTATGGAATTTGAAACTTATTTTCATTGCCCTTATCTTAGGTGGCCTGCTGTTGTCTGCTTTCGTTTGCCGTACTTTTGCCGGGCAGATCACAGGGCCGGTGATGAAGCTGGAAGGTCATGCAGTTGAGATGGCCAATGGCAATTTGAAATTGGAACAGCTGCCAGTGGAATCCGCAGATGAAATTGGTGCGCTTACGAAAGCGTTCAATACCATGAGCAAGAATCTGCGTGAGCTCATCAATAAAATGGCAACGACCAGTGAACAGGTCGCAGCTGCTTCTGAGGAGCTGACGGCCAATGCCCATCAATCGGCAGATGCAGCAGTGCATGTGGCAGAAACCGTGGGTGAGGTTTCGGTGAGCATGGAGGCCCAGTTAGGCGATATTGATGGTGCCAAGAAGAACGTGGATGATGTATATGGCGACGTAACAGCGATGGCCCAAAAAGCACAGACCGTCACCGATACCTCTAATCGTACGGCTGAGGCGGCGCAAAAAGGTTCTCAGCTCATGGAAAATGCCGTGAGACGTATGGGCAATATCGAGCAGAGCGTGATGGCTTCCGCAGAAGTTGTGCAGAAACTGGGAGAGAACAGTACCCAGATTGGTCAGATCGTAGAGGCGATCTCATCTATCGCCGAGCAAACGAACCTGTTGTCGCTCAATGCAGCAATCGAGGCTGCCCGGGCTGGTGAACACGGCCGAGGATTTGCCGTGGTAGCCGAAGAAGTACGCAAGCTGGCTTCTGAATCCCAGGATTCAGCGGAACAGATCAAACAGCGTATTTCCTCAATCCAACAGGATACTTATGAAGCTGTAAAGGCCATGCAGGCTGGTACGGATGAAGTGAAATCCGGTACTGCAGCCATCCGTGAAGTAGGTGAACAATTTGAAGGTATCCTCAATATGGTCAATGGTATCAAACAGCAGATGGATGAAATCAACTCGTCTGTGAACATGGTATCAGAAGGTGCAAGCAATATCGTCGCAGCAGTGGATTCCATTGACCGCATAAGCCGGAAAACATCGGAGCATACACATACAATTTCCGCAGCTACGCAGGAACAATCGGCATCGAACGAAGAGATTGCCGCAGCATCGCAGGCATTGGCCAATATGGCTTCGGATATGCAGACAGCCATAGGACAGTTCAAGTTGTAAAAGTTTACGTTTGCATTAAGAATGCAAACAAAAGACGATTATCATTGTGTCTGACATATCAAAAGGTGGTGAAGTTATCATTAACTTCACTGCCTTTTTTATTCGGGTTACGGCTATTTAACGCGTGATTTTATGACGGTAACGATAAATGAGAGAAGTTAGTGGCTATAATGGGGTAAAATGGTGTTAGGAGATGATGGGAATGGCATGGGAGCAAGAGACAACACTTGCCTATTACAATGATAATGCGCGTCAATTTGCAGATAATACACGAGATGTGGATTTTCATAATATGCAGCAACAGTTCCTGGAAAGGATAGCGGTGTCCGGGCATATACTGGATTTTGGCTGTGGTTCAGGGCGGGATAGCCATTACTTTTTATCCCAGGGATATAAAGTTACGGCTTTGGATGGTGCAGATGAGCTGGCAACTCTGGCGGAAAAATATATAGGGCAGAAGGTTATAAGGCAATTTTTTACAGATTTTGCAGAAGTAGATGCCTATGATGGTGTTTGGGCTTGTGCTTCATTGCTGCATTTGCCGGAAACGGATTTGCGTAAGGTTTTGCATAACTTGGCAATGAGTCTGCATAGCGGTGGTATTCTCTATGCATCGTTCAAATACGGCGATTTTTCCGGTATGCGCCATGGCCGGTATTTTACGGATATGACAGAGACGCACTGGCAGTACATAACGAAAGATATTGCCCTGTGGAAAAATCTGAGCCTGTGGATAACTGGAGATGTGAGGGAAGGGCGGTCAGCTGAGCTATGGTTGAACATACTGTGTCAAAGAATGCCATAACTGCTGAAGGGGAATGTTTTCCTGTATTTACGGGAGAGTATGGCCGGGAATTATTGCCAGCCTTGGAGCGGTTCATGGCTAAGGCCAAGCGTATTGACATCATGGTGGCCTATGTCAGGGAATCCGGTGTGCGCTTGCTTTTGCCGGCGCTGATGGCTGCCGTCCGGCGTGGGGCAGTGATCACCTTGCTGACAGGCAGGAACTTCAACCTCACCGAACCTCAGGCCCTGTATCTGTTCCGCTACTATCTGGGGGATGCCGGAATCATGAAATTCTATCAGGATACAGGCAGAAGTTTTCATCCCAAAGCGTACTTTGTCCATTTTGACACCTATAGTTATCTGTTTGTGGGTTCGTCAAATCTGTCCGCCAGTGCTCTGGGCGGGGCCGTAGAATGGAACTATTGCTTGGATAGCCGGGAAAATGAACGGGAATATATGGCGTTCTACCAGACGTTTCAGGATATCTGTCAAAATCATTCCCTTTTGGCAGATGATGAAGTATTGCAGCAGTATGCTAGGAATTGGCGAAAGCCGGGAAATATTTCCTTTGATGATTGGTTAAAGGAGCGGCAGGATACTTTTCGGCCGAGAGGTGCGCAAATCGAAGCGCTCTATTATCTGTCACAGACCAGGGCGGAAGGTGCCGAAAAGGCCCTCGTCCATGCCGCTACAGGTATAGGTAAGACATATTTAGCAGCCTTTGATTCCCAATCCTTTGCCACGGTGCTGTTTATCGCTCATCAGGAGGAAATTTTGCGCCAAGCGGCGGAAGCCTTTCGGAATGTGCGAAATTTGGAGGATTACGGCTTTTTTACGGGCAAGCAGAAGCAGACAGGTAAGGCCGTTATTTTTGCGTCCGTGGAAACTTTAGGTCAGGTCAAATATTTGAACGATGATTATTTTGCAATGGATCAGTTCGATTACATTGTGGTGGATGAATTCCATCATGCGGTCAGCAATAAATACCGAAATATTTTGGCCTATTTCCGACCGCGTTTTTTGCTGGGGCTGACTGCCACTACGGAACGCTTGGACGGGCGTAATATATATGCATTATGCGATTACAATGTGGCCTATGAGCTGCCGCTGTTCACGGCAATCAATCGGGGAATGCTCGTGCCGTTCCGTTACTATGGAATCTATGACGATACGGACTATCGGCCATATCGTCCGGTGGCAGGGACTTATGCAGCCCATGACCTTAATTGCCTTTATTTAGACAATATTCGACGCATGAAGCAGATTGTCAGCCACTATCGGAAATACAAATCCCAGCGTGCTCTGGGATTTTGTGCGACCAGGGAACATGCTGAAGCTATGGCAGAGTTTTTTATCAAGCAGGGAATCCAAGCCGTGGCGGTATATAGCAATGCACAGGGAGCTTTTACAGATGACAGGAAATCTGCGGTGGAACAGCTTATTCGCGGTGATCTAAAGGTGATCTTTGCGGTGGATATGTTTAACGAAGGCATAGATATTCCTGCTTTGGACATGGTAATGTTTTTGCGTCCCACGGAGTCACCCATTGTGTTTATGCAGCAGCTGGGGAGAGGTTTGCGTCTGTATCCTGGAAAGTCACACCTTACGGTGCTGGACTTTATCGGCAATTACCGCAACGCCGGCATGGTAAAAGGGCTGCTTTCCAGAGAAGGGCAGGCTGTTTATGGGGAAGGCGAGCCAGCAGAAAATGAATATCCGGATAATTGCTGGGTGGATTTTGACTTGCAGCTGATCGATCTCTTTCGCGAAGCGGATAAAAACAGGCAGAGTCTGCGGGAGGTTATCAAGGATGAGTTTTATCGGATCAAGTCGTTGCTAGGGAAGAGGCCGTCCCGTATGGAACTTTTTGAAAATATGACCGCAAGCGTCTATGAATTATGCCTCAAACATGCAAAGGAAAATCCGTTCAAGCATTATCTGGCCTATTTGGTGGAGCTGGGGGAAGCAACGCCAACAGAACAAGAGCTGGTAGGGACAATTGCAGAAGATTTTCTGCAGGAGATAGCTGCTACGCAAATGACCAAAGTTTACAAAATGCCTGTATTGTTGGCTATGCAGGAGAAAAACAGCCTGAAAGCAGAACTGACCTATGAGGATGTACTGGCAGCATGGAAAAAATTCTTTATCAAGGACAGGAACTGGCAGGATTTGCCCCATGTGCACAGCAAACAGGAATTTCAGGAACTTACAGATAAATGGCATTTGGATAAGATTCGGAAGATGCCTTTACGTTTTTTGCAAAGTGATTTTATCCAGACAGGGGGAATCATGGCAATACATGTCTGTGAAAATCTAAAACCATATCTAAGGAATGAGGCAGTCGCAGCCCATTTTCGGGATATTGTGAACTATCGGGCAATGGATTATTACAGGCGTCGCTATATGGGAAAAATAAAATAAGGCAAAGGCTCCGAGCAAGCTGATACAGCAGCAGGCTCGGAGCCTTATTTATATGAAGGTCATTCTTTTTTGGACAGAGCCACAATGGCATCGATGATGTCCTTGGACTTCTCATCCAAGTGGGGATATTCTGCGATAAGGGAATCTAGGCGGCTGTCCTTCTTTTGTTCCTGAACCTTGTCGTAGGAAGAAGTATTGTCTGTTCCCAGCACAGGGGAGGTGGTAGTGTAGGTGTTAGGAACAAAGAATGAGATGCTGGTGGATAACGCATTGGCTAGATGCTGCAAGTCTTCGGCGGCAATGCCGGTGGTGTAGCCCCGCTCCCAATTGGAGATTACCTGCGAAGACTTATGAACACGCCGCCCCAGCTCCGTCTGTGTCATCCCTAATTCCTTGCGCCGTTCTTTGATTTTGTCACCGATGGACATAATGTTTATCACCTCTAATAACTATTATACAGAATATCTCACACTATAAGTTGAAACTAACGAGCAAATTTAGTTTGAATAAAAACTAGCGATATCCGTTAGTTAGTAGTATAATAAAAAGAAGTATAAAATTTTTGCCAGCAAGGGATGATTGCTATGCGCGTACCTTTTGACAAATACGAAAGAGTAATCCTAATCGATACATATATGAAAATAAAAGATTGGCCAAAAACTGAATGGATGGCAGAGATTGAGAAGCTCTCAGACTTGTATAGGCGTTATGCAGTGATGCGCGGTATGGAGATTAATGATACGTATCGCAATGTAGCAGGAATTACCATGCAGCTTTATGATTGTGATTACATTGTCACCGGTGGGAAGCAAGGATTGAGTGGTGGAGCGAGATGGATGGAATCATTTATCGAACTGTACAGAAATGATCCAGAAGCTTTTCAATATGTGCTATTAGAGGCCAAATCGCATGTGGGGATGCAGGAAAAAGTTGATGTAGCAAATGATATTACAGTGGCTCAGTCTATGGGAACAAGCGATAAAGATGAGAGGAAAAGCGATGTTTTAGAAGAGAAGACGAGAATGGATAGTATTATCAAGGATATGCAGGGCTGGGATGAGATTGAAACTGCACATTTACTGGATGTATATTATGCTATCAAAGATATAGATTCATCTGTATGGGATGAAATTATGCGTCAAGAATGTGCAGTATTGAAAAAATATCACATGGGAAAATATAGCGATGAAGCAGAATCACTTTTTACAATTTCAGAATTGGCCATGAAAATGTATGCGTTTAAGTTATTGGAAGCAGGACAAGGTGTTGAAGGTGAAGACTATTCTTCACAGGATAAAAAATTATTCTTAATGCGGCAAAAATATAAAAGAGAAAAATCTTCCAGTAATGAAAAAAAGGAGTTATCGTTTACACCTATGGAAAGAAAATGGGATGAATATGAGACAGCGCGGTTGATATATGAATGTGTGAACTTAAAAGGACGCTCAATTGTAGAGGTGATCCAAGAATTTTACGAGCATTTACGAAAATATGTGCAGTTGCATGATTATGTAATGGATACATCGCGCGGAAAAGGCGCGATTAATCGTCATGCCTTAGAAATAGATTATCTATTAACAGATGGACGGAGAGGCAGAAAAGGTGGAACTCAATTAGATAAAAACATTGTAAGGATGTATAGATTCCGAAATGCAGAGTTTCAAATTTTACTAACAGAAGCTAATAAGAGACTGGGGTATAAAAATGATGATGACCTAACGAATGATTTTTATATTTCATGGTATGTGAAAAACGAAAATAGTGAAGTTGAAACAATTATTAATCCAGAAAAGAATATAGAGGAACATAAAGAGCTTGTTAAGGATGATTATAATATATATGAGACGGAAGAAATAACAGAAAAAACAGATAATGATAATTTTGATGTGGATGTTGATGAGAACAATCCATATCAAGAAATAATGGAAAGAGAATACCCTAATGGGATAAAGTTAAATAGTAGACTGGATTTTAATAGATTTGCGAATCTCTTTGAACAAGAATATGGAAGAAAAATTGAAAAACTCGTGTTTGAAGAGAATATTAAGAAGATTACTTATGAAGATAATGGTAGAAGAAAGTTAAAAAATAATCAAAAACAAAAAGAGTTATTGAAGAAAATATTGGAGGATTTTGATGATATATACGAAAATGGCTTTTCGTGTATATATTTGAGTTGTGTATTTCCGCACTATAAACATGAGATAGAACAGCAGATGAACATCTACAGTGAAGATGTATTTTGGCCTGTACTACGCCGGGGCATGCACGGGTATAGTGTGAATGGTTTTGGCCATATTACGAAAGATGGCTGTACAGTAGAGATAGATGAGAATATACGTGATTATATACGTGATGTACAACGTGAAATCACTTATGATGAATTAGAAAAAGAACTATGGTTTATCCCTTTGGAAAAAATCAAACAGGTGGTTAGAACAACATCATCTATTATAAACACAGCATCTAACACCTATATGGCAATAGAAACCTTTCCTGTAACAAATGAGGAGTTAAAAGAAATTAGAAGAGTTATAGGTGAGGCTATAGCAGATGCACCAGCTCGTCAACTGCAAGCGGATGAATGTAGAAGAAGAATTAATATCGAATGCAAATCTGTAGAAATTAATACAGAAAAGTTTTCTAATGGCTGTTTTCAAAAAGCATTGGGATATTTACTAAAAGATGATTTTAATTTTACGGCAAAATTCATTACACCAAAAGAAATCTATGTGGATACAGCAAAAATGTATCGTGAGTTTTGTGCCGAACGTGACACATTTACAATGGATGAATTAAAAGAGTTTTCCAAGGAAATTGATACACCAATTCGTCATGATATAATACATGATAGCATGGTAAGAATAGATGGAGATACATTTGTCAAGGACTCAATGATTACATTTGATGCTAAGAAGATAGATTCGTTCATAGAAGAAAATATATGTACTGGAAAGTATATGTCGCTAAAATTGATAAGCTCAGTGATTAGTAACTTTCCTAGCGTTGAAAACTATCGATGGACTGGATATTTGTTAGAGAGTTATATATATAGCTTCAGCGAAAAATTTCAGCTGATGAATAGTTCGTTTTCAGAAAATGATTTTAATGGTGTTATGGTGCGTCATGATGCAGGAAGTATTGAATATGATGATTTAATTTTTGATGTACTGCTTCATAAAGAATGTGAAACAACAGATGAAGCATTGAAAGAGCTTAAAGAAGACGGTTATATAACAAGAGCTGCATATAAAGGGATAGATGTTATCCTCGAAAAAGCAAAAATAAAACGTAAAGAACTCAAGGGTGAATGAATTGTATAAATATGTGTGGGATAAAGAAACTGGTGGCGTTGTATTACTCCCAGAGCAAGAAAAAATGAGTATGGAGGCAAGACCTGTTTATTATAGGGAATTAGATTTACTTGGTTTTGATAAGTTTTTTGATTATCCTAGAGATGAAACATATCCAATAATGTGGGCGGAAAATAACAATTATTATTATAAGGGCGAAAAGATTGCAAAAACACAAGGTGGATCGCTATTTACACAACCAGAATTGATAGTGCTAAATAAATCTGATCAAGTACAGCGTAAACTGGAGTTAGTTGATGTTCCTGCAATGCTTAGTAAAAATGCAGGTTTGTTAGAAAATCTAACACAGGAAACTATTAAGAAAGTTTTTAATTACTATAAAAAGTATAAGAGGAAAGTAGACGTCTTTTATGTCGCTTTTAGTGGAGGAAAAGATAGTATAGTTGCTGCAGATATAGTTGCCAAAGCATTACCCAGTGATAGCTTTTTTATTTTATTTGGTGATACTCAAATGGAGTTCTCAGATACATATACTCTAGTAAATTATATGGAAAGAGAATACGAACGTAAAGGTGTTAGATTTTACAGGGCAAAATCTACATTATCTCCTGACGAGAGTTGGCGGTGCTTTGGACCACCATCAACTGCAATTAGATGGTGCTGTAGTGTTCATAAAACATCTCCACAAATAAATTTAATAAGGAAAATAATAAAAAAAGATTCTTTTACAGGTATGGCTTTTACAGGCGTCCGTGCTGAAGAGAGTTTGAAGCGAAGTATGTATGATGATTTAAGTGAAGGAAAGAAACATCAAGGTCAGTACAGTTGTCATACAATTTTGGATTGGAACTCAATAGAAGTATACTTATACATATATGCAAATTCTCTTCCACTGAATAATGCATATAAAAAAGGAAGCTCACGTGCAGGATGTTTGGTATGTCCTAATTCTACGGGAAAACATGAGTATATTAAGCGAATGGTATATAAAGATGAAGTAGATAAATTCCTAGAAATAATAAGAGAAACGAGTGGGAAAAAATATGATGCTAACGAAATGCGGCAATTTATAGATAATGGATATTGGAGAACTAGAAAAAGTGGGCGAGAATTAAAGGTAGGTAAAGATAAATTCGAAATACAGGATGATAACGGTTCATTATTAATAAAAGCATATCTACCAGAGTTGAATTGGATGGAATGGGCAAAAACACTCGGAGCTATAAATAAAATATCGTCTGATCAATATAAAGTGTCGTTTAAAAGTAATGAATTCGCAGTGATGGTTAATCAGCTGCCTAAAACTACCTTGTTTAAATTGCCTATGAAGGATAATACAAAAGATTTTATAAAGTTTAAGTCTTTATTTAGAAGTGTAATAATAAAAAGTATCTATTGTAGGCGATGCGGTATATGCGAAGCTGAATGTAAATTGCACTGTATTGATATGAGCGGTAGTGTTAAGATAAGTGAGTTATGCGTACATTGCTTTAAGTGTCATGATATAAGAGACCATTGCATGTTGTATAGTTCAGTAAAGAACAAAAACGTGGAGGGAAAGAGTATGAGTGGATTGGATAGGTACTTTACTTTTGGGACTCGAGAAGAATGGGTAGATACATTTTTGAATTATGAAGGTGGTAAGGATTTTTGGTTATCTGATGGTGATGGAATTATTCAAAATAAGAAGAAGGATGCATTTGTTCATTTCTTAAGAGATGCTGAGATGGTGGAATACAAGAGGAATATAGATGGAGATAAATATACAAGAAATATTCCGACGGAATTTACAGAGAAAATTATACGTGTGAAAAATGATGCAAATATTTTATGGGGGCTGATTTTAGCTAATATAGTATATACACCAACTTTTAGATGGGTAATTGAAAGATTAGATCTAAATCGTGCATATACACCCGATGAAATAAAAGATATGCTAGCAGTAGATATGGAAAATGATACAAAAGGTTTGGGGAGACGAAATGTTGCAGATGCTTTGAAAATAATGTTTGTCAAAACACCATTGGGGACATCGCAAGTATTAGGGATGGTAGATGCAGATGTAAGAATTACTGCTTCTGGCAACGAGATGATAAAATTAAAATCCTTTGCTAGAACGTCATGGCCTAACCCCAATGACATAGTTATATTGTACTCTTTGTATAAATTTGCTGAAGCATGTGATGGTATGTATCAATTCTCATTGGAAACGCTGTTAGATGATAGTATCGAGCGTGAAGGTATCAGTCCTACAAGAATATTTGGACTTGATCGTGAGACGATGGTTCCTATATTGAACGGACTTAGTGCTAATTATCCAGCATTTATTTCAGCTACGTTTACATTGAATTTGGATCAAATTACTTTGCGAAGCGAGCATAAATCTCAAGATGTATTGGAACTGTTATAATAAGGGGAAAAGAGAGTAATGGGAGAGAATACAACATATAAAAATTATTTTTCTATAGATGAAAAATTTTATCCGGCAATAACCGCAAAGCTTATCCAAGAAGGAAAAGTATCATGGAAACAGTATTATCCGCATGAAAGTTTTGTAAATTTATTGGAAAAAACACATACAGTTTTATCGGGGAAGCAAAATCTATCCCTTTGGGTAGAAGGTGCTTATGGTACTGGTAAATCACATGCAGCATTGACGGTAAAATCTCTGCTGGAAGCATCTGATGATGAAGTGGAAGCATATTTTAATGAATATGGCCTAAAAAAAGAGTTGTGTGATAAAATTATTGCCGATAAAAATAATGGCAATATGATTACCATACATCGCGTTGGATCATCATCGATTCATTCGGATAATGACCTTATTATTTCTATACAGGAAAGTATACTTGCTGCATTAGAAAAACATAATATAAAAAATCATGGTGAGTCATCTTTGCGTATGGCAGCTTTGAATTGGCTGGAAGCAAAAGAAGCAAATAAAACATATTTTGCTAGCCTTATAAGTGATGAAAAATATGCATGGAAATTTCCGGATAAAAACATCGATCATATTATAGCAGACTTGAAAGAGAATAATCCAAGTAAAGTAATGGAGCTTATGCGCAATCTCTTAGAGGTAGCACGAGATAATGATATTATGGCTATGCGTCTGTCAGCTGAGGATATGGCTGAATGGATTCGTACTATTATTCGAGAAAATCATTTAAGTGCGATACTCTTTATTTGGGATGAATTCACGGAGTATTTCCATAATAACCGTAATGCATTGACGGGATTCCAAACATTAGTACAGGTTAGTCAAGATTCTAACTTCTTCTTTATGATTGTTTCTCATGAATCAACATCTTTATTTGCAAGTTCTGAGGATGCAAAGAAAATACTGGGACGTTTTGTGCCGCCGATTAAAATTGAATTGCCAGAAAATATGGCTTTTCGTTTGATGGCGCAAGCCATGAAAAAAAATAATGATCCCATTATGGAAGAAGAATGGCAGGACTATGCCAATGATTTGAATGATCAATTGATTTCTGTACGGCAAGTCATTGTTGATGATGCTAAAAAGCATAGTATGGGGAGTAAAACATTTCTGAAGGATGAAGATTTGTGTAAAATTGTTCCTATTCATCCTTATGCTGCACTGTTATTAAAACACATATCTGTAGTATTTGCTTCGAACCAGAGAAGTATGTTTGACTTTATCCTTAGCAATGATATGGATGCAAAGAGTTTTAAGTGGTTCATTGATAATGTCGGCCCGCTTTCAAATCATAACTTGCTTACTGTAGATATGTTATGGGAATTTTTCTGTGTTCAGGGTAGAAGTGGATTAACGGATACTGTTCGAACAATATTGGGTTCTTATAATATTGTAGATAATGAACGATTTAACGATGATGAAAAGCGCGTGTTTAAGGTAATTTTACTTTTACAAGCTATATCCCAGCGAGTAGGTAATGTCGAATTACTTAAACCTAATGATCAAAATATTGATTTGGCATTTTCAGGGGTGTCTGGATGGCCGGAATATAAAGGTCATTATATTGCTGATGCACTTGAGAAAAAACAGGTGTTATTCAAGCGGCCGGCGGGGAATCGTGTAGAATATGTTGTTGCACTTAGTCAGAATGATAACAATGAAATAGAAAAGCTTCAAGAAGATATACGCAAGGAAAAGAAAACTAAAAACTTAGTGCTTGATGCAACATTAACAACGGCCCTAAAGATACCGAAATCATTAGAGATGCGATTGGAAGTGTTTACGGCAACTGTTGATGATTTTACTAATACATTAAATAGTATAATTAGGAAAGATTGGGCGTACACATTCCCTGTGATATTGACTTTTGCTAAAAGTGAGTCGGAAGCAACTCGTATTCGTGATTTAATTGAACAGAATATGAAGAAGGACGAGTGTCGTGATATTACATTTGTCGATGCATCTGCCAATATTATGGGGGAAGAAAATTTTAATGATTATGTTACTTCATCCGCATATGCGAAGTATTATTTAAAGAAAGATGCAAAACAAGCTCAAGGATATACTAAGCAGGCAGCCGATAAGCTGGATGAATGGAAATCCTGTGTAGAGAATGGTTCCTTTACTTTATACAATAAAGATAATATTAGCGGTTTCCGTTGTGCTAATAAGAATGCACTAATAGAAGAACTGAAGTCGATGAACTTGCGTGTGTATCCTTATGCGCTGGAACAAAACGAAGTTGTTGACAACATGTTTACCAAAGGACCGTTAGCAATGGGCGCCGAATGCGGTATAAATCAAGAATTGAAGGGTACATTTAATTCTAACAATAAGAGATTTAGCTTGGAAAATGTTGTTAATGGCGCTTGGCATGTTGACAAATATTGGGAAGATCCAATGAAGCAAACTCTTCCGTTAGTGAAAGCAAAATTAGCAATAGAGGATATGATTGAGAAAAAATTTAAGGAAGATGGAAGAATCAGTATCCTTTATATGTTCGACGAAATGCGTAAGCCTAAGTTTGGTTATATGCCGTGTAATATAACGGCATTTGTTCTTGGCTTCCTGTTGAAGGAATATACACAAGGCGATTATTTTTGGAGTAATGGATCTACCAGTACTCCTATGACGGCGGACAAAATGAAAAACATGATTGCCAATGGCATCAATCAGTCTGTAATTGAAAATAAGAAATATAAGGAAGAGTTCTTGGTTGCTATGAGTGCTGAACAAAGTGCATTCTTAAAAGCAACGGCAAAAATCTTTGGAATCGATCCGGAGTGCTGTGGTTCTATAGAACAAGCAAGAGATCGTGTACGTCTTGAATTACGTAAACTACCTTTCCCCTTGTGGTGCGTAAAGTATGTTTTGGATAAGCAGGAAAAACTGGTTACTGAGCGTGCGGAAATTGAAAAAGCGATAGACTTGTATTGTGGCTTGGCTAATAATGGCAATATGGGCGGAGTAGATGAGAGCGCAATTGCCAATGATTTGGGAAGAAAATTCTTAGATTATAGTGTTTTGGCTGATGACTTAGCTTCTGTAATTAGCCCAGATGCGTGCCAAAATGGCATGTTGGCGTTTATAGCGCAATATCGAGATGGAGAACTAACTAACCTAGCGAATGAAGTAGGAGACGATGGCAGATATATCGAAAAGGTAAGAAAAAGATTCAATGCAGATGCTGCCACTTGGGTGTGGGATGTTAATACAGCAAAAGAAAAAATTGACCGTGTAATCATTGAATACAATATTATACGTGAAAGCAATCTTAGCCTTCCACAAAGTTCCAAACTGGGAGAAACGGTTACTCAATGGAATGCCCGTACGCATAAGATGCATATTTCATCTGAGGCAATTGTTGAGATGAGAGGCGAATTGAAACCGTTTATTGAGATGCTCTATAAGATGAAAAAGACTGGGACTTTATTAGAGCAGGATAAAGATGATTTTTATGAAACCTTAACAACATCTCGTAAATTGTTTGATGAGGTTTATGATAAGCAGTTTGAGTACTTTAAAGAGATTGCCAAGGTTCCTTTGCAGAAACTATCTGATGAAGATGCCAAACAGATTTATGCACTGTTAGTAGATGGTTTGTTTACATATTCAAAAGCAGAATACTATAGCTATGTAGAAGGAAAAATTAAGGAATATTTAGCATCTCAAGCTAAAATGAAGATGCGTAAACTTTGGGAGGAAAAAACTGGCACTAAGAATCCTAGAGAATGGTCAAATAAATATCAAACGCCGATTCTATGCATGTTTAACGATGAAGATCGTCAAAGAATAAGGCCATATTTAAATATCCTTAATAATGATTCGCCTAAGGATGAAGATGTTAAGCGTACAATTGATTTCTTAACAGATGATGCAAGTAGTAATATTTTTGAACGTTTAGCAAGTGAACAGGAACGAGATAAGTGTTTCCTGGATGGTGTTGTGGAGGATTATGCTGTTATTTTAGGTAACGTAAATGACATTCGTGCATATCTAAAATCTAACGCTAAGACTTCACCTTATAATTGGTTCGAAGATAAAAGTGTAAAACATTTACTGGAAAATCATGCAGGTGATATATACAGAGACGAAGGTTTTATGGAAGCTTTAAAAGTTGTTGATGAATTGGAACTTAATGATTTGCGCTATTATCTGCGTGAGCTTATAACGGATAATCTAAATGTTGGTATTGAAATATTGAAAAATAAGGAAAAATAAGGAAAAATAATTAGGAGATGATGTAATGCGAAGTCTGGATGTAGCTGAATGCATAAATGAAGTCGCATCATATTGTAACAATGTGTCAACGGGGTTCCCTTTGATTGTTGATACAGAGGATTATGATTTATTCCATGAGTTGATATCTAGACTTCGCATTGATGTTGCAAAGAAGTTTATTTATGTTTCAAATTATTGTAAGGATGGTTCTATACCAGATGTTGAACGTGCGTATAATAATGCGTTTTCAGATGGCGTTCATGTTTTAGTGGGTTTATCCCAAGCTTGCATGTTGCATAGTCAGATTTTTTTAGAGGAATATTTGGATAGAGCAGTAAATGAAACATGTCGTGAACATACTGTTATATTGTTGATGCATTGCCGTGATTATCTGCACCAAAAATGCAAACAAGATATTCGATTAAAGCGAAGAATTATATTTTTAGGAAACAGTTGCAATCCTTTACCACAAATCATTATTGAACGTAATGCAAATTACGCAAAAGGTAAGCTTTATGATGGCGTTGGGGAATTATTGTCAGCATTGGAACAGATGACAAATGAATCCATCAAAGATAGTTTAACGATGTCTATGGTAACTACATATTCGGCTGCATTGTTTCGACGAGCCGTATATAGTGTGAATCAAGGTCCTGGTAGCTTTGATATTATTTGCAAAAAATTTCCTGCTTTTAGTAGCTGTGTTGTGGAAGAAAATGGAACTGAGCTTCAATGGCAATGGTTGAAGTGTAAGTTAGAAGAAAATAATTTTGGGAAAATTGTTGCAGAAGAATTTAAGGTTTTAGATTTAGAGATTTGTATAGGTGACGTATTACAATCTAATGATGAGTATACTTTGTGGCTTTATTGGTTGGCAATTAAAGTTATGGGAACAGATAATTCCTATCTTAACATAGCTGCAAGTGATATAAAGAATCAGTTGGATTTAGAGAGATCGTTATATTTTTCGATACTAAGTATAGATGTGGATGATAGCAATTTTAGACAATACTATGAGGAACGAAAAAAACTTCTAGAAAAGATAAAAGACAATCCAAAATTGTCATCACAATTTTGCAATGAGGTTGGGCAAAAAGGGCGCAAAGCTATTTTCTATTTGACAAATCGTACCCATGATGAGCAAATTTGTTCTATGAAATGGCTTAGCTATTATGAGTATAGCCGTAAAGAATTTAACTATATTTTGGAGACGAATCTTCCACAAGTTAATCTTTATATGGATACATATGTATTCAATGAAGGGATTATCCAAATAGATGATGCTGGATTAGCAGGAATGTTGACGGATTATTTCTCTGAATATAAGAAACAGAAAATATCAAATAAGATAACAGATGATTTTTTGCTAGAAGTGAATGATATCGCAGAAAAACGTCCTTATAATCGTATATTAACGAGATTGGCGACGTTGAAAAATCTTCAATGTCGTGATGCAATGCCTTATTTTGTTGATGCGCTAGGGGTGGAGTATCTTTCTTATATAAAAAATAAGTGTAAAGAGTACGGTTTGATTGCCGAAATACGTGTTGCACATTGTGATTTACCATCTATAACTAGCTTGAATAAAGATTTTGATGATTTCTTTCAAAATACATGTAGAGTTACTAAAGATTTAGATGAAATAAAGCATGGTGTAAACTATTATGATTATGAAAAAGTAAAACAACCGATTCACTTATTAGATGAATTGGCTGTTATAGATGAAGTGCTTAAGGATATTCGAGTAAAGTTATCTCAAGGAGTTATCAAACGTGCAGTGGTTTTTTCAGATCATGGCGCCAGCAGATTGGCTGTTATAAACGAAACAGAGAATGCTACGATTGAATTAGAAGAAAAAGGCAGACATAGTGGTAGATGTTGTCCAGCGGATAGTGATCCACAAATACCTTTTGCAACTTACGAAAATGGATATGCCGTTTTGGCTAATTATGAACGTTTTAAGGGTGGCCATAAAGCTGAAGTGGAAGTCCATGGTGGCGCTTCACTGGAGGAGGTGTTAGTTCCAATAATTGCTATAACAACTAAACCTAATAGATTGACTTATGTGTTTGAAAATGATGTTATTGAACATAAACATAATGAGAAGACAAAAATCATTCTTTTCTGCAATATGCCCATGCATAAGCCGCAGTTACGTATAAAAAATAAATTCTATGTGGGTAGATTGACTGTGGATAATAAACATGCTGAATTCGATTTGGATGATATAAAACGTAAAAATAGATATACAGCTGAGATATATGAAGATAATAAGGCTACTGGTATAGAATTGGAATTTGAGATTAAAAAGAAAACTCATGAAGTAGATCTTGGATTTTGAGGAGGGTGTTTAGGTGGTTGATTATACGTCAGATGAGTTTGCAGAAAAACTAAAAGATTATTTCGATGAAATGGTTGTGTATAAAGACTTAAAAAAGAATAGTTTCATTTCATCATTTAAACTTCCTTCTTTTATGCGTGATTGGGTTTTGAAAAGATTCCAGGATGACAATGGAGATATTGAAGTAGAAGATGTAGTAGAATTTATTCGTAAATTCATTCCGAAGGCAGAAGACTGGAAGTCAATAAAGAATAGAGTTATTCATGAGAATGAACGAGTAAAATTCTTGGCAAAAATCTCTGTTGATATTGATATAAAGACTCAACAGATATCTTTTTCGTTGCCTGATTTTAATTTGCGTTATAAAGATACTACTATTCCTGCAAATGTATGGTCTGAATGTAGTGAGGCATTGTTAAAGTCAGAGGAAAACTGGGGGATTGTAGAGCTTGGCTATCAGCCACCAATCAGCAAACAAGAACCAGGAAAGATTAAATTGACTAGCTTTAAAGATTTCTGTCCGTACGTTGTAGATCTAGACGAGTTTAAGGATGCTCGTGCTGCATTTTCGCTAGAAGAGTGGATTGACATTATCTTAGGAGCAATGGATTATAATGCTGCCGGCTATCGGGATGAAAAGCAGAAATTGTCAATGATAACAAGATTGCTTCCGTTTGTCGAGAAACGTTTAAATCTAATTGAATTAGCACCTAAGGGAACTGGTAAATCATATTTGTTTGGTTCCGTAAGTCGGTATGGATGGTTATCTTCAGGTGGAACCATGTCAAGGGCACGTATGTTCTATGATATTGCCCGACGCTCAGAAGGTTTGGTTTTTGGGCATGATTATGTTGCACTTGATGAAGTACAAACGATACATTTTTCTGATGTTGATGAAATGCGTGGTGCATTGAAAGGTTACATGGAAAACGGTAAGTATACTGTTGGTAATCATGAAGGTGCAGCGGATGCAGGTATTGTATTGTTGGGGAATATTTCGTCAGATTTGATGAAAGCTGATGTAAGAGAGAATGTTTTTCAGGAATTACCAGAAGTGTTTCATGAGAGTGCTTTGATAGATCGATTCCATGGTTTCCTAAAAGGTTGGGATTTGCCACGTATGAACGATGACCTGAAAATTGAAGGATGGAGTTTGAATTCTGAATATTTTTCTTCGATTATGCATGCATTGCGCGACGATTCGAGCTATCGCATGATTGTGGATGCTAGAACCAATGTACCGGAAAAGGCAGATACTAGAGATACAGAGGCTATAAAGAGGATTGCAACAGGTTTTTTGAAACTGTTATTCCCGCATGTAAGAGAGGCAGAGGATATATCGGCTCGTGACTTTAAGAAATATTGTCTAGATCCAGCGAGATATATGCGTGAAATAATAAAATATCAATTGGGTTTATTAGATGATGAGTTTAGAGGTAAATCTATACCAGATATAACGGTGAATGAGTTGTGAATATTATGAATATTGTTTGCATTGGCTGTGGTAAAGAAAGTCTATCTAAGGATGAGATTGGTGTCAATAAAAAGCTATTAGGTGAATCTGTAACGGAATATTACTGTATGGATTGTTTGGCGGATTATTTAGAGGTATCAGTAGAAGATTTGCAGGATAAGATAGAAGAATTTAAAGAACAAGGTTGCACCTTGTTTGACTAAATTTAGGGTAGGGGATTTTGTGAAATATAATATTTATGCGGATAATGCAGCGACAACAGCGATGTATCCGGAAGTTGCTGAAATAATGCGTACATATTTTGTCGATGACTTTTACAATCCATCAGCACTTTATCGACAGGCAACCAAAATCCGCCGTCAAATCAAGAATGCACGAGAAACAATTGCATCAAAAATCGGTGCATTGCCGGAAGAGATTTACTTTACTTCTTGCGGGAGTGAGGCTGATAATTGGGCATTGAAAGGTTTTGTTGCAGCACATAAGAATCCGGTCAGCATCATCACGAGCCAGATTGAACATCATGCTATATTAAATACTTGTACATTCTTGGAAAGTAGAGGTTGCACAGTTATAAGATTACCAGTTAGCCATACTGGCATTGTTAATCATCAGGCATACGAAGCATCATTGCATGAACTGAATTTACCATCGATTGTCTCAATTATGCTAGTGAACAATGAAATTGGTTCTGTGCAGCCAATAAAAGAAATGGCAGTGCAGGCGCATAAGGTAAATGCATGTTTTCACACAGATGCAGTACAGGCTATGGGGCATATTCCTATTGATGTTAATGATCTGCATGTTGATATGCTATCTGCTTCTGCGCACAAGTTTCATGGGCCTAAGGGAATGGGATTTTTGTATGTGCGCAATGGTATAAAGATAGCACCATTGATTTATGGCGGCGGTCAAGAAAATGGCATGCGAGCAGGAACAGAAAATATTGCTGGCATTGTAGGTATGGCGAAAGCATTGGAACTCAGTTGCAAGAACATGCAAAGCGATAGGGAGCATATTGCAAAAGTAAGACAAGCTTTTCTATATGCTGTACGAGAAGCGAATATTGATTGCATAGTTAATAAGGCTGAATCAAATGTTGAAGGAACAATCAGCTTGTCAATAAAGAATGCTAATGGAGAGATGATTGTAAATCGTCTTGATTTACTGGGAATAGCCATTGCGACGGGATCGGCTTGTAATTCACGTGATATGGAATTATCAAGCGTTATAAAAGCATTGCATATTCCGATGGAATATGCAGTGGGAACTGTTAGGATAAGTTTTTCTGCTGACAATACAATAGGTGATGCCTTGATTGTTGCTAGGGAAATAGCTAAAATATGTGTCTGAATTTAATATGTAGTATAATCTTTGATGTGGAATGGGGATGTTTAGTGTCGCTGGAATCTGACATGTCAATTTGACGTGTCAAATGAAGTGTTGACTGGTCAAAATTTGTGGGGTATGAAAATTATCAGGCAGATATTGCTATGGAGAATATCATCATGTATAATATGAGTGAGCAAAAGCTCCGTGTAGCGGCACGTAAAAGCTGTACTGTGCTCAGGCAGGTTAAATGCTGAGACTTATAGATGCTCGTAAGGGCATTGAGCCCATGCCAGGGAGATAAGGCAAGTCCGCGCCGGGGACTTAATATACCGGCGACAACAGGCACTCGCAAGGGTGCTTAGGCTGACAGCCAGCATAAAACCGCTCTTTTTGGAACTTGTGGCACCAGACTGTCTGGTGCCTTTCTTTTGTATGTAGAGAATGAAGATAGTATGTTTAAAAGTCTTATTCCAGAGCATGTGCTTGCACGCCTGGAGGTGTGTCTGCGAGAAAAATTCAAATGAGGATGGCATGTGGACCTTTAGTAGAAAATAGTTGTATGGATGAATGTTCGTGGTGAGGGTAGATTTGTCGTGGATACGTTATATACTATAAAAATTAGATTTTGGCAGGAAATATTGAAAATACTTCAAAAGCATTCAGGCATGCTGGAATGGGTAAAATTGTTTGGTTCTCGGGCACGTGGTGATGCTCGGATTTCATCTGATGTGGATTTAGCTGTCTATGGGAATGCGGATGCTATTACGAAATTGTCGATAGCCTTTGAGGATAGCAGCCTTCCGTATACCTTTGACATTATTGATTATAAGCGTCAGACCAATGAAAAGTTGAAACAGGCTATAGACAGGGATGGTAAGCTGATTTTTAGCAGTGCAGGAGGGACATCACTTATGACGAGAATTCAGATAGAAGCCAAAAAAGAAGATTATCATCGTGCTTTGATGCGTTTGCAGGTGGCACTTTCCAAGGAACCTGATGCTGATGATATGTATCTGGATGCTACAATTCAGCGCTTTGAGTTCTGCTTTGAGTTAGCTTGGAAGCTGATGAAGGCATGTCTTGACTACGAAGGTATTGAGGCCAGCAGCCCTCGCTCCAGTATACGTGAAGGCTGGAAGCAGGGCATGATAGCTGACGCAGAGGCTTGGCTGGATATGCAGGAAAAGCGTAATTTATCAGCGCATACTTACAATGAGTCAACGGCTTTGGAAGTTTATCAGCTTATCAAAGATAAATATGCATCGTTATTACTGGCATGGGATGCGGAAGTACAGCGACGCTTGGAATCTGACATGTCAATTTGACGTGTCAAGAGTAGGGGCTGACTGGTCAATTTTGACTAGTCAGCCCCTTGTCCTTCGTGGTATACTTATAAGGTTATAAGTTTCTTTTGACTATTGGAGTGCTTTCGATGATTGGATTTTTGCGGGGGCAGGTGGCGGTGCTGAAGACCGACTACTGCCTGCTGGATGTGAATGGTGTAGGATATCGGGTGTTTGTGGCGGGGGCTACGCGCAACAAGCTGCGGCTGAAGGAAGAGGCCCGGCTCTTTACCTATATGAATGTCTATCAGGATGGCATTACGCTTTATGGTTTTGCCAGTGAAGAGGAATATGATGTTTTCCAGCTGCTGATTGGCGTCTCGGGCATCGGGCCGAAGGTGGCGCTGGGAATCCTGTCGGCTATCACGGTGGAGAGTCTTTGCAAGGCTATCCAGAACAAGCAGGCTACTGTTTTGACGAAATTGCCGGGCATTGGCAAGAAATCGGCGGAGCGGCTGATTCTGGAACTCAAGGACAAAGTTGGCTTTGCCGCTGGCGATGATGCGGAAGAAGTTCTGACGCTGGATATGGAAGGCCCGCTGGGCGATGATATCGTCAGCGAGGCACAGGCGGCGTTGGTTGCTCTGGGCTACAGCCAGGCAGAGATTGCACCGGTGCTCAAGAAGGCCACCAAGTGCAAGACTACGGAAGAGATCATCAAGCTGGCCTTGAAGCAGCTGAATAAATTTTAACAGGAGGGCTGAGGCTTGGCTGAAGAAGATTTTTACGACATGGATATTGATGATGGCCGTATCGTGGCTATGGATGAGCAGCGGATGGACGATTGGCAGTACAGCCTGCGCCCCCGTAAGTTAAATGAATACATTGGTCAGGACAAGGCCAAGAAGAATCTGGAGATTTTCATTCAGGCGGCCATGAACCGCGGGGATGCTCTGGATCATGTTTTACTCTATGGGCCGCCGGGGCTAGGCAAGACTACGCTGGCGGGTATCATTGCCAATGAGATGGGCGTGAATTTCCGTCAGACCTCGGGGCCGGCCATCGAACGGCAGGGGGATTTGGCGGCACTTTTGACCAATCTGCAGGAGCATGATGTGCTCTTTATCGACGAAATCCATCGCTTGTCCCGCAGTGTGGAGGAAGTGCTCTATTCTGCCATGGAAGATTTTGCCCTGGATATCATCATCGGCAAAGGGCCCAGTGCCCGTTCCATCCGTCTGGATATTGCGCCGTTTACGCTGATTGGGGCGACGACCAAGGCCGGTTCACTGGCGGCACCGCTGCGTGACCGCTTTGGCATCATCTCCCGTCTGGAGTATTACACGCCGGAGGCTTTGGTGACCATTGTGAAGCGGGCTGCGGAAATCTTGGAGATTCCCATCGAGGATAAAGGGGCTATGGAAATCGCCCGCCGTTCCCGGGGAACCCCGCGTATTGCCAATCGCCTGCTGAAGCGGGTGCGGGATGTGGCACAGTATGAGGGCAGGGATGTTATCACCGACGAAATTGCGGACAAGGCACTGTCCTTGCTGGAAGTGGACAAGGCTGGTCTTGACCATACGGACAGGCGGATGCTTCTGACCATGATCAAGAAGTTCGGCGGCGGGCCGGTGGGCCTTGATACGCTGGCGGCGGCCATCAGCGAGAGCACGGATACGGTGGAGGATGTGTTTGAGCCGTTCCTCATACAGTTGGGCTTCATCAACCGTACGCCCCGGGGCCGTGTGGTGACCAAGGCCGGTTATGAGCATCTGGGCATTGCCTATCCGGAATAGGAGATTATTATGAAGTTACTATTACATATGTGTTGCGGTCCCTGTTCCTGCTATCCCGTGAAAAAACTCCGGGAGGACGGCATTGAGCCGGTGGGCTATTTCTTCAATCCCAACATCCATCCGTATAAGGAATGGGAGGCGCGACTGAATACCGCCCGGGAGTTTGCGGAAAAAGTCGGCATGGAGTTTTTCGCCGATGAGAATTACCGCTTGCGGGATTTCCTGAAGCAGGCTTTGCCTGCTGAAGCCATGCCCAACGGCCGGTGCACCATGTGTTATACCTGGCGGCTGGAAGAGGCGGCGCGGTTTGCGGCGGAACATGGTTTTGACGCCTTTACGTCCACGCTGTTTTACAGCATCTACCAGCAGCATGATTTGATGAAGTGCACGGCTGAGCGGTTTGCGGCGCAATATGGCGTGCAGTTCTATTATGAGGATTTCCGGCCCGGCTGGCAGGAGGGCATTGATATCAGCCAGGAGTTGGAACTTTATCGCCAGCCTTACTGTGGCTGTATCTTCAGCGAGGAGGAGCGGTACAGCAAGGCCATCCGCAAGCAGCGCAAGAAGGACAACAAGGCGAAGAAGCGGGCTCGTTTGGAGGCAGAGGCCAAGGCCCGGGAACTGGAGGCGCAGGGATGAAAAAACGGTTGCTGGCAATCTGTATGATGTGTTTGTTACTGCTGGGCTCGGCGGGGGGGGCCGAAGCGGCCTGGCAGCCGGAGTTGCTGGTTTCTCTGGGCACGAAAGGGACAACCCTGCGCCTGTCAGGAAATATGCCTGTGGTCTTGAAGCGGCTGGATAACAAGAAAGTTGTCTGGCAGGGCAAGGCTGGAGAGTTTGTTACGCTGACTTTCGCGGGGACAGGCTGGGAGCTCAATGGCAGGAAGCTCAAGCACGCGGATGCGGCCACTTTGGAACTCACGGTAGCTGATGAGCGCAATCTGGCAAAACTCATCAGTACCTATGACAATAAGTCTTATTGCGGGGTATTGCGTCTGGTGCCGCGTAAAGCCGGCCTGCACCTGATCAACCGGGTGACGGTGGAAGAATATCTGCAGGGCGTGGTGCCCGAGGAAATGCCTGCTGAATGGGATCAGGAGGCCGTGAAGGCACAGGCGGTGGCGGCCCGCACTTATGCGCTGCGCCAGCGCAAGCGCCATGCCAAGGAGGGCTTTGATGTCTGTGCCACCACGCACTGCCAGCAGTACAGCGGTGTCAAAGCGGAGCGGGCAGCGGCCAATCAGGCCATCAAGGCAACGTATGGTGAGGTATTGCAAAGTCAGGGCGCCTTGGTGGATGCGCTTTTCCATACGGACTCCGGCGGCATGACGGAGAACAGCGAGGACGTCTGGGGCAGCCGCATTGACTGTCTGCGGGCAGCTAAGGAACTGCGCACGGAAACCAGCCCTTGGGAAAAGACCATTGCTGCTGCGAAGTTCAGCGAGCTTCTGGCCAAGCGGGGCAAGAATATCGGCGAATTGAAGAAAATCGAGCTTTCGCCGCTGAAGGTGGGAAAAGCGGCCAAAGACCGCACCATGTCCGGCCGGGTCAAGTCCGTGACCTTTGTGGGCAAAGGCGGCAAAGCCAGCATGACGGGCAATGATTTGCGCAGTATGCTGGGGCTGAAGAGCACGCTTTTTGGCATGAGCATCAACCATAATGCCGTGGTCATCAAAGGGTATGGCTGGGGGCATGGCCTGGGCATGTCCCAGCATGGCGCCAAGGCTTATGCGGACAGTGAGCATTGGGATTATAAACGGATTCTGCAACATTATTATCGTGGTGCGGAATTGAAGAAACTTTATTGATAGAAGGATTGGATTATGTTATTACTTTCGGATTTTGATTATGAACTGCCTGAGGAGCGCATTGCGCAGGTACCTGTGGAGCCGCGCAATTCCTCCCGGCTGATGGTGCTGGACCCTGTGGAGAAGACCATGGAGCATCGTCATTTCTATGACCTCAAGGAATATGTGGAGCCAGGGGATACACTGATTTTCAATGATACCCGCGTAATGCCGGCCCGCCTTATCGGCCATCGCGACCAGACCGGGGGCAAGGTGGAAGTGTTCCTGCTGCGCCGCATTGACAGCAACCATTGGGAAACCCTCGTAAAACCGGGGAAAAAGGCCAGACCTGGCCACAAGATCAATTTCAGTGATGAGCTCAGCTGTGTGGTCACGGACCATACGGACTTCGGTGGTCGCATTGTGGAATTCCAGTATGAAGGCATCTTCGAGGAAATCCTCGACCGTTTGGGCGAAACGCCGCTGCCGCCCTATATCCACGAAAAACTGGAGGATAAGGAACGCTATCAGACGGTGTACAACCGGGAACAGGGTTCTGCGGCCGCACCTACTGCCGGCCTGCACTTCACGAAGGAGCAGATGCAGGAACTCAAGGATATGGGCGTCAATCTGGGGTTTGTCACCCTGCATGTCGGGCTGGGGACTTTCCGTCCGGTGAATGTCGAAGATATTCAGAAACACGATATGCATAAGGAGTTCTACAATGTGCCCGAAGAAACGGCCAAGCTCATCATGGAGACGAAAAAGGCCGGGCATCGCGTGATCGCCGTGGGCACCACGAGCATCCGCACATTGGAATCGGCAGCTGATGGCGTGGGTGAAATCTCCGCCAAGAGCGGCTGGACGCAGATTTTCATCTATCCCGGCTACGATTTCAAGATCGTGGATGCCATCATCACGAACTTCCACCTGCCCAAGTCCACGCTGATCATGCTCATCAGCGCCTTTGCCGGTCGTGAATTCGTGCTGGAAGCTTACAAGAAGGCTGTAGAGATGAAATATCGCTTCTTCAGTTTTGGCGATGCCATGTTCTTGAAGGCAAAACAGCCGCTGGCTGAACGCACGGAGGAATTGAAGGCCTTGGAAGAATCCCATCAGTCTGCTGTAACGGAATAAGACAAACAGAACAGCCTCAGGCATGTGCCAGGGGCTGTTTTTGTGATGATGGGGAAATTTTTGGATGCCAATTGTATTAAAGTCGAGGTTGTTGTGTATGCGAAAATAGTATGCGAAATTTTTGTTGATAGATAGCAGGAAAAAGCAAAAGAATAGTCGAACTAGTCTGTATAGTTGTGGGCGATAATAGGAGAATGTCATGGAATATAAAATCGGACGCAGTCAGGCAGTGCCGGTGGACAATGCCATCAGCCAGGCTTGCCAGAAAATGACGGGAGCAAAGTTTGTTTGGTTTACGACTACTGTATCTGCTTTTGCGGAAACGGCAAAGAAGATGCAAAATCGGTTCCCCAATAGCATTGTCATGGGGACAACTTCTATTGCGGCTTTTTCGAATGCAGGAATCTTTCATGATACATTGGAAGTCCTGGCTATTGAAAGCGGTATCGAATGTGTTGGAAATGTGCTGGAAGAGGCTGACCGCTGTCCGCTGAAATACGTGGGCCGTGTGCAGGAGGCTGTCCGGAAGTTGGGGACACATCGTGCGGATGATACCATTTGCCTGACAGCGACGAATGGCCTTATATCCTGCGAGGAATCCGTGCTGGCTGTGCTGAATTCTGTGCTGCGCAAGGAGCATATTGCTGTCTTTGGGGGAACTGCCGGAGACAGGGGCCTGGCAGAACAGACCTTGGTATCGTTGAATGGTCAGGTTTACGACAAGGCGAGTGTCTTTGTCCTGATTCGGAATCTTGGCGGGAGTATTCATCTTTATCGTGAAAATATCTATAAACCAATCTGTGAGCCACTGACGGCCACGAAGGTAGATGCATTCAATCGCAAAGTCATGGCCTATGATGGGAATCCGGCTTCTGAGATGGAGGCAAAGATGCATGGCCTTTCTACTGCGCAGATGGATCGGAACTTTTTGGATAGCAATCCTGTAGGACGGATCATCGGCAAGGATATGTATATTATTGCTAATGACGATATGGATTCGGATCGACGCACTATGAAATATCATGCGCGGATTTATGAAAATGATCAGATTGTCATGTTGCAGCCGGATGATTACCGGCAGGTCAACCGTGAAACCATGCAGCTGATCAGGCAGGAGGTTCCACATCCGGCACTGTCCATTATGGTCAATTGTCTGGCACGGACGCTGCTTTTTGAAGCTGAGGGCTACGCGAATGAATTCTTTTGCAGTATGGGAACCGTGCTGGGTGAGTATATCGGCTGGGGCGGATACGGAGAGCAGATCTATGAGCAACATTTCAATCAGACGATGATTGTCGCTGTTTTTGAATAAGGAGCGTGTCATGGGAATCTTTGATTTCGGCAGAAAAAAAGAACCGCTTTATAATCAGCGAGCGGAAGAAAAGAAGCAACAGGGCATGAAAACTGCGCAGCCGATGCAGCCGAAGACAGGAATGGCGGCTGTCGGGGGACAGACACAGAAAGAACAAGGTGCGCAGCAGATCGCCTATGGTATAGACTATCTGGATGAGCGCATGAATGAACTTACCCGGGCTGAAGCAGGTATTGCTGAGTATGTCCGTAAGATGCAGGAAACCTATACGGGGATTGGTCAGGTAAATGAGGATTTTACTTACCTCAACGAGCATTTCAACGAATTGGAGGACTATGCCCAGAATATCTCGACGATTATGGATGATTCGCGGTCTGTGGTCACTGATGCGGGGAAAGGTGTAGGGGTTCTGGCGGATAAGATGCAGGAGATTGAGGGGAAGCTGGATGATATTACAGCTGTATTCCAGGAGGTAGAAGGGAAATTTGCCAATATAAAGAAGATGTCCGAAGGTATTGAAGGTATTGCCACGCGTACGAATCTGCTGTCCCTCAACGCGTCCATTGAAGCGGCACGGGCTGGTGAGGCTGGCCGGGGGTTCAGTATCGTGGCGGAAAATATTCGGGAGCTGGCAGCATCAACCAAGGGGCTGGTTGAGGGGATTGATACGAATATCAATGCGTTGTATCAATCTATAGCAGAGATGAGTCAGGCGATAGATCAGACCCGGCAAAAAACGGTGGAGAATGCAGAATTTGTCAGTCGGGTACAGAAGAGCTTCGATGATGTCACCAAGAGTACAGAGAGCGTGGGAGACTATAGCCATCGGATTGTGGCGGGGATTCATAAAACCAGTAGTATGATGGATTCCGTGGCGGATGGTGCAGGGTCGGTGAGCGGCTTGGTCAATTCGATGCGCCAGAATATCAATGGCTTGAAAGAACTGATGAGTGAGAAGAATGTGATTGCCTGCAGTATGATTGACTTCCTGCGTCAGGTCAAGTGGTTGATGAAAGAGCGCCACTGAATGGCCGGGCTTCAGGAACAAAAACAATGACAGGTTTATGGTGAGCGGCTGATCGGCTATTTTGACGAATCAGCCGCTTGTTTTGGGTATGGCAATAAAAAATAATAATCATAAAATTGTTATTATGTATACATAATAATCTGGCAGGGATTGAAGAATCATATGACGAATAAGGAAGTCATAGCTTGGATTTCTGGTTAATAGAGGAGGAAGCTGACGATGGAAGCTCTATATGTTGTATTATTTATTTTGCCGCTCATTGTTGATATTTGCATAGGTTATGATTCTTATATGTGTTCTCACAGCAAAATGAAGGCTATGGGATGGTTCTTTGCAGGTTTGGGTGCTCAGATACTGGTTGGAATGTCTATTCTATAAAAAAGCAGGAATTGCTTGTTCTTCCTATGGAAATGTTATGATGTTTTTTTAGATGCAACGGCATGCTATGAAGATGGAGCCTTAGTAGATGCTTTTGTGTTGTGGAAACGGAAATCCAAGCTATAAAGTGATTGGAGAGCAGGATTTTTCTGACATTTGACGAAATTTAGCATATATAATCATGAAGGCATTTTTTTTCAAATGATGGGAGGATTATTATGCGCAAGTGGTTTTTGATTATGTGTCTGTTGTTAAGCTGTGTGTTCCTGAACGGAATGCAGGCGGCGGAAGCAGCTTTGCCAGATGCACCGCCCAAGGCAACGCCGGAATGGATCCAGAAATTGCCTGCTGCCAAAGATGCGGAACAGATGTTCATAGTGGCAGGTTTTGATAAAACAACAGCCTGGGTTTCCATGCATGAGAAAAATGACAAGGGCAAATGGGAACAGCTTATGACTACGCCTGGTTTTATGGGGAGGAATGGCCTGGGAAAAGAAAGGGAAGGCGATGGCAAGACACCGGTAGGCGTATTCAAATTTGATGCCGCTTTGGGAATAGCACCGGATCCTGGCTGTGCAATCCCTTATATACAGGTGGATGAGAATCAATATTGGTCCGGGGATGAGCGCCCGGGCATGAAATACAATCAGCTGGTAGACATTCGGCAGGTGCCTGGGCTGAATAAAGAAGCCAGTGAGCATCTGGTGGATTATGATCCCCATTATATATATGTACTCAATATGGGGTATAACGCGGATTGCGTACCAGGAAAGGGGTCGGCGTTGTTCCTTCATTGCCTGGATCCCAGGAAGCCTTATACTGGCGGGTGCGTAGCGATTCCTAAGGAGAAGATGCTTTTTGTCATGCAGCATGTAAAACCGGGCTGTGTGGTTGTGATTGATTCTCTGGAAAATTTAGGTGGCACTTTCTGAAAACAAATGATTTTGAGACCATGACAATATATTTTGTTATGGTCTTTTTATTGTGTAATGTTGTAAATATTGAATAAAGGGTGTATACTGTAAACTTGTAAATGTAATTTACGGAAATACTTTATATAAAGGGGATATGTTACAGTGTTTAAGCCACACAAATTAGCAATCATTGGATTAGGTCATGTAGGTTCGGCTGTGCTGGCACGGGCTATTGCCTGCCAACTGGCTGCAGATATTGCCTGCATTGATATCAAGCCGGGAGTGGCACATGGAGAGGCTCTGGATGCAGTGCATTCGCTGTCTTGCAGTTACGTTCCGGGAATTCATGTCCATTCTGGCGGTTTTGAAGAATGCCGGGACGCTGACGTAATCATCTGTGACGCTGGCCCCAGCATCTTGCCGGGACAAAAGATGGACAGACTTACGCTGGCCAAAGAAAACATAGCGGTTATCCGTGAGGTCATGGGGGAAGTGACGAAATACACCCGCGAGGCTGTATTTATCATGATTACCAATCCGCTGGATATCACTACCTATGTAGCGGCTACGGAATTTGACTATCCGGCTGGACGCTTGTTCGGTACGGGAACTACACTGGAAACCATGCGGCTCAAAAGCATTATCGGCAGACATTACCATGTGGATGCAGCGGATGTGCAGGGATATATGCTGGGTGAGCATGGCAATTCGGCATTCCCGGCTTGGAGCACGGTGAATATTGGTGGTGTGCCTTTGGCAAGCCTGGATGATTTCTATGATCATGATAAGGAAATGAATTGTCAGGAGATCGCGCAGGAAGTGGTAAACACAGCTTATGATGTCCTGCAGTCCAAGGGGTGGACCAATACGGGGATTGCTATGGGAGCATGCCGTTTGGCCAAGGCGGTGCTTTTCGATGAACATGCAGTCCTGCCGGTATCTATGCCCTTCCAGGGAGAATATGGTTTGACGGATGTGGCGCTGTCTTTGCCCAGCATTATCGGCAGACATGGTGTGGAGAAGCGTATTCCGCTGAATTTGCCAGCTGATGAGCTGGAGCTGCTGAAGAAGAGTGCGGAGAGCGTTCAGGCTGTTATGCGGGCCAATAAGGTGATTGCCTAAAATTTTTATTTGGTAAAGTTAAAATTGTTGCGGTATAATATGGTTATCGGTTTCATGATTTTGGAAAGGTGGATGGTAGCTATGTTTAAGTTTGCGCATAACAATTTCAATGTGTTGGATTTGGACCGCAGCATAAAGTTTTATCAAGATGCATTAGGTCTCAAAGAAGTTCGCCGCATCAATGGCGAGGGATTTATAATCGTCTTTTTGGGTGATGCGCAGGGGAGCGCTCATGAATTGGAACTGACCTGGCTGGCAGATCGTAAGGAGCCGTATAATCTGGGGGATAATGAGTTCCATCTTGCCTTTCGCACGGAAGATTTTGCGGCAGCCCATAAGAAACATGAGCAGATGGGCTGTATCTGTTATGAGAATGAAGCGATGGGAATTTATTTTATCGTTGACCCGGATGGGTACTGGTTGGAGATTTTGCCGCCGGTGTTGAATCTGTAACAAAAATAGGGCTGTGAAAAAGTGTTGGATACCTTTTCACAGCCTTGTTTTTACCATTCAGCGATGTGCCAGATAACTCATATAGGAGACTTTTGCATCCCGTTTGCGTCGCTGGCTGATGGGAATCTTGGAACCATCCTTCAGAATGAACTCGTCCTTGTCCATCAGGCTCACGTAATCCATATTGAGGATTATGCGGTGGTGACATTCAAGGAAGCGATTGTCTTGCAGGAGGATTTCCGAGCAGTTGGCATAGGGGAGCAGTGTGTTCACTTCTGATTCTGCCAGATGCAGACGCAGGGTATGTTGATCGTTGATATCCACATAGACGATATTGCGGAAGGGGATATCGACATTTTCACCTGCAACAGGTATGCTGATATCTTTTTCCTGAGCCAGGAGTTCTGGCAATACGTGTTCAAAGCTGCGGGCAAACTCAGCAGCATTGCTGGCCAGCGGCTTGATGAAATATCCTGCTGCAAATACCCGATACCCTTCTAAAATATGTTCTGCACTGGTCGTCAGAAACATGATGGGAACTTTTTCGTCCTGCAGGCGTATGGCCTCGGCTGTTTCCAATCCGGTCATGGAACCCATGTAGATGTCGAGGAGAATCAGAGCGAATTTGCCTGGCTCAAAGGATTCGAGAAATTCTTCTCCTGATGAGAAGGTTTCAATGCGCAAACGTCCCAGGATTCCGGGATGGGTTTCCCGTACATATTTCAGCAAGTGGGATTCTGCTGACAGCAGATCGGACATTTGGTCATCAACAATGGCGATTTTCATGTGAACACCTCTTTTGCCTTATTTTCAGTCAATACACATAATTGGCTATATATCTAAAATACCATAAAATAATGCGGATTTCTATACGATACCAAAAAGTGACGACTTTTTCCCAAAAGTGATGATTTCGATTGTATGATATTGTATAATCATGATAGGATTGTTGGGGAAGGGAGAGGGCTGTGCTTGACTGTGCTGATTTTTTGCGCTGCCGTTGTGTTTCTGCAGCTGGCAGGCGCTTATCTGCGTTTTTTGGCCTTCCGTGATCAGATGAATGAAGGGGAAGTCTGGTCGTTATGGCGTAAATTTGTTACTTGGAGCGGTGTGAGCCTGTTTATATATTGGGGGCTGTTCTGGAGTACCGGTCTGGTGACTGGTACTTATAAAGCTGTACTGATGCTGGGCTGGATACCTTATATGATTATCTTTGTCCGGGCACTTCCGGGACGGCTGCTTTCGCATGTATTTGTCCTGGGGATGGTGGCTTTGTGGAGCTTTATCACCCATAACTGGAGCAATATTGCTGTAACGGTATTTATGTCTAACGAGGCCGAACAGACGATTATTTTTATTCATCCCTTGTTGTACCTGATGTGGTTCGTTCTTCTTCTGCCCATAGAATGGCGCTTTTTTAGCCGCGTTCTGCCAGATCAGGCTTTTTTGCTGCATCAGCCTGTGGGGATCTATATCGCGCTGTTGCCGATCATCATGCTTTCGGGGCATATCGTACTGATCGCTGACGGCCAGTTATGGCATACTTGGGCGGAGCGCATTTCCCGTTTGTGCCTGTTGATTGGTTTCGTCTTTGCTTATCGTTACATCATCGTGGCTGCCCGTCGTTTTTACGACAGGGAAATGGATCGCCATAATGGAGAGATCATGGAACGGGAAATCGTTTATCTGGAGGAATATCAAAAACTTATTCAGGACAATAAGATTCAGGCGGAAAAGATGCAGGAAAACCTGTTGTCCCGTTATGAAACGTTGCAAATGTTGTTGAACCGCGGGGATGTGGCAGCAGCAAAAAAGTTCATTGCGGGGCAGGAACAGTTATTAGCTACGGTGAGTATCCGTTCCTATTGCAATTCACCGATTGTCAATGCAGCGATATCGTTATATCTGCGGCGGGCGGAGGCACAAGGGATCACGGTAAGGCAAAAGATCAATCTGCCGAAGACTTTGGCTACCGATGAGAATGATCTGGCAGTGCTGCTATCCAATCTCCTGGAAAATGCCATTCAGGCATGTGCAGGCAGTCCTAAGCCTGAACTCTCTATTGTGTTGCAGCATAATGGACGTCAATGTGTGTTGGAAATCGTCAATTCCTGTGTCAAGGAATTGCGATTGGGCGATGATGGCCTGCCTGAAACGAAACATGCCCAGGCAGGACATGGTATTGGTACGCTTTCGTTGAAGAATTTTTTGGCTAAATATGATGGGTATGTGGATTTTTCCCAGGAAAGGGGACAAGTGCGACTGTTTATCTATTGGGAAGGGGGAAAATAATGCTTCTCATTGCCTTATTGATAACCTTTACACAATTGTTCGTGGTTTATTTCCTGCTGTTTCGGGAGGCACGTGGACGTTTGCAGCAGGAGCAAATCAATAATCTTTTGCGTCTTCGGCTGGAGGCTTTGGAAAGAGAAACGACTATTGTTCAGCAAAGCATTGAGAATACCAGAATACTTCGTCATGATCTGCGTCACCATTACCGGATGCTTTATGCACTTCTGGAGGAGGGCGACATAAAGGCAGCAGTGGAACATATCGAGAGCCAGCGGGCGGAGATTGGAAAACTGCGGGATAGCGGCCCTTGCATTTTGCTGTCAAATGATAGAAAATAGATATACGTTATGAACGGAGGTATTTTTAATAGATGAAAGTGAACTTACAGGAATTGGCCCGGGCGTTGTCCCAGTCCGATATGCATCAGGGATATATCGATATTGCCAGTGGGCGGGTCATCATCATGAAAGATGATTTGGGAGAAGAAGAGGTCCTCGATCATGTCTTTGAGATTGAAGACGATTGGGAACATTATATTCCCCTGCCGAATGCAGTGGATAGTGAAGAGCATAACTTAATGGAAAGCTTTGCGCAGGCACAGAACGAGGAAATCAAGGAACGCTTGTTGGCCGTGTTGAAACAACCGGGAGCGCAGATGAAGTTCCGTCAGCAGGTAAAACGCCTTTTTTTGAAAGCAGCTTGGGAATCGTTTCAGCAGGAGTATTTCGTGGCTGTTGCTCGGGACTATTGTGAAGAGAATGCTCTGGCGTATGAGGAGAAATGATGTTAACGATCCAATGTTATGCCTTTTTTTGGTTGTTGAGTAATTGCTCATCCATGAAAATCATCATGGATCGCTTGGGGACAGAAGCTGAGACTGATGAATATAAGGAAAAGCGGGATGAGATTGAGTCTTTGGGGAATTTTTTCTCTGGAGAGTCCATTACGCGTATGTTTATGATTATTGGTGTATTGTTATTGCTGTTTGATTGTGTGGGCTTTTTCCTTACTTATCAATACGTGGAATTGCGTCCCTGGCAATTGGTGGTATTTTGTCTGTCGATAGCAGCGCTGTTTATCGATGCAGGGCGGGATGTCTATCGTTACCGCGATCTGAAGTCAGAAGACGCAGATGTGTCGGCTATTTTGGTGGAGAGTTTTGATGATGTGAAGTCTGCCTGGAATTATGTCACCATGCTGGCCGTAAGTGGGAAGCTGTTACTGGCTGTATTGCTGGTGTTATGGACTGTATTCTGATAAGGTTGGCAGGATTTGATATTTTTGTGTATAATATAGAAATGGGAAATAAATTATAGTTAGGGGATTTTTAGTATGAAGAAGATTAGAAAAGCAGTGATTCCGGCGGCTGGTTTTGGGACAAGATTCCTGCCCGCGACAAAGGCGACGCCTAAGGAAATGCTGCCGATTGTGGATAAACCAACCATTCAGTACATTGTCGAAGAGGCTAAAGCCAGTGGGATTGAAGATATCCTGATTATCAGCGGACACGGGAAACGTGCGATAGAAGATCATTTTGACAGTGCGCCAGCATTGGAAATGGAGCTGAAGAAGAAGGGCAAGAATGATCTCCTGCAGAAGGTCCTGGAGACAGCGGACATCAATGTTCATTACATCCGTCAGCGTTATATGCGGGGGTTAGGTGATGCAATCCTTTGTGCCCGTTCGTTTATGGAAAATGAGCCATTCGCGGTACTTCTGGGCGATGATGTGGTATACAACCCGCAAAAGCCGGCCTTGGCACAGCTTATTGATATCTACGAGGCTACTGGCGGATCGGTTTTGGGGTGCCAGAATGTGCCGGAAGATAAAGTGTCTTCCTATGGTATCGTAGCGGGGACGCAGACCGATAACAGCCGTCTGATGCGTGTTTCGGATATGATAGAAAAACCTGCCCAGGAAGAAGCTCCCAGCCGTATGGCCGTTTTGGGCCGTTATATTATTAAGTCGGAAATCTTCGAGATCCTGGCTAAGACAGAGCCCGGTAAAGGTGGCGAGATCCAGCTGACGGATGCTTTGAAGGTACTGGCTCGGCAGGATGCAGTTTATGCGTATGATTTTGAGGGCAAGCGTTATGATGTGGGCGATAAGCTTGGCTTCCTGAAAGCTACGGTAGAGTTTGCCCTGCGCCGTGAAGATTTAGGCGGTGCGTTTAAAACTTATTTAAAGGATTTGACGAAGAGCTTCTGAAGATCTGATGAATCTGAGGTGTGATTCTTGCAGAAAAAAAACAAAGCCAATCTGGCCTTAGGTATTAGTGCGGCAGGTTTTCTGGGGACTATGGAGCTGACGGGGAGTTTCCCTGGCGGCATGGTGCATCATGGATTTTTGGCGGCAACTATTGGCGGTCTGGCAGATTGGTTTGCCGTGACCGCCATTTTTCATCGTCCCTTGGGAATTTCCTATCGTACCGATATTTTGCGGCGCAATCGTGCCAGGATTATGGAAGCACTGGTAACGTTTGCCAGTGAAGACCTTTTAAGTACAGACAATATCATGCGTGTGCTGGAGAAACAGAATACGGGCACATTGCTGGCTGAATATTTTATTCATCGGGGGGGGCGGGAGAAAGTACATGAAGTCGTGAATAGTGTGCTGCTCAAGGCTGTGAATGGGTTGGATTCTGAGCGCATCGCCCGGGATCTGATGCCGGCCATCAAGCAGGGCCTTAGCAGTTTCCCGCTGGAGGATATCCTGCCGGAAGTCCTGCGGCTTTTGGCGATGAATAAACATAGTGACAGGTTGTTGGGCAGCATGTTGCTGGTGGGAGAACAGATGCTCCTGTCTCCGGCCTTGCAGAATGTCATTTTATCCCATATTCGGACCTTGCGGGAAAATTACGAAAAGGATTCGGCAGGGCGAGCTTTGATCCTTGCCTCGCTGGGCCTTAGTGATGAGAAAATACTCGCTCTGCTGATGGAGCGCATAAAGGCAAAGATCACTTTGTGGCGCAGTGGGCAGGACCACGAGATCCTCAAATCCGGTTTGATGGCAATGCTGATCAGTCTTAGTCAGGATGAGCGGTTGAAAGATATCCTGATCGATCGCAAGGAACAGTTGCTGGAGCATATCGATTTTGCGGAATATCTGGCCCGCTGGATGGAGGCCAATCTCAAGGGAGAGCATCCTTTTTGGCTGGAGCAGGTCAATGCTTATACAGATGAACGTATTGATGAATATATCAAGTCTGCGGTCTGGCAGGCGAAGTTTGATGGCATGGTCAAGGCTTTCTTGCAGGCAGAGCTTGTCAAACATCATGCGCTGATACCTGGTCTGATCCGGGAACGGCTGAACGAGTTTTCCGATGATGAATTAGTGGCATTTGTAGAGGATAAGGTACAGGATGACCTGCAGATGATCCGCATAAATGGTGCCATTGTCGGGGCTTTGGCTGGAATGGGGCTTTATATCATCATTGCACTGGCTGAAAGGATGTGGGGCTGATGGATAGAAAGCTGAATAAGGCCGATAAGACCTTGCTGTTGGTGCTGATTCTTTTTTTAGCGGCTTTGGTGTTGCATTTGCAGTATAAAGGCAGTATTTTAGCCGAGGCTCTGCTCTTTGCCAGTGAAGCAGCGCTGGTGGGAGGGGCTGCGGATTGGTTTGCCGTTACAGCTCTGTTCCGCAAGCCGTTGGGGTTCCCTTATCATACTGCCATCCTGCCACGCCGTCGGGACGCCTTTATTCAGGCTTCGGTTACGTTGGTGCAGAAAGAATTTTTCTCCAAGCGCAAGATCTTCCGTCATCTGGAAAAGCTGCATATCCTGCCCATGCTGATGGGCTGGCTGCGGGAACCGGACACGGAAAACAGGTTAGTCATGCAATTGGTGAATTATCTGCGGGACTTCCTGATCAATCAGGAAGCTGGCAAGCATTCGGCGGTGCTGGCTGCTAAGGCCCGTGAAGCCTTGAATACCATTGAGCCGGAAGATTTTTTTGCCCTTTGGGGGAATTGGCTGCAACAGACTGGCAAGGATAAGGCTTTTGTCAGGCGGCTGGCTCAGTATTGGCATAAGCAGGCCAGCACCGAGGAAACCCGCAAGGCCCTGCAACAGATGCTGGAAGCTTATGAAGAAGAGAAGACTGTGGATAATCCTTGGGCTAAGCTGGCATCTTTTGCTTTGCAGGCAGTGGATCTGGTGAACTATGGAGAAGCGGCGGAGCTTATACAGAAACAGCTCCTGACCATATTGGATGAGCTGGCGCTGGATGATTCTCCTGTGCAGAAATCCCTGCTGGAGCTTTTTTATGAAAAATCTGCGGAACTCAACAACGAGCCGGAATTCCATCAGCTGGTACATGAACTGAAAGACAGCCTCTTGCGCGACATGCCTTTGGAACCTGCGCTGGAACAGATCTTTGACAATCTGCGGCAACACTTCCTGCAGGATCGGGCGATGGATGTAGATCCTTTGGCTGAGCACATGCCGGCATTGCGTTCTTATTTGGAAGACATGGTTCGTATGGAATATCAGAAGACATTACAACTCATGGAAGAGGATGAGGCTCTGCGTAAAAGCGTGAGTTCTTTCCTGTTTGATGTTATCGCTCGGTCAGCACTTCATGCCCAGAATCTCGTGGGGGTAATCGTGAAAAATGTGCTTTCTGGTTTGACGGATGAGCAATTGAATCGCTTGGTCTATGACAAGGTAGAACCGGATCTGCTCTGGATCCGCATGAATGGATCTATTGTCGGGGCTGGTATTGGACTGGTGCTGTTCCTGCTGTTGCAGATTTCTGTATAAGTGGAGGACACCTTAAAAGGGTGAAATTGTGAGAAAAACCTTGAAAATTTACAGAAATGCAGGTATTATAGTGTAGATATCGAAATAGACAGGAGGCAGGAATTGTGATGAAGAAATTTACGAAGTGGCAGGGTTGTGGCAATGATTTTGTGTTGTTTGACTGCTTGCAGGATGAGATTCAGGATTATGCTGCTTTGGCCCGCGAGGTCTGTGACCGTCATTATGGTGTCGGGGCGGACGGAATCTTAGTGGTACTGCCTTCTGATAAAGCGGACTTTCGTATGCGGATCTTTAATACGGATGGCAGTGAGGCTGAGATGTGTGGCAATGGCATCCGTTGTTTTGCCCGTTATCTTTATGACTTTGGCCTGACGAAAAAGACCCGTTTCACGGTAGAGACGGGGGCGGGGATTCTTGTCCCGGAGATTGTCCTGGAGGACGATACGATCAAAGGCATCAAGGTAGATATGGGAGAGCCGCATCTTTTGGGTGAGGAAATCCCGGTGATTGGCTTTGATGGTCAAAAAGTGATCGATCAGTCCATGACAGTAGCGGGAAAGGAATACCATTTTACTGCTGTATCGATGGGAAATCCTCACTGTGTCATCTTTGTGGAAGATGCAGAGGCTTTTCCTATTTATGAATTGGGCAGTAAGTTTGAATCCCATGAGCTTTTCCCGCGTAAAACGAATACGGAATTCGTGGAGATAAAGGACCGCCAGCATGTGCGGATGCGCGTCTGGGAACGTGGGGCTGCGGTGACGCTGGCCTGTGGTACGGGCTCTTGTGCTACCGTGGTGGCAGGTATTCTGAATGGTAAGCTGGACAAAGAAGCTGAAGTAGAGCTTGATGGTGGAAAACTTCTGATTCATTGGGCAGAGAACAACCATGTGTTCATGACAGGACCAGCTGAGTTGGTTTTCCAGGGTGAACTGACGGATCGCGAGGCATGATTATGTTAAAGAGTATGACCGGTTTCGGGGCTGCTGTGGCAGAAAATGATGCCTATAAGGTGACTGTAGAATTGAAAGCAGTCAATCAGCGGTTCTTTGAGGTGAATTTTCATATGCCTCGTCAACTGGGACAATGGGAAGAACGTCTGCGGAAGATGATCCGTCAGACAGCGGCCCGGGGCAAGGTGGATATCTTCATCAATTTCCAGGATAAGCGGGAGACGAAAAGCAGTATCCGCGTGGATAAGGGGCTGGCATTGGCTTATCAGGCCGCATTGAATGAGCTTAGTGATACCCTGCATATTCCCCGCCCGGATGATGCAGCGCTGTTTGCCGGTTTTCCTGAGGTGTTGCAGGTGGAACAGACCGCGGAACTGGACGATATGCTGCCAGTGCTTCTTGAGGCTGTAGATCAAGCGGCTATGACGTTTGATAGCATGCGGCAGCGGGAAGGGGCACATATTGCCGAGGATTTCCTTAAACGTCTGGCTTTGCTGGAGGATATGCGCCAGCAGCTGATAGAGCTTTCTCCTGTTATCGTGGAGGAACGGCGTCAGCATTTGCAGGCGGTATTGGCAGAGGCATTTTCTGGCAAGGAAATGGATGAAACGCGGATCATTCAGGAGACGGCTTTGTTTGCTGACCGGGTAAACTATACGGAGGAAATCGTGCGTCTGGCCAGCCATATCAGCCAATTCCGGCAGATCATGGAGGCAGAGGAACCCGTAGGCCGCAAGCTGGATTTCCTTATCCAGGAATTCAATCGGGAAACCAATACCATAGGCTCGAAAGCCAATAATAAAGAGGCTGCGCAGCTAGTGGTAGATATGAAAAGTGAAATCGAAAAGATTCGTGAGCAGGTGCAAAATATCGAGTAAAGGGGAGATACTGATGGATATCAAACTCATCAATATCGGCTTTGGTAATATTGTATCGGCCAATCGTATTGTGGCCATTGTCAGTCCGGAATCGGCACCCATCAAGCGTATCATTCAGGAAGCCAGGGATGGGGAACGGCTTATTGATGCTACCTATGGACGCCGTACGCGGGCGGTTATCATCATGGACAGCGATCATGTGATCCTCTCGGCCGTGCAGCCAGAAACGGTAGCGCATCGGGTTGAAGATGATGTGGATGATGCGAAGGTAGAGAAAGAGAAAGAAGACGAGGAATAAATGAGTAAAGGATTATTGATTGTCGTTTCCGGCCCATCGGGAACGGGCAAGGGTACTGTTTGCAGTGAATTGTTGAGCCAGGCTGAAGATCTGGCCTATTCTATTTCTGCGACTACCCGTCAGCCGCGGGCAGGCGAAGTCGATGGTAAGAATTACTATTTCATGGATAAGGCTGACTTTGAGAAGAAAATTGCTGAGGGTGGCTTTTTGGAATATGCCAATGTTTATGGCAACTACTATGGTACCCCCTTGGCAAAGATTGAAGAGCGTTTGGCTGAGGGAGAGGATATCCTGTTGGAGATCGATACCCAGGGGGCACTGAATGTCATGAAAAAATGCCCGGCAGGATTGTTTATTTTCCTGGTCCCGCCTTCGCTGGCTGAGTTGGAGCGCCGTATACGGGGCCGTGGTTCCGAAACGGAAGAATCCCTGCAGAAGCGCATGGGGTCTGCCCGGAAGGAAATTGAAGATGGCAAGAAATATGGCTATGTAGTGGTAAATGATACGGTCAAGAATGCTGTGCAGCGCATTATGGCAATCCGTACCGCTGAACATTGCCGTGTAGATAAAAATCAGAACATATTTGAGGAGTTGGCAGAGTAATGAAAGTAATGAGCAAACCGGAAATGAGCATGGTGAATCCATCTACGGATAAATTGATGTCCCGCGTGGACAGCCGTTATGGTCTGGTGGTATGCGCTTCCAAGCGTGCCCGTCAGCTGGTGGATGGTGAAGAACTCAAGGAAATCGAGATGAAGTCCACGAAAGATGTTACCAATGCTTTAGAAGAAATCGCCGAAGGCAAGATCGCCTACAAGATTTCCAAGGCTGATCTGTAAGATGGGCGCTTTGACAGGCAAGAAAATTGTTTTGGGAGTGACGGGAGGCATTGCCGCCTATAAGGCGGTGGAGATTGCCTCCCGTCTCCGCAAGGCAGGAGCAGAAGTCCATGTGATCATGACCCGTGAGGCCACGGAATTTGTCACCGAGCTGACCTTCCGAGAAATCACGGGACAGCCCGTATCTGTGGATATGTGGGCTAAGGTCACAAACTTCAATGTGGAGCATATCGCGCTGGCTACGCTGGCGGATTTGGTGCTGATCGCTCCGGCAACGGCGAACATCATCGCCAAGATTGCTGCAGGGATTGCGGATGATATGCTGACCACCACCGTGTTGGCAACCAAGGCGCCTGTAATGTTGGCGCCAGCCATGAACACCAATATGTATGAGAATCCCGTTACCCAGGGGAATATGGCAGAACTCAGGCGCCGGGGCATGCAGTTGATAGAGCCGGCTTCCGGCCATCTGGCCTGCGGTATCGAGGGCAAGGGCCGGCTTCCGGAACCTGTGCAGATTGTACAGGAAGTCATGGATTTCATGACCAGGGAGCAGCCTTTGCAGGGGCGGAGAATCATTGTGACGGCCGGCGGGACGATAGAGCCTTTAGACCCGGTGCGTTATTTGGGCAACCGTTCTACGGGCAAGATGGGCTATGCTATTGCCGCTGAAGCAGCTCGGCAGGGGGCAGAGGTCTTGCTGGTGTCCGGGCCCAGCAATCTGCCCAATCCCGCAGGCGTGCGGACGGTGCGCATTCAGACCGCACGGGAGATGCAGGCTGCTGTCGAAGCCGAATATGGCGAAGCTGATGCGGTCATCATGTCGGCGGCAGTGGCTGATTATCGGCCGAAGAATGTAGCGGCAGATAAGATCAAGAAGAGCGATGATGAACTGGTGCTGCATCTGGAACGCAATCCCGATATTTTGTTCGGGCTGGGCCAGCAAAAACAGCAGCAGGTCCTCGTAGGTTTTGCGGCAGAAACCTGCAATGTGGAGGAATATGCCAAAAAGAAACTGACGAAAAAGAATCTGGATTTCATCGTCGCGAATGATGTTTCATCCAAGGATGCTGGCTTTGCCGTGGACAACAATCGCGTCCAGCTTTATTTCCGGGATGGCCGCGCAGAAAAATACCCGCTGATGGCGAAGGCTGAATTGGCCAAGGTTATATTGGAAAAGGTGGCAGGGATCCTGTCTTAAAACAAAGGAGGCGCGCTATGCCTAAGGTTACCCGTGAAGATATTCCCAACTGGTTCCAGCGTAAGACTGGTTTTAATGTAGATGTGGAAGAGCTGAAGAAAGCGGCGGAACTTGACCGCATAGCCTGCGCCGATGAGCCCATGAAGCTGATGCGGGAACTTTGGGGAATCACTCCCAGGGACTGCGAAAAGCTATTGGGGGCTCCTAGCCGTACGGTGGAGATGTGGTTTCATAAAGACGCCTCCCGGCCGCCTTCCTGGGTGGTGCGGCTCATCGTGGAGAAGTGTGCGGAGCTCCATGAACGCCGCCTGCAGCGGGAAAAGAAGCGTCGTTGATCACATATGAACAGATATGCAACTGATAATCTTACTCAATTAACTTGACATATCAGGCAAACGACTGTAAAATGTGACCTGTTCTCATGTTACAGTTGCTTTCTCTAAGGGAGGAGTGTTTGCTTTGAAGAAGTTGATGGGTATATTATCAGTTGTTTTATTATGTCTGACTATGGTTGGCTGTGGAGGACCGGCAGGGCAGGACAAGAAGGAATTCACGATTGTCACGTCGTTCTATCCCATGTATATTGATGTGCTGAACATCACCAAAGGGGTAGACGGAGTGAAAGTGGTCAATATGACCAAGCCGCAGACCGGCTGCCTGCATGATTATCAGCTGACTACCGAGGATATGAAGACGCTGGAAAGCGCAGATGTATTCGTGGTCAATGGTGCTGGCATGGAAAGCTTCTTGGAAAAGGCTGCCAAGCAGAATCCGAAGATGAAGACCATTGAGGCTTCCAATTATAAGGATATCAACCTGCTCAAGAACGGTGATGAGGAAAATCCGCATGTGTGGCTGTCCGTGACGTATGCGATTGCGCAGGTCAAAGCCATTACAGCAGGGCTTTGCGAGGCTGATCCGGCACATAAAGATGCATACCGTCAGAACGCGCTGGATTATTGCATGAAACTGGAAGCGCTCAAGAAGGAAATGCACGAGAATCTCGACAACCTGCCTCATAAGGATATCGTTACTTTCCATGAAGCTTTCCCGTATCTGGCAAAAGAATTCAAGCTGAATATTGTCAGCGTCGTTGAGCGGGAGCCGGGCACGGAGCCGACGCCGCAGGAATTGGAAGATACCATCAAGCAGGTCAATGGCCTGACGGCAAAGGTGCTCTTCACGGAACCGCAGTATTCTCCAGCAGCAGCTGAGACCATCGCCCGGGAAACCGGTGCTAAGATCTACCAGCTTGATCCGGTGGTGACTGGTGAAGCCAATGAAAGCGCTATGGATGCTTATATCGATACCATGAAAAAGAATATGGCCGTGCTGAAAGAAGCATTGCAGTGATTGCGGACTGACTTGTCAATTTGACAAGTCAGTTTTTTCTTGCCAAAAGTCAAAAAAACAAATATAATAGAATAAAAGTCAAATGGTCAATTGTAATTTATTTTATAGAAGGTGATGAAAGTGAGCAATATTGCCGATTTGATTGAAGCCTATATTTTACGGCAGCTGGCCACTCAGCAGGATGGCAAAGTGGAACTGCGGCGCACGGATATCGCCGACGAGATTTCCTGTGCGCCTTCGCAGATCAGCTATGTGCTGTCCACCCGTTTTACCCAGGACAAGGGGTTTGTAGTGGAATCGCGCCGTGGATTGGGTGGATTTATCCGCATTGTGCAGGTGCCGGTCAAGAATATGGTCTATGAGGACATGCTGGCATCCATCAAGCCGGACACAGAACTGCCGGTGGTGCAGTCCATGATCAAATATCTCTTGCAGCATGAGATGGTGACAGCGCGTGAGGCATCGCTGATGATGCAGTTCGTTGTATCGATCTTCCAGTCGGAAACCATTATCGACAAAGAGCGGGTACGGATGCTCAAGACGATGCTGCTGACCTTGGAAAATTTCTCGTAAGGGGGAACGGTTATGTTATGTGATGATTGCGGACGCCACGAAGCAGTGGTGCATATCACCCAGATTGGCCCTAATGGGCGGGTGGAGAAGAACCTTTGCGAGTCCTGTGCTGCAGGTTATCGTGAGTTTACAGGGATACCACAGGAGCGGCGTCATGTGTCGGTCGATGATTTCCTGCGGGGAATCTTCAACAGTGCGAATGTCAACCCTGCAGATGAGGATCCGGCGCAGAATACAGCGGGAGAGCTGGTTTGTCCGCGTTGTGGTATGAGCTACCGTGACTTCAGCCAGCAGGGCAAGATTGGTTGCGCTGCTTGTTATGCAACTTTTCGCGGCCAGCTGGAACCTATGCTCAGACGTATACATGGCTCCAGCGTCCATCGGGGGAAAATTCCCCATCGCAGTGGCGGTACGCTGGAATTGAAACAAAATATTGTTCTCTTGCAGCAGGAGTTGAAGACTTGCGTGGAGAAGGAAGAATATGAAAAGGCCGCAGAAATAAGGGACAAGGTGCGGGCAATGAAACAGGAACTGGCCGCCAAGGAAGGAGGCAGGGAAAATGCTTGAAAGAGTTTTACAGGATAGTCGTCTGAGCTGGCTGCAGCAGGCTGGTGCGGATAGTGATGTGGTACTGGCAAGCCGAATCCTGTTATCCCGTAATCTGCAGGACCTGCCTTTTCCAAATCGGGCGGACCTTTATGAACTGCAGACCGTGGAGAATCGTCTGGCTGCGGTGATTCCTGCAGTACAGACAGTGGCGGGCGAAGCGTTGCAAGGTGTAGAAATGGAAAAACTTTCTGCTCTGCAGCGGGAAGTCTTGCGTGAGAAACAGCTGATCAGTGAAAAAATGCTGAAGACTCCCCAGCATCGTGCGGTTTATCTGGGAGCAAGCCAAAAGACCAGTTTGATGGTCAATGAAGAGGACCATATTCGCATTCAATGTGTAACGGCAGGACTTGACCTGGCAGGGCCGTTGAAGCGTGCTTTTTCCATCGACGACCTACTAGAGAGCAAGCTGGATATAGCTTTTGATGAAAAGATGGGGTATCTTACTTCCAGTCCGACCAATCTGGGGACAGGATTGCGGGCGGCAGTGCTCCTGCATCTGCCAGGATTGGTCTTTACCCGCAATGTCAGCAGCATCATCAATATATCTCCGCAGCTGGGGTTGGCTGTGCGCCCGCTGTTCGGGGATGAAAAAGAACAGCCTGGCTGCCTGTTCCAGATTGCCAACCAGCTGACTTTGGGTTACTCGGAACAGGAGCTTATCGACAACCTGCGAGGGGCTGTGACGGAAATTGTAGCGCATGAACGGCGGGCACGAAAGGCTTTGGCACTCTATATGAAAGAGCGGCTTGAAGATGAAGTGTGGCGAGCTTATGGCACGTTATCGCATGCACGTCTGCTGTCTGAGAAAGAAGTTTTGGAACTTTTATCCCGCCTGCGGTTAGGGATGGATCTGAAGCTGATCCGTGGGTTGGCACCGGAATGCTATGGCCAATTACTGCTTAGCACCCGCACCAGCTTCCTGCAGAATCTGGCTGCCAATGAGAATCTGTCCAAGACGGAAGTGGATCGCTTGCGGGCACAGCATGTGCGAAGGCTTATCGAGGAAAATCAGGTAAGCCTGGAGGAATAACTATGGAATATCGTAATCATTTTACCAATACGGCAATCAAGGCGATTGAGTTTGCCCAATATGCGGCAAGGGATCTGGCGCAGGATTACGTTGGGACGGAACATATCCTGCTGGGATTGCTCCATGAGAAAGAGGGGCTGGCAGCCAAGGCAATGGGCGCTATGGGCATGAGCTTTGAAAAAGTGATGACACAGGTGCAGCGCATTGTGTCCCGGGAGGCAGAGTATCCCTCGGATAATCCTTACTATACACCGCGAGCCAAGCGGGTTTTGGAGGGCGCTTTTGAGGAAGCGCAGGGGCTGGGACATAGCTACATTGGTACCGAGCATATCTTGCTGAGCTTGCTGGAAGAAACCGAAGGTGCGGCTATGGAGGTCCTGGAGCTGATGGGAATCAATCCGGATGCTCTGCAGGATGAAATCATGGACAGAATGGACGGCCAACATCCTGAAGGAGAATGTCTTATGGCGGAGAGCCATCGGGGTCGTCATTCGCGGGAAGGTACACCGCTGTTGAAGAAATATGGACGGAATCTCAACAAGTCTGCCTTGGATGGACAACTGGATCCTGTCATAGGCCGGAAGACGGAAATTCAACGGGTCATTCAGATCCTGTCCCGCCGGACCAAAAACAATCCGGTGCTCCTGGGAGAGCCAGGCGTGGGAAAAACGGCCATTGCTGAAGGTTTGGCGCAGTGTATTGTGGATGGCACAGTGCCTTATATGCTGCAGGATAAGCAGGTAGTATCGCTGTCTATGGCTTCACTGGTCGCTGGTGCGAAGTATCGTGGTGAATTTGAAGAACGGCTGAAGGGTGTGATTGAAGAGATCAGGCGGACCGGCAATATCATTCTCTTCATCGATGAAATGCATACGCTGGTTGGCGCTGGTGCTGGTGAGGGGGCATTGGATGCTGCCAACATCCTGAAACCGGCATTGTCCCGTGGTGAAATTCAGATTATCGGTGCTACTACTCTGGATGAATACAAGAAGTATCTCGAAAAGGATGCAGCACTATCCCGCCGTTTTCAGCCAATCATGGTGGAAGAGCCGAATATGGAAGATGCAGAGAAGATTCTTTATGGATTGCGCAGCAAATATGAGGAATTCCACCGGGCGACAATCGAAGATGAAGCTGTAAAAGCGGCGGTGCGCCTGTCCCAGCGTTATATCTCGGATAGATTCCTGCCGGATAAGGCCATTGACCTGATGGATGAAGCTGCTTCCAAGGTACGGATGGGACAAGTGGCGCCTACCGCAAAATTACAGGAATTGCGGGATAGACTTCAGCAGCTGCTGATTGAAAAAGAAGCGGCCATCACGGCTCAGGACTATGAGAAAGCGGCCAGTATCCGGGATAAAGCACAGCAGCTCAAGGAAGAACTGGATGATACCCGCCGGGATTGGAACAAAAAGGGGCAAAACCATATCACTGTGACCGCGGAGGACATTGCGGCGGTGACTTCCCAATGGACAGGTATTCCTGTGAGTCAGTTGGCTGCTTCGGAATCGGCACGGCTGTTGAAGCTCGAGAAGATTTTGGGCAAGCGGGTGATTGGACAGGGGGATGCTGTCAAAGCCGTATCCAAGGCCATCCGTCGTGCCCGCTCAGGTCTTAAGGACCCCAGACGTCCCATTGGATCGTTTTTGTTTTTGGGGCCTACAGGTGTCGGCAAGACCGAGTTGGCTAAGACACTGGCTGATGCGCTTTTCGGTTCGGAGGAAGCAATCATCCGTTTCGATATGAGCGAGTATATGGAAAAGCATACGGTTTCCCGTATGGTAGGTGCTCCTCCGGGATATGTGGGCTATCAGGAAGGTGGACAGCTCACGGATGCTGTGCGCCGCCGGCCTTATTCCATCATTTTGTTGGATGAGATTGAAAAGGCACATCCGGATGTGTTTAATCTGCTCCTGCAGGTGCTGGATGATGGACGTCTTACAGATGGGCAGGGGCGGACGGTGGATTTCCGCAACAGCGTGATCATCATGACATCCAATGCGGGTGCTAACCTGCTGAAGAAGAGCACTGGCACCATGGGATTTGCTGTGAATACAAAAAATGAACAGGCTGATGAGGAAAAAGCCGCTGAAAAACGTGTCTTGAATGCGGTGAAACATATCTTCAAGCCAGAATTCCTGAATCGCGTAGATGAACAGCTGGTATTCCGTCCCTTGGGGCGCCGGGATTTGAGCAAGATCGTGGATATTTTGCTGCAGGATGTAAAAAAACGCTTGCAGGAAAAGGATATCCAGCTGGAAATCAGTCCTTCTGCCCGGGGCAAACTGGTGGAGGCCGGCACGGATTTCAAGTTTGGCGCACGTCCCCTGAAACGGGCCATCCAGAAAATGGTCGAAGATGAGATCGCCGAATTGCTGTTAGCTGGCAAGTTCAAGGCGGGGGATACCGTCTGCGTACGCAAGTGTGGCTCAGAATTGGATTTTTCCAAGAAGGCCAAACAGCCGTTGAGAGGCAGGGAGTCTGTAAATGTCCCGCAATAAACTCACCTCGCAAGGCCCAGGCGGGTGGCTGTGGAATTTTATCGTCAACTTCTTCTGGGCCATTGTGTGGTTGGGACGAAGTATAATAAGGCTTATAAGAAAGAACATGAACAGGTAGATGGCGTTACCCGAACTATAAGATCCGCTTTAGTGAGGCGGGGCTGGTTTTCCGGCTCCGTCTCTTTTTTTATGATTGGTGTGTCGAGTGAAAAGCTGGAAAAATGTATTTAAATATAGAATAAACTTTACAATATTATATAATGGGCCCATGAATTCAGACCAGTACTGAAAATTTTAAGAGTGCATGATATAGTATAGGTAACGAAAATTGGAGGTTGCCATCATGCCAAGAAAAAAGTACACTGCTGAATTCAAGACCAAGATCGTCCTGTCGATTCTTCAAGGTGACAAGGAATTCAATGTAATCTGCTCTGAAAACGGCCTGAATCCAAACATGGTCAGAAAATGGAAGCAGGAGTTCCTACAGAATGCCCATCTCGCCTTTGGAGCAGACTCTGAGCGTAAGGCCGTTCAGAGGAAGGAGGACGACCTGAAGAAAAAGAATGACCAGATGCTAAGAACTATCGGTCAGCTT
>NZ_FRBC01000046.1 GCF_900142515.1 Pseudoselenomonas ruminantium | reverse complement strand
TTAAATTCTTTTTTGAAGCTTTTCGGAACTCTTCAGTGCCTCGCCAGTCAAGGCTTCGCTACACTGTTTTGTGCCCGTGTCTGTCAGCGACTTGTATTATATTACACGAGTCGGAGGGATATGTCAACACCTTTTTTACAAAAAGTTTAAAACTCATCAAACTCGTCACAGCAACCTGGCGGTGGGGACCGGAGCATGTCGCCAAGTCAACGGCATTCCCGAGGGAGTCATTTAGCGCAAGGACAAAAAGCAAGCACCGCCGCCACACGACCTCATTTAGCATAGAAGACAAAAAAATAAGCCGCGCAAGGCAGCTTATTCTTAGATTGCTTTCAATATCCAGCTTCCATCGCCTGCCAACCGCAGTTCCTGCTGATGCTGGGCAAACAGTGTCGAGCGGTGTCCTACACTGACCACACCCATGTCCGGCAGCTCTTTAGCCAGCATTTGATACATCTCCGCTTCCCGCGGTTCATCCAAGGCCGAAGTGGCCTCATCCAAAAACACCCAATCCGGTTTGGTCAGGAGAACCCGCGCAAACGCCAGACGCTGCTGTTCACCCAACGACAGGATGCGGCTCCAATCGTCAATCTCATCGAGACGGCTGACGAATTTTTCCAAACCCACGGTCTGCAAGACCGCCTGCAGCTTCTCGTCACTGCCAGCTGCCGTACCGGGATAATATAAGGCCCGGCGCAGGCTGCCCAATGGCAGGTAAGGACGCTGCGGCAGGAACAGCAGCTTGCTGCCTGCCTTCAGCGAGAGTTTTCCCTTGCCATAAGGCCAGATACCGGCCAGGGTACGCAAAAGCGTACTCTTGCCGCAGCCAGAAGATCCCGTAACCAATAAACGGCTGCCAGCAGGCAGGTTCAACGTACAGTCAGCCAGCAATACCCTACTGTCCGGCAACTGTACCTGCAGATCCTCCACAGCCAGCTGCTGGCCCTCTTCCTGGCGCACAATGCCGGCTTTGACATCTTCCGCCACTTCCATATGTTCCGTAAAGGCCGTAAGACGCTTGACCACCGCCGCTAACTGCGCGATGGTGTCATAGGACTCGACAAAATAAGACAGGGCATCCTGCACCCGGCCAAAAGCGGAGACCGTCTGCATCAGGCCGCCCAGTGCAATGCCACCCGCAAAATATTGGGGTGCGGCCAGGATCAGCGGCACGATGACCGCCAGCTGGGCATAGCCATTGACATAGAAATTCAGGATTTTCGTCTGCTTCATGAGCTGCCAGAAATTGCTGATGACCTTGGCAAAACGTTCATGAAAACCCTTGTTTTCCGCAGATTCACCGCCGTAGAAGGCAATGCTCTCGCTGTTTTCCCGCACCCGCATCATATTGAAACGGAAATCAGCTTCAAAGCGCTGCTGCTCAAAGTTCAGGCCGATAAGCTTCCGGCCCACGAGATGCGCACAGCCCGTACCAATCCCCGAATAGAACAGGGAGAACCAGAACATATAGCCATAGATGACGAACTCCCAGCCGCCCAATTCCACGGTATAGGACCCGGAAAGATTCCAGAGCACCACGCCAAAAGCCGCCAATGTCGTCAACTGTTTCAAGAAACCAATCAACAATTGCAGGGAAAGGTTGACAAATTGGCTGATATCCTCACTGATACGCTGGTCCGGGTTATCCGTGTCGCTGTTCTGCACCTGCAGGCGATAATAGACCTGCCCCCCCAGCCAGCGGGAAAGATACGCGTCCGTAAGCCAGGTGCGCCAATTGATCTGCACCGCCTGCCGCAGATAGATCGCATATACCGCAATCACGATATACAACATGGCAAGCGCCGTGAACTCCCCCACCAACGGCCAGAACTGATCTGCCTGATACTGCTGCAAGGCATTGTAGAACTCATTGTACCAGCTGTTCAACCGTACCAGCAGATACACGCCGAAGAAATTCAAGCCGATGACGAAGGCCAAAAGCCCCCGGGCCTTCCATTTGTGCTCACTGTTCCAATAGCCGCGGAACAGCTGCCAAAAAGCCCGCAAAGCGCCTCTTTTTTCCATATGCATTCACTCCACAAAAAAGAGATTGTCCCGCCGTCATAGACGGAACAATCTCAGTATAGACCTTTCCCCTATTTCCTGCAATAAGGAAATTATGTTAGAATGATTAGGTAATCTTTCTAATCCTATAGGAGGGAATCTCACCATGTTCATATACATCCTTGGCCTATTGTGCCTGTTGCTTTTGCTGCTCCTCTACCGCTATCTGCCCAACAAGAAGATCTTTGCCTGTTTCTGCCTGACGCTTTTGGCCGCAGGGCTTATCGCCTACCGTTACTGGCCGGTACCTGAGACCGTCCATCAGCCCATCAGCGAGGCAGAACGCTACGAGATGCAGCAACAGCAGCAGATCTTCACCACCTGGTACGCCCAGTACCAGCAGGATTTAGCGGAACTTGACCGCAACTGGCGCTGGTATCATCAGATCATCGAAAGTTTCAAAGCCGACAACATCAGCATCCAGACCTGTTTCGTGCGACTCAAGCAGCTCGACCAGGACAGTGCCAGCCTCAAGGAACGCATTGCCCAGCATACCCCACCAGTCGCGCTCAACGATGGCTGTTATGACCAGCTCGCTGAAGTCATGAAAAAGACCAACACCTATGCAGATGCGCAGTACCGCACCATCGCCCTGACGCGGGCCGCCGCCGACCCGGCCAACCTGAAGACCGATGACCAGGCCGAACAGAGCCGCATGCTGCAGACCATCATGATCCGCGAATCCCCGGTGGGCTTATACACTGCCAAGGAAATCACCGCCATACGGGATTATCTGGAGATTCCCGAAGAACCCCAGCCGTAATCAATAGTTTTCGGCATGGATTTCGAAATAGCTCTGCGGATGTGCGCAGACCGGGCAAAGCTGAGGTGCCTTGGTGCCCACCACGATATGACCGCAGTTGCGGCATTCCCAAACTTTGACCTCGCTCTTCTGGAAGACTTCCTGCGTCTCTACATTCTTGAGCAGGGCGCGGTAACGTTCCTCGTGATGCTTTTCAATCTCAGCGACCATGCGGAATTTGATTGCCAGCTCCTTGAAGCCTTCTTTTTCTGCTGTGTCAGCAAAGCCGGCATACATATCCGTCCATTCATAGTTTTCCCCATCAGCGGCGTCTTTCAAGTTCACCGTCGTATCGGGCATGCCATCGTGGAGTTCCTTGAACCACATCTTGGCATGCTCTTTTTCATTGTCAGCCGTCTTGAGGAACAGGGCAGCAATCTGCTCAAACCCTTCCTTCTTCGCCTTGGAAGCATAATACGTGTACTTGTTGCGAGCCTGGCTTTCCCCTGCAAAGGCCGCCTCAAGATTCTTTTCCGTCTGCGTTCCTGCGTATTTGCTCATGATAAATCCCCCTTAAATATAAAGTATCACATACGCACATTATAACATTTTTTCCCGTTAACATCCACACAATTTTATTTATTGTCAGAATTTTATTCTCAAACAAAGAGGAGCCGCGAAATCATCGCAGCTCCCTTTAAGCGTTAGCCAATCATCTTTTTGATATCTTCTTCTACCGTGGAAATCGTGCCGATGCCGAAGTTTTCCACCAATACCTTCGCCACGTTCGGGGACAGGAAGGCGGGCAGCGTCGGGCCGAGGTGGATGTTCTTGACACCTAAGTGCAGCAGGGCCAGCAGGACGATGACAGCCTTCTGCTCATACCAGGCGATATTGTAGGCAATGGGCAGTTCGTTGACATCCTCAAGGCCAAAGACTTCCTTGAGCTTCAAGGCAATCAGGGCCAGGCTGTAAGAGTCATTGCACTGACCGGCATCCAACACGCGGGGAATGCCGCCGATATCGCCGAGATTCAGCTTGATGTATTTATACTTGGCGCAACCAGCGGTCAGGATAACCGTATCCTGCGGCAGGGCCTTGGCAAATTCTGCATAGTAATCACGGCTCTTCATGCGGCCATCGCAGCCAGCCATGACCACGAATTTCTTGATGGCACCGCTCTTGACGGCGTCCACCACTTTATCTGCCACAGCAAAGACCTGCTCATGGGCAAAGCCGCCCACAATCTGGCCCTGCTCCAACTCCGTCGGAGCCGCACATTTCTTTGCCAGCTCGATGATGGCGGAGAAATCCTTCGTGCCATCAGCTTTGGCTTCAATGTGCTGGCAGCCCGGCACACCCGTAGCGCCCGTGGTGAAGAGACGTTCCTGGTAGCTGGCCTTCGGCGGCACCACACAGTTGGTGGTCATGAGGATGGGGCCATTGAAGGCTTCAAATTCCTCTTTCTGCTTCCACCAGGCATTGCCGTAGTTGCCGGCAAAATTCGTGTACTTCTTGAACTTCGGATAGTAATGGGCCGGCAGCATCTCACCATGCGTGTAGACATCCACGCCGGTGCCCTGCGTCTGTTCCAGCAGCATCTCCAGATCCTTCAGGTCATGGCCGGAAATCAGGATGCCCGGATTCTTGCGCACACCCAGCTCCACTTTCGTCAGTTCCGGATTACCATAGGTTTCCGTATTGGCCTTGTCCAGCAGGGCCATGCCATCCACACCCCACTTGCCCGTTTCCAGCGTCAAAGCCGTGAGGTCATCTCCCGTCAGGCTGTCATCCAGGAGCCTTCCCAAAGCCGACTGCAGGAACGCATCTATGGCTTCATTCTCGTAACCCAGCACATTGGCATGCTTCTGATAAGCGGCCAGACCTTTGAGGCCATAGGTGATGAGTTCACGCAGGCTGCGGATATCCTCGTTCTCCGTGGCCAGAACGCCTACTTTGGCAGCCTTGGCAGCAAAGCCATCTTCCGTGTCGTTCCAAAGTGCTGCAGCGGGCAGGTTCTCCCGGTCAGCCAGCCCTGCCAGCAGTTCCTGTTTGACTGCCAGCGTTTCCTTGACCCGTGCCATGATCGCCTGCTCATCAAAGTTGGCATTGGTGATGGTAATGAAAAGGTTGATGGTAATCAGGTAATTCACCTTGCTGTCCACCGGCTTGCCCTCGGCACGCAGGCGGGTAGTGACTGCCGACAAGCCCTTGGTCACATAAATCAGCAAATCCTGCATGGCAGCCACTTCCGGCTTCTTGCCGCAGACGCCGATCTGGGTGCAGCCTTTGCAACCGGCAGTTTCCTGACACTGATAACAAAACATCTTGTTTTCCATAAAGCATCTCCTTACTCACACTTATTGTCTGCATAATACACTGTGTTCTCGCTCACTTACAGGACTTATTATAGAGAGAATGCCGCCTTCATGCTGTAACAAGCGTTACAGCTTATCTTTTGCATCAAAAAAGGCCGCAGGCCTGACGGCTTGCGGCAAAAAATCTTTTTTAAGCAGCGATATCCACATTTCCCCCTGGCGGCGTTTTCGGCTTATAATTGCTGATCTGCGCATTAGCCTGTTGGAAGCGGCTTTTTCCCAATTGGGTTTCATTGCCGAACTGCGATACGCGCGTCACATCAAGGGCTGCTTTCATGCTCCGCGCCATACTGTCCTGACCTTTTTGAGAAATTTCCTTGATTTGCTGCTGGAATTTACTGGAGCCCAATTTTGTCTCGTTACCAAAATTCGACACTTCATAGTAAGACTTCGCCTTATCCATGATTTGGGAGGTATTTTTCATACCTTCGTTATTTGTCTTTTGATTGTCGCGCTGGAAGGCACTGCTTCCGATCTTGGTACTCGTCCCAAAATTAGACACGCTATAGATTGCTGCGGTTTCCTTGGCAATCTGTGACGTTTCCCGTTCACCGATACTGATCACGGTGTCATTGTTGCGCTGAAACGGACTCGAGCCTAATTTGGTTTCATTGCCAAAATTCGACACTTTGCTGTAAGATGCTGCCTGGTCGCTACGTTCTTTAGCTGCATTCATTCCTACAGAATGAACCTCGCGATTGATTTGCGGGAAGCTCGAAAGAGTCGTAGCCCCTACACCCGAGATACCCATAATCGATCCCTCACTTTCCCTGAGTTTTTCCTTAATCCTTTATTCTAGGTATACACAGCCCCTACTCTAATTATAGACTGTTCGCATCTTATTTTCAAGCAATTATTAAATTGTTTATTATTGTTTGTCTTTTAAGGCAATTACTCGATGAATTTCCCCAAAACATAGAAATTGCCATGCCCTTTGGCAAAGATTTTCCCCTTCTCACTCTTCAGTTCACATTCACAGGCCATGGTATGACGTCCATCATGGAGCACCTGCGCATGAGCAATCACCTTTTCCGTCAGAGGAACCGCATGCATGAAATCCGTAGTCAGGCTAAGGGTGACCACTTTCTTGTTGCAGACCAGACATGCTGCTCCCATAGCAGTATCCGCCATCGTCATAAGCACGCCGCCATGGGCAATGCCATAAAGGTTCGTATGCATCTCATCAATGGGCAGCACCAGCTGCACACTGCCGTCCGCCAACGGCTCCACCTGCATATGCAGGTACTCCACAAAGGGATTATGATGGTAAAAACGCGCGATCTGCTGCTGTAATTCCGTAAGTTCCATAAGCTTTCCTCTCCTGAAATTTTTTCTTTTCTTCATTATACCACAAGGAAATCCTCCTTATGATGCCGAAAATTTATAAAGTATGTTGAAAATCTGGAAGAGGTGCTGATTCATGAAAAATTTCAAGATTGCTGTTATCGCCGGGGACGGCATTGGCCCGGACGTCATTGAGGAAGGAAAGAAAGTCCTGTCCGGCATTGCTAAGCTGGATGGCACATTCAACGTGGAATTCACCGATTTCCCCTGGGGATGTGAATACTATCTGCGGGAAGGCCGCATGATGCCCGAGGACGGTCTCTCCATCCTCAAGGATTTCGATGCCATCTATCTGGGCGCCGTGGGTTATCCCGGCGTACCTGACGATGTTTCCCTGCAGGGACTGCTGCTGAAAATCCGCAAGGGCTTTGATGAATACATCAACCTGCGTCCCGTGAAACTCCTCAAGGGCGCTCCCTGTCCCTTGAAGGATGTCAAAGAAGAAGATATCGATATGATTGTCGTGCGGGAAAACAGCGAAGGCGAATATGCCAACGTGGGCAGCCGCCTCTATCCCGGCACCGAGCAGGAAATCGCCCTGCAGACCGGCGTCTTCTCCCGTAAGGGCTGTGAGCGGGTTATCCGCTACGCCTACGAACTGGCACAAAAAGAGGGCAAGAGCCTCACCAATATCAGCAAGGCCAATGCCCTGGGCTACTCTATGGTATTCTGGAATGAAATCTTTGCTGAAGTGGGCAAGGAATATCCCGATGTGCCCACCAGCTCCCTGATGGTAGATGCCGCCAGCATGTTCTTCGTCAAGAACCCGAAACGCTTCCAGATTGTCGTGACCAGCAACCTCTTCGGTGATATCCTGACCGATTTGGGTGCTGCCATTGCCGGCGGCATGGGACTGGCTGCCGGTGCCAACCTCAACCCCGAAAAGAATTTCCCGAGCATGTTCGAACCCATCCACGGTAGTGCCCCGGATATTGCCGGCAAGGGATTAGCCAATCCGCTGGCCGCCATCTGGAGCGTCAGCCAGATGCTCGACTTCTTCGGCGAGGAAACATGGGGCCAAAAAGTCATCGACGCCATCGAGACCCTGCTGTTGGAGAAAAAGACCCTGACGCCGGATTTGGGCGGCACGGCCAAAACCGATGAAATCGGCGCGGCCATCCTGGAAATATTGGGCAGAAAATAAAAGCCTCCCCTAAGGGGGAGGTGTCAGCCGCAGGCTGACGGAAGGGGCTTTAAGCTGATTTTTTCTCCCTTAGATATTTCACTGCGGAAAGCCCCGCTTCGGCCCCCTGGTAGACGGCCTTGGCTATCTGCAATAAACCACCGGTGCAATCGCCCGCGGCAAAGAGTCCCGGCACATTTGTCGCACCATGGGCATCGATTCGGATGTTATTGCCCTCCAGCTGGGCACCGATCTTCTTCGCAATGGCGGTACTGCCTGCCGTGCCCAGGGCCATAAATACACCGCTCAGGCCCAGTTCCGAACCATCGGCAAAGACAACTTTTTCCACCCGGTCACCGCCAGCAATGGCGGTGACCTTTTCATTGACCACGCTGATTGCTGCTGGCACTTCTACTGCCGGTTCCTCACCATTGGTCAGCAGATAAACCTGGGCCGCATGAGGCAGCAGGCTTTGCGCTTCGTGCAGGGCATATTCTCCGGCCCCCACTACTGCCACCTCTTTGCCACGATAGAAAAAAGCATCACAGGTGGCGCAATAGCTCACGCCTTTGCCTGCAAACTCCTTCATGCCTGGCACGTTAAGCGTCTGCCGGGATGCCCCCGTGGCTACAATCACCGCCCCCGCTTCAAACTCGTGTTCTTTTCCCGTCACCTTGAAACCTGTAAAGGAATCATTGAACATCAGCGAAAGCAATTCGTCCTCGACAAATTCCACGCCGATTTTCTTCGCGCCCTCAATGCCCCGCTGATAGAGTTCTGCCCCTGAGACCGGCTCTGCCAGGCCATAGTAATTTTCAATCTTCTCGGCCTTATGCAGCCCGCTAAGAGCCAGGCCTTTGCTCAGTACCGTAACCTCAGCCCCCCCCCGGCGGGCATACAGAGCCGCTGACACGCCGGCAGGGCCGGAACCGATAATCAATACCCTTGCCATTTGGCACACCTCTTTCCCTTCATTCTTTTTCCATTATGCTGTATTTATAAACAAGCTTAACAAATAATGTTAAATATTTTTATAAACTTTGTTGTTCGTTAACTGCTCTCTACAAGCCGAGTATCGGACGAGTCCTCAACCAAGCAAGCGGTCTACGCAGCAACTACCACAACTGGACGCAGCACTACGCCCTCTATCCCGTCAGCCGAAACATTCGGGAATACTTTTCTCATTATCTGGAAAGCTCCATTGACATCGGCATTTATGAGCCTGCCATCGTTTGCCCGGAATAGTC
>NZ_FRBC01000045.1 GCF_900142515.1 Pseudoselenomonas ruminantium | reverse complement strand
CATCCACGGAGCACTGCTGAGAATGAATCGCTCCATACAATCAGAAGGTACTTTTGGCGTAATGAAATATGATCGCTGGTATAAACGAGTCGTAAGAAAAGGCATGGAACAGGTAAGACTGGAAATTTTCCTTGTTTCTATAGGGCATAATCTTTATAAATACCATAATAAAATCAATCGAGTAAAATTAGCCGCATAAACAGATAATAAGCTACTTTATGGGGAAAGGGGCATTGCGCCCTTTTTTAGATTATAATGGTATAAGATACAAAATCACGCAATAAAAAAGCGCTGTGGATAAAATGCTTTCGCATTTCATCACAGCGCCTTTCTGTTTGGGTGGCTTTAGTTGAAATTATAAGGTTTATCTACTTTATGGTAGTGGGTATGCAGCAGTTCATGGGCTCTTTCGCTCAAAGGCTCGCCGAGGAAATCGTTGTAAAGCGTCTGGATATCCGGATTCTCATGGGACTTGCGGATGGGCAGCGTCTTATCGATTTCATAGAGTGCCGCAATGCGCTGCTTGCGTATGGCATTGGTGGTGCCGATGGGCTGGCCGCCGCCGCCGATGCAGCCTCCGGGGCAGGCCATGATCTCGATGAAATCATAGGGGCTTGTGCCCTTCTTGACCTGTTCCATGATCTTGCGGGCGTTCTTGAGGGTATGCGCGACAGCGATGCGTACATCCCGGCCCGGCAGATGGATGGTGGCTTCTTTGATGCCATCAAAGCCGCGTACGTCCATGAATTCTACTTTGTCGAGCGTTTTTCCCGTGACTTTCTCGTAGACCGTGCGCAGAGCTGCTTCCATCACGCCGCCGGTAGCACCGAAGATGGCACCGGCACCAGAGGAGAGACCGAGCGGGCTGTCAAAGTCGTCTTCTGGGAGCTTGCCGATGGACAGGCCCACGTATTTGATGAGCTTGATCAGCTCTCTGGTGGTGAGCACGATATCTACGTCCTGATAGCCATCGCGCCCCATTTCCGGGCGGGCGGCTTCGAATTTCTTTGCCGTGCAGGGCATGATGGATACCGTGACGATTTCCTGCGGTTTGAGTCCGGCCTGCTTGGCGTAATAGGTCTTGGCAATGGCGCCGAACATGCTCATGGGGGACTTGGCCGAGGAGAGGTGGTCGATACAGGAGGGGAAATGTTTCTCCATATAGTTGACCCAGCCCGGGCTGCAGGAGGTCATCATGGGCAGTACGCCGCCATTATTGAGGCGGTTGAGGAATTCATGGCCCTCTTCCATGATGGTCAGGTCCGCGCCGAAGTTCGTATCAAAGACCTTGTCAAAGCCCAGGAGCTTCAGGGCTTTGACCATCTGGCCCGTGACGATGGCGCCCGGTTCGAGGCCGAAGGCATCGCCGAGAGCCACGCGGACAGATGGAGCGACCTGCACGATCACGTGCTTCGTGTTATCCTGCAGGGCATCGAGCACTTTCTGGGTATCGTCCTTTTCCACGATGGCACCTGTGGGACAGACAAGGCTGCACTGGCCGCAGAGGATGCAGTCCGTGGCTTCCATGGGCTTGTTGAAGGCCGTGGTCACCACGATATCGCTGCTGCGCCCCGCGTAGGTCAGCGCGGCAATGCCCTGTACGTCCTTGCAGGCGCGGATGCAGCGTCCGCAGCGGATGCACTTGGACGGATCACGGACGATGGAGGGATTGGTCTCGATGCGCGGTTCTTCTTTGACCACGCTGGGCAGGTTGGATTCCAGGATATTGAAGCGGCTGCAGAGGCGCTGCAGGTCGCAGTTCTGGTTACGGGGACAGCTCAGACAGTCCTTATGGTGATTGGCCAGCATCAGCTGGAGTATGGAAACCTGCGTGTCGCGGACAATCTGGGTATCCGTATGGACGTCCATGCCTTCCCAGACTTCCGTGGAACAGGCGGCCAGCAGGCGTTTCTTGCCCGTGACCTCCACGGAGCACAGGCGGCAATGGGCCTTGATGCGCTGGTCTTCATGGTAACACAGGTGCGGGATATCGATGCCGATGGTTTGTGCCGCCTGCATGATTTTCGTGCCCTTGGGCACTTCGATGGGGATATTGTTGATGGTCAGGCTGACCATTTCCTGGCTTTCGTTCATTTCGCTCATGCCTTGGTACCTCCGATAGCAAATACTTCCGGGAATTTCTTCATCGCCGACTGCAGGGTGTTCTGGGCCGTTTCACCCAGCCCGCAGAGGGAGGACATGCTCATGACCTTGGCAATGGTGCTCATGGTCTTGATGTCCTGTTCCGTGGCCTCACCCTTGGCCAGCTTGTCTAAAATGATCTTGATATGGAGGTTGCCTTCACGGCAGGGCGTGCACTGGCCACAGCTTTCCTCAGAGAAGAACTCCTGATTCATGCGCAGGAAGTCCAATACGCTCGTGCGCTTGTCGATGACCAGCAGGCCTCCGGAACCGACCATGACGCCTGCGGCACGCAGGTCATCATAGGTATAGGGCGTGTCCAGGATGCTGGCATCGGAAACCTTGCCCGAAGCGCCGCCAAACTGGATCAGCTGGATTTCCCGGTCATGCTGGATGCCGCCGGCTAAGTTGTAGATGATATCCCGAATGGTGGTGCCGAACGGAATCTCGAAGACGCCGGGATTGTTGACATTGCCGGCCACGCTGACCAGTTTCGTGCCGATGGACTCACCCATGCCGCAGTTCATATAGGTGTCCTGATCCAACAGCAGATGGGGAACCAGAGACAGGCTTTCGACATTATTCAGGCAGGTCGGGCGGGCGAAGACGCCGCTGACCTTGATGAAGGGCGGTTTCATGCGAGGGCGTCCTGCCTTGCCTTCGATGGAGCGGATCAGGGCCGTGCCTTCGCCGCAGACATAAGCACCGCCGCCAGAGTAGAGGTGGATATTGAAGTCAAAACCTTTGCCTAATATATTTTCGCCTAAGAAACCATAATTCTTGGCCTGACGGATGGCATTCAAGAGAATCGGGCGATAGCAGGCGTATTCTGCACGCATATAGATGTAACCGTCGGTAGCGCCGCAGACGAACCCGGCGATGATCATGGCTTCAATGAGATTGAAGGGATCGTTCTTGATGAGTTCTCTGTCCTTGAACGTGGTGGTCTCTCCTTCGTCCGCGTTGCAGATGATCACCTTGTTCTCACCCTTTACGGCACGGGCCTGGCTCCATTTGCGGCCCAGCGGGTATTCAGCGCCGCCGCGCCCGCGTATCTTGGCGTCGGACAGCATGGTGCAGATATCTTCCGGATCCATGGTGACAGCCTTGCGCAAAGCCTTGAAGCCGCCAATATTCATATAGGCACCAATGGAGTTCGTGTCATAGGCACCGAAGTTTTTGGTCAGGAATCTTACTTGTGTGCTCATACATTCAACCTCCTCACTTCAGTGACCGCAACAGGGCTTCGATTTTTTCGGTGGTGTCCAGATGGTCGTAGACATGACCATTGATGCGCACGGATGGCGCACGGTCACAGGCTCCGTAACAGGTGGTGCGCTCCAAGGTGAAGCGGCCATCATAGGTGATTTCGCCGATCTTGATATCCAAAAGGTCCTGCAGTGTGGACAGCAGCCGTTCCGTATCGATGCGGTTAACCCGGCAGGCAGGCGAGGAACATACCTGAATGGGATATTTTGCCCGGGGAGTTGCCGACAGCTCACTGTAAAAGCTCAGGCAGTCAAACACATTGGTCACCGGTATGCCCAGCCGGTCAGCCAGATAGTACGCGGTCGGTTCCGGCACATAATGGCGTTCATTCAAATCCTGCACTTCCAGCAGTATGCCCACGATCTGCGTGGGATCATTGTCATGGGATTCCAAAACTAAATCAATCTTAGCCTGTAATTCCGCTGACAGTGGATACTCTTTAGTTTGTGCTGTTAGCATCGAAAGACCTCCTAATAAATAATAATCACATCAAAGTAATAATAACAAAAATTCACCACACTTACAAGAATTGTGAAAAAAGAAACAAAATAGGTATACAAGTTTACAAAAAAATGTTATAATATAGGTGCAACGCAGAGAGCATGTAAATATACTTCATAGGGGATTATGGGGGGTTGTTTATATGGCTATCAAGAACATAGAGATGGACCGTCGTGACAGCGCGATTTTTCGCAAACAATTAAAACGAGGAGGTTTCCTTTCTGCAAGTTACTTGTCAGTCAATGGCTTCGATGTGACGAAATTGCGTAAACTGGCACTGGCTGGGGAGCTGGATGCTATTCGTTGTGCCATTGGCAATTCCATCCGCTGGTATTACAGGGAAAGACAGGCGGAGAACGCTCACCTGCGTGGCTTAGCATAATGTAATTATAATTTATCGGTTGACAATTTATTATGCTCTCATAATTATGTATGTTGGAATCGGCATGGCCGGTTCTCTTTTTTTGGTTTTACAGCAATTTTGGAGGTTAGTTGTTTGTTTTGGTTAATGTTATTTTTAGCTGCGTTCTTTATCTTCATATTTATGCCGGCACTGCTGACGTATGTGGTGTATCGCAGGGTTCCTGTGGATGAAAACAAGCGGCGCGTCCTGAAGGGGGCAGCCCTTTACCCGCTGGTGCTGGCAGGCAGCAGTGCCTATGGTTACTGTTATGAGCGCAAGCATCAGGTGAAGCGTTATTATGATGTGACATTGCCTGCGGGAGCGGGGTTGACTGTAGCGCAGATCAGTGATGTGCATCTGGGAACTTTCTTTTCGGTGGAGGACTTGCGCGGGCTGTTGCAGCTGGTGGCTGAGGATAAGCCGGATATTTTGGTGATAACTGGAGACTTGTTTGATGATGTGACGCTGAATCCGGCGGCCGTGCAGGTGGTGGAAGAGGCCGTTGATCTCTTTCCCAAGGGGATTTACTTCTGCATTGGCAACCATGAGCATTACCGCAATTGGGCGCATACGGAAGAATTGTTGAAAAAGACAAGGGTGTGTATGCTGATTGGACGGGCGGATAAAGTTCCTGGTACGGATTTATGGCTGGCAGGAGCCGAATATACTTTTGCGCGGGATGATGAAAGTTTCCAGCAGGAAAAAGAGGCCTTGACCAAGAAAGCTATAAAGAATATCCCCACGGCGGAACTTTCGCAGACCATTTTACTGGCCCATCATCCGGAATATATTGATGATGGGGCAGCATTGGGCATTCCGCTGACGCTTACCGGGCACACGCATGGCTGTCAGTTAGGTCTCTTTGGGCTGGCGGTGATTCCGATGTATAAATATAACCGTGGTATGGTGAAGAATGGAAATTCCATAGGATATGTCCATTGCGGCAATGGCAGCTGGCTGCCTTTGCGCGTTGGCTGTCCGCCGGAGATTGCTTATTTCCGGTTAAAAGGCTGAACTTTCGTAGGGATAGGGAAATGAGGTGAGAGCATGGAGGCGCAGTGGCAGGAAATCGTTGGTTTTTTGCAGCGGGGCAGGACGCAGGCTGCCCGGGCAAGATTGGATGGACTGCGGGGACAGGTCCCGGCAGAGGAAGAATGGCGGCTCCATGAACTCTATGGAGCGGTGTTTCACGATCTGGCGGATGCTGAAGGAGCTGCGGCTGCTTATAGCAATGCAGCGCAGTGTGACAGGTTCCTGCGCAGCCAGCGGCAGCATTATTCCAATTTTTTGTTTGCCCTGCATTATCTGCCGGGCATCAGTGCGGTTGACCTTTGGGAACAGCATAAGTTCTATCAGCAGCTCTACCGAGAGGAAGAATTACTGCCGCCGCGCCGGATAGCACCGCACAGCCGGCTGCGTATCGGCTTTTTGGCGGATGATTTCTGTGACAGTGCCGCCGCGCGCTTTTACGAAGCTCTGGTCACGGGGCTGGATGTGCGTTATGCGGATACCTATCTCTATGCGTTGGAGGATGAGGAAGATGCTTTTACGCATAGTCTGCAGGGATGCGGGCTTATCTATCGTTGCCTGGCGGGAAAAAATCTGGTGGAGATGGCGCAGGCCATCCGCTGGGATGAAATCGATATATTGGTAGATCTTTGCGGTCATACGGCGGGTGGGCTGACGCTGATGGTCCTGGCAAAAAAGCCCGCACCTGTGCAGCTCAGTGCCATCGGTTATTTCGATACCACGGGGCTGGCAGCGGTGGATGGGCTGTTGACGGATGCTGTACTTGACCCGGCAGAAGATGATCCATTATTTTTCAGCGAAGAGCTCCTATACCTGCCGCAGGCTTTTTGCTTTACCCCCAATCCGGCTATGGAGCGCATTGGCCGTCGGCCACGGCAGGGACGACATGTGACATATGGCTGTTTTCAGAATGGCATGAAGATCAACAATGAAGTGCTTTCCCTCTGGCGGGATATTTTGGATATGCAGCCCGGTGCAAGGTTTATCTATCAGGATACCACGAGATTGCCGGAGCGGCGGATGGCTTTGGAAAAACGGCTGGAAAAAGCTGGCCTGCCCATGGAACGGGTGGAGGTGCGGCTGGGGACGGATAATTATCTGGAAGCCTATCAGGAGATTGACATCATGCTGGATACTTTTCCGTATAATGGCGGCGCCATGACAGCAACCGCGCTCTATATGGGGGTACCAGTGGTGACGCTGAGGGGAGACCATCACAGCTCCCGTTTCGGTGCCAGTCTGCTGATCGTGGCCGGTTACGGGGAATGGATTGCAGAGACACCGCGCGATTATGTGAAGATTGCTTTGCAGCTGGCTGCAGATCGCTCGTTCCTGGCCGCGACACAGAAAAACCTGCGCTGGGAAATCGAACATAGCCCTCTTTGTGACCGGCAGCAATATGCGGCTGCTTTTTGGCAGGTTTGCATTGATCTCTGGGGGCGAAAGGGGGATTTTGCCCTATGAAGCAGGATCTGACGTGTTTCCTCAGCGGCGGCCCTGCACCATTGCGCTGGCTGCTTATTGAGAGCCTACCTTATGTGGGCAGGTTGGCTGCTTTTTATCCTCATGCCCGCCTGACCGTCATCACGGAGATTCCCGAGGTGGCGGATCTGCCTGAATTTGCCGGGCTGGATATCGAATGGCACTTCCTGGATAGCCGGTGGGAGAGATTGCCCTTTCCCAATGGCAGCTTTGATGCAGTGCTGGCAGAGAATCTGCTGACGCGGGCTTATGAACCCTATGATACCTTGATGGACATTAGTCGGAAGCTTACAGATGTGGGGGTGCTATATGGCGATTTCCTGAATGTGCGTTATAACGGTGTCCTGTCTGCCTTGCAGAAGGGAGAATTTCCGGTGCGGGAAAAGCATCTTTATGCTAAAAGCGAGATGGTGCGGCTGCTGGATGATACCCTGTTCAAGGAAATCGATTTTGTGCCCGGGGAGAAAGATGCGGACGAAAGCGCAGCCAGGGCGTGGGAACAAAAGGGATATGCCAATATCAACCACGAACTGGCCGTCAGCCGTTATCTGTTCCGGGCAGCCATCAGCACAGCAAGGGTTGCCAACCTCAAGAGCCTCTACACACCGGAGGTGCGCAAGGAACTGGCCAGGATCCTTCATCGCATCGAATATGATGTGCAGAGGGAAGAAAACATCACACGCTTGCAGTGCCTTTGTCAGCAGGAGGGAATATTTCCCGATTATTTACAGGACTTCATAGAAGGATCCTGCCTTCATGCCAAGAACTTGAGATATCTTTGGGAAAATAAAAAAATCTGACCAGTTCCTTGGGGGATTGGTCAGATTTTCTATGTTTCACTGTGCACTGCCCATCAGGATCAGGCGGCAGCCCAGGGCGAACATGGCTAGGGACAGCAGGGCCAGAATGACCTTGGATTTGGTTTTTCTGGAAATCTTGGCGCCAATCTGGGCACCGATGGCGGCGCCAATGGAGATGCAGATGGCGGGCATCCAGATGATATGGTCGAGCAGGAAGTGGGATACGACACCAAAGGCGGAGGAGCAGGCCAGCACGAAGTGGGAAGTGGCGGTGGCCATATGCACCGGGAAGCCTAAGAGGTAAATCATCAATGGTACATGGATGACACCGCCGCCGATGCCGAAGATACTGGATAAAAAGCCCACGCCGAAGCTGGAGATGATGCCGATCCAGCGATTGTAGGCAAAGCCAGCGGGCAGTTCATGCACATCTGCTGGTGGTTTGCGGCGGCTGTTGGTATACATGATGACTGCCATGAACAACAGGAAGATACCAAAGTAGAAATTCAGCATGGGCGGATTGAATTTGTCTACGATATAAGAGCCGAAGAAGGCACCAGGCAGGGTGGCGATGGCAAAGGGTACAGCTGCCTGGAAGTATATGCGTTTCTGCCGGATATAGGCGATGGTTCCGGACAGGGCATTGGCCATGACGATTACAAGTGAGGTGCCGGTGATCTGGGCAGCTGTTTCAAAGAATGGATGGCTTGTGCCCGCAGACAGAAACATGATGAAGATCGGCACACAGATCAGACCGCCGCCAATGCCCACCAGTGTACCGAAGGTGCCTACACCGAGACCGAGCAGCAAAAATAATAGGATTTCCATAAAGACCTCCTTACAGAAAGGTGATAAAACTTTAAAAAAAGAGCAGGATTTTTGTCCTGAATTGCGAATACAACTTAGTATAGCACAAATAATAAACCATCACAAAGGAGGATAGAGACGGTTCGCTGATAGGAATTTTCGCAATTATTCTAAATTTACTAAAACGAGGTGACATTTCATGGTTACATTTTTGGTGGCTTTGTGCGCCCTGATTGTGGGCTATTTTGTCTATGGGAAGATTGTGGATAATGTGTTCGGTCCCACCGATGCGCAGACACCAGCATTAGTGCACAATGATGGCGTGGATTATATTCCGCTGCCCACATGGAAGGTATTTTTGATCCAATTACTGAATATCGCTGGCTTAGGGCCCATCTTTGGTGCTTTGGGTGGTGCTATCTGGGGGCCGAGCGTGTATCTCTGGATTGTTTTCGGTACGATTTTCGCCGGTGCCGTCCATGACTACCTGTCCGGGATGATTTCCTTGCGCGAGGATGGCAAGAGTATCTCTGAGGTAGTTGGTCACCATATGGGGCCTACCATGCTGATGATCATGCGTGTATTCTCCGTGGTATTGCTGGTTCTCGTTGGTACTGTGTTCATGACAGGCCCTGCAGGTCTGTTGGCCAAGCTGACGGGGGTAGCTGTTACGGTTGTATTGCCGTGTGTATTGGCTTATTATTTCCTGGCTACTCTGTTGCCGATCGACAAGCTCATCGCCCGTTTCTATCCCATCTTCGGGATCTGCCTTATCGTGATGGCGCTGGGCATCATGGGCGGCATGCTTTTCGGTGTGGGCGGTCATACCATGCCGGAATTGACCTTGCAGAATCTCCATCCGGCTGGTCCGGAAAAGATGCCCATATGGCCGCTGATGTTCATCACGGTGGCTTGCGGTGCAATCTCCGGTTTCCATTCCACACAGTCTCCCATCATGGCCCGCTGTCTGAAAGATGAAAGATTGGGCCGTCCTGTTTTCTATGGCGCGATGGTTTCTGAGGGTATTATCGCCCTGATTTGGGCAGCTGCCGGTGTCACGTTCTATGATGGCACGGGCGGATTGGCCGCAGCTATGAAGGCTGGCGGTGCCGGCACGGTGGTCTATGATATCTGCGTGGGCTTTATGGGCTCTGGTGTTGGTGCGGTACTCGCTATGCTGGGCGTTATTGCCTGCCCCATCACTTCTGGTGATACGGCGTTCCGTTCTGCCCGCCTGACCTTGGCTGACTGGTTTGGCATCAATCAGGATCAGGCTGTCAAACGCCTGATGTTTGCTGTTCCCCTGCTGGCTGTAGGCGGTATCCTGTCCCAGATGGACTTCAATATCATCTGGCGTTATTTCTCCTGGACGAACCAGACGCTGGCTATGATTGTGCTCTGGACAGGCGCAGTATATCTCTATCGCACGAAACGGGGGTCCGGTGCCTGGAAGATTCCGTTTGTACCGGCAACGTTCATGTCGGCTGTATCCTGCACCTATATCCTGCAGGCACCGGAAGGTTTGCAGCTGTCCACCAGTATTTCTTACCCGGTGGGAATCGTCTTTGCGGTGGTTTGCGTAGCGCTTTATTACAAGACCACTTTAGGCAGTAAATCCTGACTGAGGCTATGGGAGGGGTATTTATGAGACCATTTATGGATGAAGATTTTCTCTTGCAGACGGAAACGGCCCGGGTACTTTATCACGAACATGCCGCTCCCATGCCTATCTATGACTACCATTGTCATATAAGTCCCAGAGATATTGCTGAGAACCGGGAGTTCCGCAATATAGCTCAGGCCTGGCTGGCTGCAGATACTTATAAATGGCGCCTGCTTAGAAGCAATGGTGTGGCGGAAGGCTGTGTGTCCAGTACAGAGGTCTCTTCCCGGGAAAAATTCCAATACTTTGCTGAAAGCCTGCCTCGGGCTATTGGCAATCCCATCTATCATTGGACCCATCTGGAACTCAAACGCTATTTCGATTGTGATCTGGTGCTCAATGGTGAGAATGCGGAGACGATCTGGAATATCTGCAATGAGCGGCTGCAGTCTGCTGATATGCGTGCGCAGGGAATCCTTCGCCAGTCTGGTGTGCAGGTTATCTGTACCACGGATGATCCGGTATCTGACCTCAAATGGCATAAAAAAATAAAGGCAGAAGGTATTTGTCCTGCCAAGGTATTGCCCACTTTCCGGGCAGATCCGGTCCTCAATATCGAAGATGAGAGCTGGGATAATTACATGCGCTATGAACTGGGCGAAGCGGCAGACATGGATGATATCTCGACCATGCAGGATATCCGTGATGCCCTTGTGAAGCGCTTGGATTATTTTGAGGAAAATGGCTGCCGGATTGCCGATCATGCGTTGCCGTATATGGTTTTTGCTCCAGCCCGGGAATATGAGCTGGATGATGTAGTAGGGAAAGTTATCAATGGGAAGGGCAGTCCATCCAAGCTGGCCATGGAACAGTATAAGACGGCAATCCTGCTGTTTTTGGGACAGGAATATGCACGTCGGGGCTGGACCATGCAGTTGCATTATTCTGCTCTGCGGGATGTGAACTCCCGGGCCTTTGATATTTTAGGCCAGGATAGCGGCTTTGATGTGGTGGATACCCATAACTGCGCTCCAGCATTGGCCGCCCTGTTGAATGCGCTGGATAAAGATGGTAAATTACCGAAGACCATCATCTATTCCCTGAATCCAGGGGACAATGTGGTGATTGCATCCCTGTTGCCGGCTTTTTCAGGGACAGAATTCCTGGGAAAAGTGCAGCATGGGGCAGCCTGGTGGTTCAACAATCATAAAGCTGGTATTGAGGCTCAGTTACGGGCGCTGGCCAGCGTTTCTGTCTTAGGCAATACCATTGGTGCACCCACGGATTCCCGTTCTTTGTTATCGTATTCCCGTCATGAATATTATCGGCGTATTTTGTGTAATTTCATCGGTAATCTCGTGGAGAATGGCGAATATCCGGCAGATATGAAAATCTTGGGGAAATTGGTGGAAGATATCAGCTATAATAATGCTTGTCGTTATTTTGCTTTTTGAGGGAGGAAGATAAATGTCAGAAGCGAAGAACCGGGTGGAAAACAATGAGAAGGCAGTCCGGTTCCAGGAATTCCTGATGGAGAATAACATCAATGTTTTCAGTACGGAATCCATGGATGATGACTATGCTACTGTTCTTTTTCGTTCCCGCATCGAGGCCAGAGGGCAGATCCTTCCGATGGCTATCCTGATCGATACCAGTATCTTCACGGTGATCCGCACGCAAATCATCAGTGGGTTGCCTGAGGATAAGATGTCACGGATAAAGGTGTACCTGAATGACCTGAATGCTCGCTATAAGAGCTTCAAGTATTATGTGCATGAGGATGGCAAGGTTTATCTGGATATCTGCCTGCCCTTTGTAGATGAAACTTTTGACAGCAAGATGATTCAATTGATGCTCAGTGTTCTCGTACAGCATCTGGAAGCTGTGTATGATGATTTCATGGCACAGGTCTGGGGAAAATGATCATTGCAACTGCCGCTTCCAATATTCGAGGTCAGGCTCGTTAAGCGGCAAATCGATGGTCTGCCCATTGTCATAATAGAAG
>NZ_FRBC01000016.1 GCF_900142515.1 Pseudoselenomonas ruminantium | reverse complement strand
ATGCACCAAGAAGTTGTGGATAACTTGGAAAGCATCCACGGAGCACTGCTGAGAATGAATCGCTCCATACAATCAGAAGGTACTTTTGGCGTAATGAAATATGATCGCTGGTATAAACGAGTCGTAAGAAAAGGCATGGAACAGGTAAGACTGGAAATTTTCCTTGTTTCTATAGGGCATAATCTTTATAAATACCATAATAAAATCAATCGAGTAAAATTAGCCGCATAAACAGATAATAAGCTACTTTATGGGGAAAGGGGCATTGCGCCCTTTTTTAGATTATAATGGTATAAGATACAAAATCACGCAATAAAAAAGCGCTGTGGATAAAATGCTTTCGCATTTCATCACAGCGCCCTTTTTTCTTTATTTCACAGAGGCTTCAGCCATTGCTGTCGCAGCCACAGCCTCCCGGGCAGATTCCTCATCCATGCCGGATACATTGACGTTCTTCGTTACCTTGGCATCATAGGACTCCGCTCGCATGATTTCGGCGATATCCACACCGGTTGCCTCTTTGATGGTCTGGATGGTCTTGGCCATGACCAGCGGCACATTGTCAGACATCGTGGACATGCCGCTGCCATTGCCGCCACCAAAGATCGTGACTTTATCAATGGTTCCCAAAGGCTTGGCCACCTCAGCGGCCACCTTCGGCAGGATTTCAATAGCCATCTGGGCCATAGCGGCCTTGCCGTACTTCTTCAAGGCTTCTGCCTTCTTGTCCATAGCCGCAGCCTCGGCTTCACCTTTCAGGCGGATGGCTTCCGCTTCAGCCTGGGCCTTGGCCGTGATACCAGCAGCTTCCTGCTCCATAGCATATTTCTTCGCTTCTGCCTGTGCCTTCTGGGCTTCAGCATCGCGCTGCTGTTCATAGAGCCGGGCTTCGGATTCACGCTGGCGCTTGGCCAGTTCTGCCTCGGCCTGCTTGCTGATATTGTATTTTTCCGCATCGGCTTTTTTCTGGACTTCGGCGGCCAGCTCCTGCTCACGGACAGCTACCTGCTGTTTGCGCAGAGCCTCTTCGCGGTTGGCCTTGGCGATTTCCGCATCCACCGTGGCCGTCTCGATGGCCTTGCGCTGTTCCTGTTCCTGAATGGCATAAGCCGCATCGGCTTCTGCCTGCTTGATATCCGATTCCCGCTTGAGTTCCGCCTTGCGGATGGCCAGTTCATTCTGGCGCTGGGCGATTTCCAGCTCTGCCTTTACCTTGGCATCATTGGCTTCCTTCATGGCCTCGGCCTGTTTCACCGATACATCACGGTCAGCCAGAGCCTTGGCAATGGAAGCGTCCTTGCGGATGCGGGCCGTATTGTCCGCGCCCAGATCCGTAATCAGCCCCGTCTCATCCGTGATATTCTGGATATTGCAGGAAATGACCTTGATGCCCAGCCGCTCCATATCCTGCGCCGCTGCCGCCTTGACCTGTTCGGAGAAAGAGTCGCGGTTAGTGCTGATTTCCTTGAGGGACAAGGTGCCCACGATTTCACGCATATTGCCTTCGAGGGAATCGCGCAACTGGTCGGCAATGAGTTCCGGCGTCAGGTTCAGGAAGTTCTTGGAAGCCAGCAAGCGGGCTTCCTCGGAATCATCTACCGAAACCTTGGCCACAGCGTCCACCTTGACATTGATGAAGTCATTGGTAGGCACGCTCTGCTGGGTGCGGATATCCACCGTCATCTGCCCAAGGAACAAGCGGTCCACGCGTTCCAGCAGCGGAACCTTCACGCCGCCCTGACCGACCAGCATACGGGGCTTAGCCCGCCAGCCAGAGAGGATGAACGCCACATCAGGCGGTGCCTTCACCCAGCAGGTCAGGGCAATCGTCATAAGAACAAAGACAAAAACTGCAATAAGGACTAGTAAAGCCAAAAAGATCAACATCCTTTCTAAATGATTATTTATGACCACTCTGCCTGAACAGAGTCATATCCTTCATGATGCTCGCCAATTCATCTTCCAGGACCGCAAACGCCAGCCCCTTCTCCTCGGCTTTTTTTCGGGACTGTTCCTGCCGTCTGCCATCCAGGATCGCCTTGATTTTGGCAAAGACAGTATGCAGGCGCGGCAGACACGCCGGCTGCAGGTCACGGATCAGATCCATGATATACGGCAGGTAAGGCTCCAGATAACGCTGGCAATCCTCCGTGAAAAATTGCCGTTCCTCCAGATAGATGCCCTCAAACAGCCGGATCTTCTTCATCACATCCATCCGCGAAGCCGCAGGAACGTGCCGATAATAATCCTGCACATAACCATAGAACTCCCGGCTGCATAAAGCGAGCAGTTCCTGACGGCTGTACCGGTAACAATGCAGCTGCCCATCATCCTCCAAGGGATAATCTTCTTCTGGCACCCGGCCAGTTGCCAGCTGCTGCAGGAGTCTGGCTTCCGGCCGGCTGGCATGCGCAAAAAAATCCCGGTTCTTCTCCGGCCGCAGCAGATTGCGCAGCGCATAGAACCGAAAAAACATCGCTTCTGCACATAAAGCATCATAGTCGAGCAGATTACCGGACTCAATATAAGCTTCGCTGGAATTCAACCTGTGGCTTCGATACTTCCGAAACAGGGTATCCAACGCCTCCCGGATAAGATCATATTCGCAGCGTTCCCGAAATCCCTGATTCTCCATCTTCACTCATCCCCCTGGCATTTATGGTACAATAATATTCTTAAATTTCCCTTAGAGTTTGATAATATTTTTCAAAACAATACCGACAAATCAAAAGCGTGTCATTTCTGGCTGCTATTCCGGAAATGACACGCTTTTCCTATTGCCCCGCAAAATCTTCAAAGACTCGTACCGCAGGTACTTTTTTCATTTTGATCTGGCTTTCCAGCACCGTACCATCCAATGCTCTGGGCAGGGGCTGGGTTTCATCGGGAATATCCTTCATATGCGGCTTTTTGCGGTAACTGCTGTCCAGCCTGCCATCCACATATTCCCGCACCAATATCGTACCATCGGGCATAACATGGCGCACGGTTTCCGTAAAATGCTGCTGGTCTCTCAGCTCTTTGACTTCCTGTTGCCGCGCATTCATCTCCTCCAAAGTTTCGGTGATGCTGTCCAGCTTCTCCCGCACCATACCGGAAAACAGACCTTTGAAATCATCTGTCCCCTTGTCCTTAGCCCGTTCTATATTGGTCACGCCTGCTGTCCCCTTAATATCTGTCACGTTCATAAAGCCACCTCCCTGCTTATTATATCGTCAGCAGGAAGGATTTCCTTAACCCTCTCTTTTGCCAGGCATATCCACTTTCTGTCAACAGGAAATACAAAAACCCCCGCCAATGGCGGGGGCCGTATTGCCTATTGCTTATGCAATTAGTGGTTGAAGATATTCTTCAGGGCCTGTTTGTTGACATCGCGGTTGAGCTGTGCGAGGTAAGTCGTCAGCTTGATGTTCTTCGGGCAGGCCTGTACACAGTTCTGGCTGTTGCCGCAGCTGGTGATGCCGCCTTTTTCCATCAGGGCATTCAGGCGCTTCGGAGCGTCGAATTTTCCCAGCGGATGCAGGTTGAAGAGATATGCCTGAACCGTCGGGGACGGGCCGATGAAGTCAGACTGCGGACCAACGTTGGGGCATGCTTCCATGCAGCAGCCGCAGGTCATGCAATGCGAGATCTCGTAAGCCGTCTGTGCGGTGTACGGGTTCTGGATTGGGGCATCCTTGACTTCCCAGGAGCCGTCCACTTCCACCCAGCCCTGAATACGTTTGAGGCTTTCAAACATCACAGAGCGGTCGATCAAGAGGTCGCGGATAACCGGGAACGTGCGAGCCGGCTGCAGGCGGATGGGCTGTTCCAGATTGTCAATCAGGGAGCAGCAAGCCTGACGAGCCTTGCCATTGATAACCATCATGCAGGCACCGCAGACTTTTTCCAGGCAGTTGCATTCCCAAACAACAGGAGCAACTTTCTTGCCATCAACGGTGACCGGGTTCTTCTGGATTTCCATCAGGGCGGCAACAACGTTGAGGCCCGGACGGTAATCTACATCGAATTCTTGCGTGTAGGGGGCCGAATCAGGGCCATCCTGACGCTCGATTACGAATCTGACTTTTTTCTGTTCTGCCATTGTTATTGTCCTCCCTCTTACTCTTTCTTAGCTACAGCGTAGTTACGCAGACGCGGCTTAATGAGAGAGTGTTCAAATTCACGATAGGAAACTTCCGGTTCACTGTTGGCAGCGTCAAAAGATACCACCGTGGTACGCATGAATTTCTCATCATCACGGCCAAAGAACAGCAAGTCATCATTGCCATCATCCGTCATGGCACGGCCAGTCTCGGCATCGAAATGATACTTGCCATTTTTCTCATCAAAGGCCTTCTTCTTGGCTGCATCCCAGGAATCGTAGTCGGATTTGAGCACGATCTTGGCATGAGCACCGCGACTTTCGTCGCGCTGGAGAGCAGACTTCGTGATAGCCATTGCATAGATGATCATGTTGCGGAGCTGACGAACGAACATTGCTTCCTGGTTAGCCCAGTTGCCATGGTCCGTAACACCGATGTTGTCCCAACGCTTAAGCAGGGCATGTAGTTCTTTCATGCACTGTTTGAGGCCGTTGTTATCGCGTTCGATGGACACGTATTTGTACATGATATCGCCCAGTTCATGGTGCATCTGATGAGCATTTTCGGCACCATTCATGTTGCGGATCTTATCGAATTCCTCTACGCACTCTTTGCGGGCTGCTTCGAGTTCTTCGTTAGTGAGAGCAGCACCGAGCTTGCCGCTGCGGGCCAGGCGCAGAGCTTCCGGACCGGAGATGGTGCCGGAGTAGGTAGCAGACAGCAGGGAGTTTGCACCCAGACGGTTTGCACCATGGTACTGGTAATCGCATTCGCCGGAAGCCATGAGGCCCGGGATATTGGTGTGATGTTCTCTGTCTACCCAGATACCACCCATGGAGTAATGGATGGACGGGAAGATTTCCATCGGCACCTTACGCGGATCCTGACCTACGAAATCATCGTACATTTCGAGGATGCCGCCCAGTTTACGCTCGAGGTAATCAGCTGGGATATGGGACAGGTCGAGATATACGCGGTTCGGGTTGGTCATGCCGAGTCCCATGTGCACAACAACCTTGTAGATAGCGCGGGAAGCAACGTCACGCGGTACCAGGTTGCCGTATGCCGGATACATATCTTCGAGGAAGTACCAGCGTTCTTTTTCGCCCGTCTGGGGGTTCTTGCGATATACCCAGACACGGCCGCCTTCACCACGGCAGGCTTCGGACATCAGGCGGTTCTTGTCGGAACCCGGAATAGCCGTCGGATGGATCTGCAGGAATTCAGGGTTGCCGATTTCTGCGCCCTGCTGGTAAACAGCAGATACAGCGGAACCGTTGCAGATGGTGGAAGCCGTGCAGCGACCATACACCTGGCCAGGGCCGCCGGTAGCCAGGATGACTACATCAGCGGGGAACGCCTGGATTTCGTTGGAGTTCATGTTCTGCGCAACGATACCGCGGCAAACGCCGTCTTTGTTCTTGATGATCTTGATGAATTCCCAGAATTCATATTTCTTTACGCCGCCTTTGACTTCCCAACGGCGAACCTGCTCGTCGAGAGCATAGAGCAGCTGCTGGCCCGTGGTGGAGCCGGCGAATACGGTGCGCTTGTTCTTCTGGCCACCGAAGTTACGGAGGTCCAGAACGCCTTCCGGCGTACGGGTGAAGGGCACGCCCATGCGGTCGAACATATGCACGAGCTTCGGAGCTGCCTCAACCATGCCTTTGACAGCCAGCTGGTCAGCCAGGAAGTCACCGCCGTATACCGTATCATCGAAGTGCTCATAGATGGAATCATGCTCGCCCTTGGTGTCCATACAAGCGTTCATGCCGCCCTGTGCACACAGGGAATGGGAGCGTTTTACCGGGCAATAAGAGAAGAGGTCAACCTTACCGCCGTCTTCGCAGATTTTCAGCGTAGCCATGAGGCCCGAAAGACCGCCGCCTACGACAATAATCTTTTTTTCAGGTTTATTAGCCATTGAAATTCTCCTTTACTTTGCCATACACAAAGGCAATTACATCACAAAGTAGCTGCCCATAAATGCCAGCGTCACGAGGCACAGCACAGCGCAGAGGCCCATGCTCAGTGCACTTACCACATTCTGGACGCGGGGGCCTTTTGCGATACCCCAGGTCATGCAGAAGGTCGTGATACCATTGCAGAAATGGAAGATGGCAGCAAACATACCGATGATGTAGAGAAGAGCATAGGCAGGATTTGCTACGAAGTAGTTCTGCAGGAGTTCATAGGAAATAGGAACACCGGCGATGCCCTTGGTCAGGATACGCAGATAGAATACGTGCCAGATCAGGAACACGACCAGGAACCAAGCCGTCCAGCGCTGCAGAGCGAACTGCCAGTTGCGTACATAGCCATAGCGGCCCGGATTGTTCTTAGCCTGCAGGCAGATGTAGATACCATAGATGGCATGGAAGAGCAGCGGCGTTGCAATAGCGCCGATTTCCAGTCCGAGGAAAATCGGATGCGGGATGAGCTCCATCATTGCCAGGGCTCCGTTAAGTGCAGGAGCGCCGCCCAGAGCCATGGAGTTGGTGAAGATGTGCTCAAAGAGCACCATGCCCAGCGCCAAGAGGCCCACTAGTGAATGCAGACGACGCACGTAAAAAGTTGTGTGAAACATTCTATACCTCCTAAAATAATTCCTGGAATAGCGGGCAAAATCTCGTGCCCGCCTTGTTCCACTATACCTTTATCAGTAGCCTTTCAGCGTACGATACTTAGCCTGATTCGTTTCGTAAAGGTTGTTGCCCTCGCAGTCGATGACTACGATAGCCGGGAAGTCCTCTACCGTGAGACGGGCTACAGCCTCAGGGCCCAGTTCGGGGTAAGCCAGGACTTCATATTTCTTGACGGATTTGGCAATCAGAGCTGCAGCACCGCCAACAGCGGCGAAATACGTCACGCCGTTCTTCTTCATGGATTCCACCACTTCTTTGGAGCGGGAACCCTTGCCAATCATGCCCTTGATGCCCTGCTCGAGCATGGTCGGGGTATAAGCATCCATACGTCCGGAAGTCGTCGGGCCGCAGGAACCGATGGGATCGCCCGGTTTAGCCGGCGTCGGTCCCAGGTAATAGACCATCTGGTTCTGCCAGTCCACGGGCAGTTTCTCCCCACGAGCCAGAGCTTCCGTCATTGCCTTGTGGGCAGCATCACGAGCGGCGATGATTTCGCCAGAGATAAGTACCGCATCGCCTGCTTTAAGCTTGCGGCTCATTTCCTCCGTAAACGGAGTCTGAATCCGAATCTGTTCAGCCATTTATATTTCCTCCCGTCTCAAATCAAAGTACACGCTGTTTATGGCGCATAGCATGGCAGCAAATGGTTACTGCAACCGGCAGGCCTGCGATATGAGTGGGGCCCCACTCTACGTTCACAGCCAGTGCCGAGGTATTGCCACCCAGCTGGGGGCCGATACCCGTCTGATTGATGAGCTCGAGGAGTTCGCCTTCCAGTTTGGCGTATTCCGGCATCGGGTTGCGTTCGTCAACGGAACGCGTGAGTGCCAGCTTAGAAAGGAGGGCTGCTCTGTCCATGGTACCACCGATACCAACACCGACTACCATCGGCGGGCAGGGGTTCATGCTGGCATGGAGGATGATATCCATGACCGCCTTCTTCACGCCCTCTACACCATCGGCAGGCACGAGCATCTTGATGCCGGATTTGTTCTCGGAACCAAAGCCCTTCGGTGCCACGGTGATCTTGAGTTTGTCACCAGCCACAATCTTCGTGTAGATGACGCCCGGCGTGTTGTCCTTGGTGTTCACACGATTGAACAGCGGCTCGCCTACCACGGATTTACGCAGGTAACCTTCGGTGTAGCCCTTGGAGATACCGGCATTGACCGCATCTTCCAACAGGCCGCCCGTAATGTGCAGGTCCTGACCAACTTCGAGGAAGACAATCGTCATACCAGTATCCTGGCAATAGGGACGATCCTCAGCCTTGGCGATTTCCGCATTGCGGATAATCTGGTCGAGAACGTTCTGGCCCACCGGAGAAGTTTCCGTCTCCCGTGCCTTCTTCATGGCGTTGTAGACGTCATCCGGAAGGTAATAGGCCGCTTCTTTGCACATCTGTGCTACGGTTTCCGTGATTTGTTTTGCGTCGATTTCTCGCAAAGTAATCCCTCCCATAAATACACTTTATCACACATCAGCAGGCACATAATAACACATTTCCTATTGATTTTCAAGCATTCGTATGATGCCCGCAAACCGCGAAAATAGTGAATCGGATTCACTTTTCTGCATCTTAGTTACCTCTTTGCGTGATTACTATCACATCAATATTTATATTAGATACTCGCAAAAAAAATCCTGCTAAAAAGCAGGACTTTTTTAAAAAAATTATAGATTTTTTCTATTTGATAATTATTATACAATATATAACAATTATACTCTTAACAGTTTTACACAAGGAGATTTATCTGCCGTCAGATCCATCACCATGAAAGAACCATTGCGTGCATCCCGTGGACGGGCAATGCTGCCGGGATTCAGGATGCGCACATCATCCAGCACCGTATCTACGGCCATATGGGTATGCCCGTAGATGGCAATATCCGCCCCCACATCGATGGCAGCCTGTGCCAGCTTGTCCAGGCCAAAGGCCACACCAAAGAGATGCCCATGCGTCAGCAAAATGGTATGCCCCGCAATATCTGCCGTCTCATAATCCGGCAGGCGCCCTCCAGGCCAGTCATTATTCCCCGCCACTTTGATGACCTCTTTATCCGTCACCATCGCCAGATAATCGGCATCCATGGCAATATCCCCGGCAAACAGCCAGAGTTCCACCCCTTGCGCATCTTTATGGGACAGGGCCATATCAATACAGCGGTAATCGCCATGGCTGTCACTGAGAATCCCTACCTTCATGCCAGATGTTCCTCCAGCTGCTGCGTGAGCTTGCGCAGGGCACGGCCGCGATGGCTGATGCGGTCCTTCTCTTCAAAGGTCAGTTCCGCCATGGTACGGCCTGCGTACTCATTGGTGTAGAAATATGGATCATAGCCAAAGCCATTCTTGCCCCGGGGAATCTTGCGCACGACACCGTCACAACGACCATCGGCCCGCAAGATCGTACCATCCGTATCCACGAAGCACAGTGAGCAGCGGTAATTTGCCGGAGATTCCTCCACATCGGCAATGCAGAGCTCTTCCAGCATCTTCTGGTTATTGGCCCAGTCCTCAGCATTATAGCCTGCATAGCGGGAGGAATACACCCCTGGACGACCGCCCAGTACCGCTACTTCCAAGCCGGAATCATCAGCCAGGCAGGCACAGCCCGTCTTTTCCATGTAAAAACGTGCCTTGATCGCGGCATTATCCGCAAAGGTTCCCCCATCTTCAATGGCGTTGGGCAGATTCCCAAACTCCGACAGGGCCACCACTTCCACGGGCAGATGCGCAAATGCGTCTTTCATTTCCCGGACTTTGCCCGCATTCTTCGTGGCAATGACAATCTTCTTCATAAAATAACTCCCCTAAAAAAATCAACCTTCACGGCCTACCAGCCAGACCAGCTGGCTGCCTAATACATCCTTCTGATAGGAAATCAGCTCCCGGCAGCCCTTCTCCCCTAATGCGAGCAGCCGGCTGAGTTCCTGATGGTCAAAGGGCCGGCCTTCACCGGTGCCCTGCACCTCAACGAACTTGCCAAACCCTGTCATCACCACATTCATGTCCACCATAGCTGTAGAATCTTCCTCATAGCACAAGTCAAGGATAGGTTCATCCTCCTTGTTGATGCCCACGCTGATGGCAGCAAGAAAGTCCTTGACCGGAAAGATATTCCCCTTCTGATAGAAAGTGGAACAAGCTTCCACCAAAGCGACGAATGCCCCGGTGATAGCGGCGGTACGCGTGCCGCCATCAGCCTGGATCACATCGCAGTCAATCATGATGGTGCGCTCCCCCAGAGCTTTGGTATCCACCACGGAACGCAAGCTGCGGCCAATCAGCCGCTCGATTTCCTGCGTGCGTCCGGACTGCTTTCCCTTGACGGCCTCCCTCTGAGTGCGGGTGCCGGTAGCGCTGGGCAGCAGGGAATACTCCGCCGTAATCCAGCCCTCGCCTGTCCCTTTGAGAAAGAACGGCACCCGCTCTTCCACGGTAGCGGCACAGATGACCTTGGTATTGCCCATCTCAATGAGCACAGAACCAGCCGGATACTTCTGGAACTTGCGGTGAATCCTATAAGGGCGCAAAGCGTCCGCAGCGCGGTGTCTGAAACGCTCCATGCAATCACTCCTTTTTTAAAAGCCTCCCCTGTGGGGAGGCTTTTATCACCACTTATTTGCTTTCCTGATACTGCTTGTAATTCTTGATAATGCAGATTGGCGTCTTCTGGGAAGCGTTGCCGAAGGGATTATCAATCAGGAGCTTACGGGCGATCTCGCCGTCCGTTCCCTCAGTGATACCTACCACACGGCTGCGCTTGAGGTCATTGACGTCAGCAATCATGGCACCGAAGCAGCCCAGACGCTCTTTGATGCGCTTTACGACTTCGTAAGGTTCGCCCGGACCGTAGACAATGCACTTGTCAAACGGCGGCATCGTGCCCGTCACGTCATCGATCATGGCCGTTTCCTTGCCCCCCCAGACATAGAACATGCCGGACTTGCCGAAAACCTTGGCCACAAAGCCAGCGAACAGGGCAAAGACTACGCGCCATTTGCCTTCCACGTCCATCAGGGACTGCATGCCATGGGGCGAAGCCAGAGAGCCGTAGTCCGGGATGAAACGGCAGCAGAACCTAGCCAAACCGGAGATCTTCAGGTCTTCCGGACGCACGAAGCGGCCCTGGGTGATGGCGACTACAGATTCTGCGCAGCAGAGCAGGTCGTTTTCACCGATTTTATCTTTCGTGTAATGCTCGATGGCATCCACGATATCATCTTTTTCCGTCAGGATGCGCGTCGGCACCGGGATAAGTTTCATTTCTTCAGCCATATGTCAGTGCCTCCTTAGTCCTTGGCCAGCTGCACGCCAGCCAGTCTTGCAATCTCTTCTGCCGTGATTTCGATGCGCAGCTTGTTGTAGTGCTGCACGGCGCGGCCCGTTTCCTGCCAGATGAAATCAACAGGCAGGTCAACCATATGGGACAGGGCTTCCTCAAGGCTCATGCCCTTGCGCGGGGTCAGCTTGATCTTGGCAAAGAGGTTCAGGCTGTCTTCGCCGCCCTTGTAGCCCTTCTTCTGGATGATGACGGCTTCGAAATAATCATCCTCACGGACTTCGCCTTCGCGCTCGGCCTTGGGACGCACCTCGATGCCGTCATACTGCTCATAGGGCAGCTGGCTGCGGCAGATGGCATCCATGATGGTCGCACACTGCTTGCCTTCATTATAGAAGCGCAGTTTCTTTACCAGCACGAGACTGTTCTCATCCTTGCTTTCGAGCTCAACCGGAGCGCTGGCATCCACACGGATGTCCTCCGTACCCAGATAAGCCAAAAAGAGTTTAGTCACACAGATAAGAATCAGAATGACTAATAACACTATGGTCAAAAAATTCACGATAATTCCTCCCTAGAATTTTCCCTGATTATTTTTGCGCCTCTGCCGCTGCCTTTTCCTCTGCCATGGCAGCCTGCAGACGCGTGTAATACTTTTCCGGCAGACGGGCGATATGGCCCGTCTCCTTGCTGGTATAGACGTTCTGGGATTTCCCTGTCACCAGCACTTCCTCCGTCCCCTTGCGCAAAATGCGGTATTTGAAGCACATCTTCACCTTCGTGAGCGCCGTAGCTGTGGTCTCGATGATGAGTTCATCATCGAATTTTCCTGGCGAGACATATTTGGCGCTGATGTCCGTAATCGGGAACACATAGCCATCATCCATCATTTCCGTCAACGTGATGCCAATGGCACGCAGATACGCCACCCGGCCAATCTCAAACCAGCGGATGTAGTTGGCGTGATGTACCACAGCCATGGCATCAGTGTCATAGAAATTTACATGATGTTCGATTCTTACTGGCATATTGAGTCCCCCTTAACACTTTACGCACATTGTATAGACTAGAACAATTAGCAGGCAAAGTCAAGCTAGGAACTGGCAATAAATAAATTTTTAGATAAGACGCAGGAAAATTCATCGATGAACAGCTCCTTAAATCCTGTACATCTTTTCCAACCGGCTCAGACACTTCTGCAAGCGTTCCAGTTCCACCATATCCGTCACCTTGCGGCCGGAGTAGAAATACTCCACCTGCTGGGGCAGGTGCTCCAACAGGTTCCGTTCCTTCAGACGGCGGATGAGCTCGTTGACCGTGCCTTCATTGCCATCCACAAAATTCACATTGTCCGGCAGCAGCTGCCGCAGCGTATCCTTGAAATAGTTGAAATGCGTGCAGCCCAGCACCAGAGCGGAATACTCGGACAGGTCAAAGGAAGTCAGCTGCTCTTTGAGGTAATCCGTCACCGCCGGAGAGTTGAATTCCTGCCGCTCGGCAAAGGTCACCAGTTCCGGCAGGGCCAGCCTGTCCACCAGATGGTCTTTATCGACTTTCTCAATCAGAAGTTCCATCTTGCGGCCCTTGACAGTGATGGGCGTCGCCGTCACGAGCACCCGATGCGTACCATCCAGGTCCAGCGCCTTTTTCGCCGCTGGCTCCATGCCGATGATGGGCAGGTCATAACGACGGCGCATCTCGGCTACAGCCACAGAGGTTGCCGTATTGCAGGCCACCACGATGGCCTTCACATCCTGTTTCAATAAGAAGTCGAAGGCCTCGCCCACAAACTTCTGCACTTCCGCTGTAGATTTCGTACCATAAGGCACATGATCCTCGTCAGCATAGAACACAAACTGCTCATGGGGCAGAACCTTCATGGCATGATGGAGAACGGACAAGCCTCCCATGCCGGAATCAAAAAAGGCAATCTTCAACGCCCTCAACTCCTGAAAATCTAATTTTTGCAAACTTCGTGCGAAACGATGTTCCGCACTACGCCCTTACACGAAATCTAAGTCATTCTGCGCCTATCCCCAAAGGGACTAGCTCTGCTTCGCAGAGCGTCGCGGCTTGACTGACTGAAATTTCATAGCAAACAAATGCTAGTATAACGCAATTGACCGCGTTTGACAAGGCAAAGAAAAAGCCAGCTGCCCGCAGGCAACTGACTTGCAGAATCTTTAGTTGTCCAGCGATTTCACCTTGACCGAAATCACCGCCATGACTGCGCACAGGCAGGCCAGAGCTGTGCCCAGGCCCAGCCAGCCATTGCCGGTGAAGCCGTCTACCACATAGCCGAGCAGGGAGCAACCGGCTACCGTCATCACATAGGGCAGCTGCGTGCTCACATGGTCGAGATGGTCACACTGTGCACCGGCCGATGCCAAGATCGTCGTATCGGAAATCGGCGAAGCATGGTCGCCGCCTACCGCACCGGAAAGGATAGCGGCTACACAGATGGTCAGCATCTGCGGGTCTCCGCCTACCACAGCCACGGCAATCGGAATCAGGATGCCGAAGGTACCCCAGCTCGTGCCCGTGGCAAAGGCCAGACCGATGGCCACGAGGAAGAAGATTGGCGGCAGCAACATGATAAGCGCCGCATTGGCACTGACAATGCCACCGACAAAGCCGCCCAGGTTCAGATACTTGTCACTGCAGATGCCAGAGAGCGTCCAGGCCAGGCACAGGATGAAGATAGCCGGTGTCATGGCCTTGAAGCCCCAGCCGAAGCTGTCGCAGAAGGCATTGAAGGAAATGACCTTGCGGGGCAGATAGAGAAGCCCCGTAAACACAAAGGCAATGAAGGAACCCAGCACCAGGGATTTGGAAGAATCACAATCCGCAAAAGCATTGGCGATGGTCTTGCCTTCATGGATGCCGCCCGTGTAGAGCATGCCATAGACGCAGGCCGCAATCAGCACCAGCAGCGGCAGGACCAGGTCGATGATCTTGCCATTGCCCTGCTGGTCTTTCGTGACCTCGCCATTGCCCTGATATTCCCTAGGAATCTCAAACTTCTGATTGCTGCGCTTCACATCATGGGCCATCGCCCCGAAGTCCTTGCCCGTCCAGATGATGAAGAACAGGAATATCAGCGTCAGCCAGGCATAAAGATTGAAGGGAATGGTCTGGATAAAGAGCGAAAAACCATCAATCTCCGAACCTTCCGGCAGGGACGAGCCTACAGCCGCCGCCCAGCTGGACACTGGCGCGATTATGCAGATGGGGGCCGCCATGGCGTCGATGATATAGGCCAGTTTCGCCCGGGAGATCCGGAACTTGTCCGTCACCGGCCGCATGACCGTACCCACGGTCAAACAATTGAAATAGTCATCAATGAAGATGACCAGCCCTAAGAGAGCCGTGATCAGGGAAGCCTGCCGGCGCCCTTTGATGGTGCGTGCTGCCCACTCACCATAAGCACTCGTAGCCCCGCTGCGGGTGATTGCCGCTACCAGAATGCCTAAGATTACCAAGAATACCAAGATGTTGACGTTACCGCCCACCTTGTCCGCCATAACCTTGAACATGGTCAGGATGGATTCGAGGAAGTTTCCTCCCGTGAAGAGCATGGCACCCGAGAAGATGCCAATGATCAGGGACATGTAGACTTCCTTGGTCCACAAAGCCAGAACAATGGTAATAACCGGCGGCAGGATGGACCAGATTGATTCAGCCATACACTACCTGCTTTCTGCTATGATTAGCCAATATTTTCCATATAATACACGACCTTAATTGTATAACATTTTTTGCATAGTAGCAAGAGGAATTAGGCATTTTTTGCAAGTTTTCATAAAAAGGACTGTGAACCTGCAAGCCAGATCCACAGTCTGCAAATCATCTGTTATTCTACCGTGATCTCCTGCTCCGACGCATTATCAGCCTGCACGGTGTTGACCGTATTGCCAGCCGACTCTACACGAACATACGGCATGGGCGGGGTATACGGGATAAGAGCCCCAGCGCTGTAATAGTGGTTCTTCCGCATCAGGTAATCCCGCATCCGATCCACAACGCTATAGGTCTCCGAATATTTCCTGCTATACAGCCGTCGCCAATCATGGGAATCCACGAGGACTGCCCTGTCGGTGATCATGCCGCCATCGGCAAACAGGTTAAAGGGTCTTTGCATCTGATAGGCCTTGGCCGCATCATTCCAGTAAACCAGCTGCTCCCCATCATGGGTTGGTATCCGCCCGTAAACAGCGGCATCCACCATCGCATTGGCAAATCTGAACTTATCTGCTGCCATAACATCTGCCAGTTGCAGCTGTCCCTTATCCACATACACATCTCCCTGTCTGGTCCAAACCTTCGGGATAAATGTGCCCGTATCGGAACGCAGCTGGCCGATATTGAGCTTCTCGATAAACTCCTGGCCGTCAGGCGCTGCCAAGGAAACCTGGAACGTATCCGTGCCACCCTTGTTTTCCAAGGTGCCCACATTGAGATAGCTGCCGGTCAGCGTTACATCCATCAGCTCATCCCCATTGGCATTGGCCCGGATGGTATTGACCTGTGAAGCCTCGGTGTTATCTTCCATCTGCAGGAATACATGGGTAGCATCGGCAAGATTGATGCGGATATCGCCCTTCTTCTGCGTAATGCGGATATCCCCCGTAGCCTGGACATCCCGGGCAACGATATCGCCATTTTCCGTACCTGCCACCAAATCGCCTTTGAGGTCTATATCCCGATCGAAATACAAGCCGCCCTGTTCAAGTACCTGAGCTGCTATATTCCGCTGGGAAAGCACATTATCGGTCACATGCAGGTCGCCGTTGGTTGCGATAAGCTTGACATCCCGGGCAGAATCTACCAGACCATTGTGGTCAATGATGATATTCCGTCCGCTGTCGCCGGCGATATAGTTTTCCGATCCGGCCTTCAAGGTGATATCGCCATTCCGGGTGGAAGTCTTGCCATATACGGTAATCTTTCCTACATTTGCAGCAATATTGACATCATTTGCGGCCGTTATGGTTTCCGTTTCGGCATCATTATCACCTACATCGATATTCCCCCGTTCTACATTGAGATTGATATTGCCCGCCTTAGCATCGATGGAGTGCCCCACATAGATGTTGCCAATCCCGTTGGACATATCGACATCATTCCCCGCCTTGACATTGGCTCCGACGTAAATCGTGCCTTCCTCCACGGCAGTCTTGACATCATTCCGGACCTCGATATCCGTATCATAATACATGCTGCCCTTGCCGATGACATTGGTGTAGAGACTCTCCTCGGCTTGGACTCTGTCGGTAACATGGAAGTCACCATTACCGCTGTTGATGGTAATAGCCCCGCCGGAAACCACTTCGCCATTCTGTTCAAGAATGATGCTGTCCTTGCCCTGCTGATACTCTGGCACAGCGGCCGATACTTTGATATCGCCTTCCACGGAACGGGTTCTCCCCTGAACCGTGATCCTGCCCTCCTGGGTCTTAAGGTCAATATTCGTCCTGGCCAGTATCACATCATCATGCGGTCCCTGGTCGCCGATATGGATTTCGCCCTTGCCAGAATAAGCACGGATTGCACCATTTTCAGCAAACAGGTCTTTTTCAATGGTAATATTGCCCGTCTTAGCGACAATATCAACATTGCCCTGCAGCGAATTGACATTTTGGCCAACGGTGATATCCCCCGTGTCCGTGGTCAGGCCGATATCGCCATTGACCGTAATATCCGTAGCAAAGGAAATATTGCCCTGCTCTTCCGCATAAGCTTTGATACCGCCCTTGGCCTGCAGATAATCTGCCATGAAGATATCGCCATTCCGTCCGGTAAGGAAAATATCATGACCAGCTTCGACTACCCCATTATCTTCGATAATGAAGTTGCTCTTGCCTGGTTCATATACATCCTTGCCAGCCTTCAGGCTGACATCGCCGTTTTGCGCCACGGTCTTGCCAAAGATGTAGACCGTTCCGGAATTGGTCAGCAGCGAAACATTGTTCTTCGCCGTTACCGACTCTTCAAAATGGTCCAGAGTATCGCCAATCACGATATCGCCCTGGCCGGTAAGCGCCAGTATGTTGCCCTCCAGTGCATTGGTCTTGCCTGTAACGGCTATGGAACCAGATTCGGAAAGCAAATTGATTTCGCCCTGATCCGCTATGATGGTCCTGCCAATAAGGATACCTCCAGATTGCGTATGGGCTGTGACATCCGTACCGGCATGTATTTCCATATTTTCCGCAGTGCCATTGGAGTCAAAATCAAAATTCACAAAGATATGTCCATCCGACTGTACCGTCAGGTCCACACCAGCTCCAGCAGTGATCGTATCGAAAATCTCGATATCACCTCGATTTCCCTCTACCAGAGCCGAGGTATTGCGCCCGGAATGCAATGCCCCCAGGACAGCAATATCACCTGCGTCAATGGTCTTGATGTTGATATCCCGGCCAGCCGTAATGACATTGGCCTCAGGATTATCACTGAATTCCGCCACGATGATATCCGCATTCCGAGAATACATCGCTACGTCCTGACCGGCATTAATGCCTCCGGTTACCAGGATACTGCCATCATCATCCGCATGGAAAGAATCAAATCCCGTAATAAGCGTTGCATCGCCTTGAATGGCGTTGACCTTTCCAAATACGACAAAGGAACCATTATTGGTTACAGCGGTTACCGACTGATTGGCCACTACATCCTTGCTGACCACAACATCGCCATTTGAAGTCAACAGCGAAGCATTGTTTCCAGCTGCAATTCCGCCGATAATCATGATATCATTGGCGCTATTGACTACATCTGTGCCAGCCTGCAAGTTGCCATTACCGGCAATATAACCTGCAGCGGTGAATTCCAACCGGCTGCCGGCAGCAATATCGCCAGCTGTTTCAATATTATCGCCACGGACTGTGAGGTTGCCATCAACAGTCCAGTTGCCAATCGATGTGATGGTGCCAGTTGCCTCCATCTCCATGTCATTCCTTACATTTGCATCCCCATTCAGATTGATATTTGCACCAGAAGCCGTCAGATCATGGCCAACGGTCCAGTTGCCTGCCGACGTGATATTGCCAGCGGCTGTCATATCAAGGTTCTGCGTGGCTGATATATTGCCATTCAGGTCAATATTCGTGCCTGCCACCGTCATATCGTTGCCGGCGGTCCAATTGCCTGCCGACGTGATATCACCGGCAGCCGTCACACCAAGATCCTGCGTGACTGTCATTGCGCCATTCAGATTGATATTCGTGGCAGACAGGGTGATATTATTGCCCCGTGCCTCGCCTTCCAGCTGAATGTCCGCAGCCTTAACGGTGATGTCATTACCTGCTGCTACTTTGCCCTTGACATTTGCCTGTGCTGCTGCCGTCAGTTTTACATCCTTATCGGCTGAAAGCTGACCATCTGCCGTGATATTCCGGCCAGAAACCGTCAGATCATTGCCCGCGGTCCAGTTGCCTACCGACGTGATATCGCCGGTAGCCGTCATATCAAGATTCTGCGTGGCTGCTATATTGCCATTCAGGTCAATATTCGTGCCTGCCACCGTCATATCGTTGCCGGCGGTCCAATTGCCTGCCGACGTGATATCACCGATAGCCGTCACACCAAGATCCTGCGTGGCTGTCATTGTCCCATTCAAATCGATATTCGTGGCAGACAGGGAGATATTATTGCCCCTTGCTTCTCCTGCCAGCTGGATATCTACTGCTTTGACCGTGACATCATTACCTGCTGATACTTTATCCTTGACATCTGCCTTGGCTGCTGCCGTCAGATTTACCTCCTTATCGGCTGAGAGCTGACCATCCGCCGTGATATTCCGGCCGGAAACCGTCAGATCATTGCCCGCGGTCCAGTTGCCTACCGACGTGATATCGCCGGCAGCCGTCATATCAAGGTTATGCGTGGCTGCTATATTGCCATTCAGATCGATATTCGTACCCGCAACCGTCATATCGTTGCCGGCAGTCCAGTTGCCAACCGACTTGATAGCGCCCGTGGCCGTCAAAGTCAGGTCATGGTCTGCGTTTGTATTCCCGACAAGATTGATATTCTGTCCCTCAACAGTAACCTTTCCACCAGCCTTCACATCATCCTTCAATTCCACATCATTGCCCTTGGCATGGATATCGCCGCCGGCAATCCAGTCATTCTGAGATTTAAGGGTATTATTGTCTGCCAACAGTTCCAGATTGCCCTTGACATTGACAATCTCTTTGGTAGTCAATGCGCCCTGGCTCTTCACCCACAAATCGCCGGTAAAGCCCGGAACCGTCTCCGTGCCGATATGGCCCAGATCCATGCCGACAGTATGCAGAGCGGGCCGTTCCAATCCCAGCAGATAGCCATTTACACCCGCAGCCGTTACCGAAACTCCGGAATTCAACAGCCGCAAGGCATTGCCTTTAGCACCCAGATCACCTGTCTGCGAGGCAAGGGAAATACTTGTACCTGCATCCAAGTAAGAAGCAGCTGTCGCTTCCTCTTCCTGATCCGCCATCACAATACCCTTGTCCGCGCTTAAAACCATGGTGTCGCCGGCATAGACCACATTCGCAATAGCCAGCGTCCCCGGTGTATGCAGCCACAAATCATCTGTCAGTTCCACACGGTTCAGTACCATGCTGTTCTTCGCATGCTCCACGCCCTGGAACTGTGCACTATGACCAGCAGCCTGGATATCGACACCATTGCTCAGGATATAGAGCGGCCGATCCGGCGTGCCCAAATCACTGCCAACACCATTATTCGTGGCATCCAGGAACAGATGCTGCGCATTGATATAGGGAATGGTGCCTTCCAGATTGGCCGTGCTGCCCACCAAACCTTTGGCCGACCAAAGCTTCAGCGTATCCGGCGTATAGACGCTGCCTACGGACAAAGCGTTTTCGCCTACATTCTTGATATAGATGTTGGCATTGGAACGGGCACTCAGATCGCCGCCGGCCTGCACATTGATGGCTTTCGCCTCGCTGCCGACAGCACCAGCGCCGCCTTCCAGCAGGACTTCTCCCTTGGCGATGACATTTGCCGCATTGGCATCATCGAGCGCATTTTCCAGCCCGGCCTTGCCCATGATCCGCACCAGACCGTTATCCGCCTGGATGGTGCCCAGCTTCAGCACGGAGGCTTCGCCATCTTCAGCAGCCTTGCGGGCAGACAGGGAGATGTCCTCCGCCTCATTGCCCACAGCCTGCGCATTGATGACACCGGTAGCATGGATGCCCAATGGTGCCATGCCCGTTACCTCAAAATAATCCTTGCCCTGCCCATCCTGACGATGGATCACATCCGCCGCATCGGCATTTGCCAATATCTTCAAGTAATATATATTCGTCTTGCTCGGATCATTGGGGTCCACATAGCCATTGGCCAGCTGCTCATAGGCAATGTTCTGCGGTTTGAGGTTGCTGCCCACATTCTCGCCGACCAGCGTGATATTGCGGCCGGAAACATTGGCTACCTTATCCCTGCTGTCCGTCGAACCGACTTCCTTGTTGACAATCTCGCTGCGCAGAGCGTAGAGCAGTTCATCCTGTGTCCACTTGTAGGTGGGATTCTCCGCTTCTGCCTTGAGCTTTGCATAATCGCTGCCTGCATCTGCTGCCAAATGTGACAGATACGCATCACTATTCGCATAAGCGCCATATTCTGAGTCCAGCTTCGCATAGATTTTCTGGTTTTCCTCCGTCAGGCCAGCCTGATTTTCCTTCATGACCAGATAATCTGCAAAATTCTTTCTGACCATCTCCTCGTAATCGGCAACATTGCGCTCCAACTTGCGGATATAAGCATTGTTGCGGTCTGGTCCTGCAATCATGCCGGCATCAATCCAGCGCTGGATGCGGGCCGCAGTTTCATCACTGGTCTCATCGCCGTTATAAGGAAGAGCATCCACAAAGCTGCCGCCGGCATTGTTCAGGGTAACATCCCCGGCGATGGAGCGAACGATGCCGATGCGCATATCGCCGCCCGTACTTTCATCCGCATTATTCTGCTTCAGGAAGATATCCTTCTGGGCCGTGGCACTGATGCTGGCACTGCGCGAGTCATCATTGAGGGCCTGCTGGCCGGCACGGACCTTGAGCATCTGCCCGGCCGTACCGATAGCACCAGCCCGGCTGGTCAGGTCTATGCGCTGGCCAATCAGGCCATCGCCCGTACCCTGCAGGATATTGCCACTGGCATTCAGCGTGATGTTATTGTTGCCTGCCACGGACGCAGCCGCCTGCGCTTTTACCGTGGATACCTCCACATCGCCATTGACCGTAATGCCGATATTACCATCCTGGGTATTGGCCTGCAGTTGGACGGCTTTCGCCTTGTCCAGTGCTTCAATATTGATATTGGCAACATCCTTCTGTGCATTCAGATTGACCTTATTGCCGATGACCGACACACCGGCGTTGCCAAGGATACCGCCCTGCGCAGAACTGATGTCAATGGTGCCCGCAGCATTATTGTTGCGGATATTGCCCGCAAGGGTGATTCCGCCCCTGCTCTGCACATTGATGGTGCCGTCATCCTGGCCAATGAACTTGATTGCAATGGGATTATCGGCCTTGATGCTGGACACATAGGTCTGCATGGAACCTTTTTTCTTATCCCAATTGTAATAATAGTTTTTCCATAAAACATAATTCTTTGAAGTGGCTTTGAAATTCAAACGATCCATCTCGCTCAGAATCACATTATCCGCGACAATCTGGTAGTCTCCGCTTCCCGTCTGTGGCTGAGAAACAAAGATACCATTCGGCAACGGTTTTGTTTCAGCCGGGTATTCTGTCTTCACGACCTTACTACTATCCGATTCAAAGCTGAATACATCCGCATTGAAAATCTTGGTATCCCGATAGTAGTAATGGATGGTGGTGGTGGAATCCGAACCGACCGTCCAATTGTAACGGCTGTTGGCCGCTGGCGTGTAACTATAGCTGCGGCCTGTATTTACCGTATCGCTGGTCTCTTGCGGATCTGCCCCCATATACCCCGTGGTTGTCGTGACCTTATCGGTGGTATAGCTATGACGGGTCAGGACTTCCTTGCCATTTTCCATGGAAGATGTGGTCAGCACAACTTCTCCATTGATATCATTATTGAGGATTTTCCCCACCTGCATGGCGGTATCGCTCTGATTTTCAATCCGGATATCCGCACCGCCATCTACGGCAAAAATCTGCCCACCGGTGGTGCTGATGATGCGGCCAGTCAGATACACCCTGCCTCCCTGGGCATCGATATCTTCTGTCAGCAATGTATCATTATCCGGATCATAATAGACCTGAACCGTGTACTTCAATGAACCATCTGTATCCTTGTTATCCCAGCTCGTTCCCCCCTCATTGACCTTGTAGATGCGATGACCTTCATAGAGCTTGGATTTGCTAAAATCCTTATTAGCCGCCGCTGTCTTGGCCGCAGCCACCTGCTCTTCTGTCACGACAGCCGCATACTTGCCATAGCCGCTCTGCAGGATGCCATTCACATTGATGGCATCTGCCGCAATGAAAATTGCATTGCCGGCAATCCGGCCAGCTTTTGTTGCCGTGGATTCGCTCTCACTTCTTGCATTCGAACCATCCACTGTTGTTGTCGTATGCTTTGGCTCTGTATAACTATTGCCCCAGCCATTATTTATGTTGGTTATGGCCGCATCATTGGTCGTCTTATACACATCCTCCGGCGTCGAGCCGATATGCACCACGCCCTTGGTATAGCTTTGGGTTACACTGCCGGATGTGGCCGTGAGTCTTATGGTGCGGCCATCTACACCGGTTGCCTTGCTGTCCGAGCCATTGATGATGATATCGCCGTTCCTGTTTCGGTTGGTGATATTCACATCCCCGATACCGCCATTCACATGGCCGGCAATCTCAATGGCCCCCACACCATCATAGGTGCCGGTCACCGTGTCGGTCGTTTCCCCCTTGGTTACTCGATCCGTCAGGGTAATGCCGCTGATGGACGCGTTGTCCGAGGTAATATTCACAGCCGGGCCATCGCCGGTGACAGATTTCAGCTTGCTGTAAGCGACATCATAGTTCTTATTCCCATTGAGCTCTTTGATCTGCGCCTTGCCGGCAGCATCGGAAGCAATGAGGTTATCCCGGTAAATGATGCCTTCCCCTTTGTCGCGAAGCAGGACATCATTGACCACCAGATAAGCATTGGATTGATTCTCCACTTTGACTTCCGGATTGGTCTTGGCCACCACAGAACCCGTACCATAGAAGTTGCTGCTGTCCACGTTGATGGTCCCGCCGCTGGCTTCCAAAAGTTCCGGCAGGGCCACGATGGGAATATCATAGCCTGAGGTAACCGGAATATTGACCTTCTTGCCATTAACCTCTGTTTCCTCCAAAAGGCCCAGATTCTTCATCTTGGCTTCCAGCAGCTCCAGTTCCGCAGCATAACCGGCATAGGCAATGGCCGTTTGCCCATCGCCTCCCTTGCCATCTTTGCCGCTATAGGAGTTGAGGAGCGTTTTCAGTTCCGACCAGCGATTGGCCAGGATATTGGCATAACTGCTGCTGTACTGCTTCGTGGCCTGTTCCAGTTCCGTATAATGCCGGCCCTCATCATCCACTATGGATATAGTATAGGCAGCGTCACCGCCCGCAGCCGTAACATCATGGCTTTCCAGGATAGTTGCGTCTTTAGCATCTTTTACATCATGATGCCCCAGATAGCTCTGCGGTACTACCTGACCTGTGATGGTGACATAAAGCTTGTCCTGATACCCGGCCAGCAGGGAACCATCCACCTGCGCATAATTGGTCGTACTCGTGACCAGCTTATCAATCCGGCCACTGCCGTCACTGGTTTCCACTACGGGAATTGCTTCCTTATCGCCGCCTTTGCCGCCATAAATGGTATGGTAGCTGGCCTGCTTCAGGATATTTTCCTGGCCATTCACCGCCTTGATGTTGATATTGCGCAGAGCTTCCCCAACAGCACCGGCCTCGACCTGCACCGTATTGTTGCGCTGGTTTTCCATATCGAGTTCACGCCGCCAGCCCAGGGGAATGAGCGTATCATTACGCGCATCGGCAATCGACAGCTGCTTGACATTGGACAGATTGCCATTCCGGTCCGCACCGGCATAGAGATTGATATCCTTCTGGCTCTTGATCGTGCCTTTGACGTTTACTTGATTCGTCCGCTTGATATTGTGCTCGGTGATTGCCGTGGGACCGGCTCCGGCAAGACCGCGAACCTGACCTTCCGCATGAACCGTGCTGTCAATATCATCATAAGCCGCCAGCGTAATGCCGCCCTTGTCATAGCCGCCAGTATTACAGAGCATTGCCCCCTGCCCCAGAGTTACCTTATTGGCCGATGTATAATCTGTCCGGGACTGTGTCACAATCGTCTGGGTTAAGCCGCCATTCAGGCCTTCGGCATAGTTATTCAGGACATCCTTGTTGGTCACTTCGTATTCCTGCGTACCGACAGTTGTCACTTTGGCATTGTCACCGATATTGACCTGCGTGCCTTTCTTGATGACATCCTTGCTTTCCAGTACAGACATACCATAGAAAGATATTGCCGTCATATCCAGGCGTTTGCCATATTTGTTGTTCTTGCGGGTGTTGAGGTAATTTTCTGCCCCCACATACACTCTGTTGGCCTGAATATCTGCATCCTTGCCAATATTGGCTGAGGTGATACGCCCCTTGCTGCCGATATCCAGATTGGTATACAAGCCACCTCCTTGATAAATCCCACCGCTGCCAGAGAAGGCCTGGATATCCATGCCATCCTCCTGCTCGGCAGCTACCTGCAGTTCATCCGTAACATCCCACTTGCCATAGATATTGGCACTGGCTGCATTATCAAAGTAAGTAATCGCCTTGGCAGTATTGCCGTAATCGGCGATACCGCCGCCGGAACCACGCACATAGGAATCCGTGTAGGAATCAACCCTGGCGCCCAGCAGCAGTTTATACACATCGCCGCCACCGGCATTAACGCTGGCCGTATCTTCAGCCCGGGTCGTACCGGTAATCGCGCCTGCCGCAAATTTGATGGCACTGACCGTAACATTGCTCACATCATTCTGACGGCTGGCCAGATTGACGGCCGCAATGGTCAAGGCCGCACGTTTTTCCTTGTTTTCACTATCCTTGAACTTATAGTTTTCTTTTCCAATATTGATGGCCGCATTGGTCTTGGTGCTGACCAGGGAATCATCGCCGCTATACCCTGGGATGGCCATACCGGCCACTGCCACACTGCGCAGACGGGAAGCCGCCGTGATTTCCTTCTCCTTGCCCACCTGAGCACCAAAGTATACAGAACCTGCCTGGAAGGCATTATTATCATCGGCATTGATAAGCGCACTGCTGTTGACCTCCGCCGTAGCATACGAAGCCATGCCCGTAGCTACGCCCACTGCATGATTGTCAATATCCACTTTCAGCTTCGGGGCATTGGCCGCCTGGAAGGACAGGGCATCGGCCGCAAAGGCATAGTTGCTGCCCGTAATGTTGATCTGCGAGGTGCTGTTGTCCTTGGCATAAGTCTTATTGCCGCCCGCAGCCAGCAGGCCGGCAGATATGCCTGTGCTGTTAGCCGTAAAGTTCCCCGTATTGACGGCATTCACATTGATCTTGCCATCGGCCTTCGTGCTCTTGATGGTATGCGTTCCACTGTTGTTTTCAAAATTGACCGCCAGCACACTAGTATTAGTGATGCCCGTATCAATAGCGTTTACCGTAGCTACGCCAGCCGTAACCCCATTGACATTGGTATTGGCCGTAACGCCGCTTTTGGCATTGATATTCACCTCACCCGTCGAAGTGATATTCGTATTCTTGACATGCACAGCGGTGGAACCGCTCATTTCCGCTTTGCTGGAAATGGCAGTAATGCCCACTATCCCCAAATTGCCTACGGCCCCCTGCGTGTAAAGGCCGGACTTGCCATCCCGGGAAGCATCTGCAGTATTGGCCCTGATATCCACACTGCTGCCCGTCAGGCTGGCACCATCGAGACTTACGCCATTAGCATTCTTCAGCGTGGCTTCCGCATTGGTAACCACAAAGCTGCCTGCACCCACACTGGTGCCGATGGTCGACAGGCTAAGCCGGTTCTTCTCCTCTGCATCGAGAGACAAAGCGCCGCCGGCATTGATGGACGAACCATTGACCGACAGCTGACTGCCCAAAGATGTACCTGCTACATTGGTGTCTATCTGGAAAGCAGTCCTCTCTCTTGCCTGCTGACGTTCCGCCTTAGTCAGGCCCACGAAGCTGGCTGTATTATCCTTATCCAGAGCATTTGCCTTGCTGATTTTGTCCTGCAGGGCTTTATCGGCCTTGAGACTCTCATTGACGGAGGTATTCATATGATTTACCCCCACTGACACGCCGCCCAGCGACACGTTGAGCATGAAGGTATCGATATCCCGCACGATATCCGCCTTGACTTTGACGGTATCCTTGGCCGTAAGCAGGCTGTTGCTGCTGATGTTGACATAGGATTTATCCGCTACGGTGTTGACGGTGCTGTTGACACCTACGCCGCCAAACAACCCCCCCGATACAGAACCTGTCCCCTGATCGCTCCAGATGACATCATGGGAATTGACATCAATCTTGCCAGCCTGCAGCGTGGAGCCGCTGATAACTACGCCCACATCCGAAGTCAGCTTGCTGTGGTTGAAGGTGCCCACGATACCGACCCCCATGCCAGCCCCTGCACCGGAAACCAGGCTTGCCTCCTGTATCGTCTTGTTCCTGGCTTCGATTTTGGCCTGCGACGTCGTCTTTTCCGTTTCTTTCAGGGTACTATTGGCCACCGTGGTCTTGACAGTGGACTGCTGATCCACCAGATTGATGCCCATTCCTGCAGAAGCACCGATACCAGCCACGGAAGCCCCATAAGTTCCCATATAGATCCGGCTCTCATTGTCCGCCAGGATATCGGCCTTGTTGGCAAATTCCAGATTGAGCCTGTTGGTTCTGGCCTGAACATCCATATCCAGATCATCCGAAATCACATTGGCATTGGCTGCAGCTCCTGTCACGGCCAGACCGCCAGCGATAGCCAGATTGGAAACGCCCTGTTTGGCCAGTGCCTGCAGCTTGAAGTCATGGGCTTTCACATCGGCCGCACTCTGGGAATAACTCTCTGCCAGAACCTTGCGGCTCAGATTGTTGGCATTCTGCGTAGCACCAAAGCCTACGTTGGCCCCACCAGCAGCCCCCACTTCAAAAGCACCGATATTGGTATAATCCGCCGCTTTTACCGTGGTATTTTGGGTGTCTTTAATAGACCCACCGTATTGAGATTTATCCTCATTTACAGAGGTATCATTCAGGCTGGCTCTTGTCTTGCCCTCGATGAAGTTTTCATTGAAAGTACCCGCTACACCACCGATAGCACCACCAGCTCCTGTCAGGAGATCCGAGGCGATGGCATGGGTGGCACTGCTGTCGATGACCAGACCGGTCAGGGACGTATTTTCGCGGCCTTCCTTGAGCTTGCCAGGCACGAAGGTTGCCTTTTGCACCTGCCCTTGGATCAGTCCCCGGCCCTCCGCATCTGTTTTCGCATCCTTTATGCCGTTGTTGACGGCAATCTTCTTCGCATCATCGCTGTTTACCGCCGTATTCGTGACCAGCCTGCTGCCCGTGACCGCCGCCACCGTATCGCCGTTTATCTGATTATTGGCCACCGATACGCCAGCGGCACCACCAGCACCGCCAGCGATAACCCCGGCAATAGCCGAAATCGCATCATCACTCTGGGACACCACGCCGATATTCTGCGCACTGATGATATTGGCCTTATTCATTTCTGCCGTGGTATTGCCCCGGATATAGTTGTAGCTGTATGAACCGCCAACGGCAAAGGTGCTGGCACCTGCCAGGCCAATGCCAATCCCCAGCAGCTTGTTATCCGCCGTGGCATTGATGGCCAGCTCATTCACCCGGCTGGCATTTTCCGGACGGGTGTTCAGATAACCGTAGTAAGCCCTGGTGTTTTGCTCCACATCATTGAAGGACAGGCCGACACCACCAGCTACCAGCCCGGTAAAGGCCGTTGCCAAAGCCGCACCGGCAGTCTTGTTGTTGACGGTCGAATCCGCCTTGATGCTCACATCAGCCTGGGCAGCATCCTGCCCTTCATCAATGGCAGTATTCTCCATGCCGGCATTGACATCTTTACGGACATTGGTACGGGCCACGCCGCCTTGCAGATTGACGCTGCCTTCAATGCCTACACCTACACCCACGCTGACAGCCTTGGACGTATCCAGAGCCGTTACATCAATGGCAGCAGCTGGCTGCGTCGTAATGGACGCATCCTGAATCAGGGCCTGCGTCTTTTCCCGGTTATCCGTCCGGCCAATATTGGCATAGGCCACACCGCCGCCAATACCAGCGATGCCCCCGTTGGTATAGGTGAGACTGCCCGCAATGGTGGTCTTGGACGTGGTATTATCGGCCGCTACCTTCAAGGCCTTTACCTGGACAATATCCGTGCCCTTCGTCCCCTTGCCGATGATGGCCTCACTGCTGTTGCTGCCTTCATTAATGGCCACGGAACCATTGAGGCCGACCAGACCAGAAGCGCCTACACCAGCCCCCACGGCCAGCACATAGGTATCATTATGCGCAGCCAGCGTCAGGTTTTCCAGTTTGTCGTCCGTAACCCCCTGGACTTTGCCGCCCTTTAGATAGACGCCACTGGTATTGTTCATATCGTTGTTGGCCAAAGTCATGCCTGCGCCCACATTGCTGGACTGATTGAACTGGCCAGCCACGCTGACAATACTGGACTTATTGTGGGAAACGCCATTCACCGCATCAGCGGTCAACTTGCTGTCCGTGATATTCACCGTGTTGGTATTGGTCACATCGTGCCAGCTGACAGCCCCGGCGCCGCCGAAATACTCCGCACCGATGGAAGCCCCTGCCGCGACGCCGACAATCTTCGTGTTGTTGGTCGTGCCGGCATCGATGGCCGCACCTTTCAAGGTTGCGCCGTTGATATCTACGGACAGATTGTTCTTGATTTCGTCAATGCCTACGCCTGCACCTGCACCATTGCCGTTGAAGTTGACGCCCGCCGCCACATTCACGGCCAGACTGCTGCCCGGTATGTTGATGCTGCCGCCATTCGCCGCCACACTGATTTCCTTCCCATTCGTCTGGTCTACGACATCCTGATTTGCAATGGTCTTTTTGGCATCCTGCGAAATGTAGTGCTCAATCATATGGTCAACATCAATGCCCTTTGCCTGCAAATCTGCCTTGCTGGCAGTCTTGTCCTCAGCCTTATCGTGAGCGACAAGCGCTACGGCACCGCTGGCTTCGACAGCGGCCCCATTGCGTACAACCGTCCGGACTTTATTGTCCACCTCGTTATAGGCCACGGCCCCATCCAATCCCAGTGCCGTTTTGCCGCCGCTCTTGCTGCCAGCTACAGCCACATTGATCTGATTGATGGACTTGGCCGCCTCCATGCTCAGCGTATCTACCTGCTTATAATTGCCGGCACTGATCATGCTGACCACGTCATTGGACAGGTCACTGACCGTCACGGCCCCGCCCAGATTGGCCGAGGTACCGTCACTGCCCGTCCAATTTGCCGACAGGCCGCCCGCAATCTGCCAATCACTGGCCAGCGCCTTGTTGGTGACAACAGTTTTCGTGCTGCCGGCATACGTCTTGTTGACATCCGTACCAATCTGCAAGGCCCGCACCTGATTATGCACATCATTATAGGATACGGAACCACTGGCGGTAAGATTCGTGCCGCTGCTGGTATTCACCGCCAGCGACAGGCCTGCCGCCACTTCCGTGCCGGCCTTTTCCGCCTGATTGGCCAAGGTGCCAGCCCCCTCAACCTGCGCATTCAACAGCAGGGAATCCACCGTGCGGTTCTGTCTGGTATAGCCGACAGCACCGCCGATAGCCACTGCGGGACTGTTATTCTGCTTCAAGGCATTGAACGCCGCCCCACCGGCAAAGGCACCAATGAACATATCATCTTGGGCCTTGACCGTCACGCTGGCCAGTTCCGCCGCAGAATTCTTCCGGAGCTCGATGCCGCTGACCGCCGCCGTGGTATCGCTGTTGCCCTTATTGATGGCCGCACTGCCTGCGGCGGACAGCTTGAAGCCACCCGTACCGCCGACATTGGCACTGGCGGTATTGCTGGCATTGGACCCCTGAATGGCCTTGGTCAGCTTGTTGCCCTTCAGCCAGTTGTTGAACTTATCCCGCTTTTTCCCGATATTCTCAATCAGGTTGCTGCCCTTATCAAAGAAAGATTTATCGGAACCCGTGGTACCGGCAATCTCCGCGCCAATGCTGTTGATTGTGCCGGTGGTGACAGCCAGTGCCTCAAAGCTGTTTGCCTGCCATGCCTTCCGTCCCGCATTGCCAGCCGTAGCCGCGCCAAAGAAATCGTCCCCGGCCGCGCCAATCTGCTTAGCCAGGTCACGGGCAAGCACACTGCGATTGCCCGTGCGCTTGGCAGCTTTCTGCTCATCCGTATCCGTGTCCGTTTCTGCAGCTTTGACCACACCCCGGCCATTATCAGCCACCTGCACGATATCATTGGTATCGTAATCCACCCAGCTGACGCCGATGCCCACAGCCCCCGAGGCATTCTTGCCGCCTAACGTGAGCCCGCCAGTGATGGCATTGATGGTTGTGCTATTATCCGCATGCAGCTTGATGGCACCATCTGCCGCAGTAGCGTTGATGACGGCCTCATCATCAATGGCCACGATGCTGTTGCCCGCGCCCTTCACGATATTGACCATGCCGCCAATATTCAGGGTATCGGCCTTGCCGGAGGAATAGACAATATCCACCTGCTTCATCGTCTGGTCAGCCGTGATGTCAACCTTCTGCCCTTCGATGACCGCATCTTTGCCCGCCATGACCAGACCGGTGCCGCCGATTTCCTGATAGGCCACACTGGCACCGACGCCCACTTTGCCCTCCTGGTCCAGCGTAGCATATTCGCCGCCCTTGCCCGTAAGAGAAACGGTATAGGTGCCCGAATCGGCCTTGATGCTGGTATTGCCATCAGCATGGAGCGAAGTGCCTTCCCCAATCAGGACAGCCGCATTGTTCTCCAGCTTGTCCACCTGCACGGAACCCGTGGCCGTGAAATTCCCCGTCGTATTCTTGGACTCCGTCCGTACATGATAATGGGTATAGGCCGAGGGATGGGTAAGGTTGACGGCCTTATCCACCGTCGTGAGGAAGCGTTCCTTGATTTTGGCCGCAATCTGCCCATCTTTCTTGATTTCGGCAATGGCCTTCGTCAGCTTCTCACCCTCTGTGAAACTGGACTTGATGGACGAAAGGTCGCTCCAGTCCACCTTCTCGAAAGAGTCCCCGATGCCTTCAAATACATTCTTGACATCATCTGAGACCAACGTCTTGATGGCTTCAAAGGATTCTTTGACATCGCCCCAGGCTTTCTTTACATTATAGAGTCCCTCCGCATCGGGAGCGTAGTCCATATGCGCCTGCGCATTGACCTTGACATTGCCCGTTGCCTGCAGGGATTTAGCAGGTGCTGCTACCTGCACCACGGCATTGTTCCTGACATTGTCCACCAGCACGGCGGCATTGATCAGGCCGCCGTTATTGGCACTGCCATCACTCTTGGTATGGGTCATGGCGCTGACCACATTCATATGGAAACCGCCGATGGGAATGGGGTTATCATCCGCATCCACGCCCATATCGCCAATGGTCGTTTCCGCATTCAGCTTGAGATCGCCCCCCGAGGCCGTCAGGGCAGAATTCACCATGACCTTGCTGTTGTTCTCCTGATTGAAGACACCCACGGTTGCCCCGGCATCGCCGTATTGCTTCAGCTTGCCCACCAGGCCATCGCCCATGTCCACCAATTTGTCCAGATACTTGTTCAGCGTGTTCTTTTTCGACTCGTCCAGCGGCTTCAGTTCTACAGGCTTGGTGTCATTCTTGAAGACCTGGCCGGACACTACGCCCAAGGTATTGTTGACGGTCAGCAGGTCTTTCTGCACCCGGTTCTGCGCATCAGCGGTAATGGTCTTGGCCGTGATATCCTTGTTGAGCGTTACCGTGGCATCGGTCTTGTCGTCCACATAGGCCACACCAGCCGACACGGTGCCCGTGTCCTCATTCATGGCCGACGAAGCCACCACATTCATCTTTTCCTTCATGTCAGCCGTGGCCTTGAAATCGCCACTGGCCGTTATGGCCTTGTCGACCTTGACATTGGCGCCGCTTTCCGTGTTGACGATGGTCACGGCACCATAGACAGAGGGCAGTTTCGTGGTCGTATCACCATCCGCCCGCTTGACATTGAGCCCTCTGGCCACGGCGGAAATATCCGTATTGGCAGCCGAATTCAGAGTGATATCCCCGATATTGCTGCCCAGGTTCAGACCTTCCTTGACCTCAATGTCCGCCGTATTCTTGCCCTTGACATTGGTATAAGCCCGGGCCATGATGCTGGCATCTACATTCATGGCCAGATTAGCTGTGGCCTCAGCCGACAGGGAGGCTGCACGGACTTCGCCGCCCAGGGAAATATTGGCTTGATTCGTACGGTTGCCGGTGCCCTCCATGATGCCCACGAGGAATACGTCAATCCATTTGGTCCATTCCTCGGTGGACGGCTCTGCCAAAGCTGCCGCCTCACTGTTCGTCGCCTTCAGGAACGCCCACATGCCCGTTTTCAAAGCCGCCTTCTTCCCGATGGACTTATGGATCTCATTCTGCACCAGATCCTTGACCTGCTGGTCCTGAAGATACTTGAAGATGGCGCCTTCCTTATAGCTGGTAGCTGCCTTGGCCGTGAGCTTCACCGCTTTATCCGTGATGAGTTTGCCCTGATTGTCAATGGCGGCTTCATTGGTGGCGGCAAAGATTTCCTCCAGCCAGCCCGTTTCCCATTTATCCCAGTTCTCCAATACGTATTCATCGGTTTCCTGACCCTGCTCATTCTTTTTCTTGACCGCTTTCAGTTCCGGCAGGGAACTGTCATCCACCCCGACCGAGCTGGCCGCCGCCAGGACGATGTCGCTGCCCTCGCCCGTGGTGGCGGTAAGATTAGCCGGCACCTGCTGAGCAATGGAACTATTGACGATATCCTCAAACTGGATATTGCTCACGCTCTTCAGCTGGGCACCGTCCTTGATATTGATGACACCTGCACCGAGGAAGATGCCGCTATGGGTATTTATGTGCCCGGACACATCTATCGTGCCACCAATGGCCAGCCCTTTGACAGCATCTAAATCGAATTCAGCCCCCTGCTGCTGGTCACCGGTGGCTTTTTTCCGATTTTCCGTCCCCTCGTAGAACTCGCTGAAGGCATCTTTATCCACGACCATGCCCGTAAAACTGCCCGCATTGATCACCCCCTGTGCACCAATGGCGATGCCTTCAGGGCTCAGGAAATACAGATTGCCGTCAATCTTCCCATCCTTGACCGCATTCAGCACACCATTGATGGTAACCTGGCTGTTGACCAGATTGACCAGATTGGCAGCATAAACCGTTTCCCCCTGCTTATTGAAGAACATATCTGCGCGATTGCCATTTTCCAGCACAAATTTATCAAAACGGTTGACGCCCAGATCACCATTCACGGATTGGGCATAGATTTTATAAGTGCCATCTGCTTCAGCTGCAATGGCAGCATCTGCCCCCTTGGCTTTGATTTCCGTCTGCGCCGGGTCTTCAGCATAAGCCACCCCGGACGGCATGGCAACAAGGCACCCCAGGGCAAGTCCCAGCAACACTTTGCTGGCCAGGACGCTATAAGCATATCGCTCCTGAAGTTTCTCCATCTTTCTTGCTTTCTTGCGGAATTTTCCTGTCTGCGACATGATAGCCACACTCCTTATCTATCCATAGACTGCGCCTGAGTTGTCTTGTCCATTCTTTATTGATGATGTATATCAGAACGTCTTGCTTAGGCTGAACTGCACTCTGAGGCTGTCAACTTTCTTGCCACCCACATCTTTTTTCAGTGGCTTGCCCAAAATCAGATTTGCATGAAAATCATTCTGCTCCCAAGCGATGCCCAGCCCTGTACTCATCAGGGTATCGGCTCCCGAAATCACATAGCCGCCGCTTACCCGGCCATAGTCGAAGAATACCAATCCCTGCAGATATTTCTTCATAAGCGGGAAATGATATTCCGTCCCCAAAGCAAAGCCGCGGTCACCGCCCAAAAAACTTTCCTCATAACCACGCACCGTATTCATACCACCAATATAAAAACGGTTAGCTGTGCTCATATAACTCTTTCCTCCCAGCTGGCTGCTGAAACGGGTAATAAAAGCCGTATCATTTGGCAGCCCCTTACGCCAATACATATTGAGCTGATAAAGAGTCACGTCCTCGCTTTTGCCATCCATCGAAGTCTTGGCCGAACGCATCAGGCCATAGCGATGATAGAAGACCTCATTTTTCCCATAATGAGTGAAAGCCGTATACAGATTATAGCGATGGAGCTTGTCGTCCAGCCAGGTGACCTGACCATTCCCCAAAGTAGTCTCTGATTTCTGATTCAGATACAACAGCCCCAGCTCATACCGCTTGCTGCTGTTCACCACCAGCGGGTAGCGCAAGCCAATGCTATAGGCTGATGCCTTGCCTTCAATCCCCAGAGGCCGCAAGTCACCACGCCGTACATCATTCTGGTTGCCGGTATAATCCATATCCAGTTTCATCCCCTGCCGGCCCACGGGGATACTATACCCCAGATTATATGCCCCTGAACCTTTGCTGCGCAGATAACTGAGCCGCAAGCTGTCCCGAATACCGCTGACACTGCGCCAATTATAAAAGAGTCCATAGCGGAAGCGGCCACTGCTCTCATAGCCATTATTGTCCATATACAAGGTGACATTGTGATCTTTTGGTTCAAAAGCATACAGCACATAATCCGTAGTATCCGGTTTCTCCCCAGCCTGCATCTTGATGCGCAGAGCCATATCATTGGTGCCATTGAAACGCTGCAAGGAGCGATTGAGTTTGCCCGTGTTGGCAATCTGTCCTTCCTGTAAGGGGAAACGTTCCGTGATATAGCGGGTCAGCGTGGATTTGTTTCCTTCCACCCGGACCGTCCCCGTACGGCCCTCCACCAATTTGATCTGCACCACGCCATCATGGATGGTCTGCGGCGGCAGAAAGGCCCGGCAGGTCATATATTCCTTTTGGATATAGGTATTATTGATATTATCGACGATTTTATACAGGTCCTTAATAGTAATGGACTGATTGATATACGGTTTTATGATGGAATCCAGTTCTTCCTGGCTGAGGATGACCGATTGATCGGTTTCGACTTTCTTCAACACAAAAACCAGATCGGATGCAGCAGCCTGCGGCTTATCTTCCGCCTGCCCCTGTACCTTTTCCCCCCGTCTTGCTTCATCTTCCCCTATCTGCTGCGCAATGCGCTCCTGCTCCATGCTCTCCCGGGCCCGTTCCAACTGTACCCCCGCATTGGCAGCTCCGGGCAGTTCCGGGACTGGAGCCGCCTGTGCGCTCAACGGGAAAAATGCCAGCGTTGTCAGGAAAGGCGGCATTATTTTCATCGTCTTTTTAATTGTCAAAAAATTTAAGCTATGATATTTACGCATATAAATCCCTTCTTTACAGATTTTCATCTGTAGCTGAACCTGATTGATAGATGACTATCTGCTAATTGTAACATAGGAAACTTCATAAAACAACGAATGGTTTTATCAATCCATCCATACATTTGCACATTTGTCATGACAACAAAACAGCCCGGAAGCTGAAATTTCTATACCAATCAGCTTCCGGGCGTCTTCCATATATCCTTGTAGATGTCAGGCCAGCGAACTGAACGCATCGGCCAGACGGGCGAATTCTTCCAGACTCAGCGTCTCGCCCCGACGGTTGAGCTCGATACCAGCCTGCTCCATAGCTGGTGCCACCTGTTCCTTGGCAAAGCCGCCGCCCTTGAGGGCATTGGAGAGCGTCTTGCGACGCTGGCCAAAGGCGGCCTTGACCACGCGGAAGAACATCTTTTCATCCTGCACCTCAACAGCCGGAGACTCTCTTACCTTGCAGGCGATGACCACGCTGTCCACTTCCGGAGCAGGGATGAAAGAACGCGGCGGCACATCCAGCACGATTTCTGGCTCGGTGTAATACTGCACGGCCACAGACAGGGCACCATAATCCTTGCCGCCAGGTTTTGCCACCATGCGCAGGGCCACTTCCTTCTGCACCATCGTCACCATATGAGTGATGGGCAGATGGCGTTCCAGCAGTGCCATGAGGATTGGCGTCGTGATATAGTAAGGCAGGTTTGCTGCCACCTTGAAGGGCTTATCCCCCATGATTTCCGGGATGTTGACCTTGAGGATATCACCAGGCACAATGCGCACATTGTCATAGCCTTTGAGCGTTTCGGCCAGCACTGCGGGCAGTTTCTTGTCCAGCTCGACCGCCGTCACATCCGCACCGGCTTCAGCGAGTCCCTGGGTCAGGGTACCGATGCCCGGGCCGATTTCCAGGACGCGGTCACCTTCTTCAATCTCCGCCGCATCCACAATGCCCTGCACGATGCTGGCATCAATCAGGAAATTCTGTCCCAGTTTCTTGCTCATGCGCAGGCCGAACGCCTTGAGGATATGGGTGGTTACCTCCCGGCTGGCAATCTTCGGCTGTATGGCTTTTTCACTCATTTCGCATCCTCCACTTCTTCTGCATTCAATTCGGCTACGGCCCGTTCAAATTCTTCCCGCGTCACGCCATAGTGATTGAGCCGCTTCAAAAAAGTCTTGGCATTGGCAAAGCCCAGACCTAATTTGGCGCCAAGCTTAGCCCGGCGGCTGGCGGCGGCACTCGCCCCGGACAAATCATTCACAATGAGGTCAGCGCCGCTGAAATTGTTGGTCGGCTCCCAATCCATCGTGCGGACTTTCTCCAGCGCCTTGCGGATGGCATCCGGCTTGGCCTGCTCAATGCCGATATCATCGTTGTCCGTGGCATCTTCCACGGGCACAAAAGCATGCTTGGCATTCGGGAAACGCTTGGTCAGATAGGAACGGATCCGCTCTCCTGCCGAATCCGGATCCGTCATGATGATGATGCCGCGCTTCTTATAGGCCTGCTCGATATTCTTGAGGGCCTGTTTCTTCAGATTAAATCCTTCGGTGATGATGCAGTCGGCCTCTACGGCCTTGTCGATGGCCACCACGTCCATCTTGCCTTCCACCACCAAAACTTCCTTTATCATGATAACTCCTTACTTCTTCAACAATGCTTCCACAAGGGCGTAGACATCCTTGTGGATCGCTTCGATACTGCGGGGATCATCCCCTTCATTGCAGATAACCTTATCCCAATCGTACTTTGCCGCCAGTTCCAGATAAGCTGCATGACAGCGGTGCAGGTAATCCGTGTCCCGCTCATGGATATCCTTTTTCGTGGCAGTTTCTTCCGCTCTGGCCGCAATGAGCTTATCGGCCACTTCCGGTGCCATATCGAGGAAAATCACCTTATCCGGCACTGGCAGGCCCATCTTGCCGAACTCAAAATCCCAGAGCCAATCCAAAAAGGCCTCACGTTCGTTCCGTTCCGTGAGCTTGACTGCCTGATGCACCATATTGCTGGTGGTATAGCGGTCAGCCAGGATGATATCCCCGGCTTCATAATAATCCCGCCATTTGCGCTGATAGGAAGCAAACCGGTCTACCGCAAAGAAAGTCGATGCGGCATAGGCATTGACATCAGCGGCCTTGTCACCAAACGCACCTCCCAGATACATACGCACGAGCGCCGAGGAATCATCGGCGTAATCCGGGAACTCAATGCGGTGTACCCTGTGTCCGTCCGCCTTCAAATGGTCATATAGCGCCTTGGTCTGCGTGGCCTTGCCGCTGCCATCCCCAGCTTCGATAATAATCAATCTGCCTTTCATCGCTTCTCCCTCACAACCTGAATCGTTTCCAGTGAATTGTCCGCCGGGCCTACTACCTTTAGTCCCAGCCTCTGCATGGTACGGATATAATAGAGCGCCTCGTCGTCGATCCTGTCCCCCGGTGCCAGAATGGGAATTCCCGGTGGATAGAACATGATCTGCTCAGCTGCCACATAGCCGGCAGCCTCTGCAAAATCCACCGTTTCCCGCCCGGCAAAGAACGCCGCCCGCGGACTGATGCCTCCTGCCGGTATCGGCGGCATCTCCACAGGAAGCGTCAGTTCCTGCGCCCCAGCAAACTGCGCCGCCAAGCCTTGCAGCGCGTTGACCAGAATTTCCACCTGCCTTGCCGTATCCGCATAGGATATGATGAACAGCAGATTATAGGCATCGGAAAGCTCGCACTGTATCTTATATTCGTGCCGCAGGATGGATTCCGCCTGCACCCCGGTGATGCCTAACCCGCGGACACTGACCGTCACCTTGGTCAGATCGAGGTCTTCCCCCGCCGGCAGATGATCTGCCCCAAAGCTCCAGAGCCCCGGAATCTCATTTACCGCCTGCCGCAAGCCTTCGGCCAGTTCCACAGCCCGGCCCACCAAAGCTTCGCCCTGCTCTGCCATCTGCAGGCGGGCAATATCCAGCGAAGCCAATAAAAGCTGATTGGGACTGGTCGACTGCAGCAGACTTGCCGCACTGCGTATCCGCTCCAGATCCACACGGCCTTTCCGGGCCAACAATATGGACGTCTGCGTCATCGAGCCTAAGATCTTATGCGTGCTCTGCGCTGCCATATCTGCTCCAGCATCCAGCGCCTGACAGGGCAACCTGTCGCTGAATCTCAGATGCGGGCCATGAGCCTCATCCACCAGCAGCAACATATTGCGGCTATGAACGAAATCAGCCACCTTGCGCAGGTCAATGGTCACCCCGTAATAAGTGGGATAGACCAACAGCAAAGCCCTGGCCTCAGGATGAGCGTCTGCCGCCGCCACGATATCCTCAACCTGCAAGCCCATGGGAATCCCCAGCTTCCCGTCAATGCGGGGCTGGATGAATACAGGGCTGACACCAGCAAGTATCAGCCCGCCAATCATGGAGCGGTGCGCATTGCGGGGCACCAATACCGTATCCCCGGGCTGCAATGTGCCCATGATCATCGCATGGATGGCACCGCTGGTACCGTTAATCATGAAATAAGCGGCATCAGCTCCATAGAGCGCTGCCGCAAGGTTTTGGGCGTCTTTTATGCACATGGTGGGCTCATGGAGGTCATCCAGTTCCTCCATCAGGGAAACTTCCTCCTTCAAGCCCAATGGGGTAATCAGTTCCTGCAAGAGCGTATGTGCGCCCAGCCCCTGCTTATGCCCCGGTGTATGAAAAGCGAGAGCGCCGTCTCCCGCGTAAGCTTTCATAGCTTCCGCCACCGGCGCTCGCAATTGATTCAATATATCCGTCATTTACTAATCATGCCTCTTTTTTTCTCTGACGTCTTGACCACCTTCACATCTTTTGTCTCCACTTGCGGCTGACGCAGCGGCACACGCAGATGTACCCGGGTTCCCTCCCCTATGGCTGAGGTGATGTTCAGATCGGCACCAATGATCTTCGCCCGTTCCCGCATGCCCATCAGTCCGAAATGACTGGGAATCTCTGCCGCCTCTGCGGCTGGTGACTCACCATCTTCGTTCACAGTCCCCATCCCAAAATCCGGATTGAAACCTTTCCCTGCATCTTCAATAAGCACCGATAACGCAGTCGGTGAGTACAGCATCCGCACCTTGGCATTATCCGTCTCTGCATGATGGCTGATATTGTTGAGTGCCTCCTGCACAATGCGGAAAACAGCGATTTCCACATGTTTCGGCATATCATACACCTTGCCATCCATAGAAAAATCAATCGCCAAAGTCCCGCGGGAAGCGATGCGCCCGATCAACTGATTGAGAGCCGCCACCAGTCCCAGATCATCCAAAGCCATCGGACGCATATCAAAGATAACTTCGCGCACGCTGCCCAGGCAATCCCGCATCTGCTGCCGCAATTCCTGCAAGGTACGCTTAGCCTCATCGGGATCATAATCCACCAGCTTCTCCGCAATGGATGTCTGGAAAATAAGATTGGCCAGATCCTGCGCCGGCCCATCGTGGATTTCCCGGGAAATGCGGTAACGTTCCTCTTCCTGTGCCTTGATGATCCGTGCACCAATGAATTTTTCCTTCTGCACCGCTTCAATCTTCCAGATTACGCCATTGACCTGCGTGCTGAGATAAGAAAGTACAGAACCTACCGCCAGAGCCAGATGCTCTGCCTGTGCCAGCATTACCTGCAGATTGCGCAGACGCAGTTCCAGCTTATCCCGTTGTGCTCTGAGATTCGCTTCCTTCTCCCGTTCCACGCCTAGGGAAACCTGTACGTTCTTCACCGCTTCATAGCTTTCCCGTACCTTTTCCTCGGAATAATCCTGAAAATTACTGCTGACCCTGACCAACCTTTGTTTTTCCTGTTGTTCCCGTTCGGCAAGCTCATCAACCCGGTCAATGGTCTGACGCACTTGTTCCTTTAGATCTGCCAATAGTTTGCGGCTGCTTTCCACCTCTGAGCGGGCAGTCTCGTAGATTTCAAAAATCTGCGACTTGTTATCTTCAATAGTACTGATCGTATTGATTAAAATTTTCTTCAGGGACTGTGCCTGCAGCCCGCCCACATCGGGGGGGAGGCTCCCACTGCGCTGGTCTGCCATATCGTTCTCCTTGATGCCGCTGCTGTACCTTGAGAACCTACTTTTTGCGCTTGCTGAGGAAACGAACTACCAACAACCCTAAAAGGCCGCCAGCCAAAATATACAGATCCGTCAGTTTAAACAGCGCATCCATACCATTCTCCTGCAATTTAGTATAAACTGCCATAACTACCAAAAGCACAACCAATATATTGGTAATGAATTTACCATGATTCCTAATGAACTCTATTTTCTCCACCCTCAATTCCGCATTATACAATCTTACACTTTAAATTATACTAAAAATCAGCTACAGGTCAAGAGTTCATTGTCCCCGCCCTTGCTTTTCTCCTGAAATACCATTAAAATAGAATGGTGTATTATATATCCATTTATATCGAAAGGTGATACGAAATGAGCATTTTTTCGCGTTTTCTGCCCAAGCGTAAGCCGGTAGAAATCAAAAACAATATTCCCAAGGAAAAGGAAAACATCAAAAAGACCTTCGGCATATATTGCCATGGTCATCATGATACGAAAGGCGACAAACTCTGCCCAAAATGCACGGCCCTGCTGGCAACGGTTATGACCAAGATGAACCGCTGTCCCTACGGCATCACGAAACCCATCTGTGACCGTTGCGACCGCGCCGCTGCCTGCTTCGGTGCAAAACAGGCGCAGGAATTCATGACCATCATGAACGGCACCCAGAAGCGCATGTTCCTGTCCCATCCCATGATGGCAATCAAGCACAAGCTGGCCAGCATGGGCGTGGATTATGCCAAATACCAGCAGGCCAAAAAGATCGACGACAAAGTCAAGGCCAAGGAAGAAGCCGCCAAGAAACGCGCCAAAGAACGGAAAGAAAAGAAATAAGGCTCCGGCCGCAACATGACGAAAAGGGGTCACTCCCGATAAGCCAGAAACCATCTGGTTCATCAGGAGTGACCCCTTTGAAGTCTAGCCCAGCACCGCTTTTCAGGCATGCGCTCTGGCTGCATACACAGCCTGCAAGCCTTCCAGTGCCGGCTTTATGCCCGGATTGAGCGACAAGGCCGTCGTGTAACTATTCAGGGCATTATCATAATCCTGCAAAGAATAATAGGCTTTTCCCAGGCCAACAAAAGCATTGCTATCCTTCCGATCCCGCTCCACTGCCAGCTTGAAATCCCGGATGGCCTGCTGATAATCCTGCTTGTTCAGGTAAATGACACCACGGTTGCTATAAGCCGCGCCTTGTGTATCATCCAACCGGATTGCCTGATTATAGTCCGCCAGGGCATCTTCCGTCCGCCCGAGCTGGTTATAGGCCACGCCACGGCTGACCCTGGCCTTATAATGATCCGGCTTGATTGCCATCACCCGGGTAAAATCCGCTATCGCCAGGTCAGTCTTCGACCAGACAGCATATAATTCACCGCGATTCATCCAGGCTTCAGCATAGTCCGGCTTCATCTCTACTGCGCGGGTAAAGTCCTGCACCGCGCCCTCATAAAACGCCGCTGCCTTAGCCGGCTGTTTGTCCGTTCGGCAGCCTTCTGCCATTTCAGCCTGCAAACGGCCGCGGTCATTATAGACCTGCGGAACCTTGCCATCACAGGCAATGGCCTGATTGTAATCTTCCAGTGCCTGCTCTTTCTTTCCCTGCCGCCAATAAGCAGCAGCCCGGTTATGATAGGCCTCTGCATATTTATCCCGCAAATTGATTGCCGCAGTGAAATCCTCGATTGCTTTATCCAGCTCCCCTTTGCGCAAATAAGCAGTCCCGCGATAATGCATCGCTACAGGATTGCCAGGGTCTGCTTCCAGCGCCAGCGTATACTGTGTGATCAACTCATCCGGACTCCAATCCTGATCTGCTGCCAAAACCTGCGGCTGTCCCACCCACAACAAAGCACTGCATATCCCCGCTGACAACAGACAGCGTATTTTTTTTCTGGCCAGCATCTTCTCATCCTCCCACATAACGATCCGCTTCTCTTACCGGCGGAACAACTGTGCCCAATAATGACGATAACGGCTGTTGCTCTCATAAAGATAGCCGATTCCCATTTCCCGGAAATTCGGATAAAGGATATTATCGCGGTGGGCTGGTGAATTCATCCAGCCTTCCACCGTGGCCTGTGCAGACGGACGGCCTGCAGACAGATTCTCGCCAGCTTCCTTATAGGGATTGCGCAACACAGTATTGTAATCGCTGCCATCCGGGCGTTGATGCGAAAAATGACGCACGCATTCCCGCGCCCGCACCATGGCATCCTCATTCAGATCCTGAGCCAATCTGAGCGGTTCCAGATTGTATTTCCGCCGCTCGGCATTGACCAATGCCAGAACTTCTTCTGCATAGCTGTTCACATCCACAGCCGTTTCATCTACGGCCTGACCGGTTACATGGAATGTGAGGTGGTATTCGATGATATCGCCATTGCTCTCATAAAAAACCGCCTTGACGAATACATCCCCGGGCTCTTTCAGGCGCAGGCGCTGTTCGCCATTTTTAGCCACGAAAGTCTCTGCCTTGCGTGGGTCGGCAATCTCAAAACGCACATTGCTGCCAGGATACCCCCAGATTGTCCCCGCCGGCCGGGTCACTTCCTCGGCTTTGGCAAAACGGGCAGCCTCAGTCTGAGGAACACTGACACACAAAACCCCCAACAATATCAAAAGGACCATCAACTTACGCATATGCATCCCCTCCTTGAAAAAACAGCCTTCCCCTGCGAGAAGGCTAAATCATTTATTTAACGATCCGCAAATGCGGCCGTTTCCGGGAAGCCGGCTTTGCGGCCGCTGCCGGCTGCTCATTTTCCAGTGACGGCTTTTTACCATGATCACAGACATTCAGCAGCATCCCCATAGCCATCATCGTGACAATCAAGGACGAACCACCATAACTGATAAAGGGCAGCGGTACACCAACCACGGGCAACAAGCCTCCCACCATCATGATATTGGCAATAGCCTGCCCCGCAATCAGCACCATGATCCCTGTGACCAGCATCTGGCCATACTCATCCGGTGCCCGATTGGCAATGCGCACACAGAAGAGAACCAGCAGGGCCAGCAGCAGGAACACCATAAAAGCTCCCATATAGCCATGTTCCTGGCTGAAGATAGCAAAGGCAAAATCCGTATGCGCCTCCGGCAGATAGGCATATTTGCTGACGCCTTCACCCAAGCCCATCCCCCAGAAACCACCGGAACCGATGGTCGACAGGGACTGTACGGTCTGATACCCCATCCCCTGCGCATCCGCCCAAGGGTCAAACCAAACCTTCAGGCGAGCCAGACGATAAGGCTGGATATTGATCATCAGCACCAGGATCATCAGGACAAATCCGCCGAATCCGGCTACATACTTGATAGACATGCCCGCGACCATGGCCATAAAGACCGGCCCGCCCACCACGATAAGGGCCGTCCCCATATCCGGTTCCAACTCAATCAAACCAAACATCAGGTAAATCAGGAAAAAAGGCCCATTGAACACATTGCCCAATGAATTGGCCGTTCCTCGCTTCAAGCGGGTGGCCAAGGTAGATGCCGCCAGCATGATGGCTACCAGCTTGGCCAATTCCGCAGGCTGTCCGATACCAAAAAGCCAGCGCTTGGCCCCATTTACCTCTGTTCCCACAATCAATACCAGCACCAAAGCAGCAAAGAGTGTCCCCACCAGAGCCATCATCAGACCGCCCCGCAAGGAACGCCAACGCTGATAATTGATCTTGCGGAATATCCAGAACAGCACCAAGCCAATAACCAAAAAGACGCCATGGCTGCGCAGGAAATGATAAGGATCCTCATAATCCGTTGTCCCCAGCACAAAGCTGGAACTGAAAACATTGATCGTGCCCAGCACCATCAGCACTACCATGATAACCAGTATCGGTTCAGCATCATTATTCCAAATCTTCTTCCGAATCCGCACGAAAAAGCCTCCTTGTGCTTTATGCCAGATCAGGCGAAAATGACCTCACAACGGTTGATTTTCTCCCCAAAGCCGCTGAACTTCCGTTCATACTCTGTCATGATATTGTCCGCACGATTTTCCGCATGCAGATCGAAGGAAACATCCTGCACCGTAAGACCGGCCTCTGCAAACTGTTCCAACGAGAAATCAAACAACGGACGATTATCCGTCTTGAAATGCAGCTGGCCCGGTTTCTTGAGCAGGCGGCGATACTTTTCCAAAAAGCCCGTATGCGTGAGACGGCGTTTGGCATGACGCTTCTTCGGCCAGGGATCGCAGAAATTCACATAAAAGCGATCCACTTCCTCTTCCCCGAAAATATTCTCGATATTATTGATATCAAAAACCAGCAGGCGCACATTGGTAAGCCCCTTTTCTGCTACCTTTTTGGCCGCAGAGTAAAGCACATCCTGCTGTGCCTCGATCCCGATATAGTTGATGTCGGGATTGCGCTCGGCCAGCTGCGTGATGAAATCGCCCTTGCCGGTTCCCAATTCCACATGCAGCGGTGCCTTGCGGCCAAAGATCTCACACCACTGACCCTTCCGCTCTTCACCGATCTCCTGATCCTTGCTCACGACAAAAGCATCAAATTCATGGATGGCTTCATCCACCCAGGGTTTTCTCCGTAAACGCACTTAAATTTCTCCTTACTTCTTTTCCAATCCATACTTCTTCAGATAACGGTACAGGGTCACCCGGCTCACATTCAAAAGGTTCGCCAGCCGGCTCACATTACCGCCAGCCGCCTGCCATGCCTTGACGAAAACCTCACGGTCTTCCTTCCACTTGTTATCCGGCTTCACATCCCCCATCAGGCTGATATCGTGGGGATTGATGACATCTTCATTCGTATTGAAGAACGCATACTCCAATACGCTCTGCAACTGTTTGATATTGCCCGGCCAGTCATAATCACGCAGCACCTTTTCCGTTTCCGGCAAAATCTTCTTGACCTTCATCTGATGCTGCTCAGCCAGTTCGCTGATGATATGCGACGCCAGCTTGGGGATATCCTCACGGCGGCTGCGCAAAGCCGGCACGCGGATAACGCTCTTAGCCAGAGCCTCATAAAGATCCCGGTCAAAGAGCCCCCTCTCGGTCAGGCGCTTCAGATCGCTGTCACAAGCGGCAATGATGCGCACATCGATATTGCGCTGTACCTGCTCGCCAACCCGGCAAGCCTTGCCAGTCCGCAGCGCCTCGGCCAGTGCCTTGGCGATATTCTTCGGCATCTTTTCGATTTCGTCCAGGAACAAAGTACCACCAGAAGCCAGTTCCAGGCGCCCCTGATGGCTGACTTCCGAATTCAGCACCACACCAAAGAGCTCCTGTTCCAACAGTTCCGGCGTGGTATCACCACAACGCAGGGTGATAAGCGGACCTGCCGCGCGAAGACTGCCCTGATGGATTCCATGTGCCATACGCTGCTTGCCTGTACCAGCCTCGCCCTGGATCAGCACATGATGCTTGTTCTTGGCCACCCGGCCAGCCTTGTTACGCACACTGGCAAAGGTCGTCCCTTCGCCCACCATCGACCCCAGACTATACTTGGCCGTATAACCTGCGGCATGAGCTACCAGCGTACGCAAGTCCTCAATCGGCATGGATACCACTACCACGCTCTGCACAGCCTGATCTTCATCGCGTTCCAAAGGTACTACCGTGGTAATGTCCTCATAAGTCTTCGCCGGCGTGATCCAAGTTACCTCCTTATTATAGGAAGGAATCCCCCGAAAGCCCTTGTAGATCGGTGTATGCTGATAGTTCATGATCACATCATTGAGATTGGATGCGCTGCGGCGGGTACCAGCTTCCCGCTTGGCCCCGATGCCCTCCAGACGGGTATGCCCCAGGCGATTGGCATAGGCCACCTCGCCGCCGGGCAATACATGATAAACGGCAAAAGGCGTCGAATCGAGTATCGCCTCATCCGCTTTGATGCGAATGGCTTCGCTCAGATGACGCTCCAATGCCTTGCGCATGGTGAAGAGCAGGGAGATCACAGCATCCTGCGGCATTGCTACCTGCTCCATGGATACCAAGGTAATGATATAGGTGAGCTCGCCAGCGACAATCACGGGTGCCGAGCAGGCATCACCTAACTGGCATTCCCTGACCCACATTTCCGGGCCGAACATCCAGAAGGGCGCCTTATGCTCTAAAGCCACGCTGATTGAGGAAGTACCCACCTGATCAATGCCCACATTCGCACCTTCGATTTCCCCCGGAGTCATCTGATAAAAAGGCAGGGAATAACTTTTGAGCACGGTGCAGTCTGCATCGATCAGCAGCAGACTCAGATTGTATTCCTGGAAAAATTCCTTGATCCCATCGCTGAGATCGCTAAGGTATTCAATCGCATCCGCATGTTTCAATTGCAATTCATGAAACGCTTCTTTGGACAACAGATGTTTTATGGCCATCTTCTCCGCACCCACACCATATTTCTGGCTGGCCTTCCAGGATTCTGCCACCCACGGATGAACGTTCGGATCCAATATACCATCACGAGCAAATTTTTCGTAATACGTTTCGAGTTTCGCACGGCTGCGATGCTCTCTAATCATCTTTTATCCTCCTATATATGCCTTATCTGGCGGGCTTGCGCGCCCCGCCTCTCTTCCGGTCACAAAATTTCGTACCTTACATTTTAACAAGCATATTCATTTACTGCAAGGGGCTGGTGGAAAAAAGTTTACATTTTTTTACGATTCTGCTCATTTTCATTGTTTATTTTTACGTTTTTGTTCCTTTTTCCACTCCTTGGCAAATTTCGCCCTGGCCTCGGCTTTTTCCTTCTGTATTTCCTTATATTCTTTGGGCGCTATCGTCTCCAGATACTCTTCCGGGATTTCCCGGTAGGCTCTGGGCCGCAAACGGTAAAATTCGGCAAAATCCTTTTCCGCCTCTTCCTTATTCCCCATTTCATCATAGATCCGCCCTGACAACAGATAACTGATGACATTGTCCTTGTCAATCGCCTTGGCCTGCTGCAAGTCAGCCAGTGCCTTGGCCAGATTGCCCTGCATATGGTAGATATCCGCCCGGTTCAGATAGGTATAGATATTCTTCCCGTCTGTAGCGACAGCAGCATTTGCCTCCTGCACAGCCCCGGCAAAATCACCGCTGACGGCCTTGGCCCGGGCACTGATTGCCTGGCTTTCTGCCAGATTGTCCACCTGACGGCTCGCAAAGACCCGCTTCATCTGAAATTGTGCTTTATCGCCCAAGCCGAAATCACTATAGGCATCCGCATTTTCCCGCATCTTTTTCACGGTTCTCGCATCGGCATTCAGGATTGCCTCCCGCAGGTTATAACGCTGCTGATCCCGCTTCTTTTCTGCCACCCGCAATTGCTGCCGGGCGCCGCTGGCTGCTTCACCGGCATAAGCAGCACGCACCAGACGCTGCAAGCGTTCACCGGCGGACCGCAGCGTGAGGAATTCCCTCAGCTTTGCATTGACCCGGCTGTTATCCAGGCAGGTCAGGCTGCCTTCACCATCTGCCCGAAAATTCCAGCCCGCGATACTATCGTAATCATGGAAGGCCTTCGCAATCGCTCCAGCCACATAATAGGCATTCTCAGCGGTATTGTCATAACCTTCTCCGGTCCATTCCACCGACAGCAATTTCTTTCCATCAATATAAATATCCTTGCGGTTCTGTACCGTTACATGACCGGCACTATAATCCGTCATCATCTGCGCCAGGCGGTCTTCCCGCAACTTGGTCTCCGGATGGTCACTGTAGCTTTCCCGCTCCTGTTTCTTAGGATCCGGGTCCTGATATTCCAGGAAGTTCTGTGTCTCATAGGTAAGATAATATCCCATGCGGGCCATAGCTGCAGCACCACCGCCAGGATTGAACCCCGCACTGGTCATCAGATAAAAGCCGCCCTCATCCGCATCATATTCTGTGGGCAGCGTGACATTCTTGGCAATGGAATAATTGACCAGGCCATTAAGCCTGCCCCAATCCATCGAGCCAGTATCCATATTGACCATGCTCATTCCTATGGACTGCGCCACCGCCTTGGCATAGTTCTTGGCACTATGCTGCTCCAGTCCATGCGTCATCTCATGTGCAAACACGGCCGCCAACTCGTCCGGTTCCAGATTCAGCCCCCGTACCAAGGCCCTGTTGATGCTGATATAATTGGTCGGATAACAGGCCGCATTAAAATCCTTGCTGTCATTCACCGTCCACATAAACGGCAGGGAATTGGCCTTCAGTACATAATCGCCCTGCGTCACCAGCTGTTGCATAACCTGATTGACCACCTGCACATCATGATCATTAGGGTCCTGCCCATTCTGCTCGATATCCTGAATACGGCACTGCATCTGCGCGCCAACATTATTTCCCAAGGCCAGCATCCCAGCCAGGCTGGATTTATACGCCGCAAAGATGCCCAAAGCCTGTGCTGCCGCTCCCCAGGCATCTACCGCCTCCACTGGCCGCAGGGGCGCCAAAATAGTTCCCATAGTCAAGATGCCAGCTGCCACCAGCCGCTTTATTTTTCTATATCTCATCATCAGCACCTCATTTCTACTACCTCCTATTTTATCACATCCTACACATGAAAAAAATTTTTCATTTTTTTTCATTATGTAACCCGAGTTACATATTATTTTCATAAAACTTCGCTATAATAAGCTTGTCAGTAAGAGATACTTGGTTAATCCCCCAAGTGTAAGGCTCTTATTGATTCCCTAAACAAGAAGGAATATCCCACCCTTCTTGCTTCCCATTTCTCAAATTTTTTATCATCCCTTCCCTAGAAGGCCACGGAGTTAATCCCGCTCCGTGGCCTTTTTGTATGCCCCAATCTGAATAAAACCGGCAGCCCATCTGGACTGCCGGCCATTTTATTTAGCGTTTCATATTGATCATGGTTTCCAGCATTTCATCACTGACGGTGACAATCTTGGAATTGGACTGGAAGCCACGCTGGGTGATGATCATATCGGAGAATTCGTTGGCGATATCCACATTAGACATTTCCAGAGCAGATGCCTGCAACGTCACGCCCAAATCTGCCGCCGTCTTGACATTCGGTTCACCGGAGTTGTTCGACTGCTGATAAAGGCTGGTGCCGGTCTTGGTCAGGCCGGAAGCATTGGTGAACTGCGCCACGGCAATCTGTGCCTCTGCCTGGCTTACACCATTGGTATAGGTCCCTGTGATGATCCCGGAAGAATCGATGGCGATGGATTTCAGCGTACCGGCTGCATTGCCATTGCAAACACCATTGATGGTGTTGTTGCCGGAATACTGCGTCAGCTGGCTGACATCAATGGTCAAGGTCTGCGTTGCGGTGGAGCCGTTGGTCAGTTTCAGATTCAAGGTACCGGAACCATCGCTGTATTTGCCGTTCGTGTTGAATTGCAGGACGGTATCGGACATCTCAATGGTCGTGGTGCTGCCATCCGGTTCTGTGATGGTATTCTTGCCGGACCCATCGATATTCACAGCAGCTGTCCACTGATTGCCGTTGACACTGTCCGTTTTGGTCTTGGTAAAGTACACGACTACAGTATGGGCATTGCCCAGCGTATCATAAACATTCAAAGTAGTCGTCAACGGCAGGCTGTACCCCATGGTATACTTGCCGCTGGTATGCGTACTGGTCGTACCATCACTCATATCGAGCAAGATGGAGGAAATATCCGACGCGTAGGTTGTCGTTCCTGCCTTATAGCCGGTGGTATCACTGTTGGACACCTTGATGCTGCTCCCCAGGCTGTCGGTCAAGGTCAATTCAGAAACCTTCAGGCCGCTGAGCGGGGTGATATAACCAGAAGTCACATTGAAGGTATCCGTGGAAGTGGTCGTACCATCGGCAGAATCAACCGTACCGGAAATGCGGGTGATGGCACTCGGGGATACGGCGGAAATCGAGCTGACCTTAGAGGCTGATAAAGTCGGCATACCAGCAACAGTAGCCGTAAAGTTGAAGCTATAGCCGGGAACATATGTACCGGTGGACATCTGGGCAGGTGTCAGTACCAGTGTAGAACCATCGCTCAGAGTTGCCTGTGAGCCATTGACACTCATGATGGTCAGGTTGAGAGCATTCGTAGTATCGTATGTCTTAGTCGATTGGCTGGAGATCTTTATCTTAAGCGTACCATCGGATACCTCATAAGGGGTGCCGCTATTATTCGTCATGGTAGCACCAGAGGCTAATTTTATGGAATTTCCCGTAATGCTGGTAATCGTATCCGCCGGTGCATTTGTGCCTACGGTATACGCAGCAGTCTGTGTGGAGTTGGCAGGCACTTCAATCGTATCGCCATTAAGCAATTCGACTTTATAACTGCTGCCGCTCTTATTGGCAATGGTGGAATTGTCATCCAACGTGACTTCGGTATTCGTGCTCGAAACGTTCAGCGTTTTAACCGGATTGGTAGCTGAGGGCACATCACTGCCCACACGCCAGGTGATGGCCGAGTTGTAAGGTACAGTCACTTCGTCACCATTAGCCAGATTGACGGTCACAGAAGTCGTGTTGGGAATATAGTAAGTCTGTCCCATGGCATAGGTACCCTGTGCCGAAGGCAGGGAAATGCCCGAAGCAAAGGTCACGGCTGCTTTACGGACCGTAGCTGTATAGGTATTTCCTACGCCTACCGTATAAGAATTGGTATTGGTGGAATCCAGCGTGATGGAGTTGCCCTTGGCATCGGTAAGTTTCATGCCGATGACGGTTTCCTTTGCCGCATTCAGATTATTTTTATAGGTAGCCGTGGTAGTTACTGCCGACGGCATGGACTTGCCTGCTTCAATCTGGATATTCCCGATGGCGCCATTGGTGTTGAGCGAACCATTCGAAGCCGTCCATCCCTGTACGAAATGGCCGCTGCCCGGCAGGACATAATTGCCTTTCTCATCGAATTCGAAGGCACCATCACGGGTATAATAGGTTTCACTGCCGCTCTTTACGACAAACAAGCCGTTGCCGGACATGGCCACGTCTGTATTCTTACCCGTAGCCTGGACACTACCATCCGTGAACAGCGTATCGATACTGGCCACGCCCACGCCCAGGCCGATCTGCTTGGGATTTCGGCCGCCGAGGTTCCCGGTAGCCGAAGCCGCGCTGGAAGACGTCTGGCTCAAGGTATCTGCAAAGGTAACACGGCCGGATTTGAAACCAGTTGTATTGACATTGGCAATGTTATTGCCGACAACATCCATTCTCGTCTGATGACCCTTGATACCAGAAACACCAGAATACAACGAACGCATCATGATAAATCACTTCTCCTTTATCCCATACATTGTTACAAATTAAGCGACGTTCCCTGTCAAATACCGTACTGCGAATCCCTGCATGACGGCGTTATTGTGTTTTCCTTTCCAATCTACAATGTTTATCGGAGCAAATGATGAATTTCTTAAGTAAAAAATTTATTTTCATAAAATTTCGTTTTCAAGCCAAAAAAACAGGAACCGATGGATTCCATGCTCCCATCGGTTCCCGGTCTCTCTATGTACAATTATAAATCAATCATCATCTGCATTCTGATCTTTGATTGGCACTCCAAAAATCAGATTGTCCAGCAAGCCGATCAGCTGATTGATTTCCGGCTTCGCAATCTGGCCGGACGCTCCCAGCTGTTCGCCTTTCAAGCGCATCTCTTCACTGATCAGGGACGAGAACAGAACCAACGGTACGGATTTCAGCGTTTCATCTTCACGCACCAGTTTCAGCAGGCGATGACCGTCCATTTTGGGCATTTCCACATCAGAGATGATAACCCCCACATGATCTTCAATATTGCCAGGCTTCTTCGCCAGTCCCTGCAGATAGTCCCAGGCATCCTGGCCATTGCCGAAGTCACGGACAAAGCGGTAGCCGGATTCATGCAACGTCGTAACCAAAAGGTCACGGAGCATCGGCGAATCCTCTGCCACTACTACATGCACATCCGAACGCTTGGATTTCACATCCTCGGTTGCTTCTTCATAAGTCGTGAGCTTCGCATTGATTTCCGGATTGATTTCCGCAATGATGGTCTCAAAGTCAATCAGGAGAACAATGCGGTCTTCCATCTTGATGATACCGACAACACGAGACTGGTCACCCACTTCTGGTGCCGGCTCCATGTCCTTCCAGGAAATGCGATGAATGCGGGAAACATTCTCCACCAGGAAACCAATGTTATAATTGTTGATCTCCGTCACGATAACATTGCGGGGTTCAGCCTTGGACTGGACATTGAGGCAACGGGGCAGGTTCACCAGCGGAATTGCCTTGCCACGCAAGGTGAACAGGCCATCAATATAAGGATGTGCCTGTGGCATAGCCGTCACCGGCGGACAGGTGATTACTTCCCTTACCTTTGCTACGTTGATGCCATAATTAACTTGTCCAATGCTGAACTCGACAATCTCAAACTCGTTGGTGCCGGTCTCCAGCAAGATTCCTTTCTTGTCTCCACTCGTTTCTGCTGCCATCTACTTCGCCCCCATCTATTTAATATCCCATTCAAATTTCGTCTCTAGCTTTCTTATTCGCTCTCAGGGTGTAAAATCCTTCAAAGCCGTAAAAAAATTCTGCATTTATATCCGAAAAAGAAAAGTTGCCCCATCGGGGCAACCTGCCTTTACTTCAGATACGTCCAGCCATCCTCTTCATAGATTCGCTGCTCTTTGATCAAATGTCCCAAGGCCCGCTTGAAGGCAGCCTTGGAGATGCCGAACTTGTCCCGAATGACTTCCGGTGAAGATTCATCGCTGTAGGGCATCTTGCCATCACGGTTCCGCAAAAGTTCCAGGATCTTCTCACCATCGGTGATCAATGCCTTTTCCTTGGACTCCTTCAGGGAAGCATTGAGACGGCCATCATCGCGGATATAGGTGACACGGGCCGTAACCACCTGCCCGACACGTGGGCGGTTGTTCGCATCTATTTCCTTGTTGGCGATAAAGACGATATAGCGCTCCTCACTGAACAGGAAGGCGCCGGCATCGGTATAGTTATAGATAGCCCCCTTGACCAGCTGGCCCTTTTTCACGCCCTTGGCTGGCTGGGAGGCCCGGCGCATCTCGTCCTCAACTTCCATGGTCACGGCCAGACGGCCGGATTTATCCGTGTAGAGCTTAGCCCAGACCACTTCGCCGATCTGGGGACGGCCACGCATGCCGGCATAGGGCATGAAGATACCGCGCTCCGCCCCTACATCAACAAAAGCGCCATCCCGGCTCACATTGATGACCTTGAGGCGGGCAATCTGCCCCTCCCGCATCTTCGGCACCCGCATGCTCGCAGTCAGTTTCCGGTTCGGATCGAGATAGAGGAAGACCTCCACCTCGTCACCGATTTTCACCGGTGCAGTCTGCTGATTTTTGTGCAGCAGGATATCGTCATTGGTATTGCCGGTCTCCGCATCGAGGAAGGCACCCAATTCCGACTCGCGCACCACTTTCAGCGTAGCTACGGAGCTGGGGCCGTATTTTCTTTTTTGCTGTTCTTCCATAATGCCCTCAATCAGTCCTCATATACGGACAGTTTCGCATCGCCCCAGAGCTGTTCCAAAGCATAGTATTCGCGGGCTTCCTGCATGAACACATGCGCAACCACATCACCGTAATCGAGCAGCACCCATTCCCCTTCGCGATAGCCTTCCTTGTGGAAGAAATCCACGCCAGCTTCCTGCAGCTGTTCTTCGATGCTGTCGGCAATGGCCCGCACCTGCGTTGCCGTATTGGCCGAGCAGACCACAAAGTAATCGGTGGACGGGGACAATTCCCGCATATCCATGATCACGATATCTCTGGCTTTTTTATCACTGGCAGCCTTACAGATTGCCTGGCTCATCTCTTCAATGGTCATAATAAATCCTCCCATTTATATCAACTAATTATTTTCACTAAGATTTTCCGGCGGGAAAAGTTCCTGCATCCGCTGGGCAGCAGCGGCATCGTCCAGCACCCAGATGGACGCGTCATCAGCAGCCGGCGCCCCGGGCAGGATGATGCTCTCCGGCGGCACGCTGCTCAGATGGCGCAACACATTGGCTAAGTACATGGAATCAAATATTTCCGCACTGGTCTCCACGCGCTGCTTGATGATTTCGGCTATGGCTGGCAGCTTCGTCAAAGTCTTGAACTGCAACAGATTCTGATATAAGGCCTTGCAGAAACGCTGCTGCCGCTGCATGCGGCCCAAATCATTCAGATCATCACTGCGATAGCGCAGATACTGGACAGCCTGGCTGCCATCCAGATGCTGATAGCCCTGCGGCAGATGGATGGAAATGCCACCCTCGGCATCATCATAATTCATATCCGATTCCACATAGATATCCACACCGCCAATGGCATCGATAAGCTCCGCAAAGACCTGCATGTCCAATACCACATATTGATGGATGGAAACGCCCAGCAGTGCATTGACCTGCCGTGTTACCAGCGGTGCCCCGCCCAGAGCATAGAGATTCTTGAGTTTCATCTGCTGCTGGCTGCCCGTGACATTCACCCAGGTATCCTGCAGGATATGGATAAAGCGGAGCTTGCCCGTGGAATTTTCCAGGCTGGCCACCACAATACCATCGGCACGCTTGCCTTCGCCATCATCTTCGTCCACACCATCATCAATGCCCATGACCAGCACATTGGTATAGCCATCAAAGCGATGGTCAATCGTCCCCCGCCGGGCTTGCTGCCGTTGGCTATAACCGGCATACATGTCCTGATACTCCTGATTGAGCTTGGAGCCTAATGAAACCAAAGCATAGCCGGCCAGGAGCACACCGGTCAGAATCGTACCGACAAAGATCAGAATCACCAACAAGCGCAATCTGGCACGCCGACGGCGTTGAGCCAGAAGCTTCCGTTTGTATTTTATATTCTGTTGGGTGACATTTACCTTGCCGCCCTCATCATTTCCCTTTCTTCCCATCTGCGTGCCCTTCTATTATTTTTTCAGCAGGATTTCATTACGTGCGATGACAGTGGCCGGATGTACGAGGCCACCTTTTCTCAGGACAAAGGCAATCGACTCGGTCAAGCCTTTCAACAGCATTTCATCCAAACTTGCCGTTTTCGCCAGCTCCCTGAGCATCTCCACCTCGGGATAATCGCGATGCGGTTCGATCATATCGGCAAACCAGATGATCTTGTCCAAATCCGTCATCTGCGGGCCGCCCACGGTATGACGCCAGATGGCCTGCTCGATGGCATTGTCATTGATGCCGTACTTTTCCGCGACCAGACGGGAACCCACGTAGGCATGCAAGAGCAGGGGCATATGCCGTTCCAACGGTTCCACCACGATTAGACGCTTTTCGGCCTCGCCAACCAGATCCTCATTGCGGAACTCTCTGGCGCAGTCATGCAGCAGGCCGGCAACCCATGCCTGCTGTTCATCCACGCCAAAACGCCGGGCCAGAAACACTGCCGTTTCCGCTACACCCAAAGAATGTTCATAACGGCTGGGCTTCAAGCTTTTCTGCAAAAGTTGCTGCATCTCTTCATAACTCATAGCAAAACTCATTGGTACAAACCCTCTTTTCCGATATAATCAGCCACGGCTTCAGGCACCAGATAGCGGATGGAACGTCCGGCTGCAATCCGTTCCCGGATCAGGGTGGAAGAAATCTCCATCATGGGTACAGACAATTCATGGATATGGCTCCGCAGTTCCGGGCCAAAAAAATCCAATAACAGTGCATCATCAAAGGGTACTTCCGGCCGTGTAGTGCCAATGAACTGGCAGGCCCCGACCAATTCCCGCGGATGGTTCCAGGTGGGCAGGTCATTGATGGAGTCCGAACCTGTGATAAAGAACAGTTCTGCCTCCCTGCCCTGCCGTTGCTGCATTTCCTGCACCATCAGCCAGGAATAGGATGGGCCCTTGCGTTCCATTTCCAGCAAATCGATAGCAAAATGCGGATTGCCGGCAATGGCCAGTTCCACCATCCGGATACGCTGTGCCGCCGAGGCAATCTTGCGCCCCTGTTTATGCGGCGGCTGAGCAGCAGGGATGAAGAGCACCCGGTCCAGGGCAAAAGCCTCCCGGGCTTCTTCGGCAATATGCAGATGGGCAAGATGGATGGGGTCAAAGGTGCCCCCCATCAGGCCAATGCGTTCCTTCACAGGCTTGCGCCTCCCACAAAATATAGAATCAAATAAACCACTGCCATGGTGAGCATGATGAGCAGCACCGCCCGGGCATAATCCCGGCTGTCATGAGCCCCCTTGGGCGTAGCCAGATACTGCCGCATAGTACGATAATACCCGGATAAACGAAACATCAGCGAATCTGCCCCTCGCCCATGATGAGATACTTGGAACTGGTGAGTTCCATGAGTCCCATCGGCCCGCGGGCATGAAGCTTCTGCGTGCTGATGCCGATTTCCGCACCGAAACCGAACTCAAAGCCGTCCGTGAAACGGGTGGAAGCATTGACATACACCGCCGCGGCATCCACTTCCTTCTGGAAGCGGGCAGCGTTCCCCAAATCATTGGTCACGATAGTTTCCGAATGCCCTGTGTTATAGCGGTTGATATGGGCGATAGCCGCCGTCACATCATCCACCACTTTCACAGAGAGGATCAGATCGCCGTATTCCGTAGACCAGTCCGCCTCGTCTGCTGCCTGCATCTCCGGACAGATGGCCTTCGCCTGTTCACAGCCGCGGAGCTCTACCTTCTTCGCCGTCATGGCTTCATAGAGTTTCGGCAAGAAGCCAGCCGCGATGTCCTTATGCACCAGCAGGGTTTCCATGGCATTGCAAACCGAAGGACGGCTGGTCTTGGCATTGATGGCAATATCAAGCGCCATGGCCTGGTCAGCACTCTCATCCACAAAGGTATGGCAGACGCCAGTACCAGTTTCGATAACAGGCACGGAGCTGTCCTCCACCACCCGCTTGATGAGGCCAGCGCCCCCGCGGGGAATGATGACGTCAAGCAGGCCCGTCAGATGCGTCATGACTCCCACGGCTTCCCTGTCCGTGAAGTCCACGAACTGGATAGCCCCCTCGGGAATACCATGTTTGTAGGCGGCTTCAGCGAGCAAAGAACTGATGGCGATATTGGAACGGATAGCCTCGCTGCCACCTCTGAGCAGCACTGCATTACCGGATTTCAGGCAAAGGGCCAAAGCATCAGCCGTGACATTCGGACGGGCTTCATAGATGATGCCCACCACGCCTAAAGGCACCCGCACCCGGCGGATGGAAAGGCCATTGGGACGAATCGTGCTGTAATCCCCCTGACCAACCGGGTCAGGCAGGGCTGCCGTCTGCCGCAGGCCTTCGGCCATGCCGGCAATGCGGTTCTCATCCAGCATCAGGCGATCCAGATAAGAACGCTTGACTCCCTTTTGCCTTGCCTCTTCCAAATCCTGGGCATTGGCTTCCAGAATCATGCTGCTGCGCTGTTCCAGGGCATGGGCCATGGCCAGCAAAGCTTCATTCTTCACCTTCGTCGAAAGCGTGCCGAGCTTATAGGAAGCTGCTTTGGCGGCTTCTGCTTTTTTGCGTACTTCGCGCTGAATATCCAATCCGATTCCTCCCGTACTACAAAAACATCAAACCATCAATACCATATTATCCCGATGAATTACTTCTGTAGGTACATCACCGGCCAGAATCTTGCCGATATTCTCCGTCTGCTGACCGAGAATCTTCTGCAAGTCCGCTTCTTTAAAATTCACGATGCCCCGGGCGATTTCCTGCTGGCTTTGTGTCAAAACCCGCACGGTACTGCCGGCGGCAAAATCGCCCTCACAGGCCGTAACGCCCGCAGCCAAGATGCTGGCACCGTTTTCCCGCAGGGCGGCAGCACAGCCATCATCCACGGTTATCTCCCCGGCCAGGCGCTTGCCAAAAGCCAGCCAGGACTTGCGCACCCGCAGATGGGATTCCCTGGCGGGGAATACCGTACCGACATTCTGGCCCTGCAGAATATCCCGGAGCACATTTTCCCGTGAACCGGAGGCAATGACCATCGTGACACCGGCACTCATCGAAACCTGCGCCGCCTGGATCTTGGTCATCATGCCGCCGGTGCCCAGCTTGGAACCAGCACCACCGGCAATGGCTTCCACCTCAGGCGTGATTTCCGGAATCTCCGGAATGAGTTCCGCCTCCGGATGGGTAGCGGGATTAGCCGTGTAAAGACCCTCAATATCCGACAGGATGATCAGGGCATCGGCATCCACCAAGGTTGCCACCATAGCCGAGAGATTGTCATTGTCGCCAATCTTGATCTCATCCACCGCCACGGCGTCATTTTCGTTGATGACTGGGATGGCTCCCATGGCCAGCTGCGCCAACAGCGAATTGCGGGAATGGATATACTGATGATGCTGCACGGAATTTTCCTTGGTCAGGAGCACCTGCCCCATCACCTGCCCATATTCGGCAAAGAGCTTCTCATAGATATGCATGAGTACCCCCTGCCCGATTGCCGCCACCGCCTGTTTTTCCGGGATGGTGTCGGGTTTTTGAGAAAGCCCCAATTTCCCCAGGCCTGCGGCAATAGCGCCCGATGATACGAGAATCATTTCCTTGCCCTGATTCTTGAGGTCCGCGATTTCCCGCAGGAGCAGGTCAATGCGGTGAAGATTCAATTTTCCTGTTTCATGTGTCAGGGTACTGGTGCCCACCTTGACCACAATGCGTTTGGCTTCACGCAAACGCTCTCTGGCAGTTCCCATGGTTTTGCCTCCGATTATATTACGGCAGTTCGATTTTCGGCTTGTCGTAGTTGCGCTTGAACAGCAGACCGTTGCGGCCGATAATCTGCACGAGGTTCACATCGGCACGTTCCGCCAGCATCGTGATGGCATCTTCCGGCTCTTCCATGCAGTTCTGCAATACACGCACTTTGATCAGTTCACGTTTCTTGATGGCTTCCCGAGCAGCTTCTACGACCGTGGGGGTAACCCCTTCCTTGCCCATCATGACCACCGGTTCCAGCTTCTGGCCCATGGAGCGCAAAAAGCTCTTCTGCTTGCCCGTCAATGAATTTCTTAACAAATTGGTATCCTCCGTATTTCCTTACTTATCTTAATCGCGGAATTCAAATTCCATCTCGCCGATATGGATGGTGTCGCCCTCTTTGGCACCCTTTTCCCGCAGCTTCTCATCGAGATTCTTGATGCGCCAGATGTACTGAAAGCGGCGCACGGCTTCATCGTTGAGGAAGTTGGTCATCTTCACGAGCTTCTCGATATTCTGGCCGGATACCACGAGTTCACCGCTGATATTGCGGGTGATGGTAATCTTGTCCGGGTCTTCCTCATTCTCGTCATAGACCACGACTTCATCTTCCGTCTCCGGCTCTTCTACATAATTGTCGAGCCATTCGCCGGTATAATCGATGAGCTCCTGCACGCCCTCACGGGTAGCTGCAGAAATGGCAAAGAACTTCAAGCCATTCTCCTCCGCCAGCTTCTGCAGACGCGGCAGATTTTCCTGCGCTTCCGGCAGGTCAATCTTATTGGCCACCAGCACCTGCGTGCGGCGGGCAATTTTCTCGCTGTATTTCTTGAGCTCCGCATTGATCTTGTAGTAATCATCAATGGGGTCACGGCCTTCGAGCCCCGAAGCGTCCACGATGTGCAGGATCAGCTTCGTGCGCTCCACATGGCGCAGGAAGTCATGACCAAGGCCCACACCATCAGCGGCGCCTTCAATCAAACCGGGAATATCCGCCATGACAAAGCTCTTCTCATAGTCCGTCTTGACCACACCGAGCACCGGCGTAATCGTCGTGAAATGATACTCTGCAATCTCCGGACGAGCAGCCGAACAGCTGGCCACGAGACTGGATTTGCCTACACTCGGATAGCCTACCAGACCAACATCAGCCAAAAGCTTCAATTCCAGAATCAAATTCTTGGCTTCACCCGGTTCACCGAATTCGGCAAAGGTCGGCGTGCGGTTGGCGGAGTTGGCAAACTTCGCATTGCCACGGCCTCCGCGGCCGCCCTTGCAGACCACCGCCTCCTGACCGATTTCTGTCAGGTCAGCCAACACCTTGCCCGTAGCCTCGTCCTTCACGATCGTTCCGGGCGGTACCTTCACATAGCAAGCCGGTGCATTGGCACCATACTGATTCTTGATGTCCCCGTTCTCACCATTCTTGGCCGTGAATTTCCGATGGAAACGGAAGTCCAGCAGGGTATTCATGTTCTGGTCAACGACAAAAATGACATCGCCACCCCGGCCGCCATCGCCACCAGACGGGCCGCCTTTCGGCACAAACTTCTCTCTTCTGAAAGCCGACTTACCATGACCGCCATCACCGGCCTTCACGATAACGCGGGTTCTATCGATAAACTGCATATTTCCTCCATCTTTTATATAATGTCAATTCGTACTTTTCTTTGCACCAAAGAAAAGTATCACCACGCATTTGCAATACACAAAGGCAAGAGCCGGCATTGCGTTCAATACCGGCTCTTGCCTTTATGCACTACAACGCAACCTAACGCCGTTCCTTATAATATAACAATACCTGCGCTAAAGAGCGCAGGTATCCTTATATGTCTTACATAGCTTCTTCAGCCGTATAAACGCTGACCTGACGCTGGTAGCGGCCTTTGCGCTCGAAAGCAACCTTGCCGGCAACCTTTGCGAACAGGGTATCATCCTTACCGATACCAACGTTGTGGCCCGGATGGAAGTGCGTGCCGCGCTGACGAACCAGAATGCTGCCAGCCGTTACAACCGTACCAGCCTGTTCCTTAACGCCAAGGCGCTTGGAATGGCTGTCACGACCGTTACGCGTGGAGCTAACACCCTTTTTATGTGCGAACAACTGCAAATCAAAAGTAAACATCAAATTCACCTCCGCCGCTTTAAATGATGCGTACACCTTCTGGACTGAGCTTCTCGATCTCCATCAGCCCTAGAAGCATTGTTTGTAAAATCGCCTCGGTCAGTTCATCAGGAGCCCCTTTGAGCCTCACCTTGAGCTGTCCACTCGCTACGGAATAATCCAAGTCGCGATGCAGATGCTCGCCGAGTCCCAAAAGCGCCGTCTGCGTCAAGGAAGAAACTCCTGCACAGACAATGTCCTGACCATGCTCTGCCGTGCCACTATGGCCGGCAACTTCAAAGCCAACGATACGTCCCGCTGGCTCTTTAAAGATTTTCACCTTAATCATGGATTAAGCTTCGATCTTTTCGATAACAACCTTCGTGAACGGCTGACGATGACCCTGACGTTTGCGGTAGTTGCTCTTAGCCTTGTACTTGAAGACCAGAATCTTCTTGTCCTTGCCCTGAGCTTCAACCTTGCCCGTTACCTTGGCACCTTCAACAACCGGCTTGCCAACTTTGACATCACCGTCGTTTACTACCGTCAGAACTTCGTCAAACACTACAGCTTCGCCTTCAGCAGCGGAGAGCTTCTCCACCATGATTACATCACCTTCAGCGACTTTGTACTGCTTGCCACCAGTTTTGATAATTGCGTACATGAAAACACCTCCCTAAAAGATTACTCGCCAGCTACGGCACAGCCCCAAATGGCTGTTTTACGAGCCCCGCTGTGCGGTTGGGGATGGGCTTTAAAACCCAAATCAGACGCACTACATGCGCCTACAGTTAGTAATAGTAGCATAGGCACGGTGGGTTGTCAAGGAAAATCCTGTGACTGGCGAAGAATATTTTTGCGATAGGTTTCACAGTACGCCCATGAGGAAACAGAGGCCTAACCAGCCTGCTGTCCTAAGCAGCCTGACTTTCTTTGGAAAGCCGGGCTTGTTTTATTTCCAACCACAAAAAAGCCCTCCCCGCAGGGAAGGCTTGTATATGGCGCAATCAGGAACGCATAAAGAGATTGATCATAAAGGATATGCTCACAAGCCACATAATCGGGCTGACTTCACGAGGACGATTGGACAAGGTCTTCATGAAGGCGTAGCTGATGAACCCAAAAGCAAAACCATTGGCAATGGACGAGGTCAGCGGCATCATGATGATTGTCAAAAATGCCGGCAACCCGTCGGTAAAGTCAGCAAAATTTACTTTTTCCACATCCGACATCATAAGCGCACCGACCAAAATAAGCGGCGGAGCCGTAGCATACCCCGGCACCAGACCAATCAACGGTGCAAACAGCAGGGAGACGAGGAACAATACCGCTACCGTCACTGCCGTGAGCCCCGTCTTGCCACCAGCAGCAATTCCCGTAGCACTTTCAATGTAAGAAGTTACGGTAGAAGTACCAAAGATAGCAGAAAAAATCGTACCTACTGCATCGGTATTAAGAGCCCGGTCAAGATTTTCAATCTTGCCATCGGGCTTGACCATCTTGGCCTTGGACGTGAGTCCAATCAGCGTACCCATATTATCAAAAAGTTCTACCACCGTGAACGTAAAGATAATGGAGACAATGCCATAATTCCAGGCACCAACGATATCAAGCTTGCCAAAAGTCTCGCCCATATGCGGCAAGGATGTGCTGATGACATCGGCAAAACTGTGCGGCACCGGCGCATACCCCAGCACCATAGCCAAGACCGTGGTAGCAATAATACCAATGAGGATTGCCCCTTGAATTTCCCGGGCCATAAGCACTCCCGTAACGATCAGGCCAAACAGAGACAATGCCGTTTCCGGCTTCGTGATATTGCCCAGGGTGATAAAGGTCGCAGGATCACTGACAATGAGTCCCGTACCCTTGAGACCGATAAACGCGATAAACAGACCGATACCCACACCGATAGCCACGCGCAGATTCTGCGGTACGGCATTGATGATGGCCTGACGCACATGGCTGATGGTCAGGATCAAAAACAGCAAACCAGAGAAAAATACCGCACCCAGAGCCACCGTCCAGTGGAGTCCTAACACACCACAGACGTAGTAAGCAAAGAACGCATTAAGGCCCATGCCCGGTGCCAGCGCCACCGGGTAATTGGCGAACACGCCCATCATCATCGTGGAGAGCGCCGCGATCCAGATGGTGGATGCGATGGCCGCCTCTTTGGGGACACCGGCATCCGCGAGGATGTTCGGGTTGACGAACATGATGTACGCCAGAGCGATAAAGGTGGTGAAACCAGCGATGATTTCCGTCCGCACCGTGGTTTCCTTTTCCCGCAGCTTAAAGAAGCGCTCCAGGAAAGACGGACTTGCTTGCACTTGCATAAAAAATAAAAGCCTCCTCTTTCTTAGGCCGACCATTTATCATAATCCGCCAAGAAAAAAGAAGCTTTATTGATGTCCATAAATACTTCGTTCTTCTTGTAGACTATGACAATTTACGGTTGCCTGTAGAAACGCCCATACCATATCAATGGGCTTATACAAGAAATTAACGATAACAGGATAGCAAAAAACAGGACATATGTCAATTTATTAGAAAATTTATCTTTTTGTCACATTGCGGCCACTTTGGCAAAGGCAATTTCGGCTGCAGCAATGGTACGATTGATGTCTTCATCTGTATGTGCACCGCTCATGAAGAGGGTTTCGAACTGGGAGGGCGCAAGATAGATCCCCTGCTCCAGCATGGCCTTGAACCAGACTTTGAACTTCTCCTGGTCGGCGTTGCAGGAATCCTCATAGTTCAGCACATCCTTATCGCTGAAGAAGATGCCGAACATGGAACCAGCCTGATGGGCCTGAATCGTGACGCCGGCTTCCTTGGCCTTTTCCAACCAGCCAAGGAGCAGTTTCTTCGTCTTAAGGGTCAGCTCACGGCTGTAATCTGCCTTGCCTTCTTCCGGCTCAGCCGTGATGATCTGCAGCGTAGCCAGGCCTGCGGTCATGGCCAGCGGATTGCCGGAGAGAGTGCCCGCCTGATAGACAGGGCCGCTCGGGGAAACCTTGGCCATGATATCCTTGCGGCCGCCATAAGCCGCCACGGGCAGGCCGCCGCCAATGATCTTGCCGAGACAGGTCAAATCCGGCGTGATGCCATAAGCCGCCTGCGCACCACCCAAGGACGCACGGAAACCACACATGACTTCGTCAAAAATCAGCAGAGCGCCATGCTTTTCCGTGAGTTCACGCAGTTTATGCAGATAACCCTGCTGCGGCAGGACAAGCCCCATATTGCCGGCCACCGGCTCTACGATAACAGCGGCAACCTCGTCACCCACTTCATCCATGACCTTCGTGATGGCTTCCACATCATTGTAAGGTACGGAAATGGTGTCCTGCGCCGTGCCCTTCGTGACGCCCGGCGAACTCGGCACGCCGAAGGTGGCCATGCCGGAACCGGCATTGACCAGCAGACTATCGCTGTGGCCATGATAACAGCCGATGAACTTCACGATCTTTTCCCGGCCCGTATAGCCGCGCGCCAGGCGCAAAGCGCTCATGGTGGCTTCGGTGCCGGAGTTGACCATGCGGATGGTCTCAATGGAAGGATAGACTTCCATGACCAGCTTGGCCAGTTCCGATTCAATGCAGGTGGGAGCACCGTAGCTCGTGCCGCGGGTGGCGGCTTCCTGCAGGGCCTTCACGACTTTGGGATGGGCATGGCCCACGACCATCGGCCCCCAGGAGCCCACATAGTCGATGTATTCATTGCCGTCGATATCGTAGATCTTATCCCCTAAAGCATGATCGATAAAGGGCGGATTGCAATCCACGCTCTTATAGGAACGCACGGGGCTGTTGACGCCGCCAGGCATGAGTTCCTTGGCCTCGGCAAAGGCGGCGGCAGATTTTTCCAGATTAAGCATTTGCATCCTCCTTCAACCAACGAGCCACATCCATGGCATGATAGGTGATGATGATATCGGCACCAGCCCGCTTCATGGACAGCAGGGTTTCCATCACGATGCGCTTCTCATCAATCCAGCCATTGGCAGCAGCCGCTTTGACCATGGCATATTCACCGCTGACGTTGTAGACCGCCACAGGATGATGGATATGGTCGCGCACCTGACGCACGATATCCAGATAAGCCAAAGCGGGTTTTACCATGATGATATCGGCACCTTCGGCAATATCGAGATCCACTTCCTTGATAGCCTCATGGGCATTGGCCGGGTCCATCTGATACTGACGACGGTCACCGAAAGCCGGCGCACTGTCAGCGGCATCACGGAAAGGCCCATAGTAGCCCGAAGCGTATTTCACAGCATAGCTCATGATGGAGACATTCTGGAAGCCATTTTCATCCAAGGCTTCACGAATGGCGGCCACACGGCCATCCATCATGTCGGAAGGCGCGATGATATCCACGCCGCACTGGGCTTGGGACACGGCTACCTTCTGCAGGAGTTTCAGCGTCTTGTCGTTATCCACATAGTGGCCTTCGAGATGGCCACAGTGACCATGGTCGGTGTATTCGCACATGCAGACATCGCCCACAATCATAAGTTCCGGCACCTCAGCCTTGATGGCCTTGATGGCGCGCTGAACAGGGCTGGTCATATCCCAGGCACTGGAACCATCAGCATCCTTGTATTCAGGAATGCCGAAGACTTCCACAGACGGAATGCCCAATTCCCAGCATTCCTTGGCCGTCTTGACCGCTTCATCCACGGACAGATGGAAGCAGCCCGGCATGGAGGGAATTTCCTCGCGGACTTTTTCGCCCGGCACAACAAACAGCGGATAGACAAAATCCTTTACCGAAAGGCTGGTCTCCCGCACCATAGCCCGCATAGCGGGGCTGATGCGCATACGGCGGGGACGGAGTTTCTGTTCATACATGACTATAACATCTCCTATTATTTGCAGATAGCCTCCACAAGGCCATCAATGGTATATTCTTTGGCAACAATATCCGGCTCAATCCCTAAGGACTTGGCCGTTTCGGCTGTAATGGGGCCGATGCAGGCAGTCTTGACATCCTTGAGCAAATCTGCCGAACCGATGATTTCCACCAGATTCTTTACGGTGGAAGAACTCGTGAAGGTCACCATATCGAACTGACCGTCTTTGATTTCAGCGGCCAGCGCTTCGCCATCCACCTGACCGCAGACCGTGCGGTAAGCGGCGGCGACTTCGACTTCTGCGCCCATTTCCCTGAGTTTCTCCGGCAGGATTTCCCTTGCCTCCTCAGCCCGGGGAATGAGGATCTTAGCATGAGGCGGCAGTTTGCCCTTGAGAGCTTCAATAATGCCCTCAGCCCGGTATTCACCGGGGATAACATCGGCCACAATACCGTACTGTTTGAGTTTCTCTGCCGTAGCTGAACCGATAGCCGCAATCTTGGCATAGCCTAGCGCACGGGCATCTTTATCCGCCTTAAAGAGGCGGGCAAAGAAACGGCCTACACCATTGGCGCTGGTGAAAATCAGCCAATGGTAATCCTGCACATGGCCAATGGCCTTGTCCAGTGCGGCATAGTTATCCGCAGGGTCAGCCAGCGAAATCGCCGGCGCCTCAATGACCTCTGCCCCGAGATTCTCCAGCTTAGCCGTCAGCTGGGAAGCCTGACTGCGGGCCCGCGTCACGAGAATCCGCTTGCCGAACAGCGGACGCTGGGAGAGATTGTCGAACCACTGCAGACTGTCGCGCAACTTGACCACTTCGCCCACGATAAAGATGGCGGGCGGCTTGATGCCGTTTTTCGCCACATCTTCGGCGGCCTTGCCCACGGTGGTAATCAGCGTACGCTGTTCCGGCTTGGTGCCCCAGCGGATGACAGCGGCTGGTGTATCGGCACTGCGGCCGTTCTCGATCAGCTTGCTCGTGATATGCGGCAGATTGGCCACGCCCATCAGGAATACCAGCGTATCCACACCGGTAGAGAGATGCTCCCAGCGCATATTGCTCTTGCCCTTGGTGGGATCTTCATGCCCCGTCACCACGGCAAATGATGTGGCCACGGCCCGATGGGTCACGGGAATGCCCGCATAGGCTGGCACGGAAATGGCCGACGTGATGCCCGGCACAATCTCGAAGGGCAGGTTGTTTTCCCGCAACAACAGTCCTTCCTCGCCACCCCGGCCGAAGACAAAGGGATCACCGCCCTTGAGGCGCACGACGCATTTGCCTTCTTTTGCCTTGTCCACCAGCAGCTGATTGATATCTTCCTGCTTCATGGTGTGGTTGCTGGAGGCTTTGCCCACATAGATGTATTCGGCATCCTCCGGCGCCCAGCGCAAGATACGGTCATCCGCCAGACGGTCGTAAACCACGACGTCTGCCATTTTGAGGCAATCCACTGCCTTCATGCTGATAAGCCGGTAATCTCCGGGACCTGCTCCTACTAAATAAACCATTCCTGCCATATATGTCATCTCTTTTCGTTTTATTTATCCTGCAGCAAACCGATTTCCTGCAATATTTCCTGCCCGCCTGCGGCGAGAAGCTTTTCAGCCAGAGTCACACCGAGTTTTTCGGCGTCAACGGCCTGACCGTCTAATTTGTCCCGATAGAGGCGCTGGCCGTCCAACGAGGCAATCACGGCTTCTACCTGAATCCCGTCACTGCCTGCGGGCACGGCATAGACGCCCACGGGCACCTGACAGCCGCCCTCTACCCTGCCCAGGAACGCACGTTCCGCTTTGGCGCAATGCACAGTGGCCTCATCATTGAGGAACGCCAGCAGCTTCCGCATCTCTTCATCGTCCTCGCGGGTCTCGATAGCCAGCGCGCCCTGCCCGACAGCGGGCAGTACCATATCCCGAGGCAATACCTCGGTAATGCGCTCACCAAAGCCCAGCCGCTTGAGGCCGGCCACGGCAAGGATGATGGCGTCGAAGTTTTCGCTTTCGAGCTTGGCCAGGCGCGTATTCACATTGCCCCGCAGGTCACAGATATTGAGGTCCGGACGGGCATGCAAAAGCTGTGCCTTGCGGCGCAGGCTTGATGTACCTACTTTTGCGCCACAAGGCAACGCGTCAAATGTCTTGAATTTTGGACTGACCACGGCATCACCGGGGTCGAAACGCTTGGTGATGGCAGCAAGGCACAAGCCTTCCGGCAGTTCTGTGGGCATATCTTTGAGGCTGTGCACCGCCAAATCGATACCACCTGCCAACATATCCATTTCGAGCTCCTTAGTAAAAAGCCCCTTGCCGCCGATCTTGGCCAAGGGGGCATCCAAGATCTTATCCCCCTTGGTAGTCATAAGCTTCAATTCAACTTTTAACTCCGGATATTCTTCCTCCAAGCGGCCTTTCACATATTCTGCCTGCCATAACGCCAGCTTACTGCTGCGCGTACCGATAACAATCGTGTTCTTCACTGTTTGCCGTCTCTCCTATCGTATCTAATTTAAAGAGCGCCCGCATGGCCTCGATATAGAACTGCTCGTTTTCTGTACCTGCAGCGGAGTTCAGCTTCATCATGGGCATGCGCAGGATCTTGCGCACAATCATGCGGCTCATATGCTCTACCTGCCGCCACTGTTCTTCATTGAGATCCGGCAGCTTGGAGCTGGCCCGCTTGACCTCCCGGGCGCGGATGCGCTCGCAGCGGTCAGAAAGCCTGGCCATGAGCGGACGGAAGGACAGATATTGGAAGCGTTCCATGATGGAATCGACTTCTTCCTGCACGATTTTTTCTGCCTGTCTGGCTTCGTGACGGCGCTCCTCGATATGTTCATCCACCACTTCTTCCAGCGCGTCGATATTGTAAAGGGTCACACCTTTGATTTCCCCGACTTCGGGGTCCACATCCCGTGGCACAGCAATGTCAATCAGGAACAACTGTCTTCCCTTTCGCTTGCTCATAAGCTGGCGGGTTTCCCAAGGCTTGATCACATAGTGGGGCGCGCCTGTGGAAGTCACGATCACATCCACATCCACAGCCCGTTTCATCGCCTCTTCAAACAACACGGCTTCACCACCGAATTGCGCCGCCAACAGCTCCGCCCGCTCGATATGACGGTTGGTCACATAGATTTTCTTGACCCCATGTGAAATCAGATGCTGCGCCGTAAGTTCCGCCATCTTCCCGGCACCGAAGATCAAGGCGCTTGCTTCATGAAGTTCGCCCAAGGCCTCTCTTGCCAGCTCCACCGCCGCATAGCTCACGGATACGGAATTGAACTGGATGCGGGTTTCCGTACGCACCCGCTTGCCCGTGGCAATCGCCCGATGGAAGAGCGTATTGAGCACCGTGCTCGTAGTACCCGCCTCCCGGCTCATGGCATAGGCCTCTTTCACCTGGGAAAGGATCTGTCCTTCCCCCAATACCAGTGAATCCAGACTAGAAGCTACCTGAAACAGATGCTGCACGCAGGCCTCATCTGCATAATGATAAAGATATTCATCAATATCCTCCTCATTACCGGTCAGATCAAAGAGAAACTGTTTGAGTGTCGCTAAATCCCTTTCAGGATTCTCCACCACCGCATACATCTCACTGCGATTACAGGTGGATAACACCACAGCCTCCAAAATCCCTTCATACTTTCCTAAATTAGCCAAACCACTCTTCACAGCCGCTTTCGGAATGGAAAAACGCTCACGCACATCAACGGGTGCCGTCTTGTGGTTCAATCCCAGCATCAATAATTCCATTTCTTACCTCTTCCTCCGCTTGGTCCAAATGACCTGCTCTCACTAAATCAATCACATCCTGCGTCAGGGCCTGCCGCCAGAGCCGTTCATGCTCCCGGCTGCCGCCCGGCCTCCCCTTTACTTCCTGACGCAATACATTCAACCGTGCCAAAAATTCGCCAAAACAATCCGGGTATTCATTCTCCAGCCGCTCACGCAGGAGTTTAGCAAAGGCGGGGCTCCCGCCCCCGGTAGAGATGGTCAACAGGAAATCCCCCCGCGCCACCTTGGAAGGAACTGAAAAATCCGTCTGTTCTGGTGCCGCTGCCGCATTGACCAAAGCTCCCATCTCTTTGGCCTCAGCAATAGCCAGATGATTCGCTTCTTTATCACTGGATGTAACAAACACCAATAACGGACGCAAAGGAAGCAGCATTCCAGGATGAAAAACACTGTTTTGCCATACCACCTGTCCCGCTGCCACCAACTTTTGCAATCCTTCCGTCAGTGCCGGTGCGATAACGGTAACCCTGGCCCCTGCTGCCAGCAAATCCCTGACTTTCCGGCCAGCCACCTGTCCGCCGCCAATAACTACACAGGCCTTACCAGCCAGATTGAGATTCAGCGGATACAGCACCATAATCACCTTCTACGTTTTTGTGAATACCTCTCAATTACGAATCGGATTCATATTTTTCTACTATTACTATTATACCTTATACCGGCACGAAAAAAAAGCAGAAATCCATAAAAACACACGGACATCCCATAAATTGCATAACAAACAAAAAGCCTTCCCCAAAAGGGAAGGCTATATGCCAAAATCTATGAAATGTCCGTGCTGAAACAGGAGCATGCCTGCAGATATTTCCCCTTATTCCAGCGAAATGATCTTGTTCTTCAGTACATAGACCAAAGCCTGCGTACGGTCTTCGACCTTTAGTTTACGCAAAACCCGGGTCATATGGTTCTTGACCGTCTTTTCACTGAGCCCCAAGGCCTTGGCAATATCCTGATTGGAAAAACCTTTAGCCACGCACTCCAGTACATCCATTTCCCGGGCAGTCAGACGTTCTCCCCGGCTTTCATCGAGCATTTCCTTGGCCCGGTTTTCCAAATCATCCGTAACATTAGCACTGCCAAACAGCCTTTCCGCCAATTCCGGATAAACAAAGGCATCACCGCCATTGACCACGTGAATCGCCTTGATCAGCACAGCGGGTTCCACATCTTTCAGCAGATATCCCAATGCACCATTTTTCAACATCTCCAGGATATAATTATCACTGTCATGGATTGTCAACGCAATGATACGCGTTTCACATTCTGCCTGCTTCAGCTGCTTCACGACTTCCAGTCCGTTGAGTCCCGGCATATTGATGTCCAGCAAGAGCACGTCCGGCTGCAGCATCAACGTTCTGGCTACCGCTTCCTGGCCATCCTCAGCCTCACCGATAACCTCAAAACCATCCTCGAAATTCAGGACTCTCTTTATTCCTTGTCGTAGAAGCGCATGGTCGTCTGCTATCAAAATTTTAATCGCCATAATCGTTTCCTCCGTTATTAACATTGAATCCATATATTATAGCACATGAGCCTTCAGAAAGATCATCACCTCAGACTCAACATGACTATGTCTGATATTTTTGAAAAAAGCACCTAAAATGGGCAGATCACTAAAAAAGGGAAGCTTGCTCAGGCTATGGGATTCCTCACTGCCAATAAGCCCGCCAATGACCATGGTCTCTCCGTCCCGCAGCCGCACAGTGGTATCAGCGCTGCGCCGCTGGAAGCGGAACGCCTTCAAATCGGTCACAAGTTCCGGCGTACTCACATCCGTATGCACCTCTACCGTAATCCGGCCATCCGCATTCACCCGTGGCGTGCACCGCAGGACAATCCCCGCCTGCCGGTAAGTCACCGTGTTGGTGGTTGCCGTTTCTGTCATGGTCTGGGTGGGCACAGGTACCTCGCCGCCGATCTTGATGACGGCTTCCTGCCCCTGAATGGTCGTAATATTGGGCCGCGCCAGGATTTTAGCCTTTCCATCCGCTATCAGGGAATTGAGCTTCAAACCAAAATAAAATTCAAAGGGCTGCCCCTCCGGCCCATGACCGAACTGGATGACCCCGGGAATTTCATCCGTCTTTCCATTATAACGGCGATTGGTTTCATAATCTACCCGTTCATTGTTTTTTCCCGCGTAATGATATGTTTTTTTACGTTCCGGATACTGTGGTAGTTTTGACCACTCCCATTCCACGCCCAAATTCCTGGACGCACTTTTGGACAGTGCCACTACCTTTGCTTCTATGCTCACCTGTTTGGCCGGCACATCCACCTGCTCCAGAGCAGTCCGCAGCTTCTGCGCCTCAGCCGCCGTGCCATAAAAGATTACCGCCCCGGCAGCCTCGTCCACCATCACTCTGGCAGGACGCTCCTCTGTACCCTTTTTTAACGTTTCCAATTTACTTTTCTTACTCGCTTTATTATCATTCGGCGTTTGGGACTTTTTTCCTGCCTCTCCCAAAGATAAATTTGCAACTTTTGCCAAATCAGCCGGCAAAGCATATCTGGCTTTATAGACATGCACGCTTCTGAGTTCATTGCTCCGTTCTGGTGTGGTCACCACATAGACATTGTCATATTTTTCCAGCAACAACCCCTGTGAAGCAGTCAAAAATCTCAGGATTGCCTCAGGTTCTTCCTGAACATTGACCGTCACGGTTCCGCCAATATTGTCTGCCAGCAAAAGGTTCAGACCACCTAACCTGGCAACGGACATCAGCACGGCACTGGTAGCTGCATGCTGGACTTGAATATGCACAGGTGCTGCTCCAGCCAGATTCTGCCCGCAGAGAAAAATGCCCCCCAGCAGCATCCCTAAACGCTTCACGAGATTCATCTTCAGTTCGCCCCCATATCAGACATCGTCAGCGGCAACTCCAGCACCTGCCCATCGCGCACCAGCGTAACCGTATTGCTCCCCACAGCTGTGACCTGCCAGCCACTCACATGTTCCCCTACGGCAACAGCCGCTGTGTCATCAGCAGTCTGCAGAAGTGCCAGCCGCCCACCAGCACCTTCCCCGATTCCACGGAGGACAAAATCCGCTCTTTTCTTTGGTTGTGCAGGTATTTTTTTCGCTTCTTTCTTTTTAATTGCAATCTTCTGTATATCAGGGTGTGATGACGCCTGCTTCACCTCCGCCCCCTTCACTGCCTGAACCGGTATTTCTCCTTCCCGTTCATGCAGCAAAGAAAATGGATTGCGCAGCGCCTTTCCCTCATCAGCCTGCTGCAAGCCTATTATGCCAGTTGGCACCTCTGCTTCCTCCTGCACCGGTTTCTGCTGCAATACAAGCGGGGGCTCCTCTGCCCTACTGGCATGATAAGCCCCTGCTCCCGCTGTCAACAAAAGAAAAACACTCCCCCATACTCTCAACCTGCGCTGCTTCGCATCCTGTAAATCCATACTCTCGCCTTCTTTACCTGCAATCGATGGAGTGATTTAATCTTATTATACACCTGTTATGCACATTTTTCTATAATATAAGGAAAGCAACACACTCCCTCCTACGATTTTCACACATAAACCACGTGGGCTGGTGATACTCTTACCAAAAAGCATCACCAGCCCACGGGCATGTTCCTATATAGATGAAAACCAATACAGTTTTATTTCAGCGAGCTAACGCCGCCCGCCGTCTGGCGCGGAGTTTATACCACACCATCGGTGCAATCAGCATGGGGACACCGGTGAAGAATGCTTCCCGCAGATCCGGCATGAACACCATGATGACGAGGCAGATGACCTGCGACCAGATGCCAAACAAGGTCACATAGGGGAACAGCGGCGTCTTGTACTTGAGACTGTCTTCCGTTCCTGCCGCAATCATAGCCTTGCGGCTGCGGTACTGGCTCCAGCAGATGGAAATCCAGGCAATGGCACCGGTAAAGCCCGATACCGCCAGCAGATAGGTGTAGATCACCGAATCCGGATTGAAGGCATAGAGCATGATGACCGCCCAGCAGGCGCAGATGGAAATCCAGATGGCATGAGCCGGCATGCCGTTCTTATTGAGCGTGCCGAAGGCTTTCGGTGCCATATCCATCTTCGCCAGCGCATGCATAGCGCGCGCCGCGCCATACAAACCGGAATTGGAGCAGGAAATCGCCGCCGTCAGGATGACGAAGGCAAAGAACGCGCCAAATCCCGTAAGGCCATACTGATTCACAGCCGCCGCAAAGACGCTTTCCTCCAGTGAAGCCTTATCCCAGGGCAGGATGGAAACCAGCAAAGTGATTGGAATGATGTAGAGTGCGATGATCCGCCAGGTCACATTGCGCACAGCGATGGGAATGCTCTTGGCAGGATCCTTGCACTCGCCAGCCGCCAGACCAATGATTTCCGTACCCTGAAAGTTCACGAGGATAATCACCATGGTCAGTACGATGGACCAATAACCGTTGGGGGCAAAGCCACCGCTACCCAAAAGCACACTGGCCCCGATATAGCCCTGGTCGCCGATAAGGCCGAAACAGATCAGCGCCGCCACCACGCTGAACGCCATCAGCGCAATAATCTTGATAAGCGCCAGCCAGGATTCGCTTTCCCCGAATTTATCGACATGAAAGAGATTGATACAGGTCACCAGCAGGCTGAAAAAGACCGCCCACCATAGCTGGCTCACCGCCGGCAAAAAGAGATTCATGATGATGCCTGCGGCAATCATTTCCGAGGGCACATAGGCCACCCAGGTCAGCCAGTAGGCCCAGCCTACCCCGCAGGCCCAGGTCGGAGAGATATGCTCCCGGGCATAAGTGACGAAAGAACCCGAAATGGGTTTTTCCACCGCCAGTTCCGCCAGGCAAAGCATCACGCAGAGCACGATGATGCCCCCCAGCAGATACGCCAACACCGCCGCAGGCCCTGCCTGCTCCAGCACATACCCCGTCCCCAAGAAATAGCCGCTGCCGATGACCCCGCCGAGGGAGATCAGCTGCAAGTGCCTGTTCTTCAGACCTCTGTTCATTTTTGTTTCGTTCATGGACTTAATAACACAACCTTCCCAGCACCGCTGCTTTCTGTGATTTGTATAGCTGCTGCCATCCGCGATGCTTCATATAATAAGCTAAGAATACTACAAATCCAGTTGAATTACCATAAATTTTTTTGTCCAAACGCCCTTTTTTTCCATGTATACAATAGGTATACTAGAAAGAGATAATTTTTCGTGAAATCAGGAGGTCTTATGCATAGCTATCGTACCATTGAGGAAATTGACGACCGCGTGGAAACGCTTTATGAAATACAGAAATCCAAGTTCATCACCCATCTGCGCCATGTAGATACAGAAGAGGAAGCCCGGGAATTCATCACAGCCATCAAGAAGCGCTACTTCGATGCCCGCCATAACTGCTCTGCCTATGTGCTGGGAGAAAAGGCGGACAAACAGAAATCCAATGATGACGGCGAGCCCGGCGGCACCGCAGGCAATCCCATCCTGGAAGCCATCAAAAAAAACGGGCTGACCAATATCGTCGTGGTGGTCACCCGCTATTTCGGCGGTATCAAATTAGGAGCAGGCGGCCTGATCCGTGCCTACTCCCATGCAGCAGCTCTCGGCATTGAAGCTGCCACTATACTGGAAATGACGCCCTTTTCCCAGCTCGATGTAGCTGTCGGCTACGAACACCTCGCCACCATCGAACACTATATGCGCCAGAACGAACTGCGCAGCCTGGAGGCCGACTACGGCGAGGGCGTCACCCTGCACTTGCTCATTGCCCCCTCTGAACTGGAAAAGGTCACAGAAGACATCACCAATATGACCGCAGGCAGGGCAAAACTTTCATCCGAATCCGAACAACGCATCCCCATCCGAATCGAAAAGCCCTGAAAAGCAAATTGCAGTTTGTAGTTTAGTTCGTGCTGAAGGTATCCCGTTCATACGCAGCAGGGGTTCACGGGGGAGTGCTTTTTCTGTTTCCGCTAAACGACCCTCCCTGTAAGGTTAGAGATGTTTAGCTGGATTGCGCCGGGCAGGCCAGCGGCGCGTCTTTCAGCGTGCTCTTTAGCTGCTGCCTACGTCGGGCCGGTCTTCGCTGCGCTCAGACGGTCGCTCCCACAGAAAAAGCACTCCCCCGTTCGCCCCCCGTCACGATTTTGGCAATTGACACGAACTCGGTTCTCCTGTAACAAGAACATCGATGTGCT
>NZ_FRBC01000008.1 GCF_900142515.1 Pseudoselenomonas ruminantium | reverse complement strand
AGATCAGGGCAGCCAGTTTACCAGTGATGACTACAAAGAACTGCTTCGTAAACTCAACATCCGTCAAAGCATGGATGGCCGGAGCCGCTGGGCTGACAACATCATGATTGAACGCTGGTTCCGCAGTCTCAAAACGGAGCAGCTCTATCCGAACGAATACCGAACGCCAAGAGAGCTTCGCCGTCTGATTAACCAATATGTAGATGATTACAACAACATACGGCCCCACGAAGCATTAGGCTACAAGGTTCCTAACGAATTCTATTTTGGTTGCTTCGCTGCGTAGGATAACTCTGTTCACTGACACTCTTAAAATTTTAGAATGTGGTCTTGACAAGGGGCCCATTATAATGGGCTTATTTTCATGAAAAAATTTTATGCTAAATCGTAAAACGACATGTGGTGTCGTAGTGATGTTGTATTATGTTGATAAGTTTATGAGAAAGGAGGTGTGAGCAAATGAAACCAATGCTGCGCATTGTGCACTTGTTTTGTAGGCTGTTGCAACGGGAACGATTGAATCGGGAAAATGTTATCGAGGAGTACAAAATCAATAGTCGTACTTTTGACCGCGATATCAGCGATATTCGCAATGTGCTGTCGGAGCTGCACGCTCGGGACGAACTTATTTATGACCGCAACGACAAATGTTATTACCTGTCGAGAGGTGGCCTGCAGGATTTTACCGGTATGGATGTCATGGCAATTTTGAAAGTGCTGTTGGGGAGCCGTGCCCTGTGCCATGATGAAATGATGGGCATGGTGGATGCCATTCGCTCACTCCTCCCTTACGAAGATAGGAAAGCCCTTTACTATGCCATAGAGGATGAACTGAAAAATTATATCGAGCCCATGCATGGGAAAGCTATATTGGAATTGCAGTGGAGAATCAATAAATCCATAATCGATAAACAAAAAATACAGATTATTTACACAAAAGCAGATGGCAAGCGAATCGAACGGGATGTATTGCCTGTAAATATCGTATTTGCCGAGTTCTACTTTTATCTGGTTGCATTTCGCGATGAATCCGAGTATGAGTATCCGGCATTTTTCCGATTGGATCGTATAGAATCCATCAAGGTGCTTGGTAAGGTGGGAGAAAATCCGCTTTATACGAATTTCCGCTATAGTGATATGCGTCCGGCAGTCCAATTCATGTATGCTGGAGAACTCTTGGAAATTAAGCTGCGATGCAAAAAATCGGCACTGGAAGCTGTGGTGGACAGAGTACCGAAGTATGAGATTATACAAGAAAAAGATGAAAGTGTTTTACTAAAAGTAACGGCCTTTGGTGAAGGCTTCATTCGCTGGGCAGCTATGCAGGGCGAGTCTGTAGAAATCCTTGCCCCACAGGAATTGAGACAGCGGATGGGACAGTGGTTCACAAAAGTGGCTGAAATATATATGCAGGAGGTAAAAGAGAAATAAAACAGGATGAGTTAATTTTTAAAACAAAATAACAGATAATTCAAAATAAAACATATTTAATGGCCTTGTAGCGTAGTAACATGGGAAATTGGGAGGGGATCAAGATGTATCATCAGAAAAATATGGCACTGGCTCAGATAATACAGTCGAATCCGATATTGGGGTGTGGTGAAGCAACAGAGAGAACAGAATACTTTGACATGCTTATGGATTATTTGCGTATAGCTAAATGGAGAAATCGATGGATAAAAGCAGAAAGTAATTTGTATAGGGATATGATGTATGCAAAAGGGGAATCCCGAGAAAAAGTATTACCAGAAGAAAAATGTTTGTTTCTATTAGCAGATATAGCAGCAATAACAGGATATAATCCTAGGATGAAGGATTCGGTAGGCGGGAAGAAAATTCAGTATTTACTGCGTAAAAAAAATAAATGGGGAAGCGAAAAAGATTTTAAGAATTATGCCGATGCGGTTTGGGGGAGAAATAAGAATGCTTGGGAAAAAGTAAGTTTATTTCGTTGCTCGGAGGGATTACGTAAATATTTAAATCTTATAAAAATCAATCAGGATTTCTTACAAGTAGAGCCAATTAAAGTTATGGTTACAGCATTGATGAGTGCTGGAAAATCTACATTTATCAATGCTTTAGTAGGTAGCAAGATTTGTTGGTCACAAAATGTTGCTTGCACCAGCAAAATACATGTTATAACTGGGAAAGCGTATGATGATTGTTTTGTATATGAGGATGATCATATTTTACGTCTTCATGCATCACAAGATATACTTTTTGATGACGATGAGAGAAATAAAGAAAGTAAAATTTCAGTATCTTCATATTTTCATAGTTCATTAGCTGGACGAAGAATTGAAATTTATGATTCACCAGGAGTAAATTCTAGCCTTAATATAGAACATAGAGATATCACGTATAACATTATAAAAAAACAGGTGTTTGACCTATATATCTATCTAATGAATGCAACTCAACTAATGACTGACAATGAAGTTGAATATCTTAAATTTATAAAAGATAAAATAAAAAAGAAAAAAATTATTTTTGTAATTAACAAGATTGATGAATTGGATACGGAGGATGAGAGTTTAGAAGATATAATAAAAAATGTAAGAAAATTTGTAATATCAATAGGCTTTGAAACGCCTATTATATACGCAGTATCTGCTGAGGCAGCACTTTCAGGCAGAGTTATGTCAAGCAGAGATATTAGTCGTCAGGAAAGACGAAATCTAGAATTCCTGTTAGCAGATTTAGAGGCACATAAGAGTGATTTAGAAAGTATAAATTACGAGGTATATGATGAGGATGATGTTAGAATTTATAGTGATTTGGTGAAGGTATCAGGTATATTGCCAATAGAAAAGGAAATAATTAATACAAAAAGGGAGAGATGAACATGGTGCAGGTATATGTTGTTTACAATCCGTATCGTTTAACTACGGCAATTGAGATTAATGGGAATCCTATAGAAGTAGATAGCCCATTATATAAGCATGTCCGCAATCATAGATTGCAGGAGTGGGTAGGTGACTTCCCGGACAAATTAAAAGAAGCTGCAAATGCTTTGGAATTTGATATAACATTTTGTGGTATGGATGTAGATTGGGATGATTTTGAAGCCGCATTTCAACAGGCAAATGCTGCAAATAAATTTAAGAAGTTAAGCATCAAATTCAAAAAAGCTGTAGATGATTATGATGTGACAGAAAAAATTAGTAAAATATTTAAGGATTTACAGGAAGGCCCTGTAGAGGAATTCAAGTCCAAGGAATTGACTAGAGCATTTGAAAATATAAAAAGTGCAATTTTCCCTGTGCATGTTATTGCAACTATGAGCTCCGGTAAATCTACGTTAATAAATGCTTTGTTGCAGCGTAAACTTATGCCGGCTAAAAATCAGGCATGTACGGCAATGCTTACTGAAATAATTGATAATGATCAGGATGACTTTGTCGCAAAGGCGTATGATAACGAGGACAACTGTTTAGCTGATGTTTCAGATTTTACATTGGAGGCGGCTAAACAGCTAAATGAAGATGATAAAATCTTCCGTGTAGTTGTAAAGGGGAATATACCATTTTTAGATGCACGTGATATGGCATTGTCGTTAGTAGACACTCCGGGTCCAAATAATTCACAAAATAGTGGGCATAAGAATACAACGTATCAAGCGATTAATAGCGATTCGAATAATTTGATACTTTATGTTTTGAACGGTACTAATCTAGGCGTTAATGATGATGCTGAACTTTTGGATTATGTGTCAGATATAATTCGTAAGACTGGGAAATTGGGACGAGATAGATTCCTGTTTGTTATCAATAAAATGGATGGCTTTAATCCGGAAGAAGAGAGTATTGAAGCAGTTATAAATGAAGCAAAAGAATATTTGCAAAAACATGGTATTGATGATCCGCAAATATTTCCATGTTCAGCTTATACTGCATTAAATATTAGAACGGAATTGTGCAATGTTGATGTCAATAACCTAACTCGTAATGAAGAACGTGCATTGCCTAAGTCAGCGCGTGATGCACTAAGCAATATGGATAATTTTATTGACTATGAGGACCTGCATTTGGAACAATATACGACATTGGCTCCAAGTGCTAAGCAGAAGCTTGAATATCATTTGGAAGAGGCAAAGAAAACGGGGAATCGCAAGGAAGAGGCTCTTATCCACTGTGGAATATATTCAATAGAAGAAGCTATTAAGGCGTATGTCAAGAAATATGCTAAAACGAAAAAAGTAAAGGATTTGGTCGATTCTTTCCAGGCGGTAATGGAAAGTACGCAAATACTAGCTAAGACGAAGGCGATTATGGCTGAAAATGATGATGCAGCTGAGGCTTGTAGAATGCGAGCTGAAGCTGTTATGAAGCAAATAGCCAACGGTGAAGAAGCAGGGGCATTTAAAAAGAAAATTGAAGAATTGAATCCGAAAGCCTCTATGGCTGAAAAAACACGAGCAATACGTATTAAAATTGAGGACCGTGTAGAACAAGTTTTTGGTAAGTATCCGGATACCATAACCAGCAAAAATGAAGCGCAGCAAATGATAAAACATTTTGGGGATATCAGTTCTGACGCTACAGCCAGATTGGCAACGGAATTAGGAAGTATCATTCAACATGAAATTATTGATGTGGGTGATAAATTATTGATGGAATACCAAGAGCGATTAGAGCGGTTTGATGCACAAGCTAATGTGGAAGGCTTGGATTTTAGTACGTCTGATTTAGTTAAGGGAGCATTGAGCCGGATTAAAGCAAATATTGAAGAATGGCAAGGTGAAGATTTTGCTAATGATATGACGGAGGAATTAGGGGAAACTACTGTCGAACAAAAAACTTATTACGAAAAGGTCGGTGAAAAAGAAGAAAAAATTATTACTGGAACTAAGCAAGTTTCAATAGGTAAAGAAAAAGTATTTAAAGGTTATAAAAGGATTAAGGTGAGGACAGAAAAGGTTAGTAATCCTAATAAAAAATGGTGGAATCCGTTCTCGTGGTTTGATTCTAGCACAATAGACAAAGATATTTATGAAGATGTGCCCCAATACGAAGAAAAGGATGTGTATAAAACGGTAAATGAATATAAAACAGTTATGCGAGATATTTTTGAACAGCGCACACAGCGCATAGAGCATTTTTCTGTAGATAAGGGGGTAATCCAACGAGGCCTTGTTAGTAAATTCCGACAGAGTGTAGATGAAGGGATTAAAGCAGCAACAGATGAAGCAGATGAACGTATAAGTAAATTAAAACAGAATTTCACCGACAGCTTTACAGAAGTAGATAGAAAGATAGAAGAAAAGTATAAAGAACTTGAAAATTATGCTAGTGACCAAACGACTAAAGAAGCTGCTGTAAAAGAAAATCAGAAAACCTTAGCATGGATCGAAATTAATCAAAGAGAAATTGATGAGCTTTTGGATATGGGGGGGGAGTATCGTGCATGATGAAGTAAAAAAAAGTATTGCGCAAGGAAAAGGATCTAATTTACGATATTTCTTTGTTGATAGCTTCAATATTGACCCTACGTTCGCATCTTATCATGATGATTTTGAGTACTGTCGGCAACATGATGTTTTTGAGCCACAACGACGTCTCACTCCTTTTAGAACGGATGAACGTTCTTGGGATAAGGAGTATTGGTTGAACTTAAAAGCAGATTTGCAGGATAATTTTTCAGAAGAGCGAATGCTACATATGATAAATGTAGCTAAGGTTATCTACAAACAAAGAATAAATAGCAATAAGCAAAATAATGTATTAGAGCAGAAAAAAGAGAATATTTTCAGTAACACTTACGAAGACAATAAGAAATATCGTATTGAGAAGATACTACCGCAGGATGACCCAGAACTTAAACAAGAAGCTGAGTTGAAAAAAGCTCGTGAGGAGTTTGCAAGGCAGGAGGAAGCAAAAAAGAAAGCATTAGCACGTCCTAATGTGCCTAACAAGTATGTTGGAGGACAAAATGTAAAAAAATCTCAGGGGATACCGTTGTTACCGATAAGCATAATAATAGCATTGGTAATAGTTGTACTGCTGCTTCTATTAAAATGACAATGGTATCCCCACGACAAAGTCAAAGTATAGCATTTGCTTGGATAGGTAATAGTATACGGAAATCAGAATTAAAAAATAGAATTTTTTTCAAAGAGCCAATTTATTACCATTTTGAATTTTCATTTGCATTAGAAAATAAATATCAGTTACGGGTGGTTAAGAGAAGAGATGATTGTATACCAAATCGTGACTTATCTACCTATTACTATAAAAAAAGAGAAGAGCAATTAAATTATATAAATTTAAATCTATTTAATCCTGTGAAATTGGAATCAGTAAGCGATGATTTTCCTAATGTTAAACTTTGGTGTAATGCCTATTGGAATAAATTTATAGTTGTTATTGGTGATGAAGTCTTGTATTTTTCATAAAGGGTGATAATATGGCCGATTATAAGGAATTTAGCGAGAATTATGGCAAATTATCTAATTTCAATCCTAAGCGTGCTGTAAATAATAAAACAAGGGTTGATATAATAAGTGATGATAGTTCTTTACCAGTAAAAACAATGGAAACCTCCAAACAATACAGACAATTGGTTATAGATACATACAATGATAATTTACAACTATTGCGTCAAAATCTTGTAAGTTGTCTTGATAAAATTGAAGATGAAGTCTTAAAGGGATATTTAGAAAAAATTGACAGAATGCCTGTAGTTCCACTGGATAATAACATTATTACGCAGTTGCCTGATATTCAGTTTTTCCAGATAACAGAACTGGTCTGTCAGGAAGGAGAGTTATCTGTTTCCAAGCTTGCAACATTATACAGCTCTTTTTGTGATAAGCCCTGCACACTTGTTCTTCGCATCAGCAGTGATGGTGTAAGACAAAAGATATATCTAGGTGTCCGTTCACGGTCTGAATATTACTCGACTAATGCGATGAAGGTCATGTTACAGCAAGGTTTAGAAGGATTATTTCCGGGTAGTCAGTCACAGGCATACTATGTCGAAGACCTTAATCATGATATGTCAAATCTTAATCCGCAGGCACTTTCCAGCGTAACCTGTGTCGCCGATTTTCGGCAGAATGAAGATCAACTAAGTAATGAAAAGTTTATTCAGGGATTAGAAAAGTTTATTGTGGCAATGACTGGGAAGGCTTTTGATGCTTTTTTTATAGCTGATAATATAATGCGTGAACAGTTGATGCATGAACGTCGGGAATATGAAAATATTAGCACTCAGTTATCACCTTTTGTCACAATGAATCTTAGTTTTAATGATTCACGCTCCGAAAGCAAAACAAGTGGTACAAGTAAAGGTAAAATTGAAGGGGTAAATGTCTCAAATGGAGTGACTGAAGGTGTGTCACAGACTTTGGGCAGCAGTGTATCACATACAGAGGGCTTAACGCATACTGAAGGTAGTAGCGAAACAAAAACTCAGGGAACAACTGATGTTGAGGGAACTACACAGGGCAAAAGCGAAGCGAGGACTGAAGGAAAAAATGACAGTACAAGCATAAATGGTGCCGGTGTAGGAGCTGTTATAGGAGCTGTTGCAGGTGGCGTTATAGGTAGCGCAGCTGGACCGATGGGAACAATGATAGGCGCTCAGATAGGCGGAGCAATCTTAGGTTCACTATCAAAAACCACCGGTAAATCGTCAGGTATTACTAACTCTACATCACATACATATTCAGAATCCAAAGCTATTTCAGAGATGCTGTCAAGAGGGATTTCACGCTCGGATAGCTCAAGTAAATCTGACAGCAAGAGTTTTTCTCAGAATGTAGGAAAAAATACGAATAGAAGCGTAACACAAGGTATGTCCACCAGCATTAGTTTTGTTGATACAGATACATTAGGCGAAACCATTGGTACGTCTAAGGGGATTACTTTAACGAGTAAAAATCGCGCCTTACAGTCGATAATAGATCGATTGGAAAAGCAGTTAGAACGCATTGATGCCTGTGAAAGTTTAGGCATGTGGAATTTTGCGGCCTATTTTACTGGAGAAGGGGCAGCGGATACAGAACTAGCGGCCAATATTTATCGTTCAGTAGTATCAGGGCAGGGAACAGGTGTTCAGTATACAGCAATTAACACATGGCAAACAGAAGAACAGTTAGCACAACTAATGCCCTATGTTAAGAATTTTTTGCATCCTTGGTTTGGTTATCAGCCTGTTGCGCAAGAAGGGCTGACCTTGTTTGTTTCTCCGGCTGTGCCTGTAAGTACTAAGGAACTATCTATTCATATGGGGCTTCCTAACCATTCGGTATGTGGGTTACCAGTGGTAACTCATGCTGTTTTTGGGCAGGAGGTTATTCGTCATGGAGAGAGTCATGCACAGGTGAAAATAGGCAGTCTTTATCATTTAGGACGAGAATTGCCGAATAACGACATTGGAATTGACTTGGACAGCCTTACTATGCATACCTTTGTGTCTGGTTCCACGGGAGCAGGTAAATCTAATGCTGTATATAGTCTGTTGGCAGCCATGCAAGATCGAAAAATTCCATTTTTAGTAGTTGAGCCAGCCAAAGGTGAATATCGAAAAGTGTTTACAGATGTTGCCTGCTATGGAACAAATCCACAGCAAGGAAATATTCTGCACATAAATCCTTTTTCTTTTCCAAAGCAAATACACGTATTGGAACATATTGACCGCTTAGTAGAAATTTTTAGTGTCTGCTGGCCATTGTATGCGGCTATGCCAGCTGTTCTGAAACAGGCTGTTGAGCGTGCGTATCGTTCAGCTGGGTGGGATATAGGAACGTCCGTCAATAGTGTTTCGCCGTTCCTTTTCCCTACTTTCGAGGATGTGCTTAGAGAATTAGATAGTTTTGTCAACGAATCCGCTTATTCAAACGATACAAAAGGGGATTATGTTGGGGCGCTATCTACACGATTAGCCTCACTCACATCGGGACTAAATGGACAAATTTTTTCTGGCATAGAGACACCAGCAGAAAATCTGTTTGACCAATCAGCTATTTTGGATCTGAGCAGGGTGGGGGCAACGGAAACAAAGTCACTGTTGATGGGGCTTATAGTATTGAAATTACAAGAGTATCGAATGACGCAGGGGATAGAAATGAATGCTGGACTACGCCATTTGACTATTTTGGAGGAAGCACATAATTTGCTGAAGAAAACATCAACGGAACAAAGTTCGGAATCTTCTAACGTGACTGGTAAATCCGTGGAAATGATAACCAATGCCATTGCTGAAATGAGAACTTTTGGTGAGGGATTTGTGATTGTTGATCAAGCACCGAATTTGCTGGATACAGCGGCAATACGCAATACCAACACAAAAATTATACTCAGATTGCCAGAAGGCGGTGATCGTGAGAGTATAGGGACATCTATGGCACTTAATACTAAGCAAATTAACGAAGTGTCAAAACTGCCTACAGGTGTGGCGGTAGTGTATCAGAATAACTGGCAGGAAGCTGTTTTAGTCAAGCTGCCCAGGTTTGAACGTCAGCAGTGCGTTCGAGAAATTAGTTCCTCTCAAGATGTTGTTACGGAAAGTGGACATAATGTATTGTTGCATCTTCTGTTGAAAAATAAGCTGAATGAAGAAGAAATGGCACAGGTGAAAGATAAAATTTTACATACGAACGTGGCAGCAAAAATTCGTAAAGACTTATTTTTGCATATTACAGATAGAAATCAAGTTTTTCAGTGGGCGTTGGCTGATTTTATTAGCACAACTTATGATTGTAGTGATGCTTTGCGTGGTACGGGGAGCCTTCCTTGGAATGACTGGCAGGAATTGGCAGATATAATGCTGAATAATATTAAACCAGAATTTCAAGAATTTGATACAGATGAATTACATAAGATATTACTGTGTATCTGCCGTGTCGAACAGGAACACTATCCAGACAATCGGGAACTGAAAAATATTTGTACCGAGTATCTGCAAAAGGAGGTGTCCTTTGCATGAGGCAGTATAACAGAGATATCAATACAGTTAGAAATCCTGATGCCCGACGTGCGAATCGTATAGAATTTCCAAAATCTCGTGATATACCGCAACGGAATAATGTAAGGGATATAGGCCGCAGCAAGGCAGATGTGCCGGGAAGAAATGTTGATTATTCACGTCCAGGTTGGAAAAAGGGGATTCGGGACGAAGTATGGAATAAAGCAAAAGATGCTCATGGCAGGGTAAGAGATCCGGTAACAGGTAAATATATGTCAAAGGATAAGCCTTGGGATATGGGGCATAAGCCAGGTCATGAATTCAGCAAACATCAAAAAAGCGCCATGGAACGCGGAATTTCAAGGGAACAGTTTATCAAGGAATATAACAATCCAGACAACCTTCGCCCGGAATTACCGAGTTCCAATCGTTCCCACCGTGGTGAAAACAAAACAGGTGAATATTTTGGAACCTAAATATATGAGGTGATTGATTTATGGAAGCAAAGAAAATTGCTCAACATGCATTAGAATTTATTGGTGGACAGCCAACCGTAAATGCTTACTATAATGAAGATGAATCAAAATCTATTGATATCATGGAGTGCAAAGAAAATAATTCTGAAGATACAACTATTGCAACGATTGGATTATCGGCATTCGATATTGCTAAGACAACGGAAGATGGTAAGGATTTAAGAGTAGAACTGTTGATGGCCGGTTTGGCTGGTACAGATGTGTTTGGGCAGATATTATCTCAAGTTGCGTTTGAGATACAGGATATGGGAGACTGCTATTTTGGCATGATTGTCGAAAATGTAATTAGCCCCTATGTGACGCAGACTAATTTGCGCCATGTAATACTGATGTCACCAGTCTTTTGGGATAAATATAAGCCCTTGCTTACTGATGACACTTGTGTTACTTGGCTTTTAGCCGTTCCAATTCGAGATGACGAGAAAGATTTCATTGAAAAGCATGGTGTCGATGCTTTTGATGAAGCAATGGCTAAGGTCAATATCAATGTGACAGATTTCTTACGTACATCTTGTGTGTAAAAGAATGCTTTTCACAATTTAGGGAAGAGAATTTGATGTTTGTGGAGGGGAATTTAGATGATAATAAAGGATGATAATTATGCTAAAGTTAAATCAAATTATTCAGAGGTTGTTCCAGAAGAAACTGCATGGGATATTTACCTTCAAGCTTTGAAATACAGATATACGAATACTTCAAAATATCTAATGTTGTTAGAGAAGGCTTGTGAATACGGAAGTGGCGATGCTGCACTGGATTTGGGAGATTACGAATTAGAGAAGAAAAACTATAATACAGCGTTAAAGTGGTATGAGAAAGCTACCGAATTGGATAAGACGGATGGTTTTATCCGTATGGGAAATATTCATTGGAAGTTAGAGGAACTAAGAAAAGCAAAAGCATGTTTTATGGCTGCTGCTGAGTTGGTTGATCCGGAAGGTATGTATCATTTAGGTAAATTTATAAAAAAGGAAGATAGAGATAAATATAAGGCTTTATATTGGTTTGAAAAATCTGCAAATCTAGAGCATAGAAATGGAAAAAGAGCGGTGATTTCATCGCCAAATAATATGGCAGAGTTATTGGGTGTAATTATGCATGGTAAGTTGTTGAAAGGTGATAGGATTTGGCGAGATGGAATAAGGGATATTTCGAAAACAGTTATTGATTATGGCGTTGTGAATGAAAAATTATTGTGCCTACAGGAGCTCAATTCAACGATTAAGGAAGAAATCTTATCTAATAATCAAGATGTTATAGGATATACAGTCAAAAATAATCATTTTGGTGCTAATGAATATTTTATATTTACGGATGAGGCTATATATATACAAGATGAAAATGGTGAAGAAAATGGGATATGGTATAAATTAATAGAAGATGTAAAAGTTAATGAAAGTGATTTATTGATAATGCATCATGGTGGTAGTATTTTTGAGGTTCCTAATGGTGATGAATGGATACAAATTCTAGAAGAAAAACGCTTACGCTTATTTTTGTTAGTTGCAGCTAATATTACTCATGAATGGATTGATGATGGGCAGTTGTTGATTGAGGGGAAACATGTTTTTTCAATACAAGAACGAATACAACTTAGTAATGTTAGACTGAACAATTTGGAAGGAAAATCTGTTTTGTGGGCACTTTAAAAATCGTATATTTATGCAGAGGAGTGGGGTTATGGCTTATTGTAAGGATAAAGATTTAGAAATTTTAGCATCTGCTAGTGATGAGGATTTACAGATATTAGTGGATTATCTAATTAAAGACAAAGATGGCAGCCCAAGGCTGACAGAAGAGTTAACTTTGACAGAAGGTTATAAAAAATGTCCTGATAAACCAAGTAAATACTGGCAAGAAATTGCTGGTGAATTACAGCATTTTGGTGGAAATAGTATTGCCAATTTAGTTAGAAATATATTTGGTAATGGTGAAGGAGTCCTGTATAGAGAAATTCTATGTGATGTTTGCGATAAGATGAAAGTAAATTATAATTCTAAAGCTTCTATTGAAATAATAGAGATGAATTTATTGCAAAAAATTATAATAGACGCTATTGATAAAATGAATAGTGAAGAATTAAAAAAGATAATAGATGAGTTGGATTTGAAGACAACTGATTTTACCAAAGAAGCTTTGATTGCGGCATTACAAGCTGGTATATTTAAAGGGGGATTCTTCGCGTATCAGATAGCAGTAATAGTAGCTAATGCTGTAGCAAAGGCGCTTCTTGGTAGAGGATTATCTTTAACAGCAAATGCAACAATAACAAGAGCCATGGGGGCATTGGCTGGACCTTTGGGAATTGCTTTGACTGCTTTATGGACTTTGGTAGATATTGCTGGGCCTGCATACAGGGTCACAATACCAGCGGTCGTACAAGTTGCATATATTCGTATGAAAACTAAAGAAATATTGCGCTTAGAAAGTGGACGGTCTTGATGATGCTGTAAAGATAGGCACAGGCTGATTTGAGTCTTAGTTAAGAAAAAATTAAGGTTGCCTGTGTGGCAACCTTTTTTGTATTGTTACGTGTTACAATCAATAATAATAGGAGACAGTTAATATGCAAATTAATTATGAGTCCCCTTGGGTTCGATTTTATCAGCGAGCAGTTAAATACTTAAATCTCGAATTTGATGAAAAAATATTTATTGAGGAATGCTTGCCCTTATTTGATAGTATCCGTTCTTGGAATCATCTTGATTCGGAAACGTTAAACTGGGTGAAGTCAAAACCAATGTTAAATCACTATAGCATACCTGTTATAGATGGGATGACAAAAGAAGGAATTATGCGATATAGAGAAAAATGGTTAGATGATGATGGATTTGGGGGGATATTCGATCAATTTATATCAAATCCTTTTTCTGGATTTCATGAAATTAGTGAAATGATACCTTGTGGTACTTTGGTTTATATGCTTAAAAAGGCTTGTCAGTATTATGACAAAAAATGTAAGGAGTTGTGTAAGAAAATCGATGAATTGAAAAGTATTGAAGAAATGTTGGCTGAGAAAGAAAAAATGGCTTCAAGTGGTGATGTGGGGGCGATGGTTTTTTTAGGTGATGCCTATCACGAAGGTATGTTGTGCCGTCGTGATGTGAAGAAATCATTTAAATACTATCAAATGGCGGCAGAGAGCAACAGTGCCGATGGTTGGTTCGGTATGGCAAGATGTTATTCGCTGGGAGAATGTGTAGAAACCAATGCTGAAAAAGCGATAACGCTATATGAAAAAGCAGCTAGCAATGGCAATTGTAAGGCGATGCTATTGCTGGGGAGCACTTATTTAGGTGGAGGTGCTAGTGATAAAACTGATAAAGTATATATTGGAAATGTTAGTTTTGATAGAGAATACGATTTTTCTAAAGTAAAGTTCTGGTATGATAAGGCTATAGTTGCATGTGGTGATGATAAAGAAGCGTTGGCTTTGTGCTATCATCGCATAGCTGCTGATATTCAGTATTCTAAAAATAAGGATGAATTGAGTAACATAGCAGAGGAGTATCATAGAAAAGCTGCTGACTTAGGAAATGTTGGGTCAATGTTGGATTTGTTGCGTATATATGATATCGCAGAATCATTAGATGATGATTTTATGCAAAAATATAAGAGATGGTTGGATAATGTGGTAGAAGAGAGTGGCTTGAAAACTATCGGCATTATTGGAGCTAAATACATAGAAGGTAGTTTGGTTACTGAAAAGCAAGAAGATAAGAAGAATAAAATTAAGGCAGAGTTTAAATGGTTGAATGAAAAAGCCAAAGCCAGTGATGGATGGGCAGCCTTTACTTTGGGTAATATTTGCTATTATGGATATGGCGCTTGGGGTGTTCGTATCAGTAAAGCGTATGAATATTATAAATTAGCATCGGATTCTGTTAATCCTGTATACTCAATAGAATTGGGAGATATGTACTGGCAAAAAAAGATTCCATGTGTTCAAAGAAGAAATAGCGCTATAAAATGTTATTATATGTCGTTGATAAATGGTAATGGCTTAGCGTTGAAGCGTTTGGAAAAATTTTTTTAGCTATTTAGTGCTGGATGGAAGGTGATACTGGCATGGAAATTACAGGCCTCGATGAAAAAGTTGAAGATAACAATAAAATAGTAGATGATCATGCTGACCGTTTTAGAAGACACTATAATTGTGAAACTGACATGTTCATCGATATGTGCAAAAATATGTGTCAGGATATAGTTGGATGCTATGCCTTTGTTATTTTGGAACCGTTCGTTGGAAGGTGGCTGTTGAATGCTAAGGAAAAGCTAGCGAATTACTGATTAACAGATGGGAGGAGTCAAAAATGCCTAAGGAAGTAAAAACGGAAGATTTGATGGGCTTAGGGCGCCAAGAGCAGTTAAAGGGGAATATGGAGAAGGCTGTCCGATATTATCAGCAGGCTGCGGATGCTGGTGATCATGATGGATGGTATCAGATGGGATATATGTATCAGCGTGGTCATGGAGTGGAACAATCCTATGAAAAAGCTATCAATTGGTATCAAAAAATAATAGATGCTGGGGATGTAAATGGTTGGTATCCCTTAGGTGATGTTTATGAGGAAATGGAAAATTATGACAAGGCTGTTGAATGTTATGAAAAACAGGTAAAAGAAGGTGGTGATAATAAATACTATGGCTATTATGGATTGGCTAAGGCTTACCGCTATGGTTTAGGAAAAGAGGAAGATTTTCCTAAAGCTTTGGATTATTATCAACGGGCAGCTGGTAATGGTGAAATTGCAGCTATGGTTGACTTAGGGCAACTTTATTATGATGGAGATGGTGTTAAACAAGATTATATCATTGCCAATTATTGGTTTGAAAAGGCAGCGAACTCTTATAATGGTAATTATCTTGCTTTTGGGCATTTAGGCGAGGCTTATCATCATGGTTTAGGTAAGGAAGTAAATTACGATAAAGCTAAAGAATATTACGACAAAGCGTTGGAAGCCGGTGAAGAGAATATCCTATTTTGGTATGGAGAAATTTATTACGATGAAGAACAGTATGGTGAAGCGTTAGATTGTTTCCGGCGAGCGGCTGTTGAGGGGAATCAGTTTCAAGCGGAGGCAGAAAATAAAATCGGTACGATGTATCAATTCGGTGAAGGTGTTGAGGAGAATTTTGGCAAAGCGGTAGAGTGGTATCAAAAAGCTGCCAATAATGGTAATGCAGCGGCAATGCGGGCCTTGGGGGCTATGTATAGCCGTGGGGATGGAGTTGAACAGGATGTTGGACAGAGTGCCTACTGGTCATTGCAGGCTGCCCAATTAGGCGATGTTATAGCGATGAATAACATTGGTTATTGCTATGGAAATGGAGAAGGTGTGGAACAGGATTATGTTGCTGCTTTGGCCTGGTATATGCGTGCAGCAGATTATGGTGATGAAGATGCCATGAATGAAATTGGCGATATTTATTATTTCGGCAATGGCGTAGAGAAAGATTATTCCATTGCTAAAGAGTGGTTTGAAAAGGCTATTGCGGCAGGGAATGAAACGCCGTTGATGCCGTTAGGTACTATTTACTATTACAATGATGATTTTGACAAGGCGATGGAACTATACCTGAAGGCTGCAAATGACGAAAATACATATCAGCATATAGCAGAAGCTAGAATTGGCGATTTGTATATGGAAGGCTCGGGCGTTGAGCAAGATATGGCTAAGGCTGTAGAATGGTACGAAAAATCGGCTGCGCATGGCTATGCAACGGCAATGCTAGCCCTAGGAGATATTTATTGTGATGGCGGTGGAAATGTCAAGCAGGATTTGACCAAAGGCAAGGAATGGTACGAAAAGGCAAAAGACGCAGGCAGTGAAGAGGCTGAACAGCGTTTGGCAGATTTGTCGTAATCGAATGTCAAGATCCGCATCTATTAGATGCATATTATATAACTGAAAAGCACAGGACGATTGAGTCTGTGCTTTTCCTGCTACGTAAGAGGGGTGAAGATTATGACAGCTACTATGCAACCGCCTTTCCAGTCTGATAAAGATACGGCTTTTGACGAGGACCGATTTGTCAGCGAATGTATGCAGGGCTTTGCAGATATTCGCCAAAAATATAATCTTGATGAGGCGCTGGAAAAGGCACAGCAGAATCCACAAATGGGGCAGCTTGCTGCGGAAGTGGGAGAGGGCTGTACGCAGCAGGGGATATTGGAGATGGCAAGTAGGGAGCCGGAATGGACAGTTCGCAAAGTGCCCTATCGGTGGTGGCGGAAAGGTTTTTCGCTAAAGTCAGAGGTTGTCGTATCATCAAAGACGGATGACTGGATTAAAAGGATGAAGCGTGTGTATGACAAAAAATGTAAAGAACTGTATGGAAAGATAGGGCTTTTTAAGGAGTTTCCCCAGATAATCAGAGAAAAAGAGAAAAAGGCAGCTGCTGGTGATGTGAAAGCGATGGTCTTTCTGGGAAAGGTCTATGAAAAAGGCACGCTTTGTTCGGCAAAAGACGAAGAAAAAGCGCGCTCCTATATGAAGCAGGCCAGGGAGGCATATGCAGATGACTTAAACAAGAGGTATACGCTCTGGCTGGACAGGATTGTGCAGAGAAGTGGGATGGAATTGATTGGACGCATTGGCAGGGAATACATGGCGGGTACTTTAGTAGAAGAGGGCAAGAAAAACAGAGAACTTAAGCTGAGAAAGGAAATGAGATGGCTGAGAAGTGCGACCAAGACCGGTGATGGATGGGCAGCTTTTACTTTGGGACATATATACTACTATGGTTACGGTCAGTGTAGAGCGCGTATGAGGGAGGCATATGATAATTATTCCTTGGCTGAGTCCTCCAAAGATGCTATCTATGCGTTGGAGATGGGAAATTTGTGCTTTGATGAGCCTGGGGGGATAGATAGAGAACTGGAAGATATCTGTCGCTGGAAGCATAGAAATTGGTTTGGGAGAGAAATGGAAGATAGTGTAGACTTCTTCAATATAGGGAAGGATTATTCAAGGACTTGGTTTGAAGAAAATAGGAAAAGGGATTTTCTGGCTGAGGCTGAGGCAGCATGTAATGAAGGTGATTATGAAACCGCATGGAGATTGGCACAAAGGACGATGTTTTCTGGGAACGGTTTGAACACTTCGCTTGATGGAGAACGTATGCTGGTCAAAATGGTCAAAGAGGGCAAATGGAATCTTGATATAGAAAATATGGAAGAAGAACCAGAGGTCATTGTGGAAGGAGAAACAGCTAAATCTACAGTTCGTGTGAAAAACTACACAGGAATATGTGAAAGGTCAGCTTCCATATTAGCAGGGATGGCAAATAGATTTGATTCTAATATAGAGATTCATAGGGGAAATCATAAAGTGAATGCAAAGCATGTCTTGATGATTGAGGCTTTAGGTATGAGTAAAGGGACGGAAATCGAGATATGGGCAAGCGGAGAAGATGCTGAAGAAGCTGTCAGAAGTTTGGCTAAGTTGATTATAAATCGTTTTGGGGAACAATAATAAAAATATATTAGAATTGTGGGGATAACAGTTATGTTATATGCTAATCAGGAAGTAGCAAATGCCTTTTCGAATGTTGAGAATGTTTGTGATAAGGCGAAAGATTTGCTTGATAAGAAAGAATATAGTGAAGCTGTAGCGTTGCTGAAAGAAGAAATTAAAAAGGTCAAGAAATTTAAAGTATATGGATTTGAAGAATACTATGCTTTTGATGAAATGTTTCAGTTTGAAATATTTATAAACTTTCTGTCGGGGATTAACACAAAGAGTAAAAAGAATAAAAAACGTGTCAAGACAGCGCCAAATGTAATTTGGCGTACTGAACCAATAACAGATCTCTATTATTATTGTGGCTATGCTTTGGTAGAGCTGGGGGAATTTGAGCAGGCTTTAAATACTTTGCGGATGGGGCTGGAATGGAATCCATGTTCAATGGATTTGCGATTTGAGCGAATTAATATTTTCAGAAATCAGGAAGATATAGAAAACCTGCATCGTGAAGCTAAGGAGGCCTATAAATATGTGTTTCGGCCACAACATTTGACAAGAATTTATCGTGACAGGGGATATGGGTTCATAGAAGAGGAAAAATGGGATGCTGCGATAGCGAGCTATTTTCTAAGTTTAGCTTTTGCCGTTGATGATGATGACATTGAACGAGCTAATGGTGAATTGGGATACATTGAGGAAACGACAGGGAAGGAAATTGAAGAACCAAGTGAAGAAGAAATTTTACAAATTGCCCGTGAGTACAAAATCCCTATTGGCATTGATGGGCGGTTATTAAATTTTGCTCAGAGAAGATGGGAACAAAGCATGCAGAATAATGATGAAGACGGTGTAAAGTATTATCAGGAGATAGTTGAGGCATTCTCTGATGGGGCATAAATTTGCTTAGGAATGATTTACTGGTTATTGAAAAGCACAGGCCGATTGAGCTTGTGCTTTTCATGTTGCGCAAGAGTGTATGTGTTAGCTGTAAGCAATATTATTCTTCTGGGCAATGCGCTGGACATTCTCCATGGATGTTGAGGCGAGACGGGAAATTTTTTCATAGGGTTCATGCTCGCGTAACATATTGAGGACGAATTCGGTAGTTTTTGCGTCAGCAGCTTCTTCAGCTCGTACTTCCATAGCTCTATTCCAATCCCATTTGAAGCTTACCATATCGAAAACCTACTCTGTTACTGTTTGACGAAGAACTGCTTTATATTGCGATTATATCATGAATCAGGGGGGCTGATGGAAGATTAAGATTATGAGATAGACGATGGCAGGTTTTCACTGCAGGCTGGCGAATAATGTTATTAGGATGGAGGGATGGCGTATGCTGGAGCAAGGGCTAAATGAAGAGTTAGAACAATATATACTGCTGAACTATCGCCCGGATGGGACAGAAGAAAAGGCTTTTGCAGAGGAGCCTAAAAAGAAGGCTTCCACTGGTGGTGTCCTTGGTATAGGAGCGCCTTTCGCTGCTTGTATCGCATTGCCGGAATTCCTGACAGGAATAGAGTCATTGGCCGCCAAGTTGGAAATGTCTTTTTCGGAGAAACTTATGTGGTGGATAAAGGAACGGAAGCGCAAGCCGGTGGAGATATACAGCGCGGCAGGCGTGACTAAGGCGCATTTTGCCAAAATCCGCAATAATGTGCAATATCATCCAACTAAGGAGACGGTGCTGGCTTTCGTGGTTGCTTTGCACCTGTCTATGGATGAGGCTGCTGATTTATTGAAGCGGGCAGGCTATGCTTTGTCGGAAAGCCGTCTTGGGGATATGATTGTGAAGTTTTTCTTGGAAATGAAGCGATACAATATAGATGAAATTAATGAGGCGCTGTATACGCACGATTGCAAGACACTGACCAATTGGCGAGGCAACAAATAAAATACAAATGTCTTCATAGATAGAAAACAGCCGATTCTGTAATGGAATCGGTTTTTTCGAAAAAAATTATTTGGCGAATTGCAAAACGACATGAGATGTCATAGCACTACTGTATTATCGGGGTACAAAGAAGGCAAATGATAAAAAATTTGCAAGGTTGCCTGCTTGGATACCACTTAGAAGTGTACGCTCTGTATAATCTAAGTAATCAAGTAGTATTGGAGTTTGTAAGGAGGAGATTGCTATGATCTGGAATTTTGTCGTTGGTGGCGCTGTCGGTTGGTTATTGGCAAATTTGATGGAAGAGGATAAGCCGGTGGAAAAAGCCGAAGTTACCCCGGAGGAGGCTTTGGAAGTGCTGGTAAAGGACATCCGCGATGAAGCAGAATGGGCAATGGAGGAGTGCACCACGGATGAGGAGCGCGAAATGGTCTATGCACAGGTAAAAGAATCGGTGCAAAAGATTCAGCTTACGCTGCAGGAAAAGGGCGAAGAAATCATTGCCGACTTGCGAGCGCAGGTGGCAGATGCACCCAGTAAGGAAGAAGTGGCAGATTCCGTGGAAAGCAGGGTGCAGGAGTTCAAAGAGAAGATGGATAACTTGTCGGACTCGTTGAATCAGGCTTTATCGGATTTGAAGCCTAAAACGGCGGAAGCTTAATATTTACTCATTGCAGTCTAGTAATTCAGCACAGGCAGTATTGCCTGTGCTGCTGTCTATAATATGCCTTAGGAAACATGGGAGGAATTATAATGTTTGAAACAGTTAAAAATATGGATGATAAATTTTGTAATCTAAGCGTGGGTTATATTGGTAAAACAGCTGAAATATGGAATAAACAAGGATTCGCTAAAGAGTTTAAATTACTGGAGGGAAATCCATTAGAGTCAGTATCTTGGCGAGGTGTAGATATAGGCTTTTTGATTGCTGATGGCAGGGAAAAGGAAGATGTAAATAATCTAAAAAAAGCGGTAGAGGTAGCTAAGAATACTTGTATATCTGTATTGATACCAATATTGATTTCTGTAGAACAGATAGAAGTACCAGCACCCTTACTGACCATAAATCCTGAAAAATATGCAGGAGAGTCTGATATTTACAAGAATATATACCAAGCTGTTAAGTCTATATATGATGTCGCGTGTATTCCGGGATTGGTAAATCTGGATTTGTGTGATGTTCAAGCCGTGTGTAACGACAAAAAGAAGTTGTTGTTAGCTACGGGAGAAGCTGAAGGTGAAAAAGCATGTAAAATTGCTGCTATGGAGGCCATAAATAAACTGACAAAGCAGAATGGAAAAGCTCAAAGTGTAGGCACGACTGTTCTGTTGAATGTTACTGGTAGTGAAGCTAATTTAAGTATGTATGAAATTCAAGAAGTTAGTGAAACAATATACGATTGGCTGGATGATAAGCAGACTGCGATTATTTGGGGCGCATCTATTGATGAATCATTGGATGATGTGATTAGGGTGTCTATTTTGATTGGGGAATAAAGGCGGCTATCATTAAGTACACATTATATTGAGGGGATAGAGATATGGCGAAAGGTAATTTATGTAAAGCTGGAAGAGCCTATCGGTTGAAAAATTATGATGTAGTGGTGGATGAACGCAGGCCGGAAATTATATGTGAGGATAATTGTGCTTGGACAACGGCTTATGTATATCGTGACAATAGAAGGCGTAAAAATTCCAAATCGATAACACAACTGGATTGGGAACAAGGAACAAAGCTGAAGATATGTGCGGAAGGAACAGGGGCAAAAAGAATAGTAAGGAGTATAGTGGAATGGCTCTATAACAAAAAAAGTATAGAGTTTGAGGAAGCAAGGTTCCTAAGTCAATGCATGCAAAAATTTGCGGATATTCGTAAGGACTGTAATTTAGATGAAGAGACGTTAAGACGAGCTGAAAAAATCCATTTAGTAGAACGTGAGGCGGCTTTGGTGTTGGCAGGTTGTACGGAGCAGGGAATCAATGAAATTGATAAGAAACTGCCAGAATGGGAAGAGAAACAAAGACAGAATAATTATCCTTGGAACAGCGATGAAATCTTTGATTATTTTTTACAGGAATCAGGACCTATAGATATCACGGCAAAAAGAATAGAACGAATGTGTGATTATTATCGAGAGCAGTGTGAGCGGTTAAATAGGAAAATAGAGCAGGTTCGACATTATGCGGAAATCATCAACGGAAAAGAGCAGTTAGCATCTGCTGGTGATTTGGAGGCAATGTTCTTTTTGGCAGAAGCATATGAAACAGGACATCTTTGCGACCGTGACAGAGAAAAGGTACGCGCGTATTTGCAGATGGCCAAGGAAACATTGGCTGGTGACTTAACAAAAAAATACAAGGTTTGGCTGGATAAGGCGGTACAGGATAGCGGTTTGGAAATGCTGGGGCAGTTGGGGCGTGAATATATAGACGGTACTTTTGCAGTGTCGGCCAAAAAGAATAAGGACGTTAAGCTTAAGAAGGTGATTAGATGGCTTAATCAGGCTATAGAATCCGGTGACGGCTGGGCTGCTTTTACCAAAGGTAATATTTGTTATTACGGTTATGGGCGCTGGGGCGAAAGACGGCAGGAAGCCTATAATAACTATAAGAAAGCTGCACATTCGAAGGAGTCAATATATGCATTAGAATATGGAGAGATGTGTTTAAGAAACGGAGATTTGAGAAAAGAAGTCGTGGATACGTTAGTAGAAGTGCTTAATGAGTGATAGCAGGAGGTGGCCACAGTTGAAAGTGATATTCTTGGACGTGGATGGCGTGCTGAATTCCGCGCAGGATGGCTATTCGATAAGATTGAAGACAGATTCGCATTTGAAACTATTGCAGTATATCGTAAAGGAAACAGGTGCTAAAATAGTTCTGTCATCCTCATGGCGAATAGGTTTTACTCCTGCAAGTAAAAATCTACTGGCGCGGTTTAAGGAATATGGGCTGGAGCTTATGGATTGCACGCCTGAACTGTCCGGTGCGTGTCGTGGCGATGAAATTCGTAAATGGCTGAATGATACGGATTATACTGTGGAGAATTTTGTTATTATGGATGATGAGGCCAATATGGCAGAGTTTACAGAGAAAAATTTGGTACAGACGGATACAAATGTTGGCCTGCAAGAGAAGGAGGCAATTAAGTGTATTAAGATGTTGAACATGTAGTATTGCAGGTAGGAAGAGGAGGGCTGGTCATGGCTATAAGGAAAAAACATACTAAGTATAGCAAGTATAAAAAGAAATCTGGCAATGCGGTTAGTGAAGCGAAAGTCAGTAATATCAAATTGACTGAAGAGCAAAAGAGGTTAGCAGGATTGGGGATAATCGTAAATATGAGTCCGCACCCGTTTCTACGAATCGATGAGAGTACAAAATAAAGCCGGCTCCTATATATTCATACAGGAACCGGCCTATATTCCCTTGACTTATCAGTCGAGAGGAACCAAATCGTAAATGGTTATGCGGTAAGTACCATCGGTTTTGTGAATTTTAAAAGTCACGCCTAAGCCGACTTCGCTGGAGCAAGACCAGAGAAAGCAGGGCTCGCCCTTCTCCAGAACATCCATCACCTCCTGGTCTTCGGTAAGGCTGGGCAGCACTTCCGAAAGATTGATAAGCGATCTGCACTTATCAATCAGGTTGTTCTTCAAGATGAATTTCAGAACTTCTTCATCAAATACCATTTGAATGTTCATAAAAAAATCCCTTTCTAAAATAGACAAATAAATCGTCCTGCAAATAGACAGACTGATAGCAGCCTGTTATTTACTGAACAACAATGTCTCTTTTAAAAAGGGTTGTTTCTTCAAGTGTTGGTCATATTATAACACATATCATGGGGGAGCGGTAGCCTGACAGGATACTTTTCTAAAATAAATATTATTGGAGCGAATGTACATAAGAGGGGGATATACGGGGAGATGTCGTACAATGGAGAAAATTGATCGGTTGCTGGTTATAGGCGATATTCATGGTAAATGGGAAAGATTCAAGTCTGTATACGATAAGGTTAGCTTTAATGCGGAGACCGATTTAATTGTGTTTTTGGGTGATTATCTTGACCGCGGAGATGCCCCTGTTCCTGTTATGGAATGGGTTATGGAGCATTATGGGCAGAAGAACATGGTATTTCTGCGCGGTAATCATGAACAGATGTTTTATGACGCATTTTTGGAGTCACCAAGCAGTGAAGGTCATAGAGTTTTTTCGCTGGATTCGTCTCTGTCTTTGTGGCTGGGAAATGGCGGTCAGATTACTTATGAGGGAATACGGAAAACAGGAAAAAAAGAGGAGTTAATAGCTGACTGGCTAAGTCTGGTCGCAAAATTACCACTTTGTACAGAGATTGTGGTAAATAACCAGACATACTGGTTTATGCATGCGAATTGTAATCCTGGCCTGCCACTCTCCGAGCAGGATGATGTTGATTTGTTGTGGAGGAGAACTTTAGCAGAAAGACCTAACCTGCATAATGGGGAGCAGATTATTGTGTTGGGGCATACGCCCGTGCAGGCGTTAGGATACGAGGCTAAGCCCCAGTGGTTACAAAATGGCAGGCTGGTACTCATGGATACTGGCAGTTATCTGGATTCCCTCAGCCATTTAGGTCCGGGGAAAATTTCCTGCGCAGATTTATTGAGTGGCGAAATTTATCAGTCGGCTGTTTGAATAATGGGTAATGATTGTCTGGACAATCGAAGATAAAGGTTGTATAATTCTTACCAAGAGAAAACCTCTTTTCACATGGATAATGGCACTAGGATTGGCATATAGGCAGGGGAGAAGTCTGCCTATATGCCAGCTTAAATGCTTTTGTGGAAAGGGGTATATTTTTATGAACATCCAAATGAATTTTGACGCTGCTTGTCTGAAGTTTATCCTTAAAAACGACCTGTTGGAGAAAATCCGTCCTTACTTGAGCTTAAGTGAAGTTCTTGAATGGATGGCGAATTATCCAGAGATCTTAGAGCGTAAAAAAGATGCGCACCTGTATACTGGGACAGAGGGCTTAGGCATTGTCCTCAGACTACACCGCGAGGAAGATGTATTTACGGTGACGGTGTACGATGTGTCCATTTATTGATCGATTTCAGTTCGTGCCCAAATAACAGATTTCAACTGCATATTATAAACATGAAGCCAGCACAGGTAATATTGCCTGTGCTTTTTCTTATGCGGAAAATTGAGGAGGTAATCAACGTGAAAACGGGCAGAACATTACAAGAATTAGGGCTGGAACTTCAAAGACAGCGTAGTGTCAGGCAGGATTATGTAGCGGATAGTCGTAGCCTGTCATTCAGAACAGAGGAAGGGAATTCGAAGCTGGCCTTGAATATGGGCGAAAAAATGCTCGAGTTTGGGGTAAATCCATTAGCTCACCAACAGATTTCTACCCGGCTGGGAATACCGCTGAAATATTATCAGCGCATGCAGAAGGAAGCAACGGCTTTACTCGATGCTAATGTCAATAACTGGTTGCAGCAGACCAAGGACAGACGCATGCTGTGAATTATGGATGGTAATGTACGGGCTTTTCTATCAGACAGATATCGGCGTTTGGATAATCTGGAGCTTTGTGCTGCGGTGTTGCCGATTATCAAGGATATGAAGGGGGCAGTAATTGAGTCCTGTGAAATTACGGATGCGCATTTGTACCTGAAGGTCATCAATCGGCGGATGAAAGCAGAGGTGGCTGTCGGCGCGTTTTGCTTATGCCTGAGGATGTAGAAGCATTGAAACGGTACCGGGAGTGGCAGAGAACATATGCGGACGAATTAGGGGACGTGTTTGAATGGCACAACTTGGTGTTCACCAGCCCATTTGGTGCCCCCATCAGCCCCACGAATTTTAGCAGGCGATATTTTAAGCCTCTGATTAAGAAGTGTAGAATTGCGGATGGTTTTACCTTCCATTGTTTACGACATACTCATGCAACCTTGCTTTTGCAGCAAGGGGTTAATCCCAAAATAGTGCAGGAACGACTGGGGCATAGCTCTATAAAGGTGACTATGGATACCTACAGTCATGTGCTGCCGGATATGCAGAAGCAGGCTGTGGAGGCACTGGGAAAGTTGTTTGGCTAAGCTCATTATTATGGAAGAAAAAATATATGAATAATGTATCGATATACGTGCATAATTATACGTCTAGCTTAGAGGTGTTTTTTCATGTTTTTCAGGGAGCATTTTTGTTAATGCCCCACCTGATGCCCCACTAAACACAAAAAAGGGTCCCAGCAAAACGCTGGAACCCTTGAATTTCCTGGTGCGTCAGGAGGGATTCGAACCCCCGACCCACGGCTTAGAAGGCCGTTGCTCTATCCAACTGAGCTACTGACGCGATTTGGATGGTCGGGATGACAGGATTCGAACCTGCGACATCCTGCTCCCAAAGCAGGCGCGCTACCAAACTGCGCTACATCCCGCAAATCACTTGTCTATTATAGCGAAAAAACATAGCGGTGTCAAACTTTTTTTATCAGTAAGTTGAGGGGAATTAGGACGTAAAGCAGTTATCCACAGATGATATGTGCATAACGATATATAATCTGTGGATAATCTGTGTCTAAAAATGAAAATTATCCACAGATTTACCTGTTTTCCACAGGTTTGTAACAATTGTACCTGTTTTATGTTGATTTTTATGGTAAAATGTTGCAAATTTGCGAGAAATGAGGGATGGATTTGTCGATAGATGTGGATAAAAGGCGGCAGGAGGAGTTACGGACTGTACGTGAGATCATCAAGATTTACTGTCATGGTCATAAGCATTTGCGCGAGGCGGAGTGTGAGCTTTGTCCTGAATGCCAGAAGATGGCAGATTATGCGTTGGGAAAACTGGAAAAGTGCCCACGTATGGATATCAAGACTTTTTGCAGTGTGTGTCCGATTCATTGTTACGGCAAGGAGGAAGCGGCGAAGATCCGGGAAATCATGGCTTTTGGCGGACCGCGGATGTTATGGTATCATCCGTGGATGACTTTGCGGCATATTTTTATCGAGTGGCGCACCCGGCATGGCTGGCGGAAAAAGGAAGCTGTTGTACGGCATAAGTAATTGCGTGTCTTTTTCATTATTCGTATAATAATAGATGATGAATAATGAGGGGGAATCTCTATGGGTAAGAAAATATATATTGTGGCCATGGGCGGTACGATTGCTGGCAGGGCGGGAGACAGTGCTGCAACTACCGGTTATCAGGCGGGAGCTGTGGGGGTGGATGATCTGCTCGCCGCTGTGCCTGGGCTTCCGTCTGTGGCCAGGGTTACCGGTGAACAGCTGGCAGCCATTGATAGCAAGGATATAACAGCGGCGGATCAGTTGCGGCTTGTCAAAAGGGTGCGGGAACTGCTTTTGTCGAATGAAGTGGACGGCGTTGTGATTACCCATGGCACGGATACGTTGGAGGAAAGTGCCTATTTGTTGGATTTGGTGCACTTTGTCGATAAGCCTGTAGTATTGACTGGTGCTATGCGTCCGGCTACGGCACTTAGTGCGGATGGGCCTTTGAATATCTTGGATGCGGTACGGGTAGCGGCAGCTGACGATGCCCGGGACCGGGGTGTGATGGTGGTGCTCAATAATGAAATCCATAGTGCTCGTCAGGTGACGAAGTTATCGTCTATGGCTGTAGAAACGTTCCAGTCTCCGAATGGCGGGGCCATTGGTGTGGTGAATGATGGACAGGTGGTGTTCTTCCATTGTCCGGATTGTCATCATCTGCCGAATGCCCTGGGGGCCAGCGAAATCTTGACTCGTCAGGATGAACTCCCCTATGTGCCCATTCTCTATGGGCATGGTGATGATGATGGACGTCTGGTAAAGGCTGTGGCCGAAACTGGTGCTAAGGCGATTGTCTATGCAGGTATGGGGAATGGCAGTATCCCCGAACGTGTGGAGAAAGAACTGGCTGCAGCCGTGACAAACGGTATCATCGTGGTTCGGTCTAGCAGCAGTCCCGCTGGCATGGTGACCAAAGCCGAAGAATCTTATGAGCAGGCAGGTTTCATTGCCAGTGGCATGCTGAATCCCCGCAAGGCGCGGTTGTTATTGCAGTTGATGTTGGTCTGCGGGAAGACTGCTGCTGATGTGCGGAAATTTCTTGCTTAGGATGAAGGGAAAATTTTCCCTTATGGCGAATAGTACAAACAAATGATGGTCGTTGATATGTTTACAATCCCTTGCGTTTCCTCGTAAGGGATTTTTTGCCATAAGGAGGATTGAATGATTCAGTATAATTATACACTCAATTGGAGTGCCGGCGATCAGGGCTTTTGGGACAAGCTGGAGAAGGTTTTGCAGACCCTTTCCATGCGGCCGGCCAGCAAGCAGGCTAATGCGATTTTCATGCAATTGTCGTTCCATAAGATGCCGCTGGAAGAGGCGATGAAGGTACGGGAAAAGATCCGTGTTTTCCTGCCCCGGGCTGTGGTAGTCGGTATGACGGAAACCTTGTTCTTCGGTAACGCTGGTGGTTATATGCGCATCAATTGCAGTTTCTTCCAGAATGCCAAGATTCGGCTGGCGGAGATAGCTGGTGTGCCAGAAGATTATGGGCGGACAGGACTGGAGCTGGGGCAAAAGATGGCAGCCATGCAGGATGTGCGGGCAGCTTTGGTGCTGGGAACCATGGATGCGGATTTTGGCCGTTTCCTGGAGGCTTTTGTCTGTGGGAATGAGAATGTGGTGGTCTTTGGTAATATGACCGGTTCTGTTGGGCATGTTGGTGAGGAAGTGTCCATTACCAGCAGTGACATATTGAGCGATCACCGGCAAAAGTATTTCCTGCTGGGCAGTGAGGTGATGGAGCAGGGGATAGTTGTGGTCATGTTCTGCGGAAAAAACCTCAGCGTGCGGGCAGATTATGTGCTGAGCTGGAAACCGATTGGCAAGGAAATGGTGATTACGGAAACCATGGGGCCAAATGTGATCAGCAGGCTGGATAATATGCCAGCTGTCGATATTTACCGGCATTATCTGAAAGTAAAGCCGGATGAGAATTTCGTCTACAATATTGCGGAGTTCCCCCTGACAATCAATCGGAATGACTGCCTGATAGCCCGGGTGCCGCCAGGCTTTGACGAAGAAGGCCGGATTTTCTTCAATGGTGATGTGAAGGTCGGTGAGCGTGTGCGCCTCACCTATGCCGTGCGGGAGGATTTCCTGCATGAGACGGAGTTGGCCAGTGAGAAGATGAGCCAGTTTGCTCCGGAAGGCATGTATATCAGCGCCTGCGGTACCCGCAGTCTCTTCCTGCAGATGCAGGAAAGTGAGGAAATCCGCTATTATCAGCGCATTGCCAATCAATTGTTCTGCTCCAGCGGTACCGGCGAGATCTACTGTTATCAGGGACATGGCGGCCTGCTGAACTGTGCACTGGTGGCTGTAGGCTTCCGGGAGGGGGGCAACAAATCTGCGCTCAATATCTTTGATGAGCCGGAAGAGGAGCAGGAAAATACCAAGATGCTGTTATCTACCCGCATGGCGGCATTCCTGGATGCCATAACGAGGGAATTGGCCGAAAGCAACCAGGAATTGCATGATTTGGCGCGCAAGAATGAGGAAAACAGTATTGCCAAGTATAAATTCCTGGCAGGGGTGGGGCGGGATATTGCCCAGCCTTTGAAGACTGTCATCGAATTGGAGCGAAAGATACGTCGAGAGAGTACGGAAGCGAAAATCAAGGAATACGCCAAGGATTGCTATATTGCTGGGGAAAAGGTCTATAACATCATCCAGCGCATCTTCGATTATTTGCAGATGGAGGCCGGAGAATTTGCCATCAATGAAGGGGAGTATAAGATCATCGATCTGGTGCGCAATCTGAAGAGTGAGATTGGCGAAGAAGCCGAGGCGAAGGGGCTGGACTTTGTGGTGGAAATGCCAGCGGACATGCCTAGTGTCCTTTATGGCGATGAACTGCGCTTGCGGCAGATCCTGCTCAATATCCTGAGCAATTCCGTGAAGTTTACGGTGGCGGGCACCATCCAGCTGCAATTCCGCGTGGAAAAAACCGGCCCGGCTGATATACGGATATATGTGACAGTCAAGGACACGGGGATCGGCATTACGGCAGAGAATATGGCTGCGATGCAGGAGATGTTGTCCCTGAATGAGGACAAAACGCTCAATATGCTGAATGAAACAGGTTTGGGCCTAAATGTCACCCAGCGCCTGCTGCATCTCTTTGGCAGTGAACTGCAGATGGAATCGGAAGCAGGCAAGGGGACGGAGTGCTCGTTTGCCATCAATCAGCGTGTGTTGAACTGGGTACCTGTCAAGAGTGAAAAAAACATGCCGCTGATTGAGAAGGAAGAAAAGCTGCCAATCACGGATGAGGAACTCTTGGAAACCATTGAAGCACTGCGGGAGATTGCCGAAGCCAGGGACGGAGACAGTCTGGAGTATATGCTGGAAACCCTTGAGGGCTATATCCTGCCAGAGCAGCCGGCCAGGATGCTGTTGGAGCTGCAGACCGCAGCGAAGGAAGGCGATTGGGAACAGATTCAAAAACTTGTGGAATAAAGTAAAGATTTTTCTTTTTGACCTATTGACTTTTTGACTATTTGTGCTATTATATACTTGTAATCAGGAAAGAGAGAAACAAGGAAACCTGATTACCGAAATGTTACAGATAGTCAAGAGAGGCACAGCAAACTCCCTTGACCGGTATATATTGAGAAAGGGGTTGCTGATTATGTTTGGTCTGGTTCCATTTGGCGGTCGCAAGGATTTGGCAGCAGGTAATGCTCCGCGCAGTATCTGGGATGTGTTCAATGAACCGTTCTTCCATGATGATTTCTTCCCCACCCTGTCTGACTTCAGTGCCGGCGGCGGTATGCGGGTCGATGTGAAGGATAATGGCGATCATTATGAACTCACCGCAGATTTGCCGGGAATGAAGAAGGAGGACGTAAACCTCAGCTATCAGAACGGTTATCTGACCATTGCCGCCCAACAGCAGAGCGAGTCGGGCGACAAGGACGATAAGGGCAATTACATCCGCCGTGAACGCCGCATGGGTTCCGTAAGCCGTTCCTTCTATATCGATAATATCGATGAGACAAGGATTGATGCGGAATTCAAGGATGGCGTTCTCCATGTGAACATGCCGAAAGCGGCAGAGGTGCAGCATAGCACCACCATCAATATCCGGTAAATCCAAGCCTCCCCCCGAAGGGGGAGGTTTTTTTATTATGCTAAGATATATGATATTTATCATATGTAAATAAATTTATTTATATTTTTCATTACTGCTTGCCTTTTAGCAATAATTTGCCTATAATAGTCATTGCGACCAAACGCGATAAAGCACGACAAATGGGTTATCGTAGTATAAATGAAAATAATCACATTGCTTTGGTCCATAAAAAATCTTTCAAGGCTAAAAAAATTTTTACAAAAAAAGTGAAAAAAATTCATTATTTCTAAAGGAATTTTTACCTTTATGTTGAATAATACAAAGTGGGCATTAGCCCGGATATTCAACTGTAAGGCTTTTAGCCGAGGGAGGAATATGAAAGAAATTTTGCCGGTATTCATGAAAAGGTTTATAATGGGGTTGGGGGTAATCACTCTCGCGATAGGCAGCATGCTTGTGGCAAATGGCACGGCAGAGCTTATCGGGGCGCTTATCATTGGCTTCATTACGGGCCTGGTATTTTTAGGAAACATGTCCATGCGGCTGTGGAGAGCCGCGCAGCTTTCGGCTGGCAATGCGAAGCGGCAGATGCTTTGGGGGCTGGTTTTGCGATTGATGGTATTATTTATTGTCCTGTTCGCAGCCGTCCAGATTTCTACGCAGGTGTTCAGCATGGTGGCGTTGGGCTTTGTCCTCTGTTATGCCTGGGCTATGGTTCTTATGATTCACATGAATAGCGTCAAATAGTAACTCAGGAATTCCTGGGAGGAGGTTGAGGTATATGCATGAAATCGGTGTTCGCGAAGTAGTGCAGTTTGCCGGCTTTACCTTCAATTGGGAAACTCTGGTCATGACCTGGATTACGATGGCTATCGTACTGCTCATCGCAGTGCTGGCAACCCGCAATCTGCAACTGGTACCAACCGGCTGGCAGAATGTGGTGGAGGCAATCGTGGTCTGGCTCCATGAACAGATTGATGCGACCATGGGCAAGAACGGACGCTTCCTGGCGCCCTTTGTCGTGTCGCTCTTTATGTTCCTGCTGGTTTCCAACTGGCTGGGACTTATCCCAAAGATGGCATCGCCGACGAATGACTTGAACACCACTTTAGGCCTTGCACTCTTGGTCATCGTGATGGTGCATGGACTGGGGCTTTACATGAAAGGCGGTCACTATATCGCCCATTTCTTCCAGCCCACGCCGGTCTTTGTCATCATCAACGCCATAGAGGAAGTCGCTAAGCCAATCACGCTGGCCTTCCGTCTATTCGGCAACATTCTGGCAGGTGAGATCCTTATCATCATCCTGCTGCAGCTCATGCCAATCTGGATGCCGATCCCGTCAGTTATCTGGCTGGCGTTCAGTATCTTTATCGGCGGAGTACAGGCCTTCATCTTCACCATGCTGTCCATGGCATATCTTGCCAATGCAGTGAAGAGCGAAGAGGAAGGTTAAGACAAACTGGGAATTTTTGATTGAAGATTTAAGGAGGATTTTTTCATGGAAAACGCAATTATGGTAGCCGCTGCTCTCGTTGGCGCAGGTATTACGATGGGTCTGGCCGCAATCGGCGCTGGTATCGGTGATGGTCTCGTGACGAGCCGCTTCATCGAAGGTATCACCCGTCAGCCGGAAGCAAAGAGCACGCTCTTCACCAACACCTTGATCTCCGTTGGTCTGATCGAGTCCATGGCTATCATTGCAACGGTTGTTGCCCTCATCATGCTCTATGCAAACCCGCTCATCAAATAATTTTCTTTGATGAATTTTACGAAAAGGGGGCATAGGAATTGATCGAATTAAATGGGACGTTTTTTGCACAGATCATCAACTTCCTGATTTTGGTAGTTCTGCTCCGTGCATTTGCGTATAAGCCCGTGGTGAATATGCTCAAAGCCCGTCAGGATAAGATTCAGGAAAGCCTTGACAAAGCCGATGCCGATGCGGCAGAGGCCGACAAGCTGCTGGCGCAGTACAAGGAAAAACTTGCTGCTGCTACCAAGAAAGCTGAAGAAATTCAGAAGAATGCGGAAAAGCGTGCTGCTGAGTTCCGTGAGGCAGAGGAGCAGAAGGTGAAAGCCGATATCGAGCAGATGAAGAAAGCTGCTCAGGCCGATATTGAGCGCGATAGAGCCAAGGCTGTTGAAAAGCTGCGCGTTGAAATGGTGTCGCTTTCCATGGCAGCTGCTGGCAAGATCATCGCCAAGAATCTGGATTCGGCTGAGAATGAAGCGCTTATCACGGAATTTGTGGATAAGCTGGACAAGGATAAGATTGGTGATTTGCCATGCTAAACTTACAGCTTGCACATAAATATTCCCGCGCGATTTTTGAGCTGGCTGAAGAAGAAGGCAAGTTGGAAAAATATGGCGAGGAGTTGCTTGAAGTCAAGAAAGACCTCGAAGCTGTTCCGGAAGCCAAGGCTTTCTTTGCCAATCCGCAGGTGGAGCGCAAAGCGAAAAAAGAACTGGTGACGAAGATGTATGAAGGGGAGCTTTCTCCGAGCATCTACCACTTCTTGCTGCTCCTGGTGGACAAGCGCCGCTTTGCTCTTCTCGGGGTTATTGCCGAACAGTATCGGGAAATGGCCAACGCCGCACGCGGCATTGTCATTGCCGATGTGACTACGGCTCAGCCCGCAACTAAGGCACAGCAGGAAAAAATCGCTCAGAAACTGCAGCAGGTTACCGGGAAAAAGGTGGAATTGCGCCTCCACGAGAATCCAGCCCTTTTGGGCGGCGTGGTGGTCAAGATTGGCGACCGCCGTATCGACGGCAGTGTGGCCGGACGCCTCCAGGCGCTGCAAAAAGAATTACTGACGAGCAAGTGAGAAACTGGGGTGACAGCTAAGTTATGAAAATGAATCCGGAAGAAATAACGGCCATCATCAAAGACCAAATCAAGAACTACGAAGTAGACTTGAACGTCGATGAAGTTGGCACGGTTATCGAAATCGGTGACGGTATCGCCCATATCCATGGCCTCGAAAAAGCCATGGCCGGTGAGCTGTTGGATTTTGGTAATGATATATTTGGTTTGGTCCTGAACCTTGAACAGGACAACGTAGGTGCCGTTATCCTGGGCGGCGAAACCCAGATCAAAGAAGGTGCGCAGGTCAAGCGTACGGGCAAGATTATGCAGGTGCCCGTAGGCGAAGCCATGATTGGCCGTGTTGTTGACGCCATTGGCCGTCCTATCGATGGCAAAGGCGAAATCAAAGCCGACACCTTCCGTCCTGTTGAGTACCGTGCACCGGGCATTGCGGACCGCAAGCCCGTTAAGGAACCGCTGCAGACTGGTCTGAAGGCTATCGATGCCCTCGTACCTATCGGCCGTGGCCAGCGCGAACTCATCATCGGTGACCGTGGTATCGGTAAGACGGCTATCGCTGTAGATACCATCCTCAACCAGCATGACCAGAACTGTATCTGCGTCTATGTAGCCATCGGCCAGAAGGCTTCCACCGTAGCCCGCGTGGTCAAGACTCTCGAAGAAGCCGGTGCAATGAAGTATACGATCGTCGTTGCCGCAACGGCAGCTGACAGTGCACCGCTGCAGTATCTGGCTCCGTATGCCGGTGTTGCTATGGCTGAGCACTTCATGTATCAGGGCAAGGCCTGCCTCTGCGTGTATGATGACCTTACCAAGCACGCTGCTGCATATCGTGCCATGTCCCTGCTGCTCCGCAGACCGCCCGGACGTGAAGCATATCCCGGTGATGTATTCTACTTACATTCCCGTCTGCTCGAACGTGCAGCAAAGCTCAATGATGAATTGGGCGGCGGTTCCATCACGGCTCTGCCGATCATCGAAACGCAGGCCGGCGACGTTTCCGCCTACATTCCGACCAACGTTATCTCCATTACCGATGGTCAGATCATGCTGGAATCCGATGCCTTCTATTCCGGTATCCGCCCGGCTATCAACGTAGGTCTGTCCGTATCCCGTGTAGGTGGTTCTGCGCAGATCAAGGCTATGAAACAGGTTGCTGGTACCATGCGTCTGGATTTGGCGCAGTATCGTGAACTTGCGGCATTCGCCCAGTTCGCATCTGACCTGGATAAGGCCACCAAGGCACAGCTCGACCGCGGTGCCCGCATGGTTGAAACACTGAAACAGGCACAGTACAGCCCGCTCCTCGTACAGGAACAGGTCATGGTGATCTTCACGGCTGTCCGCGGGTTCCTGGCTGACATTCCGGTGGAAAGAGTCGTTGAGTTCCATAATGACTTCCTGAAGTTCATGCGTGCTCAGCATCCGGATATCGGTGCTAAGATTGCCGAACAGAAGAAACTTGACGATGCCATCGAAGCAGATCTGAAGAAAGCTATCGAGGAATTCAAGGAAACTGTAACATACAAAATGGCATAAGGTTAGCGAGGTGATTCTTTTTGGCTAGTTTACAGGACATCCGCCATCGCATCAAGAGCGTAAAGAGTACCAAGCAGATAACCAGTGCCATGAACATGGTTGCAACTTCCAGATTGCGCCATGCGAAAGAGGCCGCCCTGGCCAACAAACCTTATGCGGAAAAAGTCGTGCAGGTGGTGCAGCAGATTGCTGCCACCGCGGGAAATGATTTTTCCCACCCGCTTCTGGCTAAGCATGAGGATGGCAAAAAGCTCATTTTGCTTGTCACCAGTGACAAGGGCCTCGCCGGTGCTTATTCATCCAATGCCTGCAAGGCAGCGGAAGCACTGGTAGAGGATAAGGCCAACACCCCCATGGTCATCGTCGGCCGCAAGGGTACCAGCCACTTCAAGAATCGCGGCTATGACGTAGTGAAAAGCGTCATCGGCGTCAGCGAGCGCCCCAGCTTCGATCTGGCCAAGAAATTGGCTGATGATCTGGTGGAACGCTTCAAGACCGGCGAGATCCGCGAAGTGCAGATGGTTTATACGAAGTTCATCTCGGCCATCAACTGCGAACCGCAGGTGTTGAAGCTCCTGCCTTTCGAGGCAGAGGCATCCGATGGCCCGGTTACCGAGTACATCTATGAACCGGATGCAGCAACGGTGTTGGGGAGCCTGCTGCCGCAGTATCTCTACACCACCATCTATGCAGCGCTCCTGCAGTCTGCGGCAAGCGAACTCAGCTCCCGCATGAACGCCATGAGCAATGCAACGGACAACGCAGAAGAGCTTATCAGCAAACTGGACCTCTACTACAACAAGGTACGTCAGGCAGGTATCACCAACGAAATCACCGAGATTGTTGGCGGTGCCGAAGCTCTGAAATAAGGGCATCGTAAGGAGGTTTACCATTGGCAAAAGGTAAAGTCGTACAGGTTATCGGACCTGTCGTAGATATTGAATTCCCGGCGGGCGAACTGCCGGAAATATTGAACGCAATCACCATCAAGGGCAAAGCTGGTGAAGTGGACATCGACCTCGTGGTCGAAGTCATGCAGCACCTGGGCGACAGCGTAACCCGCTGCATCGCCATGAGCTCCACGGATGGTCTCACCCGCGGGATGGAAGCCGAAGATACCGGCGCGCCCATCAGCGTTCCCGTTGGTGAAGGCACTCTGGGCCGTATCTTCAACGTACTGGGCCAGACTGTTGACAAGGACCCTGCTCCGGTCAAAGCCGCTGAGTATTGGCCCATCCATCGTCCGGCTCCTGAGTTCGAAGACCAGGAAACCAGTGCACAGGTACTGGAAACGGGCATCAAGGTCGTTGACCTGATTGCTCCGTATGCCCGCGGCGGTAAAATCGGTCTGTTCGGCGGTGCCGGCGTAGGCAAAACCGTGCTCATCATGGAACTTATCCATAACATCGCTACTGAGCATGGCGGTTACTCCGTATTCGCCGGCGTAGGCGAACGTACCCGTGAAGGTAATGACCTTTGGGGCGAAATGAAGGAATCCGGGGTTATCGGCAAGACCGCTCTCGTATACGGTCAGATGAACGAACCTCCCGGAGCTCGTATGCGTGTAGGTCTGACGGGCCTCACCATGGCAGAATACTTCCGTGATGTCCAGCATCAGGACGTGCTGCTCTTCATCGATAACATCTTCCGTTTCATCCAGGCAGGTTCCGAAGTGTCCGCACTGCTCGGTCGTATGCCGTCTGCAGTAGGTTATCAGCCGACCCTGACCACCGATATCGGTGCGCTGCAGGAACGTATCACGTCCACCAAGGAAGGTTCCATCACCTCCGTACAGGCCGTATACGTGCCCGCCGATGACCTCACTGACCCGGCACCGGCTGGCACATTCACCCACCTCGATGCAACGACGGTACTTTCCCGTCAGATTGCCGAGCTGGGCATCTATCCCGCCGTTGACCCGCTGGATTCCACCAGCCGTATCCTGAATGCCGAAGTCCTCGGCGAGGAACACTATCAGGTGGCCCGCGGCGTGCAGGCTGTGCTCCAGAAGTACAAGGAACTGCAGGATATCATCGCCATCCTGGGTATGGAAGAACTTTCCGATGAAGATAAGCTCACCGTATCCCGTGCGCGTAAGATTCAGCGTTTCCTGTCCCAGCCGTTCTTCGTGGCCGAAGTATTCACCGGTTCGCCGGGTAAATACGTGCCGCTCAAAGAAACGGTGCGCGGCTTCAAGGAAATTCTCGAAGGTAAATATGATGACCTGCCGGAAGCTGCCTTCTATATGGTAGGCAACATCGACGAGGCTGTGGAGAAAGCAAAGACCTTGGAAAAGGAGGGATAATCTATGGCTACGATCCAGCTAGAGATTGTCTCCCCGGATAAAGTGGTTTATGCCGCAGATATCAACATGCTTATCGTCCGTTCTACGGGCGGCGAGCTCGGTATCCTGCCCAAGCACGCTCCTCTGGTGACGGGCCTTCTGCCCCATGCCATGCGCGTGCGCCTCAACAGTTCTGACAGGGACGAACAGCTTATCGCTGTATCCGGCGGCTTCATGGAAGTCACGCCGGAAAAAATCACGGTGCTGGCTACCGCCGCTGAACAGCCGATTGATATCGACATCAATCGTGCCCAGCGCGCCATGGACCGCGCCAAAGAGCGTATCGCCGCTTTCCATCAGGGAGGCGACGAAGCCAGAAATATCGATATCGAACGTGCCCAGCTGGCCCTGCGCCGAGCAATCGCTCGCTTGCGGGCTACGGGAACGGAGTTCGAGGATCTGAAATAAGCAATAGAAATGGCTTGCAGAGCAATCTGCAGGCCTTTTTTTGCCCTTGACGGTATTTCTATGTTGACCTATAATTATAGTATAACAACAGATGACTGGATTGTCTGTTAATTGGTGTTGACTCATGGGGGCGTGCTAGGATGCGTTGCCATGATGAGCCACGTTTCCGGGCTTGCACGTTGCCACGACCTAGCTTAGGCCATGAAATAGTTGGCTGACAGAAAATGTGCAAAAAGGCTCTGCCACGGCAGGGCCTTTGCTATTTTTTTTCGGAGACTTTTATGAAACAAGAGACTGATTGGTTGCGTGAATCAGCGAAGGCATTTGCAAGATTGAAAAACATAAGGTATGGTTTGAAGATAGCTCATGCGGGAAAGCTGGTAAATTTGTCGCTGGGGTTTGATAACGCGCATTATCATCATATTGCAGGGCTTCATAAGTTAAAGGATATTGACCAATTGCGGTTAAGACGTAGGCGCTCAACTTCAGTAATTTTTGATGAAATTCTAAGAGGGAAAATTTCATTAGCTACTATCGAGCGAAGTGATTTTCTGAGCAGCCAGCTGATAGAACGAATAAAGTTGGCCGGACAGTTGGAAAACATTCTGGATGAAGATAATCTGCTGTTCAGCTTTGATGCCCGTTATGGTCAGGCAAGGTTTTCAGCGATACCGGCAGACTATGTTATTACGGATGGCGCGCGTAGCATAGCCATATATGTGTTTTTAGCGAAAGATGGTGAATCCTGTTATGTTACACGCTCATTGTTCAGGGATGCACGGGATTATACATCAGGCCAACACAGATTTACAATTTTGCATAAAGAAAAGATAAACATTAAGACAGGAGAAAATATAGTACTGTTTTCTTCTGTTGAAAATAAATGAAAATTATAAAATCGGCTCGCAGATGTAAATATGCGGGCCGGTTTTTATGTGCGCCCGGCATGGGCGCACTCTAATGGGTGAAAGTCCCTAGACCGCCCGGTAGCGGGGAGGTCTCACGGACATGGCCGACGCCATAGAATATTGGCGGTCATGGTTGAAATAAGATTTATCGTGAGAAGTCAGCCGAGGTCATACAAGCTGACCCCCGTCTGTCAGGAGTGCAGTCGTTGAAATCTTAGGTGGAAAAGATTTTGCTAAAATTAGTAAATAAAAATCTTTACGAGGTGGGACGAAAGTGCTAATATATATCCGTAATTCAGCCAATATCACTGTAGAATATTGGTAAAGAGGATAAAGTAAGAAAGGATTTAGGAACATGGGAATTCACGTTAGTCATAAGAAATGTGCGGCTTGGGCAATGGCCACAGGCTTTTTGTGGGCGGGGACGGCAATGGCTGCTCCGGCTGTGCCGGAAAATCCCGGTGTGGCGCGGGAGAATTTGGAACGCAATCAGGCGCAGGCAGGAATTGAGAGCAGCAATGTTGAGGCCACCGAACTGAGCAATGGGGCAAGCTTTACGTTGAACACGCTGTCCATCGAACCGGAGGATGGCATCCGCTTCAAGGACGAAGATCTCGCTAAGATTGCGGCCAAATATCAGGGGCAAACGGTCACACTCAAGGAGCTAAATGCAGCGGCGGCAGAAGTCACCCGCTATTTCCGTGCTCATGGCTATCCGGCGGCTACGGCCTATCTGCCTGCTCAACGGACAACGGATGGGCGGATTGTCATTGCGGTAGAACCCGGTAAATTTGGCAACATCATCATTGACAATCAGAGCAAGGTGAAGGATGCAGCCATCAAGCGTCTGGTCAAGGGACTTAAGACTGGCGAAATCGTAGAAGGGAAGAAGCTGGAAACCGCCCTCTATAACATCATTGGTTTGGGCGGGGTGAAGGCCGGCGGTCTGTTGCAACCAGGCGCACAAAAAGGGGAAAGCAACCTGACTATCAAGGTGGAGGATGGCAAGGCCGAAACCTATGTGCTCTACGCCAACAATTACGGCAGTAAATCTGCAGGCCGTTATCGTTACGGGCTGACGGCAGATTGGTATGAACTGTCAGGTAATGGCGACCATCTGGGCATCAATGGCATGGTTTCCAATGCCCACCAGAAGAATATCGGTCTGCGCTATGACCTGTCCACTGGCCGTAGCGGTACCCGTGTAGGTCTGGGCGTGTCCCATGCCAACTATCAGCTGGGTAAGGCGCTGGAAATCCTCGGTGCCAAAGGCACGGCTACGACATATAGCCTCTATGCGACCACACCTTTGTTCCATACCAGTCAGGAGGCCTTGTTCCTGAACTACGGTTATGACTATCGGGATATGACGGATAAGCTGAATCGCTTTAGCTTCCGCACGGATAAGGAGAGCAGTGCCGGACATCTGGGAGTCAGCGGCTTCAAGAAAGGAAAGAATACCAACGTGACCTATGGTGTGACCGGTTATGCCGGACATATCGCAGGACGGCACAAGATAAATGGCGTGCGGATTGGTGAACTAGCGCAGAAAGGCCATTACAGTAAGGGCGTAGCCGACCTGTCTGTGGTGCAGAAGCTCAGCAAGGAATGGGATATCCTGCTCAAGGGCACGGCGCAGCTGGCTGGCAAAGACTTGGATTCCAGTGAAGAGATGTACTTGGGCGGTGCCACAGGCGTAAGAGCCTATCCGCAGGGGGAAGGCTCCGGGGATAATGGCTATCAGGCCACAGCAGAAGTACGGTACCATATTCCCGGTGTGCAGGGGCTGGCTTTGTCCACTTATTTTGATATCGGACATGTCAGCAGCAAGGAAGATGCCGCTGCCTTGCGTGATACCACGCTCAAAGGTTGGGGTCTGGGACTGGCCTGGACACGCCCCAATGATTTCTTTGTCCGCGTGGATTATGCTCGCCGGATTGGTTTGGGGGACAATGTCAGCCGGGATGCGCAGGCAAAACAGCGGGTCTGGTTCATGTTGGGAAAACTTTGGTAATAAAGGAAATGCAAGATGAAAGGATACGGTTTATTTATGAAGAAGTCAGTATCGATGAAAAAACTGGGATATAAGATTGCCCTGACACTGGGTGTGGGCATGTTCTCCATCATTCCCCTAGTGCAGGCAATGCCGCAGGGTGGCGTCAGCGACACGGCCAGGATTGCTCTGACTGCTGAGACGAACATGGATATCACGGGCACGGCAGCTAATAATATCATTAATTGGAAGTCCTTCAGTATCGACAAGGGCGAAGTGGTCAACTTTGACGGCAAGAATTATCTGAATCTGGTCTCCGGGCCGGATATCTCCAATATCATGGGTACCATCAATAATGTGGGGGGGAATATCTTCCTCGTCAACCCCAATGGCGTTGTGTTCGGTGCTTCTGCCACCGTCAATGCGGCTTCTATGACTGCTTCGACTACCCCATTGGACAATATCACGGATGCCGTGAAAAGCGATTTTGTCAGCACGGGCATACTCAAGGCTAACGGCGTTACTGACGGCAGCGATATCTCCGTGGCACTCTGTACGGTGAGCTCGGCCAACTCTCTGACCGTCAACGCTGGGGAAGTGGTGCTGCAAAACACGGATGTATTGGATAAAAGCGTCAATACCATCACTGGCGCAGAAAAAGTCATTATCGGCGGCGTGGCAGATAATTTTACATCCAATAAAATTAATACGGGCGCAACTGTTGCTGGGGCAACCTTGCTAAAAAAAGCGAATCTGTCTGAGGTAGGAGGGACAGGTAATTATCTGCTTAGTGAAGACATTGACTTGCAGGGGGTAGATATGGTACCCCTGGGGGATAATAGTAGCAAAGATAATGGCATATTCACAGGATATTTCAATGGTCTGGGATATCGCATTGCTAATTTAAATATGACCAATTTAAAGATGAATGCTACGTCGCCTATGGATGGTAGTACATATCAGAAAGTGATGACTTATGTTGGCTTGTTTGGCCGGATTGGCAATGGCGATAGTGCAACGCAAACGATGCTTTATGGAACGGTGAAAAATCTCAATCTGACCGATGTTTATATCGAAAATGGTGGGGCAGTTGGCGCTTTGGCTGGTGATATGGTAGCTGGTACGGTATCCAATGTTGAGGTTTCTGGTACGGTTAAAGGGTCATTCTATCTTGGTGGTGTTATCGGCGTAGGTCCGTATGCGACTATCTATGATAATGACTCGGTACAGAATTTCGTAACTATCCGCAATGTGACAAACAGGGCGAATGTATACGGCGTGGATGCTGCGGGAATTTTGAGTGTTACTCCTGCGAAGAGCAGGCTGGTCAATGTGAAGAATTATGGCAATATCGAAGGGCAGGAATATGCTGCTGGTATAGTGTGGGGCGCAGGAGACTGCACGATAGAGAATGCCTATAATATGGGAACAGTAAAAGCTACAGGATCCACTAGACAAGATTACGATATGGAGACTAAGACATCGAAAACGGTATATTATGGGGATGCCGGTGGTATTGTTGGCTCGATAGATGCTTATGACAATAAAGCAACAGTACTGACGAATGTCTTTAACAATGGTAAGGTAGAAGCTCCTTATGGCAACAATGGTGCCATTATAGGTACGGTTTATCGTCATCCAGGAAAGGAATTGAACCTTACATTGAATAATGTACTATATGCTATGGGGACGGGGAATAGTGGTTACAGTAATGTAGTCTACACGGAAACTGGTAGTACAACGGTCAATGGTATTGTAGCTTGTGGCACAGAGAAAACATCTGCAGAACTGAGCACCACGATGGAAAGTATCTGGGGCGCCAAGTATGCAGTGACTGTGCCTGAACCGATTTCTGAGCCTGTTCCTGAGCAACCGACGGATACGCCGATTGTTACGCCGTCGGATAACCCCGTGGATAATCCGACCGACACGCCGACGGATAACCCGGGCGGGAATCCTGCGGATACTCCGGCAGATACCCCCGCAGATACCCCCGCGGAGAATCCTGCCGATAAACCTGTTGACGATCCGGTAGACAGTCCTGCTGACCAGCCGACGGGTGAACCCGCTGCAGAACCGGTGAAGGCGGAGCAGAAATCTACGGTGGAACTGGTGCAAAATATAATGGTTGAAAACTTCAGGGATATGCCAGAAGCAGAGCAGCAGGAGATTTCCCGGACGGCTGCCGAGCAGATGGGAGCTGCTACGAAGACGGAAAGTAGTGCACAAAATGCTGTGACAACTGTGTCTGTAGCAGCAGACAACACAGAGACTGGTAAGGGGGCTAATGGCTCCCCAGTGGAAAACAGCGATAGCGAAGAAGAATAAGAGCCTGTAAAAAACAAAAGGGGTAACTCTTGGACAAGTCAGTAAATAACTGGCGTTTCAAGAGTTACCCCTTTAGAGTCCTGCGAAATGCTGTAAAACCCTATCGACAAAATCTCAGCAACGGCGCTATAATTAGACCTATCAATTGTGTAAAAGTTTAGGAGTGGATTTTCATGGAGGCTTTTTGGGCGGCGTTTTTGTTGATATTCTTTGCCGAGATGGGAGATAAGACACAGTTCCTCGTGATGGCACTGGCGGGGCGATATGACAGCCGCCGGGTGTTTGTGGGCATGACGCTGGGGATTATCGTGGTGCATGCGCTGGCGGTACTGCTGGGGGCCACCATTGGCAGTTTCCTGCCTGCGGAGAAGATGGCGATTGTGGCCTCTATCCTTTTCATTTGCTTTGGTCTTTGGTCGCTGAAAGGTGAAACCGATGATGAAGAGGAAGAATGCCAGACCAGCCGTTTCGGCCCGGTGATGACCGTAGCATTGACCTTTATCATTGGAGAAATGGGGGATAAGACCCAGCTGGCGGCAGTGGCGCTGGCTTCGGAGATGAATAGCTGGCTCATGGTCTTCATTGGTGCCGTAGTCGGTATGATTGTGGCGGACGGCATGGGGCTGGTGGCTGGCAATTACCTGCAGAAAAAAATATCGCCCCCGACCATGCAGAAAGTGTCGGCGGCGATATTCATTGTGTTTGGTGTGGCTGGGCTGGTGCAGTGCTTTTTCATGGGGTGAGGCGTAATACGAATCGGAGTTTTAGTAGATTCGTTCCAGCTCATATCCGTTGTCATGCAGTGCCTTGATGATGCGTTGCACGTGTTCTTCGTTGTTGGTTTCGCAGGTGACTTCGAGGACGACCTTTTTGAAGCTGTTGGTGACTTTGGACTGGTTGTGGTTGAGCTCGATGACGTTGGCGTTTTCCTCGGCTAGGATGCGGGAGACGTTCAGGAGCTGACCTGGTTTGTCCGGCAGGAGGATGCCGAAGCAGAATACCCGGCCACGGGCAATCTTGGCTTTTTCAATCAAGGCCGAGATCGTGGAGATATCGATATTGCCGCCGCTGACGATGGCGGCTACTTTTTTGCCCTTGAAGGGCAGTTTGGACAGGGCGGCGAGGGAAAGCACGCCGGCGCCTTCAGCAATCAGTTTATGCTTTTCGATCAGGGACAGCAGGGCACCCATGATTTCCATTTCGGATACGGTGATGATATCGTCGAGGTATTTCTTGCAGAATTCGTAGGTCAGCGTACCTGCCGTCTTTACGGCGCAGCCGTCTGCTACGGTGTCGGCAGATTTGAGCGTGGTGATTTTTCCTTTGGTGAGGGCGGCCTTCATGCAGGCAGCGTTTTCTGGTTCCACGCCGATGACCTTGATATCGGGATTGACGAGTTTGGTAGCCAGTGCCACGCCGGAAGCAAAGCCGCCGCCGCCGATGGGCACGAGGATGGCATCAATGTCCTTGCAGGCATCGATGATTTCAAGGGCCGTAGTGCCCTGCCCCAAGAGCACCTGCAAATCGTTGAAGGGATGGATGTAGACATAGCCATGCTGCTTCTGCAGTTCGAGGCTGTAGGCATAAGCATCGTCAAAGCCGTCGCCATGCAGTACCACTTCGGCCCCCAAGGCTTTGGTGCCTTCGACTTTCAGGATTGGCGTGGTGGCAGGCATGCAGATGACGGCCTTTACGCCGAGTTTTTGGGCGGCGAAGGCCACGCCTTGGGCATGGTTGCCGGCCGAGGAGGTGATAACGCCTTTGGCACGTTCTTCAGGGGAGAGCTGGCTGATCTTATTGTAAGCACCGCGCAGCTTGAATGCGCCTGTGTGCTGGAGGTTTTCTGGTTTCAGGAAGACTTTGTTGCCGGACAGTTCTGAGAAAAAATCACTTTCAATCAGGCGGGTTTTTCTGGCGATGCCTTCGAGATTGCGGGCGGCTTGATAGACGCCCGCGATGGTGGTCTGGGCAACGATTTCGGCATTATTGGGGCGGCTGGCTTTTTCCTTGGACATGAGGGGGCCTCCTTTTATACTCTCAGTTTACACATAGTTGATTTTTATGCATTTATTTCTAATAAAATGTTCTATTTAGTGTATCATTATCCGTTGGGGAATGTCAATGTATTTTCTGCGTCCGGGGCAGGATTTTGTTGGGGCGGGCGCGAAATATTAGGTATATCGTATTACGGGGAGGTATGTTCAGATGAAGTTATCCCGTATTTTGGTGCCTGTGGATGCGTCAGATACGTCTAGCCGTGCGTTGAAGTTTGCGGCCAATCTGGCTGAAGAAATGGGTGCGAAACTGGATGTTTTGCATGTGACGTATTTTACCAGCGAAACGGATGCGCAGGACGAAAGCTGGCTGCCAGATGATGTTGTTGGGGATGTGCGCAGTGATGAAGTGGCGACACAAGCCATGATCAAGCGGTGCATGCCGGATGATTTCCAATATGAATATCATCGTCGCACGGGGATGCCTGCAGAGGAAATCCTGCAGTTTGCTGAGGAAAGCCTGCCGGATCTTATCGTGACCGGAGGCCGGGGCTTAGGAGTCGTGGAAGGCTTTTTTGCCGGCAGTGTCAGTCAGGAATTAGTAGAGCGGGCCCAGACAGCTGTGATGGTGGTTAAATGATCTTGAGGGGGTAATCATGATGATGAAAAATATTCTTGTGCCGGTAGATGGCTCGGAAGGTTCGGACCGCGCAGTAGCGGAGGCTATTGCCATGGCGGAAATCTGTGAGGCGAGGCTGAACTTTCTCTATGTCGCTAACATCAACCAGCTGGCCATCAATGCCTGCTTGTCGGATGCGATTCTGGAGGCGGTCACGAAGGCTGGGAATGTGATTTTGGATCGTGCCATGGAAATGGTGCCCTCAGGGATAGAAAAGGAAGCTTATTCCGAAACAGGATCACCTGCGGTGGTGATTTTGGATTTTGCATCTTCGAATGACATTGACCTCATCATTATGGGCAGCCGGGGACTGGGGATTGTGAAAGGTGTGCTGTTGGGCAGCGTCAGCCAGTATATCGTGGAGCAGGCGAAATGCCCGGTTTTAGTTGTGAAATGAACAGAAAAAATCCGGCCAGTCCAAATGACTGGCCGGATTTTTTAATATAAGGTTTTTATGATGCCTGTTTTGCGATAGGCATTCATGTCAATGACTCGTTGATTGGCGGAGCCGCGGAAGTTCAGGGTCAGATCCCGAAGTTTTTCTTCATAACGGCCATCTACCAGTACATCGATTTCTTTCAAAAGGGTATCGATGGCTGGATTTTTTCTGGCCAGCAAATCTTCCAGCGTAAAGCCCGTATAACTCCACACGTCAAGCCCGCGGGCGTGAGCCTCACGGGCAAGCTTGATAAGGGGGGAGGGCTGGAGAAAGGGTTCGCCGCCACTGAAGGTGATACCGTCCAGCAGGGGATTGGCATCCAGATAGGTGAGAATCTCATCTGTATCGGCTTCGCGGCCACCTGTGGCCGGGTGAGTAGCGGGGTTATGACATCCAGGGCAATGATGGGGGCAGCCCTGCGTGAATACCGTAAATCTGAGCCCGTCACCGTCCACGATGGATTCTTCCACAATGCCGGCAATGCGAATTTTCATATCAGTGCATAACCGTATGCTTTACGCGGTCATGTTCTTCAGCCTTTTTGGCGTCATTCCAGCGGTCGATGGTGCCTACGAGATAACCCGTGATGCGGCGGATGCGCTCAAACTTCTGGGGCTGGAGCACATAGTCCAGATGAATCTGACCATCAGCTGCGGGGGTCAGCGTGAGTTCATTCAGCTTCTCGTTGGTCTGCTCTTCCACATAGCCGATGTACTGGGCGATTTCTGCCTCCGTTACATCGCTGAGACCATCGATAGTTACTGCTACATCATTTACCATCATGATAATCACCTATCCTTTGTATTTTTTAGCCTTGCGGCCTGTGTTTGACTTGAATCACCCATATGTGGTGAATGTAAAGAAATTATACAATATGTATGGCTGTTAGTCAATAGTAATACTATATATAGTTGTTTATCCCCCGCGTTATCCACAGGAGAAAACGGGCTTGAGCGCGGAATGGAAGGGGGTGAAAAAAGTTATCCACAGGCAGGAAAATGGAGGTTTTGTGGATAACATTATCCATAATGAGTAAGGAGGTGCCGCAGTTTGTTCATCATTATGGAAGGAGATTGTTTTTGAAAGGGATTTTTTGAGAATGTGAGGGATGGATTATGAATTGGTTGAATAACCTGCGTGTAAGTGCCAAGATTGCCTGTATGATTGCTTTGGCTGTTTTGGCACTGGTAGCTGTGGGCTGGAATTCTGTTTCGTATCTGAATGGCATTCAGAAGGACATGGACAGGATGTATGCCCAAAAGATGCAATCTGTGAGATTGCTGGGAGACTGTTCGATTACAGTACGGGCAATCCAATCGCGGATCTTGGAAAATGTCATGCTCACGGATGTGGCGCAGATGCAGAAGAATAAAAAGGATATCGAAAAGTATCTGAAACGCTATGAGGATACGTGGAGCGAATATCGGGCCTTAGGTGAGAACGTAGAAGGTGTCGATGTGGTGGAAAAGCACTGGTTGGATTTCAAGGACTCTGTGGACAAGATGATGGAGCTGTCATTGCAGGGCAAGCAGCAGGAAGCCAGGGCTTTATACGGAACCAAGGCCATAAAGGATATCATTGCCTGGGATACCAGTATGTCGCCGCTGCGGAAAGCTGTTTATGCTGAGGCTGAAGAAATCAACAAGCAGAATGAACAGGATGTTTCGACTGCCAAGTGGTCGATGGGAATCATCACGTTAGTGGCGGTGGTGTTGATGACGCTGTTTGGCGGCCTTCTGACGCAGGTCATCCGTAAACCCTTGAAGGCTATGGTGGCTGCCTGCCAGCGCCTGCAGGCGGGAGATTTCCGTCAGCTGGATATGCCGGAGCATCGTGAGGATGAGTTCGGAGAAATGGCCAGGGTCGTGGAAGATGTACGTGTTGCCTTGAATGATTTGATGGCAAAAAGCAATGAGTCGGCAGAACATATTGCTTCAGCTTCGGAGCAGCTTACCGCTAGTTTCCAACAATCTGCACAGGCATCCCAGCAGGTGGCGGAATCTGTAACGGAGGCTTCCGGGGCCGTTTCCCAGCAGCAGCAGGGTATTGCTGAAAGCAGTACGGCTGTTGGCAAGGTGGCCGATTCAGTGAAAATGCTGCAGACTGAGGCTGAGCGGGTAGCCAATCATGCCAATGCGGCATCGGAACAGGCCATTGCAGGGACCAAGGCGATTGCGCTTTCGGTGAAGCAGATTCGCGGCGTGGAGTCTACAGTAGGTGAGTCCGCAAGCATTGTAGGGAAACTGGGCGAGCGTTCACAGGAAATCGGTCAGATTGTCGAGACGATTTCTGGCATTGCGGAACAAACCAATCTGCTGGCCTTGAATGCGGCCATTGAAGCGGCCCGGGCTGGTGAGCAGGGGCGTGGTTTCTCCGTGGTGGCAGATGAGGTACGTAAACTGGCAGAACAGTCCTCAGAGGCTGCGGAGCAGATCTCGCTTTTGATTGTGGACATCCAGTCCGATACCAACAGTGCCGTGGAGTCCATGAGGGCTGGCAGTACTGCTGTTTCGGAAGGCGCGCATTCCGTAGAGGAGTTACGTAATACCTTTGAGAAGATTCGGGAATTTGTCGATGAAGTATCCACGCAGGTCGAAAATATGGCTGCAGCCATTCGGGGCGTGGCTGCCGATGCCGATGTCATCAATCATCATATTGAAGATATTGACCGGCAGGGCACCAGGGTATCCGATGAAATGCAGAACGTATCTGCTGTGTCGGAGGAGCAGTCGGCTTCGGCTGCTGAGATTGCTAATGCCAGTGATTCACTGGCTAAGCTGGCGCAGGATTTGCAGGATACCTTGCGGAATTTCAAGTTCTAATTAAAAAAAGGGGTCGCGAAATGTTCGCGGCCCCTGCGGTTTATTGTTGTACGATTGTGCGGATGGGGAAGGGGATTTCGATGCCTTCTTCCCGGTATCTGGCGGTGAGTGCTTTGATGAATTCGTGCTTGAGCAGGAATTGATTGTCAAAGCGGGCAGAATGGAGCAGGACGTTGAAATCGATGCTGCTCTCACCGAAGTTGTAGAAACGCACCGCTGGCTGGCGGTCCTTATCCAGTCGCTCGTTGAGCTGGAGCAGGACCTGGCGGGCTACATCCAGCGTAACCTCTTCCACTTTCTGTAAATCGCTGTTATAGGCCACGCCTACGGGAATCTTGATGAGGATATCATGGCGGGGCATGCTGAAGTTCGTGATGATTGAGGAGGCAATTTTCTGGTTCGGTATGACTACCATATTCCCCTCGCCTACGGGGACAATGGTGGTGAATCGCCAGGTAATATCTGTGACGCGGCCTTCCTCGCCGGAACTCAGGTGGATATAGTCGCCCAGGCGCAGCTGCTTGGAGAGAATCAGATGCAACCCGGAGAAGATATTGGCCAGGGTTTCCTGCAGAGCCAGAGCCACGGCCATACCACCGACACCCAGGGCGGTGAGGATCGGTGCAATGGAGATGCCGTAGTATTGGAGTATCACCAGAATGCCCATGGCATAGATGATGCCGTTGACAATGGCGTTTAAGAGTGTGGTCTTAGGCATCTTCTGCTGGGAGCGCTCAATCTGCATATCGATGATGCCGCTGACCGTGCGGGCGATGACGCGGGTAATCGTCATGATGATTACCGTAAAGAGGATATACGAGAAAATCTTTACCAATGGTTCAATGATGTTGATGGTATTGACAATCCAGTAGAGCCCTACTACCAGACAGAGAGAAATGGGAACTCCCTGCAATGCATTGATAAAAATAGTCTGCCAGGTGGTTTCATCACTGGTCAGGCGATTCATCACCCGTTTCCGGATCATGCGGTTCAGGGTGATTCCCGCAGTCAGGGCGGCAATCAGGATACAGACTGGTACAATCAGCATTTCTAACAGATGAGTCCAATCAATCCAGCTCATCCAATCTGTGCTAGGCAAAATAATTCCTCCCTTATTAAGATATCAGTACAGAAATCCCTTCTATTATACATCAAAAAGGCTTTGTTTTGCCATATCTTGCATATGGTAAAATTTGCTTCCTAAAGGTCTGGTATTGTGCTGCATATAGCGTTATAATTAGCTTTCGATGTATTTTTAGGTTTATGAGGTGACAGGAATGTTGAACACACGGGACATGGATATGCTTCATGGCTCATTTTGGGATAAGCTGATTATTTTTGCGATACCGCTGGCCCTGACAGGCGTGCTGCAGCAGCTCTTCAATGCTGCTGATGTAGCGGTGCTGGGGCAGTTCGTGGGCAAGAACGCTATGGCGGCAGTGGGAAATAATATCTCGGTCATTGGGATCCTGGTGAATCTTTTTATGGGATTATCGCTGGGGGCCAATGTGGTGATTGCCCGTTTCATCGGGGCGAAAAAGCCTGAGAAAGTGGGCACGGCGGTGCAGACTTCCTTTGCGTTGGCTGTCATTACCGGTTTTTTGCTGCTGGCAGTGGGGGAAATCCTGGCTGCGCCCATCATCAACTGGCTGGATGTGCCGGCAGAAGTAGAGGCGATGGCGGAAACCTATTTGCGGGTTTATCTGCTGGGCCTGCCTCTTATCGGTGTCTATAACTTTGAGGCGGCCATCCTCAGGGCGCGGGGTGATACGCGCACGCCGCTTTTGGCACTGGCGGCAGCCAGTGTGGTCAACCTCGCCTTGGACTTGCTCTTTGTCAGCTGGGGCTGGGGGGTCATGGGCGTGGCACTGGGGACGATCATTGCCATGGGGGTAAGTTCTTTTATCCTCTTTTGGTCGCTTACGCATTCGCAGGATATCCTGCGTCTGCAGTTCAAGGATTTTGTCTTTGACCGGAGAATGCTGCGGGAGATTGCGGCCATCGGCCTGCCTGCCGGGATTCAGGGCATGGTCTTTTCCTTTTCCAATATCCTCATTCAGGCGGCGGTGAATAGTCTGGGGCCGGATGCCATGGCTGCTTCGGCAGCGGCTTTTGCCATCGAGGTCAATGTCTACTGTTTCCTGAATGCTTTTGCGCAGGCTACCACGACTTTTGTGAGCCAGAATTACGGAGCGGGGAATCTGCCGCGCTGCTTTGCGATTACCAAGGTGGGGATGCTGCTGGATATTGCGTTTACGCTTGGCATGGCTGCTGTCGTCATCGTGTTTGCCCGGGAATTCTTTGCCATCTTCAATGCGGACGATACTGTGGTGGAGCTGGGCATCGTCCGGTTCTGGTACATCGTAGCGCCGCAGTTCCTGCAGGTGTTCATCGATGTGCTCTCGGGGGCGCTGCGTGGTTATGGCTTTTCTTTGCCGCCGGCCTTGCTGGCCTTGGTGGGAATCTGCGGCGTGCGCATAACCTGGCTTTACACGCTGTTCCCTGCCCATCCGGACTATGGCACGCTTATGGCCTGCTATCCGGTGAGCTGGCTGATTACAGGTATTTTTATTGGTCTGTTGTATCGTTATTGCCGGCGGCATATCAAGCTGATCCGGGTGTGAGTTTTCCATGATGAATTGAAGGGGTGTGCTTTGACATGGATTTTGCTGATTTAGGGGTACTGATTATCGCGGGGGGTCAAAGTTCCCGTATGGGACAGGATAAGCGTTTTCTGGAGCTGGATAATAGTTCGCTCCTGGAGTGGCAGCTGCGCAAGACAGAGCGTCAACCCTTCAAGGAACGGTACCTTTGCGGTGGGCATGAAGATAATGAGGAACTGCAGCGCCTTTGCCAGCAGTATGAGCTGGAATTCGTGCCGGATAGCCGGGAGGCGGCAGGGCCGCTGGAGGGATTGCGGGCGGGGCTGGCTCGCTTGCAGACCGACTATGCGTTAGCGGTATCCTGTGATATGCCCTTGTTCCGTTATCCGGTTTTAAAGCCGTTGCTGGACGCTGTTCAGGGGGAATGGGCTGTCATTCCTGTGGCAGGAGGGCGGCGGCAGCCGTTGGCAGGCATCTACCATCGAAAGATCCTGCCTCAGGTGGAGGCGGCTTTGGCCAGCGGTGAATATAAAATAGGGAAGATAATTGATGCCGTACCGCATAAATTTGTGGAGATTGCCGACAAGGATGTATTTTTCAATGTGAATACTCCTGCGGATTACCGCTTGATGGAAGGCCGTTTTGCCAACCTCCGGCGGGATGTTCCTCTGGTTACGATCGCGGCGCCGGTGTCCAATACCGGCAAGACCACTTTTATCGAGCAGCTGCTGCCGCGCCTGCGGGAGCATGGCTTGCGCGTGGGCGTGGTAAAAGGAGACTGTCATGGCTATAATGTGGATGAGACCGGCAAGGACAGCTGGCGGTTCAAGGAAGCTGGCGCGCAGGCCGTGGCGGTGGTTTCTCCGGAAGGCTATTTCATCCAGCAGCAGACCGCTAAACGTGCGCCTTTGGCGGCAGTAGCCAACCGTCTGGAAAACGTGGACATCGTATTGATTGAGAGCCGCAATCACGGGGTACTGCCGAAGATTTCCCTATGGCGCGGGCTGGGAGATGTTTTGGTGGATACGGAAACCGTGGCGCTTTTCAGCAGTGGCGGGCCGGAGGCTCTGCCAATCCGGCAATATGATCTGGATGATATTGATGGAGCCGTGCGCCTGATATTATTTCTTTGCGGACATCAGGCGGTGTGAAAAAGCGCTTGAAGGAAAATGCGCTTTTCGGTAGAATATTTAATGATAAATGAACGAAGAAAGCGCGAGGGGAATTTGATGAAGTATGTAGTGATAGATTTGGAGATGAATCCTGTAGATCGGGAATTCCGCGAAGTCAAACGTCATATGAAAGAAGAGGTCATAGAGTTTGGCGCCGTGCGGCTGGATGAGAATTTTCAGCAGGAAGCGGAGTTCCAATGCTATGTGGAACCGGAGTATGGCAAGATCAAGAAGCATATCACGAATCTTACCGGCATCAAGCAGGAAATGGTGGATGGCAAAGGCAATTATGCGCAGGCCTTCCAGCGGTTTGTGGAATGGATTGGCACGGAGGAAACGAAGATTTACTCCTGGAGCATGTCGGATATCAAGCAGTTGAAGAAAGAATGTCGTTTCAAGCTGCCGGAGTTTGATGTGAGCTGGTTGGATGAGCGCTGGGTGGATCTGCAGCAGGAATTTGATGACCGTCTGGGGCTTCATAACAGTCTGGCTCTGAAACACGCACTGGGAGCCATGGATCATAAATTCGAAGGTACGCAGCATACGGCGCTGGCAGATGCTATCAATACCAGTGCGATCTTGGTGCTCATGCAGGATGACGCTAAATTCCGTCAGACGATGCAGCCGGTTCTGGATATATTGGAGCCACAGGATGATCTGGCCAGTTCCATTGGTGATTTATGTCCGGATTTGTGGAAATTGAAGGCAAATTTAGAGGACTGACCGTGGTAAGAGGCGGAAAAAAGGGAGCGGATTGTAAACTTATACATTATGTTGGGAAAAAAATGTAAAAAAATACAGCATACCCTTTGGATATATGCTGTATACTATAAATGTAGTAAATGTTCGGTATAGTTCTTTCCCCAATCCCCATTGGGCTGTGCCGATCGCGAGCTTCCCCAGTTCACTACGATAGAAGAGACACTAGCGGAATTTCCCCAAATTCTTTGCTGGTGTCATTTTTTATGCGTTTATACCATGAAATCAGCTCTTGACCTTGAGCAGGGCACACATCATTTTTCTCATATAATCGATGGTGCGCTGCATTTCGTCGAGACGTTGCTGCATATCCTCCATGGTTTCTGCATAAGGCTGGCACGCTTCCTGTGGTTCGGTTTGTGCAGTATCTGCATTACGGCCGCTGTACTCCATCGACGTTTCTGACATGATCGGCTGATAGAGTACGAATTTCCCTTTGCCCAGGCGCTTAGCCTCATAGAGGGCATGGTCCGCATGAGCAAAAAGATCGGTATAGTTCTGTCCGTGGGCAGGATATTGTGCTGCACCCACGCTGATGGAGAAGGACTGACGTTTGCCATCAGCATGGAAGATACGGGAAAGACGCTGGCAAAGACAGTTGCAATGACGAGTCAGAACATCGACATTATCCATCCCGGGCAGGAACACCACGAATTCATCCCCGCCGATGCGGCCTTTTATGTCGCTTTGGCGGAAGTTTTTATTGATGGCTTGTCCGACTTCCTTCAATACCTGATCCCCGAAAAGGTGGCCAAATGTATCATTGATGCCCTTGAAATTGTCGGCATCGACAATCAGCAGTGTGGCGGTGTCTGTTTTGGGGACCATTTTGCGCAGAGCTGCCCGGATGCGGGTCTTTACCGCGCCTTTGCTGTAAAGACGGGTTAATTCATCGGTGTTGGCGCGATCGCATATCCGTTGCTGCCATAGCTTTTCGGCCTGGATATTGCGGATATTGCCGAAGGCAACCATCGGACGGCGTCCCTTATAATAAGTGACAAGATGAATTTCCGACCACACCCACAGCGGGTTCTTGTTGCTGCGCAGGCGAAGACGGGCTGTCATTTGATTGTGCTCCAGTGCACTAGGGCGAGCCTTATAGATGCGATGTAAATAATATTCCAACATACCAGCATCATCAGGATGGACAATACCGTCCTGGGCCAGATGTGTGGAAGCACGAGAAAAGTGGCTGGCCAAGGCATAGCGATGTTTGCAGCAATTATCCCGTAGCTCGAATGTGTCATCGGTCAAATCCCATTTGAAAAAAATAACGTTATCTGCTGATTCTAATGCTTCGTATACGGTGGGATTGAAATGGCTGGGAATGATCGCATACGGTTCTGCCATAAGAAACTCCTTAAACTATTCGTTCCGTAACTATACACAATTATAACAACTCAATACGGGACTTGCAAGTATAAATTAGGACTAAAGAACCAATAGAGAGAATTATTTTCAAAGGAAAAATCACCGGTGAATGCAAATGATAATTACTTGCAATATTGCTTGTGAACGGTTATAATAAAATCAGATTTGAGAGGAGGCATATTGCATGAAAGATTATTTACAGATTATGCAGGTGATTGGCCGGGAAATCATTGATTCCCGTGGTAATCCGACCGTGGAGGCTGAGGTGCATCTGGCTGATGGCTCCATTGGCCGGGCGGCTGCTCCCAGCGGGGCTTCTACAGGTGAATTTGAGGCCTTGGAACTGCGTGATGGTGACAAGAGCAAATTTGGCGGCAAAGGTGTATCCAAGGCCGTGGAGAATATCAACGAAAAGATTGCCCCGGCAGTGGAAGGGATGGACGCATCAGATATCTATGCCGTGGATGCTGCAATGTTGACTTTGGATGGCACCGAGGACAAGTCCAATCTGGGGGCCAATGCCATCCTGGCGGTATCTTTGGCAGCGGCCAAGGCGGCAGCTGCGGCGCAGGACATTCCCCTGTATCGCTTCCTGGGCGGCCTGGCCGGCAATCATCTGCCGGTGCCGATGATGAATATCCTGAATGGTGGTGCACATGCAACCAATTCCGTGGACACACAGGAATTCATGATCATGCCGGCTGGTGCTCCGACGTTCCGGGAAGGCCTCAGATGGTCTACGGAAGTATTCCATGCCTTGCAGGCTCTGTTGAAAAAAGAAGGCAAGGCAACCTCTGTGGGGGATGAAGGCGGTTTTGCTCCGGATCTGGCTTCGGACGAAGATACGATTGAACATATCCTGCAGGCTATCCGCAATGCAGGCTATGAGCCGGGCAAGGATTTCGTCCTGGCCATGGATGCTGCCAGCTCCGAATGGAAGAGTGAAAAGGGCAAGGGCTATTACAAACAGCCTAAATCCGGCAAAGAGTTCACGTCTGCTGAACTCATCGCCCATTGGAAATCCCTGGTGGAGAAATACCCCATCTATTCCATCGAGGATGGCCTGGATGAAGAGGACTGGGAAGGCTGGCAGCAGATGACCAAGGAACTCGGCGGCATGGTACAGCTGGTCGGTGATGATCTGTTCGTGACCAATACCAAACGTCTGGCCAAGGGCATCGAAGGCGGCAGCGGCAACTCCATCCTGATCAAGCTGAATCAGATCGGCACGTTGTCGGAAACGCTCGAAGCCATCAAGATGGCACATCAGGCTGGCTATACGGCTATCGTATCCCACCGCAGCGGTGAAACGGAAGACACCACCATTGCCGATCTGGCAGTGGCTCTGAACACGGATCAGATCAAGACCGGTGCGCCTTCCCGTTCCGAACGCGTGGCCAAGTACAACCAGCTCCTGCGCATTGAAGAAGAGCTTGGGGACAGTGCGGTCTATGCCGGCATGAAGGCCTTCAAGCATAAGAAATAACCCAAATTGTGATTTGCAAACCTGCCTGTAAGGGCAGGTTTTTTGTTTAGCATGGCGAAATAATCTAATGTTGTCAGTGTGAATATTGAAAGGAAGAGTTTTATGGAAATCAGGAATATTGGCTTTATCGGCACAGGCATCATGGGGGCGGCTATGGCCGGGCACCTCATGGACGCGGGCTTCAGGCTGAGCGTTTACAATCGTACGAAGTCCAAGGCGGAAGGCCTGCTGGCCAAGGGCGCTGTCTGGTGTGACAGTCCCGGAGCCTGTGCCAAAGGACAGGATGTGGTGATTACCATTGTGGGCTACCCAAAGGACGTGGAGGAAGTTTATCTGGGGAAGGATGGCATTCTGGCTAATGTTCCGGCAGGTACCTATGTGGTGGATATGACCACTTCGTCACCAATCCTTGCGGAGAAGATCTTTGCGGCAGCGAAGGAGAAAGGGGTTCATGCGGTAGATGCACCGGTGACTGGCGGCGATGTAGGGGCGAAGAATGCCACGCTTTCCATTCTCGTGGGCGGTGAAGCTGAGGATTTTGCGGCGTTGCAGCCGGTGTTTGCCGCAATGGGGAAGAATATCGTGCATATGGGCAGTGCCGGTGCCGGCCAGAAGGCCAAGGCCTGCAATCAGATTGCCATTGCCGGGGCATTGGCCGGAGCCTGCGAGGCATATGCCTATGCCAAGGCTTCGGGGCTGGATGTGGAAAAGACCTATCAGGCCATATCGGCGGGAGCCGCCAGCAGCTTCCAGATGAATAACGTCGTGCGCCGCGGGCTGTCCGGTGATTTTGCGCCGGGCTTCATGCTGAAGCATTTCGGCAAGGATCTGGCCATCGGCACGGAGACTTCTGCAGCTTATGGTGCAGCCCTGCCGGTGCTGGCGCAGGTTCTCAGTGAAGTGCGGCAGATGGAAAGACTGCAGGAGGGAGACAAGGGCACGCAGGCGCTTTTGCATTATTATGGGCTGGAGTAAGCAGCTGGCGTGCGTGTCAGCGGGGAATGATCTGACGCGCATATAACCGATGGAAAAAGGCCATCCGGCAAGTGATTGAACTTGCCAGATGGCCTTTTCGTATCCGGTGCACCACAGAAGAAGTGGGGCACAACGCTCGGGAGAATTATGGGCAGGGGATTTACGGGGCTGTCCATAGCCAGCAGCACGCCCATGCCGATGATGCCGCCTACGAAGCTGGAGAGAAAACCGATAAGCACAGCGTTAGGAGCATAGGGATAAACAACGGGGCAGTCGATGGCCGGTTTGGCATTGGGGACCAGAGACGTGGCAATACCGGTGAAGGCTGGTACGATTTCTGCAAGAATCAGGCGTACGCCTGCCAGGATGATGTAGACGCCGCCGGCAAAGGTGATGGCCTGAATGATGGAGAAGACGAGGAAGCTCTGGCCGCCGCTGAGGTTCTTTTCCACATATTCCGGGCTGCAGGCAAGCGCTACGATAAGGAAGAGAACTAACATGACAAGGGAGATGGCGATGGAGGAATCACGCAGGAAGTAGAGCCCTTTCGGGAAGTTGATTTCTTCTGTCGAGTGTTCCTTGTTGCCCAGCCATTTGGCGACATAAGCGGCGAAGATATAACCAACCGTGCCGAAATGGCCGAAGGCCACATCATCGCTGCCGGTGATCTTCTTCATGGTCGGATGGGCGATAGCTGGGAACAGAGCCATGATAAAGCCCAGGGTGATGGCACCGACTGCGACGAGAGAAGTGCCGCTGAGTCCGCCGACCGTAAGGATGATGCCAATCATGCAGGCCATGTATAATGTATGATGACCGGTAAGGAAGATGAATTTCAGCGGAGTGAAGCGGGCAATCGGCTTCATCCCAGGTCGCGGCCTGGCTGTCCAGCTCGATCATTTCCGGCTTCAGGAGCTCTTTCAGGCCCAACGGTTCCTGAACCTTCGCCAGCAGCTCTTTGGCGGCAAATTTCTTGTTGTAGAAATAAGAAATCTGTCCTTCGATGACCTTGATCTCTTCGGCTGTGGCAATGGGGGATACCCGTAGCAGGGCTACTGAGTCCAGTTCCAGAGGAACCGTGCTGATCACCAGATCGATATGTTGCAGATTCTCATCATCCAGTTTGTAGAGTGAGACAATCGCGGATATTGATGTAAGGCAGGTGATTCTTGAGCGTCATAGCCAGCAGATTGGCCGTGCCGATGCCATTGCCACAGACCAGCAATACCGATAGCTTCTGTTTCTGCATCAGGCGCTTGCGTTCTACCGCAGCGCCCAGATGGATGGTCAGGTAGCCGATCTCATCTTCAGTGAAGCGGATACCAAGTTCTTCGGTGAGCCTATCGGCAGCCTTGTGTGCCACCATATACAGGGATTGGTACTGCTCCTGGATCTGCCCCAACAAGGGATTGGTCAGGACGATGCCGAACCTGGCTCGTTCAATGGCTGGCTGCAGATGCATGGCCAGATTGTAGATGAGTTCATCATCATCCTGATAGATATCGCCGAGCCATACCTGCGCCTGTTCCACAAATCTCCGGGAAAGTTTCAGCGCATGCAGATTCACGTCTTTGGGACCACCGTCGCCGGACTTGTCAGCAAAGAGGTAAATGCGGCTGTGCAAAAGTTCCCGGATCAGGTACTGGATTTCGCCGGCGTTTTGGACTCCTTTCTGGAAAGCGGCCATCACTTGCGCGATTTCCATAGCCAGATTGGTAAGTGTTGTGCCCTCGTTGCCCAAGAAGCTGACTTTTTGGCTGCAAGTCAGTTCCTTGCCAGCCTGCAATCGTTTGACCTGTACGGCTAATGCGCAGATCATGCGGTTGGTGGAGGCGTCGTTTTCCAGGATGCCGTGCTTTTTCATCAAGGCGATGAAGCGGGCGGCAATATCCTCAAGGGGCAGTTTTGCCGTATAGGTCTGGAAAGCTCCCTGTGCGGATTGTACCGGGAATTTTCGGTTGATGCCGTAGCGGAAATCATAATCAGCTTTGGCAAAGATATGGATGTACATATCACGGATGCTCTGCTCCGAGCCGCTGATGCTGATGCCCGCGCCCCGCTTGGATTCATAGACAAGGCCTCGGGCTTCGATGAGTTCCTGTACATCCTTGAGGTCGGCCAGCAGGGTGTTGCGGCTGATGGAAAGCTTTTCGGCAATCTCATCAATGGCGTGCCAGCCATCGGCTAAGAGTTCCAAGATGATGAAATCCCGTCGTTCCTTAGGACTTAAAAACTCGGTTTGCAGCAATGGCTGCTTGCTGTCATCTGCGTCGGTTTCCAGCCAGACGCCATAGCGAGCTTTGCGGCAGAGCCGCACACCACTGTCCTGCAGCTCGTCAGTCAGAATATCCAAATCGTAATGAACCGTGCGGACGGAAACGTGCAAGAGTTCTGCCAGATTCTTCACCGTCAGCGGCGTTGCCGCGATGGTGGCCCGCAGAGCTTTCAACAGCTCCCGCCGTCTTTCACAACCGTCGATGTTCATCACCCCCCTGTTTACAGTAATCATTATACGAAGTAAAATACGTCACAACAAGAACGAATGCTTGCAGGATTATTCCTGCAAGCATTCGTTCTTGTGATAGCCCTTATTTATTTTTTGATAATCAAAGCCATGAATACCAGGTCTTCCGTCTTGGACGGGTTGGCGATACCGTGTTTTTCGCCGTCGGGGCAGAAGGTCGTGGCGCCGGCGCCGATGGTCACTTCCTTGCCGTTGTCGTTGTAGAGGGCTGTGCCAGAGAGGATGTGATAGGTCTCCGTGTTGCCGTGGTGTTCATGGACGCCGATAGAGCAAAGTGGCGGGATGATGACCTTGGCATACATGTCGCATTTGCCGTCAAGCTCAGCAGGTGTCAGCAGCTTGACAATCGTGATGGTGCCATTGCCGTCTGCCTTGTTGGTTGCCTGAATGGGATTGGGTTCGATAAAAGCCATGATAAAGTCTCCTTTTACACAAATTGTTTTATTCTATTATAACGTTTTTACTTCAAACATGCCATCATAATAAACTGGTTGGCCAACACATTCATATTGGCGGAGTTGATCTTTCCGGCAGCAGCGAAATCATCCCAGGCGGCGCTGTATTGCTTCTGGGCAATATGGCAAAGACCGATGAGATTCATGGCATCGGCCGTACGTTCTTCGATTTTCAGCAGAGCCTGTAAATCAGCGATGGCACCGTCGTAGTCTTTGGCCTGGTAGCGCAGGAGTGCCCGATTGTAATAAGCCTGATTGAAGTTGGGATGGAGCTTGATGAGTTCATCATAAGTCTTGCGGGCGGTCCGTTTTTCTCCGAGCTTTTCGGCTGTGATGGCCAGATCGAAGAGGGCTTCGCCGGAGGTGGGGCTGAATTTTTTGGCCGCTTTGAAATCGTCCAAAGCGTTTTTGAAATCGTCCCGGTTGTAGTAGACCACGCCGCGGTAGATATGATTGATTGCTTCATCCGGAGCCTGGCTGACCTTTTTTTGAGCTGCAGCGAGAGCGGCGTCGGAACCATCCGGGGCCTGGGCTTCACGCCAGAGCATCAGGATTTCCTGTCCGTAGTTTTTCCCCGGAACGGCCCAATTCCCGTTGAGCTTTGTCCAGGTCAGCACCTTGCCATGAAGGTCCGGGCGGTTTTTCACCACATGCTGGTAGCGTGGATCTATGATAGCCTGCACTGGCGGTTTGTATTTTGCATAAGCCAGCAAATGCTGGATATGGGCACGTACACCAAGCTGGGCGGTGGCAAAACTATGCCCTGGTTCGTGATTGCCCGTCGCCCCAAGACCACAGAAATTATTCTGCTGAGGGGATACATCCCCGCCGTAGGCGAAGAAGCCTGTTTCTTTTAAGGCCTGGCATAGGGCCACATCAGGCCGTACACCCTCAGCGCCAGCTTCCTGATAATAGTAGTTTACCATTTCTTCCAGCGTACAGTTGATTTTGGGGTTGGGGTTGCGCTTGCGGATAAAAGCTGTCATCTGTTCCTGAGTAGCTTCTGCCGGCCCCATGATGGTGACGGTTTCCGGTGTGGTATCTGTTGCCATCATGGGTTCGTCGAAGGCCGCTTCATAGCGGAAATGAACCCCCTGGATTATCTTGGGGTTGATCTCCCCGGGCATTTTCTCCGGAAAATCCGGACGCCCTGCAATGGTGCGCTGGGCTACAGGGACAGCCTGCTGTTCCTTGCTGAAAGCGCAAGCCGGCATAAGCAGGCAGGACAGGCTCAGCAGAGGAATCAGGGTATAACAAAGACGCATAAGAAATCCTCCTAAAAAATACTTGCCTTCATTATAACGCTATTGTAATCCTTTTGCCATTATGAATTGAAGTTTTCTATTGTATAAGCTGACGATTCGTTGTAGAATTGTAGGGTGATATCCCGGTAGATATGGCGATACGATTGAGGAGAAATGAATTTGCGTAAGATATTCGGTTGGAAACTGGTGTTGTTGCTGACGGTTGTAGCAGTGCTGACTAGTGTGTTGGTTTTCTGGCAGCAGCCAAGGCCGTTGCAGGCTACTATGGTGGCGGACAGTGAAAGTGGTACCAAGGTGTTGGTGCTCAATTACCATAAGATTGATTATACGTTCATATCCCTGGCGGTAAGGCCGGAGGATTTTGAAAATCAGATGAAGTATCTGCGGGACAATGGCTATCATACCATCACGCCGGATGAGTTATATGATGCTTTGGCGGGAAATGGTCAGTTGCCGGAAAACCCCGTGATGATTACCTTTGATGATGGGTATGAGGATAATTACAATAATGCTTATCCAATCTTGAAGAAATATGGCTTCAAGGCCACCATATTTGTCGTGACAGGCTTCCTGGACCGGCATAAGAAGGGGTATCTGAGTTGGGATCAGGCCCGGGAGATGAACAAGAATGGCATCAATATCGAATCGCATACGGTAAATCACCGTTCCATGACGGATCTGACGGATGATGAGTTGCGGGCTGAGTTGGTGGATTCCAAGAAAAAGGCGGAAACGGAACTGGGGCATGCGGTGAATTACATTGCCTATCCGACGGGAACGTACAATCTGCATATCGCACAGATGGTGAAGGAGGCCGGTTATAAGGCGGCATTTACCATCAAGTACGGCAACGTGGATAAAGCGAGCAACATCTTTGCGCTGGAACGTGTGCCGATCTTCCACACGGAAGATACCAATAAGGACTTCGTTGAACGCATAAGATATCAGCCCATATTTGAAAGCTTTGGCTGGATGAAAAACTGAAGCAAGCCTGCCCGGAAAGGGGCGGGCTTTTTTACTTGCCTTCTCATCTGATTTGCTATACAATGAATGTAGTAAAAGTGGAGAATTGTGGCAAAAAGTGCCATAGGGTGAAAGGAAAGTGGTGAGGCAGGATGTTTATGGGGGAATATACTCACTCCATTGATGCCAAGGGGCGTATCATTCTGCCAGCAGATTTCCGTCAGGAACTCGGTGTCACGTTCATCATTGCCAAAGGGTTGGATAAATGCCTGTTCCTCTATGGACAGCAGGCGTGGGAGGACTTAGCGGCCAGGCTTCGCGCCCTGTCGCTGGTCAAGCCGGAGGCCCGGGTGATGAACCGCTTTTTCTTTGCTGGTGCCCGCATGCTGGAATGTGATAAGCAGGGGCGTTTTCTTGTTCCGGCTAATCTGCGCAATTATGCGGAGATTGCTTTGCGGCAGGATGTGATTCTCACAGGTGTGGACAATCGCATCGAAGTTTGGAGCAAGGAAAATTGGAACCGATATAATGGTGAGGTGGAGCCGGATGTTACGGCAATTGCCGCCTCGCTGGCAGAATTAGGTATATAATAGGTAATAAAAAGGAAGGATTACAGTTAACATGGAGTTTCATCATATCAGTGTGATGCTGGAGGAGACCGTCAAAGGTCTTGTGACAACTAAAGAAGGAACCTATGTGGACTGTACCTTGGGAGGCGGCGGGCATTCGAGCCTGATTGCATCGATGCTGACGGAAAAGGGACGGCTGATCGGTATCGATCAGGATGCGGCGGCCATTGCAGCGGCCAGTGAACGGCTGAAGGATGCCAAATGCCGCGTGGATATCGTGCACAACAACTTCCGCAATCTGGAGCAGATTCTCGCGGATGAGGATGCCCAGCTGGTGGATGGTGTGGTCTTTGACTTAGGCGTGTCTTCCCACCAGATCGACACGGCAGAACGGGGCTTTTCCTATATGCAGGATGCGCCGCTCGATATGCGTATGAATCCGGAAGCGGATTTCAGTGCCTATGAAGTGGTGAACACTTATGAGGAAAAGGAACTCAATCGCATCTTCAAGGAATATGGTGAGGAGCGTTGGAGCAAGCGCATTGCCCAGTTTATTGTGCAAGCCCGTCAGGAAAAGCCCGTTGAGACTACTGGTGAGCTGGTCGATATCATCTGCAAGGCAGTGCCTAAGGCCGTACGGCAGGCGGCGGGCGGTCATCCGGCCAAACGCATATTTCAGGCCATCCGCATCGAGGTCAATGACGAGCTGGGGATTCTGGAAAATGCCTTTCGCACGGCGGTGGCTCATTTGAGACCTGGTGGCCGCATTGCCATCATTACGTTCCATTCCTTGGAAGATCGCATTGCCAAGCGCGTCCTCAAGGATATGTCCCGCGGCTGCATTTGTCCGCCAGAGCTTCCCGTTTGTATGTGTAACCATCAGCCGGAAATCAAGCTGATCGGCAAGCCAGTGCAGGCCACTACCGATGAGCTGGAACATAATTCCCGATCTAAGAGTGCGAAGCTGCGTATTGCAGAAAAATTGCCATTACAAGAGAAGGAGGGCAGATGACCATGCTGGCGAAACAGGAAACCTATTATGAAGAAGAGCAAATATTAACTCCTGCCGAGGAAGAAGCAGCATTGCGCAAGGCGCCTGAGGAACCGCTTTTCAAGACGGTCCTGGATACCAAATTGCGTGCGCATGGTCAGCTGCTGTTTTTGACGATGACGGTATTGGCGCTGCTTGTGACTGTAGGCAGTGGTGTCAGTGCCAGCCGTGGATATGAGTTGGTGGCAGTCCAGCAGCAGGCGGATAAGCTGGAGCAGGAGAATGAACGTCTCAAGATTGAGATTGCCAAACTGAAGTCACCCGAGCGCATCAAGAGTATCGCGCAGGATCAGCTGGGAATGGAAGTTCCGCGGCAGACTTATTTCAGCAGTGAGAAATAATGATCGGATAGCAAAAATTACAGGATTTTTCGTGGAAAAATCCTGTAATTTTTTTGCAATCCATTATATGCCGAGAAATGCTCGGCGAAACGCTAATCGGTGGATTTTGCCTATGGCAAAATTTGAACAATGGCGTTATAATAAAAAACGGTTCGCATTCATTAGGCGAGGGAGGATATTATATGAAGACATTAGCGCAATTGGCAGAGCTTGTCGATGGCTCTGTGATCCATGGCGATAGCAATATAGAGATCACCGGCATTGAACATGATTCACGCAAGGTAGAAGCAGGCTCTTTGTTTGTATGCATTGCGGGCTTCCATGTGGATGGCCATAAGTTCATTCCGCAGGCGGTGGAAAAAGGGGCCAAGGCTATCCTGACCACGCGTGATATTGAAGAAGTGGAAGTTCCGGAAGGGATTGCGGTACTTCAGGTACCAGAACTCAAAGAAGCTCTCGATCGTATCGTGCCGTTCTTCCATGATTATCCGGCACAGAAGATGAGGGTGATCGGCATCACGGGCACTAACGGCAAGACGACCACAAGCTATCTGATTCGTGCCATCCTGCGGAAAGCAGGCTACAAAGTGGGCCTTATCGGTACCATCCAGATCATGATGGAAGAGGAAGTCTTTCCGATTCACAATACCACGCCGGATGTGGTGGAACTTCAGCATACGCTGGCCATCATGCGTGACAAGGGCATGGATTATGTCGTCATGGAAGTTTCTTCCCATGCTCTCGATCAGAATCGTGTAGCGGGGATTGAATTTGATACGGCGGTGTTCTCCAATCTGACCCAGGATCATCTGGACTATCATAAGACACTGGAAAACTACAAGCTGGCTAAAGCCAAGCTTTTCGACCTGCTGGGACAGGAGGGCGTCAAAGAAAACAAGACGGCTGTGGTAAATGCTGATGACGAGGCAGGCAAGACCATGCTGGAACATGCCCATTGCCGTCATCTGACTTATGGTATTGAGAATAAAGCCAGCCTGCAGGCTACCAATGTGGAAGTATTGGCCAGCGGTGCTGCTTTTACGCTGACCGAGGAATTCCTCGGCAACATGGACTTGCAGCTGCATATCACGGGAATATTCAATGTTTATAATGTGATGGCTGCGGTCGGTGCTGCTATTGCAGAGAAAATCGATCCGGCTGTCATCCGGTCGGCACTGTCTGAATTCACCAGTGTGCCGGGGCGGTTTGAACTCGTAAAGGCCGGGCAGGATTTCTCCATCATCGTGGACTATGCTCATACGCCGGACGGGGTGGAAAATGTACTCAATACGGCTCGCCGTATCGCGAAGAAGAAGATTATCGCTGTGTTTGGCTGCGGTGGCGACCGCGATCGCACGAAGCGCCCGATCATGGGAAGTCTGGCCGCCAAGCTCGCCGATGTGGTGATTGCGACTTCGGATAATCCGCGCAGTGAGGACCCGGCCTTCATCCTGAGTGAAGTCGAAGCTGGTGTCAAGGAAACCATCGGTGACAAGCATCATGAGTGCATCATCGACCGCCGTGAAGCCATCTTCCGTGCTGTGGAACTGGCCGAGACAGACGATATTGTGATCATCCTGGGCAAGGGCCATGAGGATTATCAGATTCTCAAAGACAAGACCATCCACTTTGACGATAAGGAAGTTGCCCGCGAAGCCGTGGCAGCGAAAAAAGGAGCATAACTGATGTTTACGCTGGACGAGATTGTAAAGGCGATTAGTGCCAACATATATAAGGAAGAAAAGAAGGATTTTTGCGCCGTCGTCACCGACACCCGCAAGATCAGCGAAGGCGTGCTCTTTGTGGCTTTGAAGGGCGAGCGTTTCAATGGTGAGGATTTTGCCGCTGAAGCACTGGAGAAGGGGGCCTTTGGGGTCGTGGTCAGCGAGAACTGCGCCCAGGAACAGTTGGAAAAATGCCAGGGTACGGTCCTGCAGGTTGAAGATACGCTCACGGCCTATCAGCTGATTGCCAAGGCATGGCGCGATAAGTTCCCCGAAATTCCCGTAGTAGCGATCACGGGATCCAATGGCAAGACCACCACCAAGGATCTGACGGCGGCTGTGCTGTCGGCCAAAGGGGATGTGCTCAAGACGCAGGCCAACTTCAATAATGAAATCGGTTTGCCCTTGACATTGCTGGGTCTCAAAAAAGAGCATAAGGCCGCTGTCGTGGAAATCGGCATGCGTGGTTTCCATCAGATTGACGCCTTGGCACCGATTGCTTCGCCGCAGATCGGCATCGTGACCAATGTGGGCGAGACGCATATGGAACTTCTGGGCTCGCTGGAAAATATCGCCAAGGCCAAGCAGGAACTGGTGGAGTCCATTCCCGCAGGCGGCACGGTGATCTTGAACGCCGATAACAAGTATGTGGCCGGTATGCGCGCTGCGGCGAAAGAAGGCGTCAAGGTCATGACCTTCGGCATCGAAAATGATGCGGATGTCAAGGGCGAAGCCCTGCATACGGAAGGCACGATCACGAAGTTCATGGTGACCTATGCCAATGAACGCCATGGATATGAGGTCAATATGGTGGGGCGCCATAATGTCTATAACACCCTGGCCGCTATTGCCGCCGGCTTTGCCATGGGCCTGACACCGGACGAAGTGCGTACGGGTCTGAGCAATCTCGAAGCCACGAAGATGCGCTTTGAGCTGCAGCAGGTCAAGGAATGGAATGTGGTCAATGACGCATACAACGCCAGCCCCATGTCCATGACGGCGGCTATCAATACACTGTCGGAACTGGCCAAAGGCCGCAAGATTGCCGTGCTCGGTGATATGCTGGAATTGGGCAGTGTGTCCGAAGAGGCGCATATCCATGTAGGTGAGGAAGTGGCGGAGCATGGCTTTTCGGCGCTCGTTACCCGCGGCGAGATGGGCAATTTCATCGCCAAGGGGGCAGAAGCCAAGGGCATGACAGCGGTTTACCGCTGCGCCAGCCATGAGGAGGCGGCAGACAAACTCCATGAGCTGCTGCAGCCCGGCGATACCCTGCTGTTCAAGGGGTCCCGTGGCATGACGATGGAAAAGATCATTGACTTGTTGTAATTTGTAGATAGTGAGGCATTGAAGTTGGATAGCTTTATATTGGCGGCTGTGATTGCCGCAGGTTTCGTTCTGTTGACCGGGCCCTTTTTCATCCCGGAACTGCATAAGCTGAAGTTTGGCCAGAGCATTCGCGAGGAAGGGCCGGCAAGTCATCAGGCCAAGAGCGGTACGCCTACCATGGGCGGCATCATGATCATCCTGGGGATAACCATTGCCACCCTGGTGGCAGCACCGCTGTCTACGGAAATCATCCTGGCGCTGTTCATCATGCTGGGACATTTTGTCCTAGGGTTCCTGGATGACTATATCAAGGTCGTGAAGAAGCGCAACTTAGGCCTGAAGGCCAAGCAGAAACTGCTGGGGCAGATCATCATTGCCGTGGTTACGATGATCATCGGCACCCAGATGCTGGGCATTGATACCACCATCTGGATACCGGGGCTGGATACGCATGTCAACATCGGCATGGGATATTTTGCCTTTCTGGCTTTTGTCATGGTGGGCACCAGCAATGCCGTGAACCTTACGGATGGTCTGGATGGTCTGGCTTCCGGTACTGTGGCCATATCTGCCAGTACCTATGCGGTGGCCTGCCTGTTGCTGGGGCATAGCGATCTGGCCATCTTTGCCACGGCCATTGCCGCTGCCTGCGTGGGCTTCTTGCGGTTCAACGCTCATCCGGCCAAGGTCTTCATGGGGGATACGGGTTCCCTGGCCCTGGGGGGCGCTATGGCTGCTCTGGGGATTCTGACCCATACGGAAATACTGTTAGCCCTGATTGGCATCATCTTTATGTGCGAAACAGGATCGGTTATCATTCAGGTAGCATCTTTTAAGTCCACAGGCAAACGGGTATTCCGCATGAGCCCCATTCATCATCATTTTGAATTAGGCGGCTGGTCGGAATGGAAAGTGGTTTTCGTCTTCTGGACGGTGCAGCTGATTGGCTGTGTAGCGGCGCTGAAATTACTGTAAGGGGGATTTGACAATGGATTTGACGGGCAAGAAGGTACTGATTATCGGTGCAGGCATCAGCGGCTTTGCGGCGGCGAAGATCACCCGCCGGTTAGGGGCGCAGGTGACGCTGAGCGATGCGAAGACAGAGGCAGATTTCAAGGACAGTGAGGAAAGTTTTGCCGAGCTGCGGGATATGGGCGTGGCTCTTGTGTTTGGTCCCCAGTCCGAGGAGCTCCTGGATGGCGTGAGCCTGGTGATTGTTTCGCCTGCCGTACCTGCCCGTATTCCCTTGATTCAGGCAGCTTACCAGCGGAAAATCCGTGTGGCCAGCGAAGTGGAGCTGGCTTACCGGCTGAAAAAGGCGCCAATCTGTGCCGTGACGGGTACCAATGGCAAGACCACTACGGTAACACTGCTCGGTTTACTGCTTGAGAGCCATTATGATAAAGTCGGCGTGGGTGGCAATATCGGTGTGCCCCTGTCGGAAGTGGCTTTGGAGATCCCCGCCGATGGCTGCATTGCCGCGGAGATTTCCAGCTATCAGATGGAAGTCACGGAAGAATTCCATCCGCATGTGGCCACGGTCCTCAATGTCACCCCCGACCACATCGTGCGTCATGGTTCCATGGAAGAATACCAGCGCATGAAGGAGCGCATGTTTGCCCAGCAGGTGGGCAAGGATTTCCTCGTGCTCAACTATGATGATGAACGCGTGCGCGATATGGAAAAACGCGCCAGTGCTCATGTGGTCTATTTCAGCCGTCAGGTGCATCTCCATGAAGGTGCCTACCTGGAAGGCGATATGCTGACCATTGCCTGGAATGGAGAGGATTTCCCGCTCTGCACTATCGGTGAGCTGGGCATCAAGGGCGCCCATAATGTGGAAAACGCCCTGGCCGCTGCCATGTCGGCATTCCTGGCTGGCTGCACGGCAGAAGAGATGGTTCCGGTACTCAAATCCTTCCGGGGCGTGGAACATCGCATTGAATATGTGCGCACCTTGGACGGTGTGGAATATTACAACGACTCGAAAGCTACGAACACGGATTCGGCCATCAAGGCGTTGGAGACCTTTGCGGACGGCATTGTGCTGCTGGCAGGCGGTGACGATAAGATGACGGATCTGACCGATTTTCTGGCGCGTGTCAAAGAACGGGTGACGGATCTGGTGCTCGTAGGCGCTGCTGCTGACCGCTTTGAGCAGGAGGCCTTGAAGAACGGCTATCCGGCTGAGCATATCCATCGGGCTGGTTTCTCCATGGAAAAGGCCGTGGAACTGGCCCATGGCCTGGCCAAGGCTCCGCAGGTGGTATTGCTGTCTCCGGCCTGTGCCAGCTTCGATATGTATAATGGCATGGCAGAGCGCGGCCGTCACTTCAAGGATTTAGTGAATAAATTACAGTAAGAGGGATTTTGCATGAATATCATTGTTTCCGGTGGCGGCACCGGTGGACATATCTATCCGGCGCTGACCATCATGCGCACCATTGAGGAAAAATATCCCGATACCCATTTCCTCTATGTGGGTACAAACAAGGGGCTGGAGGCGGATATCATCCCAAAAGAAAATATCCCCTTCGCGACGGTGGATATTCAGGGCTTCAAGCGCAGCCTTTCTCCGGCGAACTTCGTCCGGGCGGGACTGGCCGCTATCGGTGTGGCTAAGGCCATGAACGTGGTGCGGAAGTTCAAGCCTGATGCGGTGATCGGTACGGGCGGCTATGTCTGCGGTCCGGTACTCATGGCCGCCAGCATGCTGGGGATTCCGACGCTGATACAGGAACAGAATGTGGTGCCGGGCATCACCAATAAGATCCTGGCCAAGTTCGTGACGAAGATTGCGGCAGGCACGCCTGAAGCGGCCAAGCATTTCCCCGCGGGCAAGGTCATCTGCACAGGCAATCCTATCCGCAAGGAAGTCATGACAGCTGCTCGGGAGGACGGGGCCAAAGCTTTTGGCTTTGATCCGGCGAAAAAGACCGTGCTGATTTCTGGTGGCAGCCGCGGCGCCCGCAGCATCAACAACGCCATGATTGATGTACTGGCAGCTGCAGCGCAGCAGACGGAGGTGCAGTACCTGCATGTGACCGGCAAGCTGGATTATGAGGATATCATCGGCCGTCTGGCCGAGAAAGGCGTGAACCTTGCAGAAACGCCAAATATCAAGGTAGAGCCTTATCTTTACAATATGCCGGCGGCTATGGCCATGGCTGACCTGGTGGTTTACCGTGCCGGAGCGACGGGGCTGGCTGAACTCACGGCCCGGGGGATCCCGTCCATCCTGATTCCCTATCCTTACGCGGCGGAGAACCATCAGGAGCACAACGCCAGAGCTTTGGAAGCGGCAGGGGCTGCCAAAGTAATCCTCAATCGGGATCTGAAGAGTGAAAATCTCCAAAGTACCCTGCAGGAACTGCTGGCCGATGATGAAAAACTGGCGGACATGGCTGCGGCAAGCCGTGCCTTGGGCAAGCCACAGGCGGCAGAGGATATCGCGAACATGGTTATTGAAATGACACAGGGGAGAAAAGACTAAATGAAACGGCTGAAAGAGCTTAAAGATATTGAAAAGATTCATTTTGTTGGTATCGGCGGTGCCGGCATGAGCCCGCTGGCCAAGATCATGTTGGAGCTGGGCTATGAAGTCACCGGCTCTGACCGGGCAGATTCCGAGGTGATCCAGAACCTTAAGAAGCTGGGGGCGAAAATCACGCTGGACGGTCAGAAAGGGGAGAATGTCAAAGGAGCCGACGCAATCGTCGTATCCACGGCTATTCCCTATGACAATCCGGAAGTGCTCGCGGCCCGTGACCTCGGCATCCGCAAGCTGCACCGCTCCGATATTAATGCGGCACTCGTCAACGAGTACAAAGGCATTGCTGTAGCCGGTGCCCATGGCAAGACCACGACCACTTCCATGCTGGGTGTGGCCTTGACTAAGGCCGGTGTCTCCCCAACGGTGGTTGTGGGCGGCGAAATGCCGGACCTCGGAACGAACGCCATTCTGGGTGAGAGCGAATACCTGACTTCTGAGGCGGATGAGAGCGATGGTTCCTTCCTGAAACTCCGTCCTCATATTGCGGTCGTGACCAATGTGGAAGATGACCATATGGATCATTATGGCACGATGGAGAACATCATCAAGGCTTTCACGCAGTTCATCCAGAATGTGGATAAGGAAACGGGCTATGCGGTGCTGTGCTTCGATAACGAAAATCTGCGCAATATCGCCAAGACTGTCGACCGTAAGTTCTATACCTATGCCATCGACCACGAAGCTGACTATATGGCACGGAGCATCAAGACAAATGGCAAGGGCATTGCCTTCGATGTCTTCCATGGCGAAGAGATGCTGGGCCATGTGTCCCTGAACATCCCGGGCCGCCATAACGTGCTCAATGCTTTGGCCTGCATCGTGACCGGTTTGTCCATGGGTGTAAAATTCGAGAAATTGGTGGCAGGTCTCGCGGAATTCCACGGTGCCAAGCGCCGTTTCCAGACCAAGGGCCGTGCCAATGGCGTTTGGGTAGTGGACGATTATGCCCATCATCCGACGGAGATTGCCGCCACCCTCAAAGCTGCCAAGGAACTCAATCCCAAACGTCTGGTCTGCGTGTTCCAGCCCCATCGTTATTCCCGTACCCAGCTCCTGCATGAGGAGTTTGGCAAGGCGTTCGTTTCCGCGGATATGCTCATCCTGACGGATATCTATGCCGCTGGCGAAGCTCCGATTGAAGGCATCAACGGCGAAACCATCCTGAAGGAAGTGCGCAAGCAGTCCGGGCAGGATGTCATTTACATCGCCAAGCGGGAAAAGCTGGCTGGCTATCTGGAGAACGAGGCGCAGGATGGGGATCTCATCATCACCATGGGCGCCGGGGATATCTACAAGACCGGTGAAGAGTTAGTGGAACTTTTGAACAAGTAAGGAAAGCAGGATTTAGAAATAATGAAACAGGATAAAATCGTAGTTGTTATGGGTGGTACCTCCACCGAAGCCGAAGTTTCCCGCCGCACGGGCAAAGCAATTCTGGATGCTCTGCTGGAAAAGGGCTATAATGCCGAAGGCATGGAACTCAATCCGAAAACCTTTGCCATGGATATCCAGAAGGCTGGTGCCAAGATGGTCTTCAACGCGCTGCACGGCAAGTTCGGTGAAGATGGTTTGCTGCAGGGGACTCTCGATATGCTCGGGATTCCCTACACGGGTTCAGGGGTGCTGGCTGCGGCCATCACCATGGACAAGGCAGCTTCCAAGCGCGTCTTCATCAGCGAAGGCATTTCCACGCCGAAATGCCACACCTATAACAGCTTCGAGCAGAAACGGGACCTGGCCGGGGAAATCCTCGCTGAGTTTGGCCTGCCTGTAGTGGTCAAGGCCGCTTCCCAGGGCTCCAGCATCGGTGTCTATATCGTGGAGAAAGAAGAAGAACTGGCACCGGCTATCAAGGAGGCCTTCTCTTACAATGATGAGATTCTCGTCGAAGAATTCATCAAAGGCCGGGAAATGACCGTAGCCGTCTGGGGGGACAAAGACGAGAAGGAAGCCTTCCCGATTATCGAGATTACCACGACTTCCGGCCGCTATGACTACGAAAGCAAGTACACCAAGGGCGCTTCGGCACATATCATCCCTGCTCCGGTCAGCGAGGAAAAGACCAAGGAGATGCAGGAGTTGGCCATCAAGACCTATACCGCCTGCGGATGCAAAGGCGTAGCCCGCGTAGATATGATGTACAGCGAAGATGAAACGCCTTATGTCATCGAAGTGAACAGCGTGCCGGGCATGACGGAGACTTCTCTGGTTCCCGATGCCGGCCGCGCTATGGGCGTAGAATTCCCGGAACTCTGTGAACGTCTGCTGAAAATGGCAGGATTCTAATCAGGCCGCAAGCGGCCGCATCCCAAGCCTCCCCATGGGGGGAGGTGCTGAGCAAAGCGAAGCGGAAGGGGCAGGCAAGAAGCAAGTACCTTGTATCAGCGCTCCTTCCACCGCTGGCGAAGTTCCCCGCCCCCTCAGGGGAGGCTTTGATATAGCCTATCCTGAGGGGGCGGGCTTGGGCAGAAAGGAGGCAAAATGGACGAACAGGATTTTAGGGAAGCAGCAGAACCCTTGCAACCGAAAAGGAAGAAGCGCCGCCGCAGTCCCCGCCGTATCATCAAAGGGCTGATGTTTTTGGGCATTTGCGGCGGCCTGATGTCCATTGTGGTTTATTCACCTCTTTTCACCCTGCAACGGGTGAACCTTCATGGCAATACATATCTCAAGGAAGAGGATATCCTGACCAGTGGGCGGTTGCATAAGGGAGAACCCTTGTTCCAGCTGGAAACTGATGCCGTCACCCAGAATCTGATGAAGGATCTGCGCATTGAAAGCGTCGTAGTGCGGCGGAAGCTGCCGGATACGCTGGATGTGGAGCTCAAAGAGCGCATGCCTGTGGCCACGGTGGCCTGTGAGTATGGTTATCTGGATCTGGACCGTCAGGGCAAGGTTATCGCCAGTTACAAGAACCTGCATAAGATGCCCATTCCGCTGATTACTGGTGTGGCCATGCATGATAAGTATATCGGGGATGACAATACGGATGCGAATGTGAAAAAGGTTTTGGAATTCCTGTCCCTGCTGGATACAGAAACGCTGAATCATCTGTCGGAAATCAATATCACCAATCCCCAGGCAATCACAGCCTATACGAATCAGTCTGTGCAGATCCGGCTGGGCAATTTTGACCGTTGGGAAGAAAAAGCGAAACTCACGCGCGACTTCCTGCTGAGCCTTCCTCATGCCAAGCATCAGATCGAGTTCGTGGATTTCAGCTATACGGCACCCTTCATCCGGCTCAAAGAGCAGCTGGTGAATCCGGAAGTGCAGGTCCATAAAGGCGCACAGTAGTTCTGTTTTATATTCGGCGGTAAACACAGATTTTCGTTTTTTCCATTTTTTTTTATGAAAGTTATAGCATTATGAGCAGATAAATGGTAGAATTAAGGAGTATATTTGTGTGGATTAGGAATCCCGGTGGACGAAATACCGTTTACACGGGATATAGAATACGAACGTCATGGGGGTTAACGCTGTGTTTGAATTGGATGATAGCGGCCTGGATCAAGTGGCCAAAATTAAAGTAATCGGTGTAGGCGGCGGTGGCAGCAATGCTGTTAATCGCATGATAAACTATGGACTGCAGGGAGTCGAGTTTATTGCTGTGAATACAGATGCACAGGCACTGTTGAAGTCTTTGGCTCCGAAGCGTATGCAGATTGGCGAGAAACTCACCCGTGGATTAGGTGCAGGTGCTCGTCCGGAAATTGGGCAGAAAGCAGCTGAGGAAAGCCGTGATGATATCCTGGAAGCCCTGCGCGGTGCAGATATGGTCTTCGTTACTGCTGGTATGGGGGGCGGCACCGGCACCGGTGCTGCACCAGTAGTAGCTGAATGCGCCAGAGAGATCGGTGCGCTGACCGTAGGTGTGGTTACGCGTCCTTTCGGGTTTGAAGGCAAGAAGCGCGAACGCAATGCTGAGGCTGGTATCGAGAACCTCAAGCAGCATGTGGATACGATCATCACGATTCCCAATGACCGTCTGATGCAGGTTGTAGACAAAAAGACGCCGATCAATCAGGCGTTCAGCATCGCTGATGATGTCCTGCGCCAGGGCGTCAAAGGCATATCCGACCTGATTTCTCAGCCGGGCCTTGTAAACCTCGACTTTGCCGATGTCAAGAGCATCATGAGCAACGCCGGTTCTGCCCTGATGGGTATCGGTGAGGCTTCTGGCGAGGGCGCTGCCATCGCTGCTACGAAGATGGCTATTGAATCGCCGTTGCTCGAAACCACGATCGATGGTGCTCGCGGTATCCTGATCAATATCACCGGTGCTGAGGAATACCTCAGCATGGTGGAGGTACAGGAAGCTTCTGCTACTGTGCATGATGCCGCTGATGATCAGGCAAACATCATCTGGGGTACTTCCATTGATAACACCATGGGCGATACGGTACGTGTGACGGTTATCGCTACGGGTTTTGATGCACCGGAAACGCTTGGCGTGCAGCCGCAGATGGCTCCATCTGCAGCACAGCCGGTACAGCCGAACATGGCAGGTTTGAATCTGGGAATGCCGAACATGAATGCCGCTTCCCAGCCAGCAGACAATCAGCAGACGGTAACGCCAGCCGCTGATTTCATCGACATTCCGGTGTGGATGCAGAAAAAATAAATAAAGTTTGGAATAACTGTTGACAAGCGTTAAGAACTAGGATATAATATTTCTTGTTCTTAACGCTTGTTTGTTAACAAGTCTATATGGGTAGGTGGCCGAGTGGTTAAAGGCAACAGACTGTAAATCTGTCATCTTCGGATTACGATGGTTCGAATCCATCCCTGCCCACCACTTTGGCGGCATAGCTCAGTTGGCTAGAGCATGCGGTTCATACCCGCAGTGTCAGGAGTTCAAATCTCTTTGCCGCCACCAATATGAAGTCTTGAGCACATCTTACAGGATGTGCTTTTTCTTTGCGCGAAGCATTGTCTGGTATTGTAGGGCTAAAGTCCTGCTGTATACATAGAAAATGTACATGTTTTTTTCAGAAAAGAGGGCTATAATATAATCCGTTTGTTAGTAAGATTGGGATGGATGGCATGAAACGCAGAGAATTCTTGAAAAATATGATATTTGTAGGTGCAGGGGCGTTCATACTGCCACAGTTGTGGACGACAAAGGCAGCAGAGGCAGCCTGGAATGCCGATGGGGGAGCAGCCGCAAATGGCGTGGACCCGCTGTTAGGGATTCCCATCCAGGAAACAAATTTCGAATTCTCATCTTTACAGAACCGCAGGACCACTGATGCCATAGTTATCCATCATGTTGGCAACACAAACCGCGATGTTTCGGCAGCAGAAATCGACCGCTGGCATAAAAACAACGGTTGGGCTGGTATTGGTTACCACTTTGTCATCCGCAAGGATGGCACGATCGAACGGGGACGTCCTATGGATATGCTGGGGGCGCATTGCTATGAGCACAATTGGCATACGGTGGGAGTGAATATTGTCGGGGAATTTGACAATCACGAACCCGAACCGCGCCAGATGGACTCGGCAGCTTCGTTGCTGGCAGCTCTTTGCCGCTACTATGGCATTGAGCCTGACCGGCAGCATATCAAAGGACACAGGGAGTATAATGCTACTGCCTGTCCGGGGCAGAATCTTTTTGACCGCTTGCCCGGATTGGTAGCGATGACCCGCAAATATTACTGAGAGGTGACGGGATATGCGTTACCGCTGGTTTGTTGATGAGGAAAGGCAGACGGATGAATTCGGCATGCCTGTGAGCCGGGCTGAACGTGACGAGCGTGACAGGACATTGCCTTCCCGGTCGGAGTTATACCAACGGCGAGAGATGCTGGCTATTGTGGCAGCATTCTTTATCCTGTTGTATGAATGGATTACAGATGACAGCCCAGTAGCTTATATATGCGTGGCATTCCTGACGTTTGAACTGCGCCCGCTGGCAAAGCAGTTCCTGGGGGAACGGGGGCAGACTGTCAGTAATGCACTGGCCGGATTCAGTGTGGCGATGTTCTTGGCTGCTGTTGTTTGGGCTTTTCTTTAAATTTATCTTTATTATTATAAATTTTCAGTTATTTGGCAAAAAATAAATAAAAAAATTATTTATTTTTTTTTATGAATATGGCAGGAAAAAGCTGTAGAAAGGCGAATAAATAACAAAAGAGATTGATTGTTAGTGAAAAGCAATCCGTGTAGTTGCATCCTGTCTGTACCATGACATATGTCATAATATCATGACAAATGTAACAATTTTATAACCTGCAACAAAAAAGACAGAAATAGCAGGGAAAAACTGTATACTAACAGATAAAAATCTGTTAAAATATATACATAAAAGTAAACCGTAGTCGAATAAGGGGAGATTATTGTTTACTATGATATCCAAGGGGGATTTTTTATGAGAAAGACAGAATGCTTGGCCATGATCTTGGCCGGTGGTCAGGGCAGCCGCCTCGGCGCGCTTACCAAGAAGATTGCAAAACCGGCTGTACCGTTTGGGGGAAAGTACCGCATTATTGACTTCCCACTCAGTAACTGCGCGAATTCCGGTATTGACAAGGTCGGTGTCCTCACCCAGTATCGTCCGCTGGAGCTGCACAACTACTTAGCTTCCGGCAGCGCCTGGGATTTGGACCAGAAGGATGGTGGTATCTTTATCCTGCCGCCATATGCCCGTGAAAAGGGTGCTGACTGGTATCAGGGTACGGCTGATGCTATCTATCAGAACCTGAACTTCATTGATTTAGCAGATCCTGAGTACGTTCTCATTCTGTCTGGCGACCACATCTATACGATGGATTATTCCTGGATGCTGGAAGCTCATAAAATGAACAAGGCTGAGGCAACCATCGGTGTAATCGAAGTGCCTTGGGATGAAGCACCGCGTTTCGGCATCATGAACACGGACAAGACGGGCCGCATCGAAGAATTTGAGGAAAAGCCCGCTAAACCCAAGAGCAATCTGGCCTCCATGGGTATCTATGTATTCAATAAGAATTTCCTTAAGAAATATCTGGAAGAGGATGCGAAGGATGAAACCAGCAGCCATGACTTCGGCAAGAACATCATTCCGAAGATGCTGAAGGACAATGCCCGTCTCTACTCCTATGCCTTTGAAGGCTATTGGAAAGATGTGGGGACGATTGAAAGCCTCTGGCAGGCCAACATGGACCTTCTCCAGGACGTGCCGCCCTTCGATCTCAAGGGTGAGAAGAAGATTTACTCTTCCAATGCATCCATGCCGCCGCATTATATCGGACCGGATGCCAAGGTGAAGAATTCCATGATCAGTGAAGGTTCCATGGTCCTCGGTGAAGTGGAAAACTCTGTGATCTTCCCGGGCGTGCGCATTGGCAAGGGCGTCAAGGTTACGAATTCGGTCATCATGCCTTCTACGGTCATCCGTGATGGGGCTGTGGTGGATTATGCTATCCTGGCGCAGAACTGTGAAGTGGCTGCCGGTGCAAAAGTTATCGGTGAGTTGGGCGCTATTACGGTGGTAGCTGAAGGCGAAACCGTTGAGGCAGAGGCCAGCGGCAAACAGGCCGGCTAAGCTTTTCCCTATCGTTACAGCCTTGTGTGGCAGTCAGTTCGACAGTTGCACTATATACAGCAAGGAGTGGAAGAAATTGAAAGATGTAATGGGGATTATTAATCTTCAGGAAGATAATAAATTAATTCGTGAATTGACGGAAAAAAGAGCCGTGGAGTCCATGCCTTTTGCAGGACGTTACCGGCTGATTGACTTTACGCTGTCCAGCATGGTGAATTCAGGTATCCTGAATGTAGGTGTCATGCTTCCCGACAAGCCGCGTTCTGTGCTTGATCACCTTCGTTCCGGTAAGGATTGGGATTTGGCCCGCCGTCATGACGGCCTGTTCTACCTGCCGTCCCCCAGCGAAGAAGACAGCATCCGTAAAGGCGATTTAAAGAACTTCTATCACAATCTGGATTTCTTCGAACATAGCAGTCAAAAGTATGTGCTTTTAACCAGTGGCAGCTTCGTTTACAATGTGGATTTCAGCCAGCTCCTGCGCTTCCACCAGAACACATCGGCGGATATCACGATGGTGTATTATACGGCGAAGGAAGAGCAGGCAGGCCGCAATGTGGTCTTGGAAACCGCCGAGAATGGCTTAGTGACGGATTTGGCCGAGAAACCAGCCGTATATGATGATTCCAAAGTGGCAATGAGTGTTTACCTCATTGAGAAACGCATCTTTGTTGAATTGGTGCGTTACACTTATGAACATGGCGGGCAGGATCTTTTGATGGACGGCATCATCCGCCGTGCTAACGAGTATAACATCTATGCTTGTGAACACGATGGTTATGTAGCCCATGTGGATTCCACTTCCGCATATTACAAAGCGAACATGGACATCCTGGAGCCAGAGGTATGGGAAGAGCTCTTCATGGGCAACAATTCCATCTACACCAAAGGCAAAGATGAAGTTCCGGTTCAATATAAGGAGACAGCAAAGGTCAAGAATTCGCTGGTTGCGAATGGCTGCGTGATTCGCGGCGAAGTCGAAAACAGCATTTTGTTCCGTGGTGTCACCGTAGGCAAGGGCGTAAAAATCAAGAATTCCATTATCATGCAGAAATGTGATATACAGGATGATTCCTTGGTGGAAAATGTCATCTGCGACAAGAATGTGGTCATCTCGAAGGAAAAATGGCTCAAAGGTGCCAATAATTACCCGTTGATCATCACGAAGAATGTCGTAATCTGATATTAGAAGGCCGTTGTAACGAGGCGATCTGCCTATAACGGGCATAAGCCAAGTTATGACGGCTTTTTTGCTATGTTGCTGATGCTAAGGCTGAAAAAAGGGAGTGTTTTTTTTGGCAAAGGAAAAGAAAAAAGTCAATGATGTTGAGTTTAAGAAACTAAAGGAAAAACTCAAAACGAGATTTGTCAATGCTGCACATATCATGTGGGGCCGGGATTTGGACGAATTGACGGAGAATGAGATATTTCAGACGGTAGCTGCTACGGCAAAGCAGTACATTTCCGAGAATTGGATCAAGACCAACAAAGCCTATATGGAGCGGGAAGAGAAGCAGATCTATTACTTCTCCATCGAATTCCTGATGGGCCGTCTCCTGAAATCCAACCTGATCAATCTGGGGCTGGAAGAGGCAATCCGGGAAGTATTGGGAGATTTCAAACTGGACTTGGATAAAGTCTATGAGGAAGAACCGGATGCCGGTCTGGGCAATGGTGGCTTGGGCAGACTTGCAGCCTGCTTCATTGATTCCATGGCAGCGCATCATCTGCCGGGGCATGGTTGCAGCATCCGTTATCAGTATGGCTTGTTTGAACAGAAAATCATTGATGGCAATCAGGTTGAGATTCCCGATAACTGGCTCAAAAATGGTTTTGCCTGGGAATACCGTAAACCAGATAAGGCGATTGATGTCAAGTTCTACGGCAATGCCTATATGAAGGAAATGCCGGATGGCAGCCTGAAATTAGTGCATGAGAACCCCATGGTGGTTATGGCTGTACCTTATGATGTGCCTATTGTGGGGTATCATAATAATACGGTTAACAACTTGCGCCTTTGGAATGCGGAAGTAAACCGTGACTTCTCAGACTATGGTTATCTCACGCAGGAACAGATTCGCCAGAAGAACGAGTACCGTTCCTTCGTAGAAAGCATCACCCGTTATCTCTATCCGGATGACAGCACCTGGGACGGCCGCAAGATGCGTTTGATTCAGGAATACTTCATGACATCTGCCGGTGTGCAGAGTATCGTCCGTCACTATAAGAAGACGGGAATGAAGATTCAGGATCTCAGTCAGAAAATTGCTATCCATATCAATGATACGCATCCGGCAGTAGCCGTTCCGGAACTCATGCGCATCCTTATCGATGAGGAAGGTCTGGAGTGGAGTGAAGCCTGGGCTATTACCAAGAATACCATCGCTTACACCAACCACACGATTATGCCGGAAGCGCTCGAGACCTGGCCGGTAGATATGTTCAAGGAACTGCTGCCGCGTGTCTACATGATCATCGAGGAAATCAATCGTCGCCATCTGGCAGATGTGCGTGATCGTTATCCGAACAATGATGGCAAGGTACAGGCCATGTCCATCCTGGAAAACGGCATGGTACATATGGCGAGACTGGCCATTGTCGGTGGCCACAGCGTCAATGGCGTAGCCAAGATTCATACCGATATCCTGAAAGCTTCCACGCTGCATGATTTCTATGAATACAATCCGAAGATGTTCAACAACAAGACCAATGGCATCACGCATCGCCGCTGGCTTATGGGCGCCAATCCGGAACTGGCTGGCCTGATTGATGAAACGCTGGGCAGCCGCCGCTGGCACCGTTATCCGGAACAGCTTGACCTCTTGAATGACTTCGTGAGCGACAAGCCTTTCCTCGCAGAATTAGGGAAAATCAAGCATCTGCGCAAGGAGCATCTGGCGCAGTACATTCTGGAACATAACCTTATCAAGGTCAATCCGGACAGCATCTTTGACATTCAGGTCAAGAGAATCCATTCCTATAAGCGTCAGCTCATGAATATCCTCCATATCATGTATCAGTATAACGCGCTGAAATATGATAAGGGCTATGATATGATTCCGACCACCTATATCTTTGGTGGTAAGGCTGCGCCGGGCTATTATATCGCCAAGGAGACCATCCGCCTGATCAATGCGGTGGCTAACAAAGTCAATAACGACAGGACGATCAAAGACAAGATGAAGATAGTCTTCATCGAGAACTTCGGTGTTTCCATCGGCGAGATCGTCTATCCGGCAGCGGATGTCAGTGAACAGATCTCTACGGCATCCAAGGAAGCTTCCGGCACGGGCAACATGAAGTTCATGATGAATGGTGCGATTACGCTCGGAACGATGGATGGTGCCAATGTGGAAATCCGCGAAGCTGTCGGTGGGGATCATGGCGGTGATGAGCATTGTGTTATCTTTGGCCTGCGGGCAGAAGATGTTCTGACTTACTACATGACGGGTACTTATTCCGCTTGGGATGAATACAACAGCAATGAAATGGTCCGCTTTGTCATGAATCAGCTTATTGATGGCACATACGGTGATTTCCGTTCCCTCTATGATTATCTCATCCATGGTAATGACGAGTTCTTCATTCTCAAGGATCTCAGTTCTTATGCATGGGGGCATGAAGAGATCATGCGCCGGTACAAGGACAAGCTTGGCTGGCTGAAATCTTCGGCCATGAATATCGCCAACTCCGGCCGGTTCTCGTCTGACCGCACGATAGACGAATATGCGAACGAAATCTGGCATGTAAAACCAGTCCGTATTTCGTAAGCTGGGGGACTGTCAAGGCCTTCTCCATAGGAGAAGGCCAACAAGGGGGATTATTTTTGAAAACTTCTGATTTGAGTGAGTTTGACCGTTATTTGTTTCATCAGGGGACAAATTATCATGCCTACGAGATGTTAGGCGCCCACTTTGTCGAGCAGGAGGGCAAAAAAGGTATCCGCTTTGCTGTATGGGCTCCTCATGCCAAGTCTGTCAGTGTGGTGGGGGACTTCAACAGTTGGGATACCAGGGTGAATCCCATGCACAAGATCGGCGATGGGGAAATATGGGTAACCTTCCTGGAGGGCTTGGGAGAAGGCGAACTTTACAAGTATGCCATTGAGCCGCAATGGGGAGGACCACATATCCTGAAGGCAGATCCATATGGCTTCTATGCGGAGAAAAAGCCGGAAACGGCCTCTCGTACCTTTGACATGAATCATTACAAATGGGGAGATGACAGTTGGAAGGTACAGAAGCGCAAGGAATCTTCTTATGACCGTCCCATGCTGACCTATGAGGTGCACCTGGGATCCTGGCGCCGCAAGGAGGATGGGGAGTACCTTACTTACCGGGAAGCTGCTGAGCAGCTTATCGGCTATGTAAAGGAAATGAATTACACCCATATCGAACTGATGCCGCTCTGTGAACATCCCTTTGATGGGTCCTGGGGATATCAGGCTACTGGCTATTTTGCAGTGACCAGCCGCTATGGTACACCGGATGATTTTCGTTATCTGGTGGATATTGCTCACCAGAATGGCATTGGCATCATCATGGACTGGGTGCCAGGTCATTTCTGCAAGGATGAGCAGGGGCTCAGGCATTTCGATGGCCTGCCTCTTTATGAATCGGATAATGAGCAGCGGGCGGAAAATTGGGAGTGGGGTACGACCAACTTCGATTACGGCCGGACAGAGGTGCAGAGTTTTCTGATTTCCAATGCCATGTTCTGGTTCGAGGAATTCCATATTGACGGACTGCGCATTGACGCGGTGGCCAATATGCTCTATCTCAATTACGGCCGCAAGGATGGCGAGTGGATGCCCAATAAATATGGCGATACCGGCAATCTCGAAGCCATGGACTTCCTGCGGAAACTCAATGAAGCGATTTTCAAATTCCACCCCCAGGCACTGATGATTGCCGAGGAATCGACGGCCTGGCCCCTTATATCGAAACCCGTCTATATGGGGGGAATGGGCTTCAACTACAAATGGAATATGGGCTGGATGAATGACATGCTGAAGTATATAAGCCTTGATCCCATTTATCGCAAATGGAATCACGACAAGGTGACGTTCTCCTTCATGTATGCCTTTTCCGAGAATTTTGTCCTGCCCTTGTCCCATGATGAAGTGGTACACGGCAAGTGTTCGCTTATCAGCAAGATGCCTGGAGACTATTGGCAGAAATTTGCCGGACTCCGCGCGTTTTTCGGCTATTGGATGGCTCATCCCGGCAAGAAACTGCTCTTTATGGGCGGTGAATTTGCCCAGTTCATCGAGTGGAATTTCGATGACGAACTGGACTGGCACCTGATCAAAGAGTTTGACATGCATGCCAGGATGTTGTCCTTCTCCAAGGCTCTCAATAAATTTTATGTGGATACCAGAGCGTTCTGGCAGGTTGATTTTGACTGGAACGGCTTCCAATGGATCGATCCAAACGACAATAACAACAGCATCGTGTCCTTTATCCGCAAGGCTGAGGACAGAAATGATTTTGTTATTGCCATCAGCAACTTCACCCCTGAGGTGCGGCAGGATTACCGCATCGGCGTACCGGCAAAGGGCAGCTATATCGAAGTGTTCAACTCCGATGAAGAAGCCTTCGGTGGCAGCGGTGTGAAGAATGTGGGCGAAATCCAGAGCCAGGATAAACCCTGGCACAATCGGGAGCAGTCTATCAGCCTCACCATTCCACCACTGGCTACCATCTATCTGCGTTTGAAGCGTCAGGATGGCTCCAATGCGTCCTTTCCTGAAATGCATAACCAGGTAGAAGCCAAGGGGGTTGAGATGGGGGAAGAGAAAACTTCGACAGCTGCTATAGCGGCTACGGTAACCACGAAGAAAAAAACTACGACGAAAAAAACTACAGCAAAAAATACAGCTAAGACCACGAAAAAAACAACAAGCAGCAAAAGCAAGGCTGTCAGGGCAACCAAAGCTAGGACAGCATCCACGCGGAAAAGAGCGGATAAGTCCTCAGGGGAAGATGCCGCTGTTAATGCCTAAAGCTCAGTTTTTTTAAGGTTAGGGAGGAAATCCGAAATGAAAGTTCTTTATGTAGCATCGGAAGCAGTACCTTTTGTCAAGACGGGCGGCCTGGCCGATGTAGCCGGTTCGTTGCCCAAGGCACTCTTGAAAGAAGATGTTGATATCCGCGTCATTATGCCGAAATATGGTGCCATCGCCAAAGAATATATCGAACAGATGGAACATGTCTATGATGGAGAGCTCGAAGTTGCCTGGCGCAGCAAGTATGTCGGCCTGGACAAATTGGAAAAAGATGGCGTGACCTATTACTTCGTAGATAACCAGGAATATTTCAATCGTGAAGGCTTCTATGGTTATGATGATGATGCTGAGCGCTTCTCCTTCTTTAGCCGGGCTGTGCTGAATCTCCTGCCGGCCATGGATTTCTGGCCCGATGTCATTCATTCCAATGACTGGCATGCAGGCCTTGTCAATGTGTTCCTGAAACTGGAGCATATGGAAGATGAACGCTATCAGAATATCAAGACGCTCTATACCATCCATAACCTGAAATATCAGGGCGTTTTCCCGAAGGATATCATGCAGGATGTGCTGGGGCTCGATTGGAAGTATTTCAACAATGGCGATCTGGAGTTCTTCGATGCAGTCAACTTCATGAAGGGCGGTATCATCTACTCCGATTATGTATCCACCGTCAGCAAGACGTATGCTCAGGAAATCCAGTATGAATATTTCGGTGAGCATCTGGATGGCTTGCTCCGTAGCCGCCGGGATGACTTGTTCGGTATCGTCAATGGTATCGACTATGATGTCTATAACCCCATGACGGATAAGAACCTCTTCGAAACCTATGATGTGGACAGCCAGGATCGCAAGATGGACAACAAGGTAGCCCTGCAGAAGATGCTGGGTCTGCCGGAAGGCCGCCGTACGCCGGTAGTGGCATTGGTTTCCCGTCTGGTTGCTGCCAAGGGGCTTGACCTTATCGTGCGCATGATGGATGAAATCCTCATGCATGAAGATATTCAGTTTGTAGTTCTGGGTACTGGCGACAAGGAATACGAAGACTGGTTCAAGGGACTGGCATGGCGTTTCCCGCATAAGGTTTCCGCCAATATCAAGTTCTCCAATGAACTGGCTCAGCGCATCTATGCTGGCGCAGATATCTTCCTGATGCCATCCAATTATGAACCCTGCGGTATCGGCCAGATCGTGGCTATGCGCTATGGTACGATTCCTGTAGTCCGCGAAACGGGCGGTCTCAAGGATACGGTACAGCAGTATGACAAGTACACCCAGACCGGTAATGGCTTCGTCTTCAGTGACTATAATGCTCATGAGATGATGTACTCCCTGAAACGGGCACTGAGCTCTTATGAGAACTATGAAGAGTGGAACCATATCGTGCATAATGCGATGGCTACGGATTTCAGCTGGAACAATTCGGCAAAAGAGTATAAGAAGCTCTATGAGCAATTGGTAAATAAATAAAAGGACAGGGGCTATGAACAGCCTATGCCGCCCCCTTTAGGGGGCGGCCTTTTATCCATTTTGAGGAGGTGGGATTAAGTGCTTACGCGGAATGAAGTAGAGCATAACTCTCATAATGTATATTACCGAAGCCCGAGAGGAGCTGCTGAAGCTGGGAGCAAGGTCAGGCTGGGCTTGCAGATTCGTAGCAGGCAGCAGATCAATCAGGTGCTCTTGCATGTCTGGCAGGATAAGATTGGCGAAAAACTTCTGCCATTGGTGACGAAAGATCCTTTGGATGCAGATCATCGCTATTATTATATTGATTATGAGATGCCGCCTAAAGGTGACTTGCTCTGGTATTATTTCATTATCTCCTGCAGTGATGGTACCTGCTACTATGGCAATAACCGTGAACAGTGGGGCGGGCCGGGAGACGTTTATACCCATGTGCCGCCAGCCTATCAGATTACGGTTTATAACAAGGGCGCAAAGACTCCGGATTGGTTCAAGCATGCGGTCATGTATCAGATCTTTCCAGACCGCTTTTATCGGCAGGGCGATAAGCTTATCGAGAAGGAAGGCGCGGTCTATCATGCCAGCTGGACGGATGATCCCTGCTATTATAAAGATCCCGATACCAAAGAGATCGTTTCCTATGATTTTTTTGGGGGCAATCTTGCCGGACTCATGGCTAAGCTTGACTATCTGAAAGAGCTTGGCATCAGTGTGATCTATCTGAATCCTGTATTTGAATCGGAAAGCAATCACCATTACGATACGGGCGATTACCATAAAATAGACCCTATTCTGGGAACGAATGCGGAATTCCATGAATTCGTGGAACAAGCAGCGAAAAAAGGTATCCGCGTCATTCTGGATGGCGTGTTCAGCCATACTGGCAGCAACAGCCGTTATTTCAACCGCAAGGGCAAATACGATGGCGTGGGCGCATTTCAGTCAGAAAAATCACCCTATTATGAATGGTATAGCTTCCGTAATTTTCCCTATGAGTATGATTGCTGGTGGGATTTCAATACACTGCCCAATGTGCGGGAAACGACCCCATCCTATATGGATTTCATCATCAGAAAACCCGACAGTGTGCTCCATCACTGGCTCAAGGAGGGAATAGCCGGCTGGCGTCTGGATGTCATCGATGAACTGCCCGAGCCATTTTCGCAGAGTTTTTATGCAGAACTCAAGAAAACCAACAAAGATGCGGTGATGATTGGTGAGGTTTGGGAAGATGCTTCCAATAAAGTAGCATATGGAACGCCCCGCAAATACCTTTGCGGTCAGGAAATGGATTCTGCCATGAACTATCCCTTCCGCAAGATCCTGCTGGATTATCTCCTGGGGTATGTGACAGGGCATAACACGATGCGCCAGCTCAACAGCCTGCGGGAAAATTATCCACCAGAGAATTTCTATGCGATGATGAACTTGATCGGCAGCCATGATGTGCAGCGGGCCATCACCGTTCTGGGGGAGACTCCTTATTACGACGGGATGCCGGCTGTTGAGCAATGCCGGGCCAGATTATCTCCTGAAATGTATAAGGTGGGCAAGTCCCGGCTTAAAATGGCGGCCTTGTTCCAGATGACCTATCCGGGAGTGCCCTGTATCTACTATGGGGATGAAATCGGCATGGAGGGTTTCAAGGACCCGACAAACCGCCGTCCGTACAAATGGCAGGGCGGGGATGAAGAACTGCGCGAATTCTATCATACGATCATCAGGGCGCGCAATGAGAATGATGCTTTGCAGACCGGGGAATTGCTGAGCCTGACAGCAGAAGGGGACATCCTGGCTTTTGCCCGGGTGGTGCGCAGCGGGCATGATGTCTTTGGCATGGATGCGGCGAATGGTGCTTTTATCACCATATTCAACCGCAGCCGTACGGACAGTCATACCGTGCATCTCGATATCAGTGACTTTGCGGATGGCCAGTTCGTGGATATGGTGCCGATGGAGGGCCGGAAAGAGGAGTTGCTCTTGTCCCATCGTGGCAAGCTGGATGTAAAGATGCCGCCGTTGAGTGGCAGGCTCCTGCGCTATAAGCCATTGCCACGGAAATACGAACGGGAGGCAGGGATCCTTCTGCATCCGACATCATTACCGTCTAAATACGGCATCGGGGATTTAGGCAAAGAAGCCTATAAGTTTGTGGACTTCCTGGCTGCAGCGGGCCTGAAGGTCTGGCAGATCCTGCCTTTGGGGCCGGTTGGCTTTGGTTTTTCTCCTTATCAGTCCCCCTCGGCCTTTGCCGGGAATCCGTTGCTGATTGATGTAGATGAATTGTTGGAGCATGGTTGGATCACGCCTGCTGAAGCCCGGGTTCCCTATGCCAGCAAATCTTCGTTCATTGACTTTGAGCGGGTAATCTCCTTCAAGCATAAATGTTTCAAGAAAGCCTGGATTGCTTTCCAGAAATCAAAGGATGTGGAGATAAAGGGGGAATATCAGGCCTTTATCGAGGAAGCGGCCAGCTGGCTGGATGATTATGCGCTCTTTGATGCAGCGAAGAAGGAGTATAAGAACAAACCCTGGTTTGAATGGCCGGAGCCTATTGTACGCCGGGAGCCCAAGGCTTTGAAGAAATTGGCGGAGCATATGGAAGAAGCAGTTGGTTATGCCAAGTTTGTCCAGTTCCTCTTCCATAGACAGTGGAATAAGCTCCATGAGTATGCAGGCAGCAAAGGCATCAAGATCATGGGGGATATGCCGATATTTATCTCGCATGACAGTGCGGATGTCTGGGCCAATCAGAAACTCTTCGATCTGAATCCGGATGGATCGGCTAAGACCGTGGCGGGGGTACCGCCTGATTACTTCAGCGCGACCGGTCAGCTTTGGGGCAATCCCCAGTATGATTGGGAGGCTATGGAGCAGGAAGATTATACCTGGTGGAAGAAGCGCTTTGTCAATCTTCATCGGTTGGTGGATATCGTGCGCATCGACCATTTCCGCGGGTTCGAATCTTATTGGGAAGTGGATGGCAAGGCTGAAACGGCCATCAATGGACATTGGCGCAAAGGCCCGGGCAAGCCATTCTTCGATATCATCAAGAAGGAGATCGGTGATATGGAGATTGTGGCAGAAGACCTGGGTATCATCACCGATGAAGTGGAAGCCCTGCGTGAAGCTTGTGGTTTTCCTGGGATGAAGGTGTTGCATTTTGCCCTGCACTTCAATGAACAGGGCAGGATGGGCTTCGTTGCTTCGGAAAACAGTATTGTCTATACCGGGACTCACGACAACAACACCACGGTTGGCTGGTATAATCAGGACCTAGATGATGCTGCCAGGGCTTCGGTTGCGGCATTGGTCGGTGCCAAACTGGATCGTCCCTGGGATGTAGCTAAAGGCCTGATGAAATTCGCGCTGGCATCGGAGGCACGGCTGGCGATTGCGCCCATGCAGGATGTTTTGGGGCTGGATGAACGTGCCAGGATGAATACTCCGGGTACCGTGGGGCTCAATTGGAAATGGTGCCTGAAGCCGGACTATCTGCTGGGGATCGATATAGAGGCCATCAAGAAGCTGTGCGAGAAATATGGACGCTGCTGAGAAGGGATAAAGCAGCCCTCCTTCAGGGGAAAGCAATTTTTCTTTTCAAGAGACAATTCATATGATATAATCGTTAAAAAGCTTTTGTGGACAATATACAGGAGGACGATATTTTGAGCAAGCCAGCAAATGAAATGATTTTGGTGTTGGATTTTGGCGGACAGTACAATCAGCTGATTGCCCGGCGGGTGCGGGAAAATCATGTGTACTGCGAAGTGCATCCCCATACCTTGTCTTTGGACAAGATCCGGGAAATGGCACCTAAGGGCATTATCCTCACCGGAGGCCCCAACAGCGTTTACAAGGAAGATTCCGCGACCTGCAGCGAGGAACTCTTCAAGCTGGGCATCCCTGTTTTGGGCATTTGCTATGGTTCCCAGTTGATGGCTCATAAGCTGGGTGGCAAGGTGGACACGGCGCCTACCAGCGAATATGGCAAGACGGAAATCACCATTCAGGAAAAGTCCTCCCTGCTCTTTGCAGATGTAGATGAAAAGACCATCTGCTGGATGAGCCATACCGATTATATTGCCAAGGCTCCGGCTGATTTCGCTGTTACGGCCAACACGCCTGTCTGCCCTGTGGCCGCTATGGAGAATGCAGCGGAAAATCTCTATGCGGTGCAGTTCCATCCGGAAGTCATGCACACGGTACAAGGGCAGACCATGCTCAAGAATTTTGTCTATAAGGTCTGCGGCTGTGCGGGTGACTGGAAGATGGATTCCTTCGTGGAAAAGACCATCGCGGAACTCAAGGAAAAGATCGGCTCCGGCAAGGCACTTTGCGCCCTGTCCGGCGGCGTAGATTCCTCTGTGGCTGCTGTCCTCATGTCCAAGGCAATCGGCAAGCAGCTGACCTGCGTGTTTGTTGACCATGGTTTGCTGCGCAAAGATGAAGGCGATCAGGTAGAGGCTGTGTTCGGTGAGAATGGCCCTTATGATGTGAACTTCATCCGTGTCAATGCCAAAGACCGTTTCTATGCCAAACTCAAAGGCGTAACGGAACCGGAAGCCAAGCGCAAGATCATCGGTGAAGAATTCATCCGCGTATTCGAAGAAGAAGCCAAGAAAATCGGTGCGGTAGACTTCCTCGTGCAGGGGACGATCTATCCGGACGTCATCGAAAGCGGCTTGGGCAAGTCTGCCGTGATCAAATCCCATCACAACGTAGGCGGCCTGCCGGATTTCGTGGACTTCAAGGAAATCGTGGAGCCGCTGCGTCTGCTCTTCAAGGATGAAGTACGAAATGCTGGTCGTGAGCTGGGCATTCCCGAATATCTTGTAAGCCGTCAGCCTTTCCCAGGCCCGGGCCTTGGTATCCGCATCATCGGTGAAGTCACGGAGGAAAAGGTCAAGATCGTGCAGGAAGCGGACGCCATCTACCGTGAGGAAGTGGCTAAGGCCGGTGCCGACAAGAACCTCGGCCAGTATTTTGCCGCTCTTACGAACATGCGTTCCGTGGGCGTTATGGGGGATGGCCGTACTTATGACTATGCCATTGCCCTGCGTGCGGTCATGACCTCTGATTTCATGACGGCGGAAAGCGCACAGCTGCCTTGGGAAGTCTTGCAGACCGTCACTACCCGTATTGTCAATGAGGTAAAGGGTGTCAACCGCGTCATGTACGACTGCACGGGCAAGCCGCCTGCAACCATCGAATTTGAATGATTAAATTTCGATTAAAGTTTGATAGTAACTATTAATTTTTCCTGCATCTGTTCGATAGAATAGATGCAGGAATTTTTTTCTGACGAGTGAAGAAAGGAGGATATCATGAGTATCAATACGATTGCGGCAACCAGCAGTCTGAATTATTGGCATCAGCAGGCGCAGGCAGCCCGGACCAGTCATAGTGTCCATGGGGCAACAAGCGCATTTGGAAAGATCCTGGCCAGTCTGACTGCTGCGGAGAAAGCTGCAGATTCTGAGGTGGAAAAGGGAGTTTCCACGGTTACCCTGACAAGGGTGCTGGCAGATGGTTCGTTGGTGCTTCAGCGGGTGGAAGGGAACAAAGTCATTTCCGAAACCAAGCTGGATGGCAGCAGTGTTTTACAGCAGCAGCACCTTTTGGAAGGAAATGGGCTTAGCACAGCCTATGCCGGAACCGCTGCGATGGGGAGTGTCGGAGCAGGATCGGTTTATCGTGCATCTGTTTGATCCGGCTGCGGATCAGGCAAAAGGGATTAGAGGAAGGACTTGTCATGAGGAAATGGCAGGAAAGGGAATTATATGATAAGGGAATATCGTGAACGAAGAGGCTCAAAGGTTGTGGTTACCTTTGAGCCTCTTTATTTTTGTCGAAATTTCATTTATGGTTGCTCAAGAAACCTCAGACTTTTCTGAACAATGCTATAATGGGGGCAGAATTGAGAGGAGGGGAGCGGAGTGGAAGTAAAGGAGTTTATCAGTAAACACACATTGGCCTGTCTGGCGGGCGGATTTGCCATCGGCCTTGTGGTTTGTGGCATTGGTGCCGGAATGATGTCCTTTTCCGGTTCGCCGGCTTTTTGCGGTTCCTGCCATGCCATGAAAAGCGAAGCGGCGACCTTTGCCAAGTCTACGCATCAAAAACAGGACTGTGTGGAATGCCATCTGCCTCATGACAATATGGCAATCTACATGATTGAGAAGGGACGCACGGGGATGGTGGATACCTATCATGCGGTGCTGCGGGATTATCCGGCGCATATCAAGCTGTCCGCAGATGGGAAGAAGACGGTGAACAGCAACTGCCTGCGCTGTCATGAGAACACCATGGCCAATGTCCATGCGGCAATCGGCGTGGATTTGGACACCGGTGCGGACTGCATGAAGTGTCACAGCCGGATTGCTCACGGCTCGAATCATCTCGAAGGGGGGATAAAAGTTGAGTAAGCTACAGAAAATATTAGCTGGGATTGTGGCCGTCTGCGTGCTGTTCTTCGGCTTCGTGGTGGTTCGTCTGGGGGCAACGCCCAACGACAACAGCGTGAAACTGAAGGAAATATCCCATGAAAATTACGCCCATCTGGGCAAAGAGGCCTATAAGGATGCTTATCCGCTGGAATACAAATCCTTCATGAAGAACAATATGGGGGGCGAATCGCCCACTGGTTACGGCGGCAGCGATCCGGGAAAATCCTATATCGAAATGCAGCCGGAAATCAAGGAAAATTTCAAGGGCTACAAATTCTCCGTCCAGTATGATGTGGCCCGCGGCCATACCTGGGCTGGCGTGGATCAGCTGAATTCCCAGCGCATCCCGCCCCAGAAGGGCAACTGCATCGTCTGCAAGAGCTCCTGGATGTATGACAAATGGTACAAGGAAAGCGGCTGGGATTTTGCCTCCAAGCCTTTTGCTGAGGCTACGCCGCCCTATACCGATAAGGACACCGTGGAAGGTACCGACCTGTACTTTGGCTGCTCCTCCTGCCATGATCCCGATACCATGGAACTGCGCGTTTACCAGCAGGGCTTCGTGGAATCCATGGCTATGAAGGGCATCGACATCAGCAAGGCCAGCCACAATGAAATGCGCGGCTACGTCTGCGGCCAGTGCCATAACGAATACTACTTCATGAAAGAAGATGGCCGTGTCCGCCATCCGTTCATCGGCGGCTGGGAACCGGAAGAACAGTTCCAGTGGTATCAGAGCGGTGCAGCTGGCGGCTTCACGGAAGACTGGATCCATCCCGACTCCAAGACGCCGATGCTCAAGGCTCAGCATCCGGACTTTGAGATCTGGACCACCAGCGTTCATGCCGACGCCGGCGTGACCTGCGTGGACTGCCATATGCCTTACATGCGTGAGGATGGCCAGAAATACACCTCGCATTGGATGACCAGCCCCTTGAAGACGGCTGAGGAATCCTGCCTCAAATGCCATGACGAGAGCAAGGAAACCCTGATTGCCCGCGTCAAGACCATCCATGACAATAACTTCAAGCTCCAGCGTGTCGCTGGTCAGACGGTAGCCAAAGCTCATCTGGCTGTCAAGGCCGCCATGGATGCCGGTGCAACCGACAACCAGCTGGCCGCCACCCGCCTGAAACTCCGCGAAGCACAGTGGTATTGGGATTGGGTTGCCGCTGAAAACGGCAACGGCTTCCATAACCCTGACAAGTGCATGCGTATCAGCGGTGAAGCCATCGATCTGGCTCATCAGGTCATTGAAGAGGCAAATGCCCTCGTCAAAGGTAGCTTGTAAATTAAAATCATAGGTATAAATAATAAACACCTTTATTGGTATATGTTATACTGATAGAGGTGTTTGTTTTTGTTTGCAACCTAGTGTTGCGTTGCAACTTTATTGTGCACAGATTGTGCATCTGTTGTCGGAAAACAGCCTTGAAAACGTGTTTTTACTCACTTGCTCCAATTGGCACGCTATTTGCATTATAAATAAGTGTAAAGCGGATAAAGGAGGATCGGCAAAACAAATGATTTTATAGTCTGAATAATAGCAAAGGGGAGAATAAAATGGAAGTGAGTAATTTCAGCGGTGTGGACACGATGATTATCATGGGAATGGTATTTGCCTATATTGCCATAACCAGCTATCTGAGTGTAAGGCTGCGCAGCAAGACCAGCAGTGAATTCATGAATGCGGCCAAGACGATGCCGGCAGTTATCGTAGGCGTGTTGCTGATGACGGAATTTATCGGTGCGAAATCAACAGTCGGTACGGCTGAATCGGCGTTCCGTTATGGTATGGCTGCTTCCTGGTCAGTAATTGCAGCGGCGGTTGGGTATTTGCTTTATGGTCTGTTCTTTGTCAAGAAATTATATAAATCCGGTGAGTTCACCATTTCCGGGGCTATTGCCCAGAAATATGGACATTCGACGAAGATCATCGTTTCCCTGATTATGATTGCCGCACTTCTGTTGGTCAATGTGGGCAATTATATCAGCGGTGCGGCGGCACTGACAAGGATTATGGATGTGAATATCCCCGTGGCCATGCTGATCATCGCCGTAGTCAGTACCTTCTATTATGTGCTGGGAGGAATGAAGGGCGTAGCTTATGTGACGATCATCCATGCAGGCGTCAAATATCTGGGGTTGATCCTGGTTTTGGGTGTGGCGCTTTCCCTGTCCGGTGGTGTGCAGCCGGTAATTGATGATTTGCCGGATTGGAACTTCACTCTTGATGGACATATCGGCTGGCCGACAATCATTGCATGGATTCTGGCCACGTCAGGTTCGATCTTTTCCACGCAGTTTGTCATGCAGGCGATTTCCTCAACGAAGAGTGCTGGTGAAGCACAGAAATCCTGTTTCTATGCGGTTCTTCTCTGCCTGCCTTTAGGTTTGATCCTGGGGGCTGTCGGGGTAACGGCGCATCATCTTTATCCGGATATGCAGCCGCTGTATGCGCTGCCGGTATTTATCCAGCATATGGACACGCTGCCTGCTGGTATTGTGACGACCTCCATTGTGGCTGCTGTTTTTGTCAGCGTCAGCACCGTGGCTTTGGCGATTGCCTCTTTAGTCGTGGAAGACTTCTATGTGCCTCGCTATCAGCCAACGCCGGAACAGAAACTGAAAATGACTCGTATCCTGTCGATTATCATTGGCTTTGCACCGTTGCTTTTCGTCTTTGGTGTACCAGAAATATTGAAGCTGTCGTTCTTTACGCGCGCTTTGCGTCTGACTATTGCCGTGGTGGCTGTGCTGGGCTTCTATCTGCCGTTCTTCAACAGCACGCGGGGAGCCAATCTGGGGTTGTCCCTGGCGGCAATCATGACGGCGGTATGGTATCTGCTGGATAATCCTCTGGGCATTGATAATATTTACGTGGCACTGGCTGTACCGGGGATTGTCATGTTCTTTGAAAAGCTGCTGACTGGCGGCGATAAGAAAAAGGTGCCAGAAGGCAAGGAACAGGATGAAGAAGGCGAAGGACAGCTGTCCCATTGAATAAGCGAGGTGCATGATTATGATTGCGGGAAATCTTAATACGATTGGTCAGGAGTTAGGCATGTATCCGGCCGCTATCCGGCAGGGATTGAATTTCTTGCTGGAACATGATTTGGCAGCGCTGCCTGCCGGGCGCCATGAAATTGACGGACAGCGGGTGTTTGCCAAAGTTTCCTGTTATGATGCAGAGCCAGCTGATCAGCGCCGTCCGGAACGCCATGAGGATTATATCGATATCCAATGCATTGTGATGGGGGAAGAGAAAATCGGTGTCTGCTCGATGGATGATGTCCATCTGGTGGATAGCGATAAACTGGCCAGCAATGATATCCTTTATTATAACGCAGCGGAAAAGCCGGCAGAAGAAATGTGGCTGACGCTGCCTGCGGGAGGCCTGGCCATCTTCTTTCCCTGGGATGTGCATCGTCCCAATTGTCAGGCTGGTGAACATAAAGCGGTGAAGAAAATCGTAGTAAAAGTGTCAGCAGCAGCCTGCGGCTGTGAGAAAAGAGGTTTTTGAAATGACGATGAATTTTGATGGAAAACTGCGTTATGATCAGGAACATGATTGGCAGGAGGCCTATCTGCCTTCTGAGTGTCCTCAGAATCATGCCTCCAATTTGCTGGAACTTAGCAATGGGGATTTGCTCTGTGTCTGGTTTTCAGGTACACAGGAAGGTGTCAGCGATATTTCCATCTTTATGTCCCGCCTGCCGCAGGGCAGCGGTCAGTGGTTGAAACCGGAACAGCTTTCCCATGATGCGGAACGTTCCGAGCAGAATCCGGTGCTCTTCGAAAGCCCGGAAGGTGAGGTCTGGCTCCTGTATACGGCACAGAAATATGGCAATCAGGATACGGCTTTTGTCCGTTACCGGGTATCACAGGATGGCGGTTATACCTGGTCGGAAATCAGGACGCTGATTTCCGAACCGGGAACTTTTATCCGGCAGCCAATCACTGTCCTGCAGGATGGAAGCTGGGCTTTGCCGATTTTCCACTGTGCTACCCGTCCGGGGGAAAACTGGGTGGGGGATTACGATACGTCTGCTGTCTGCATTTCCCATGATAAGGGGAAGACCTGGCAGGAAGTATCGGTACCGGAAAGTGTTGGTTGCGTGCATATGTGCATCAATGTGGTGCGGGATGGTTCACTGGTTGCGCTGTATCGCAGCCGCTGGGCAGACCATATCTATCGCAGTACGTCTGCAGATGGTTATAATTGGTCGGAGCCGGAACCCATCAGCCTGCCCAACAATAATTCATCGATTCAGGCTACGACGCTGCAGGATGGCCGTATGGCGATGGTATTCAATAACATCTGTGCCAGTGACAGCAGTGACAGACGGGCCTCGCTTTATGATGAGATTGAAACGGGCCGCGTAGATGATGCGGAACGCAACAGCAACAGTCAGGTGCAGGTGGATAAATTGGGGCGCCATGCTATATGGGGCACGCCCCGGGCACCTATGGCCATTGCCCTGTCCGAAGATAACGGCAAGACCTGGCCTATCATCAGTTATCTGCAGGAAGGGGATGGCAGCTGCATGAGCAATAATTCCCGGGAAAAGAAGAATCGGGAATTTTCCTATCCTTCTATCAAACAGGGGCGCAATGGTGATATCCACGTCACTTTCACTTATTTCCGTCAGACTATCAAATATGTGCGGATTGCGGAAGATTGGCTGCTTAAACATCGTATTTCTTGAACTATTGGAGGCTTTATCATGAAGGATTGTCAGTTAACCATACCATCTGTCATTTATAGCGGTCAGGGAACATCCGGGAAAGTGGCAGAGATCATCCAACGGGAGCAGGCGAAATCCGTGCTGCTTTTCACGGGCAAGGATATCCGTAAAAACGGTTTGACGAAAACCGTAGAAGAAATCTGTCAGCAGGTGAACCTTCGGGTGGTGGATGATCTGGCGGCTGAACCAAGTGTCGCGGATGTTGAACGGACCATTCAGGCGGCAGGCGGCAAGGTGGATCTGATCATCGCCATAGGCGGTGGCAGTGTGATGGATGCCGCCAAGCTGGCCAGCATCATCATTGGAGCAGATTATACCTTGCAGGATCTGCTGCAGGACAGCAGCCGCGCTGTCAAGCAGATGAAGACGGTCATGATCCCTACGACTTGTGGGACCGGCTCGGAAGCTACCTGCAATGCTATCGTAGCCATTCCCGAATTGGAGACGAAAAAAGGTATTGTCAGTGATTGCATGATTCCGGATTATGTGTTGCTGGACGTGGATATGATTGCCAGATTGCCGGCTCCGATTTTGGCGGCTACGGCGGTCGATGCCCTGGCACATGTGGTGGAATGCTACACCTCGAAAAAGGCCACGGTGCTCAGCGATACCTATGCGCTGATGGGGGCGCAGAAGATATTCCATAATATCCGCAAGGCCTATAAGAATCCTGAGGATTTGGAGGCTAAACTCGAACTGATGGTCGGTGCATTCTATGGTGGTGTGGCGATCACCGGTTCCGGGACAACGGCGGTTCATGCACTTTCCTATCCGCTGGGGGGAAAATACCATATTCCTCATGGCGTATCCAATGCCATCCTGTTTGCGCATGTGATGGCCTTCAATAAGCGGGGCTGTGCCGAACGTCTGGCAAGGCTCTGTGATGTGGTCTATCCTAAGCAGGCCGGAACTTCCGTGGATGAACGCGCAGATTACATCATTGCCGATATTGCCAATGTTGTCCAGGAAACGCAGATTCCTGTCAGTCTGGAAAAATTCGGTGTCAAGCATGAAGAAATAGATTTTCTGGTAGAATCCGGCAGTCAGCAGACGCGTTTGTTGGTCAATAACTGCCTGGAACTGAGCAAAGCGGATATCCGCAGCCTGTATGAAAAATTATTTTAAACCTTGAAGAAAAGCCGCTGCTGGTCAGCGGCTTTTCTCGTGGTTGGGGAAAGGGTATAATAAAAAGGTATGTTTTCCGGAGGTGATGATTTATGGGGAAAGAGCAAATCCTCTTTGTGGCTCCGTTTGCTCATTTGGCACAGACAGCTAAGCGGGTAATCGCGGAGCGTTTCCCTCAGGAGGGAAAGAAAATCAAGGTGATTCAGGGAAATCTGGATGAGGCCATGCTGCAGCTGCATAAATCTTTGACAGATGGTGTAGAGGTCATTGTCAGCCGTGGCGGCACGGCTAAGTATATCCGCGAGAATGTGCCGCTTCCGGTGGTGACCGTTCGGGTAAGCTTTTTGGACATCCTGCGCAAGCTGTCCGAAACAGGGGCGCGTTGCCGTAAGATTGGCTTGGCAGGTTTTGACAATGTGATTTATGGCTGTGAAGAACTGGGCCGTGTCATGGGCGTGGAAATCGTGGAAATTCCTGTGCAGGGGGAACAGGAAGCACGGACGAAGATTGCTGCCGCCAAGGCACAGGGAATTGAATACATCTTGGGAGATGCCATCTCGGTGAAGGTGGCAGAAAGCCTTGGGCTGCCCGGTGTGTTGATTGATTCCGGGCGCGAGGCTGTCTATAAGGCGCTGAAGGATGCGCTTCTCATTGCGGATATCCGCCGGGAGGAGAAAAAGCGCTCGGCAACATTGGAAACGGTCATTGCGCAGAGTGACGAAGGTGTGATCACCACCGATGAACATGACCGTATCCGGTTGTTCAATGCGCAGGCGGAAAAGATTTTCCAGCACAGCCGTTTTGCCGTAACCGACAAACGACTGACAGACGCCCTGCAGGAACTGCGTGGGCTGGAATGGAGCAGCAATGGCGAAGGTCGGTTTACGGCAGTCTGTGCTATTGGTGGCTTCAATTATATGTTGCAGAAAAATCCGCTTCTGCTGGCCGGTGAACCCATTGGCAGCCTGTATCGTCTGCAGAATGTATCGGAACTGCAGAAAAAGGAGCGCAGCGTGCGGCAAAAACTCCACCGCAAGGGACTGGTGGCAAAGCATTTCCTGACCGATATCGTGGGGGATAGTGAGCCCTGTCAGCAGATGAAGCACAAGGCAGAAAAATATGCCCGTACCGATGCAACTATTCTGGTCACTGGTCAGTCGGGCACGGGCAAGGAATTGTTGGTACAGGGCATCCATAATGCCAGCCGTCGCGCCGATGGCCCCTTTGTGGCGGTGAATTGTGCAGCTCTGCCGGAGAACCTGCTGGAAAGCGAGCTCTTTGGTTATGAGGACGGGGCCTTTACTGGCGCCCGTAAAGGAGGACGTCCGGGCGTATTTGAGCTGGCTCACGGCGGGACGATTTTTCTGGATGAAATAGGGGAAATGCCGCGTGCTTTGCAGGCCAAGCTTTTGCGTGTGATTCAGGAAAAAGAAATCATGCATATTGGCGGTGACAGCATAATTCCCGTGGATGTGCGGATTATCGCTGCCACTAATCAGAATCTGCTGGCACAAGTGAAGCAGGGGGAATTTCGGGAAGACTTGTACTACCGGTTGAACATCCTGCGGATACAGATGCCGACTTTGCGGGAGCGAGCGGCCGATATTCCCGCTTTGGTGGAATTCATGCTGCAATCTTTTCGGGAACTCAATCCGCAGGTACAGGGCATGGAGCAGGCAGCTGTGGAATTTTTGCAGCAGCAGCCCTGGCCGGGCAATATCCGTCAGCTGGGCAATATGGTGGAACGGGCCGTGTTGCTGGCGGATATGCCTTGTATCACCTTGCAGTCGCTGCAAAGCGGCCTGGAACAGGATGAATTGGCTGAGGCAGATGAAAAAACGGCGGGGTCCGTGAGGGGAAATGAAAAAATGCAGGCTGTTGCGGAAGCGGCTCCAGAGGATTGGGAGCTGATGCAGCAGGTACTGGCCGAAGAAAAGTACAATTACAGCCGGGCAGCGGCGCGGCTGGGGATTCATCGTACTACCTTGTGGCGCCGGCTGCGCAGGAAAAAATAACCTTTGTTGCAAACTGTTGCATTTGTTTTGCAGGTTGCAATGAAAATGTGCAAGTTGTTGCAACGATTTTTTCCTTAACCCCCGTTTATCGCCTTTCTTTAGTTGGCATGGAATATGCATTTTATCCGGGTGGAGATGAAAAAAGCTAAAGAAGGTGAGGCAATGGTTAGTTTTGCGGTGATTGCTGACGATTTGACTGGCGCTAACGATACGGCGGTGCAATTTGCCAAGCGTGGTGTCGGTACAAGTGTTCAGATTGATATGCATCAGGAAGTGCCCAAAAGTGAAGGCAGCCGGGTGGTGGTCGTAAATACGGACAGCCGTGATCTATCTGCTGCGGATGCTTATCGGGTGGTCAAAGAAGCCGCCCGCCATTTGCAGGCTGAGCAGGTGCAGACAATCTATAAAAAAATGGATTCGACCTTACGGGGCAATTTTGCGGCTGAGATTGCTGCTGTTGCGGATGTATATCAGCCGGAGGCGGTGTTCATTGCCCCGGCATACCCACGGGCCGGACGCATGACGGTAGGCGGATATCATTTCCTGGATGGCCTGCCGCTGGAGTTCACGGAAATCGCACATGCGCCCAAGACGCCGGTTCAGGATTCTTATATTCCCGCGCTGATTGAGGAACAGACGGGCAGAACGGCAGCGGTGATTTCGCTTTCCGTCATCAAAAAGGGGCGGGAGGCTGTGGCCCGGGAAGTGGCAAGCTGCCAGAAGCAAGGAATTTCCTGGTTTATTTTTGATGTGGTGCAGGAAGAGGACTTCCTGACTATCCGTCAGGGAACGGAAGCGTGGCCTTCTGCCCTTTGGGCAGGTTCAGCAGGCTTGGCCGACTTTCTGACCGCCTCGCCGGAACTGGCGGATACAGATGAAGCTGGCTCTGGCCGGCGCAGCGGACCGGTTCTGATAGTCGCAGGCAGTGTCAGCGAAAAGACGCATCAGCAGATGCAGGAGGTCACCCGGCGTAATGCCCGGCTGATCAAATTGCCGGGCGAGAAGGTTCTGACAGAGGATGGCTTTTGGCAGGATTGTGCGGCACAGGTGAAACAGGCACTGGCAGAAGGCTGGAATGTATTGTTGGCGACCAGCGAATCTCAGCAGGATGTGACAGCGGCCGTAGCTGCTGGCAGCCGGGCAGGGCTTTCTGGACGGGATGTCAGTGAGCAGCTGGCGGTTGTACTGGGCAGGATCGTAGCGCAGCTGGATATGACGAAGCTGTCCGGCATGGTCCTTACTGGCGGGGATACCGCTGTACATGTGCTGAAGACAATCGGTGCCCGCTATATTGAAGTGGTAGCGGAAGTCGCCACAGGTATTCCTTTGGGCAAACTGCATGGCGGTACAGGTGATGGCCTGTGGGTGGTTACAAAGGCCGGTGCCTTTGGCCAGCGGGACTGTTTTATTGCGGCACTGAATGCCATTCACGGCAAAGCATAGGGGGAGTTATCGATGGAAAAACCGGTGTTGGGAATCACTATGGGCGATGCGGCTGGCGTTGGCCCGGAAATCATCATCAAGGCGTTGGCGGATCAGGGGCTTTATGAAAAAGCCCGCCCTGTAGTGTTCGGTGATCAGAAGATATTGGAGCGGGCGGCAGGCATCGTGGGCAGTCCGCTGAAAATCCGCAAGGTAGAGAATGCTGCGCAGGGAGGCAGAGATTATGGCATGGTGGATGTGGTGGATCTGAATAATCTGCCACAGGATTTGCCCTTTGCACAATTGGATGCCCGGGCTGGCAAGGCAGCTTACGAATACATTGCCGCTGCGGTGAAAGCTGCCCAGCAGCAGGAAATCCATGCCATTGTGACAGCACCATTGAATAAAGAAGCGCTGCATATGGGGGGCTGTCCTTATCCCGGCCATACAGAGATCCTGGGCGCTTTGACCGGGACGAAAGACTATTCCATGATGCTGGTTTCCGGTCCGCTGAAGGTCATTCATGTAACCACCCATGTATCCATGCGTCAGGCCTGTGATCTGGTCAAAAAGGAACGCGTGGAAACCGTTATCCGGCTGGCTGATGAAGCCGTCAAATTGATGGGCATTCCTCAGCCGCGCATTGCCGTAGCCGGATTGAATGCCCATTGTGGTGAGCATGGCCTTTTCGGCGATGAGGACGAACGCGAAATCGTCCCCGCAGTCGAGGCAGCACGGGGCGCTGGTATTGATGCACAGGGGCCGATACCGCCGGACAGCGTCTTTCATCGGGCAGCGAACAAGAAGGAATTCGACATCGTTGTGTGCATGTATCACGATCAGGGACATATTCCCATAAAGGTGCTGGGCTTTGAAACCGGCGTCAATGTGACGGTCGGACTGCCCTGCATCCGCACTTCCGTGGATCATGGGACGGCCTTTCCGGTGGCTGGCACAGGCAAGGCTGACAGCCGCAGCATGACGGAGGCACTTCTGTTGGGCGCACAGATGGCGCAGGTTAAATTTGCAGATGTATTGCAGTGAAATAGGGGGCATATATTATGTTTAAACCAGAAGGAATCATCACACCGGTACTGACTACGTTGGACGAAAAGGAAGAATTTTCTCCTGCAGCCTATAAAGACTTTATTGACCATTTGATTGGAGCGGGGGTCAGCGGGATTTTTCCCTTGGGAACCAATGGCGAATTCTATGCCTTCAGCTATGAAGAAAAACTGCGTATCATCGAGGCAGCCGTAAAAGCTGTGGATGGCCGGGTGCCGGTGTATGCAGGTACAGGATGCGTGACTACGAAAGAAACCATCAAATTATCCAAGGCTGTGCAGGCCATGGGCGGTGTGGATTGCCTGTCCATCATCTCGCCGTATTTTGTCGCGGTATCTCAGGATGATATCTATCGCCACTATAGCACGATTGCGCAGGCCGTGGATATGCCGATCCTGCTCTACAATATCCCTGGCCGTACCGGGAATAACATTGACTGGAAGACTGTCAAACGTCTGGCTGCTTATGAAAACATCATCGGTATCAAAGACAGCAGCGGCAATTTTGATAATACCCTGAAATACATCGAAAATACGGCCCCCAGCATTAATGTGCTGATGGGCAGTGACTCTTTGATTCTCTGGGCATTGCAGGCCGGTGCTGCGGGAGCTATCGCGGGCTGCTCCAACGTATTCCCTGAACTGATGGTCAGCATCTACAATTACTTTAAAGCAGGTGATTTGGCTAAGGCCAACGAAGCACAGAAAAAAATCCGCCCCTTCCGCAATGTCATGCAAATGGGCAATCCCAATTCCGTGGTGAAGCGGGCTGTGCAGCTGCGGGGCTGGAATGTAGGCCCTGCCAGAGAGCCGTCTAACTGCGTATCTCCGCAAATCGACGCGGCGCTGAAAGAAGTATTCAAGCTTTACGATAAATAAAAGAAGGCGCTGTGATGAAATGCGAAAGCATTTTATCCACAGCGCTTTTTTATTGCGTGATTTTGTATCTTATACCATTATAATCTAAAAAAGGGCGCAATGCCCCTTTCCCCATAAAGTAGCTTATTATCTGTTTATGCGGCTAATTTTACTCGATTGATTTTATTATGGTATTTATAAAGATTATGCCCTATAGAAACAAGGAAAATTTCCAGTCTTACCTGTTCCATGCCTTTTCTTACGACTCGTTTATACCAGCGATCATATTTCATTACGCCAAAAGTACCTTCTGATTGTATGGAGCGATTCATTCTCAGCAGTGCTCCGTGGAT
>NZ_FRBC01000038.1 GCF_900142515.1 Pseudoselenomonas ruminantium | reverse complement strand
CCAAGAAATGGTCCATGCCCATCCGAAACTGGGGCAAAGTAAGGGGCGAACTGACCATTATGTACCCTGATAGATTACAACCGTAAAATACATCCATGCTGAAATCATAGAAGACCTTTTACAGACTTTTATTCACACCCTCCCTGTTTTTACCATATTCTTCCATCGGGAGGGGGTTCCCTTCATGAAGAGGGGGAGTAATTATAAAAAATAGGTATCTTCGTCAACAAAAAACCACCCAACAGTTTTCAAAAACTTCTGTTGAGTGGTTTTGAGGTGCCAAAAAGCCTTAACTTACATGACATTGTATTGTGTATACGGCAGCTTTGTGGGGGCGTGGAGAAATTTTTGACTGTCACAAAGTCAGGTATCTTATCAGCAGGTTAAGGCCGTTGCTCCACAGCAGCAGGCCGAGCAGGATCATAAGGATGCCGGTGGCTTTTTGCAGGCGGGGCAAAAGGCTGTAGAACTGTCTTAGTTTCGGCAGATATCTATGCCAGACAACCGTCAGTAGGAAGAATGGCACGGCAAAGCCCAGAACATAAGCAATCAGCAGGAAAACGCCCTGTGCCAGGGTAGCTGACTGGCCGGCACAGAGCAGGATGGCCGCCAAGATGGGCCCGGTGCAGGGCGTCCAGCCCAAGGAAAAGGACATTCCCAGCAGGAATGCACCACCAAGCGTCATGGTTTCGACATGGTGTAAATGGCGGTATTCCCGCTGTAAAAAGCTTACCGGGATAAGGCCAGCTAGAAATGCACCCAGCAAAATCGTGATTATAGCACCTGTTTGCCGCAGCCTGTCCTGATAATCCCATAGGAGCTGGCCTAGAGTGGAAGCCGTAGCCCCCAGCAGAACAAATATCAGGCTGAATCCCAACAGGAACATCGTGGCAGCCTGCCATTTTTTCAGGCCGCCAATCTGTTCGGAGCCGGCAAGGATCAGGGCGAATGTGGGGAGCAATGGCAGCACGCAGGGAGAGATGAAGGACAGCAGGCCGGCGATAAAGGCGCCAAGCAAGGAAACATCCATTACGCCTGCCATCAGTCATCCTCCATGATTTTCTGTACGGCCGCATCTAATTCAGCTTGTGTAACAGGCCCTGTCTTGCGGAACTGGATGATGCCCTTGCGGTCAATGATCAGCGTAGTGGGAATCCCACGCACCTGATACTGTTTGCTGACTTTTCCGTCAGAATCGAGGAGCACCGGAAAATGGTATTGGTTATCAGCCATGAAAGCGTTGACTTCTGCTGCCGATTCCTGCAGGTTTATGGCATAGAAGTTTACGTTTGTGCTGTTGGCAGCTGCGAAGGCATCCAGTTCCGGCATCTCTCCCCGGCATGGCGGGCACCAGGTGGCCCAAAAGTTAAGCACATAGATTTTGCCGGTTTCGGCGATAGCAACGTTATTGCCGTTCGCATCATCCAAGGAAAAAGAGGGGGCTCGTTTTCCGGGCAGTACGCCTTCTTCTGCTATGCTGTCTGCTTCTGCCTGATAATCCTGATAAAGCCAGAATCCTGCCAGCACGATAGCCAGAGCAGACAAAATGAGGAATAGGGATTTCTTCAAGCTCGTTCACTCCATTCGCATCGATTTCTTATAGCATAGCATATAAACACGCTCTATTCTGTGACTATGGTACCATGTTCGCAGGTTTGTGCGATTTTCGCTCTGACTATCAAAACCTAAACTTAGGACTGATTTTGACATTGACAGAATGTAAGGTGTATGTTATCTTAGATTTATCAATAGTGGCAACGGTGCCCGGACGGATTGTTTGATTCGTCCGGGCTTTTCTTTTACCACCCTTGGATAGCCGCTATTGAGCCATGTAGCATATGGCAGGACAATGGCGTCCTGGACTGCGGCTTGCGCTGTGGTTCGGGGCGCTTTTGCTTTGCCTGCCGCATATTTTGGGAGGAATGATAAAAATGGTAACGTTTCCGCTGTTTTCCGAATTAGAGAAGCATCGTGATGAGGCTAATGAGAAATTCCATCATAACATCAAGCCGCTGCTTATTGAGCGGCTCCGGGAGTTTGGTTTTGTCCATGCCAGTGAAGAGGCACCGGGGATTATGGAGCTTCAGGAACAGGCGACGCAGAATAAATATCTGTTGACCATCCGCAAATATGAGATCATCATCCAGTTCCAGCATGTCAAGACAGGGGAACAGGTGGTAATCTGTGCCATCAGCAATCTGGAACTCAGCGCACATGTCATCATGGATATCATCATCGATTCCATTGACAGCTGGCTCCAGTACGGCGTGGTCTACGATTATAAGAAAGCCCAGCTGCTGGAAGACCGGGCTAAGAGACGTGGCTGAAAGCTGTCTTTTCCCGCAATATTATCCCACCTTGAAAGGATGTGGCCCCATGCAGGATTTACTGATGCACAAGGACCAAGTCAATGAGCAGCTTGCTCGCTACGGCGTGAAATTTGGTATCTATAAGGATGGCAAATTCAATGAACGCCTGTTTCCCTTCGACCCCATTCCCCGGCAGATTGAATCCCGGGACTATGAGATACTGGAAAAGGGCCTGCGCCAGCGGGTCACGGCCCTCAATCTGTTCCTTGCCGATATCTATGGCCGGAAGCGGATTCTGCGGGATGGCATCATCCCCGAGGAATTCGTCTTCCGTTCGCCGGGCTACTTGGCAGAATGTGAGGGCATAACTCCCCCAAAAGGGATATACAGCCATATTTCCGGCATCGATCTCGTTCTGGGCAAGGATGGCATCTGGTATGTATTGGAGGACAATCTGCGCATACCTTCCGGTGCGTCCTATCCGCTGATTGCCCGCAGGCTCTGCCGCAACTGCAGTCCGCGCACCTTCCGCAGCAACAATGTCCGGGATAACCGGAACTATGGGGCATTGCTGAAGCAGGTAATGGACGAAGTGAATACCGGCGGCATCAATGTCATCTTTACCCCGGGCCGCTACAATGCTGCGTATTTTGAACATTCCTATCTGGCGGAACAGTCCGGAGCTGTGCTGGCGGAAAGCGCCGACCTGTTCGTGGAGCAGGGTGTGCTCTATTACAAGGCCAGCCGTGACCCCGTAAAGGTGGGAGCTGTCTATCGCCGGGTCAGCGATGAATACCTTGACCCGCTGTGCTTTGAGCCGAGCTCCCTTATCGGCGTGCCCAATCTTATGGACGCATACCGGGCCGGCAATGTGGCCGTTCTCAATGCGCCGGGCAATGGCGTGGCCGATGACAAGGGCATCTATTATTTCGTGCCGAAGATGATTGCCTATTATCTGGAAGAAGAACCCATCCTGCATAATGCGCCGACCTTCCTGCCTTATTTTCCGGAAGATATGGCCTATACCATGGAGCATATCGGCGAATTGGTCATCAAGGACGTGGCGGAGGCCGGGGGCTATGGCGTGATTTTCGGAGAGAATCTTTCCCCCGCAGAGCTGGAAAAGCTCAAGGAGGCAGTCCGCCGGGAACCACGGCGCTTCATCGCCCAGACGGTTATCGATTTTCAGGATCTGCCAATCTGGGAGGACGGCACGCAGGTCATGCGCAAGGCGGACTTGCGGGCTTTCGTGCTGACGGGGGACAAGGTTCGGGTCTGGCCCAGTGGTCTTACCCGCTTTTCCCGCAACCCGGACAGCTTCGTCGTGAATTCTTCGCAGGGAGGAGGCTTTAAAGACACATGGATCATGACATCTCGATGACGAAAATCAACAATCTCTTCTGGCTGGGCCGCTATTCTGCACGGGTGGATACCACCATCCGCTATCTGGCCAAATGGTATGACTCCATGCTGGATGGCAAGGTCATTGACTTCCAGCATTTTTGCCAGAGCCTCGATATTCCTTGTAATTATCTGAGTGCCTATCAGTTCATGCGCTCGTATATATTTGAAAAGAAAAATCCCGATTCCGTGCGTTCGGCGGCAGAGGCCATGCTGGGCAACGGCATGGTGCTGCGGGAAACCATCGGCAGCAATACCCTGTCCTATCTGCAGATGACGGTCTATGCCATGGACAAGGCCGCTGTAACCACCAATCCCTGGCTGGGCTTCCAGAAGGTCTGCGATCTGCTCATGGCCTTTGCGGGGCGGTGCGATGTCTATATCGACCAGCAGTGCATCCGCGATATCATCAAGTGCGGGGCCAGTGTGGAACGCCTGTCCCTGAGCATTGCCTTTGATTATCCGGAAAAGGCACTGTTGAAGGATTTGCAGAAACTCGTGGTTTATACGGGCCGGATGGTTCTGCCTCTGCCCATGGATGAAGATGCTTTGGCCCTGTTGCAGGCGCAGGAAGAACGGTTGGAGTGGGGCGATCCCCTGAGCGTTTCCCGGCAGGAACTGCAGAAGGCCGTGGAATCGTTGTTTCAGTTGTGAGGGGGGATGTTCATGCGTGAGCTTAATTTCCAGTTTTCCTGCCAGCTTTCTTTTTCCGAATCAGTGACGGACCATGCTTTCCTGCTCCGCTGCCTGCCCCGGCAGGCAAGGGAGCAGGAAATTCTTTCCCTGAACCTGCAGGTAGTGCCGGAAGGGGTGCAGCTCTTTTCCGGCAGGGATTCCTTTGGCAATCAGACCATGTCCGGCTGGGTACCTGAGGAACACAGGGATTTATCCTATCAGGTCAGCGGTGCCATCTGCCGGGACGATATGCAGGAGGAGGCCCCGGAGTACCTGCCTTGTTTTGCCTATCCGTCTGCGATGACCAAACCTTCGCCGGAAATGTCAGGCTATCTTCAGGAACTGGAGCTGACGGGGAGTCCCAGCCAGAAGGCTCAGGCTTTGGCTGAGGCCCTGCATGAGCGTCTGGAATATGTACCGGGCTCGACCAGCATATACACCACAGCAGCTGAAGCCTTCCGGCAGGGAATCGGCGTCTGTCAGGATTTTGCCCATATCTTTTTGGCGCTGGCACGGCTGGCAGGCATTCCGGCCCGCTATGTCTGCGGGCTGCCGATGGGGGAGGGGGCTACCCATGCCTGGGCTGAAATCTGGCAGGATGGCCATTGGCTGGGCTATGACCCTACCCGCAACCGCCTGGCCGATGAAACGTATATCACGCTGGCTGTGGGCCGGGATTATGGGGATTGCCCCATCGAGCGGGGCGTGTTCCATGGGACAGCCCTGCAAACCCAGCAGGCATTCATGCAGGTCTGGGAAAAGGAATAGAAAGGAAGTCTGTATATGCTGCAAGAAGTTGTTTCTGCCCACCTGCCCGTGGGCGAGAAACTGGCCATCCAGAAAAACCGCATCGCCGGTGCCCATCCTGAGGCCCGGCGTATTGCTGTGGTAACGGGCACCCATGGGGATGAGCTGGAGGGCCAGTATGTGGCTTGGAAGCTGGCCCGGCTGCTGGAGAAAAAGCGTGACCGCCTTCATGGCACGGTGGATATCTACCCGGCGCTGAATCCCTTGGGCATCAGCACCATCTATCGGGGGCTGCCGGGGTTCGACTTGGATATGAACCGGATTTTCCCGGGCAGCAGCACAGAAACCATGTATGAGCATATCGCGCAGGGCATCGTGCGGGATATTGCCGGGGCTGACCTCTGCATTGACATCCACGCCAGCAATATCTTCCTGCGGGAAATTCCTCAAATCCGCATCAATGAAAAGAATGCCCAGGAGCTGCTGCCCCTGGCGCATTTCCTCAATATGGACTTTGTCTGGGTGCATGGGGCCGCCACGGTGCTGGAAAGCACATTGGCTTACAGCCTGAATGATATGGGCACGCCGACACTGGTGGTGGAGATGGGCGTGGGTATGCGCATTACCGAAAGCTATGGCAATCAGCTGATTTACGGGATTTTTGCCGTGATGAATCATCTGGGGATGCTTGATGAGCCGTTTATTCCCGTGGCCCCGCCCATCGTCAGCACTGATGGCCATGTGGCCTTTGTCAATGCGGCCGAGTCCGGCATCTTCCTGCCCCGTGTCAGCCATGCGGAACGGGTAGAGAAGGGCCAGACCATCGGCATCGTCTCCAATCCCTTTACAGGAGAAATCAGCGAAAAGCTGCTGAGCCCCATAAGCGGCATGGTCTTTACCCTGCGGGAGTATCCTTTGGTCAATGAAGGCTCCCTGATTGCCCGTGTGCTGGGAGGTGCAGCTTCATGAACAAAGAGCTCTTATACAATATATCGGCTATGCCCTACCGCCAGCCCATCCCTGTCTATGGCTGGCGTTTTGGCGGCCCGCAAAGGACGCTGGCAGTCATGGGGGCCATCCGGGGGGATGAGTACCAGCAGATGTATATTGCGGCCAGGTTGATTCATCGGCTGGAAAAACTGGAGGCCTCCGGAGCGCTCTCCGAGGACGCCGGGATATTGGTCATCCCCTGTGCGGCACAGTTCTCCCTGAACGTCAGCCGCCGCTTCTGGCCCTTGGACAACACGGATATCAACCGCATGTTCCCGGGCTATGAGGACGGGGAGACCACCCAGCGGCTGGCCCATAAGATTTTCCATGCCCTGCAGGGCTACCATTGGGGCATCCATCTTACCAGCCTTTATCTGCCCGGGGATTTCGTGCCCCATATCCGTGTGATGAAGACGGGCTGGCAAAAGGAGGAGGAAGGGCTGGATTTCGGCCTGCCTTATCTGATTATCCGCTCGCCCCGGCCCTATGATACCGTGACGCTCAACTACAACTGGCAGGTCTGGGAAACCCATGCCTTTTCCCTCTACACCAAGGAAAACAGCGACATTGACCCGGTCAGCGCGGAAATGGCTGTGGACAGCATCCTGCGCTTCCTCGCCAGCCACGGCCTTTTGCAGGCGGAGCTGCCGCCGGGGCAGACCACTGTCCCCTGCGACGAAAGCCACATGGCGACGTTCTATTCCACCCAGGCGGGGCTCTTGTTCCCCCAGAAATATCCCGGGGATAAGGTCGTGCCCGGAGACGTTGTCGCCCGGATTCTCGATCCCTGCACCACCGAGGTGCGGGAGGAAATCAAATCCTCGGTCAGCGGCGAGGTCTTCTTTCTGCGCAGTGCCCGCCTGCTGCCGGAACATACCATTGTCTGCCGAATAATCCCGGGAACATGAACGTCAGGAACATCCTGCACGAGTCAGCAAATTGACTTTTTACCTTCTCAGGCCTATACTATCTATCCAAGGAGGTAGTTTTAATGTCGATGTTGACTCGTTATATTCTGTTCATTGTGGCTGTCATCGTGCAGGCCTCCGGTATAGCTCTGGTGGTTAAGAGCATGCTGGGGACTTCGCCGATATCCAGCCTGCCGTATGTCATAAGTCTGGCATCGCCATTTACGCTGGGGCAGATGACCTTTTCCATCAATATGCTGCTGGTGCTCGGCCAGTACATATTGCTGCGCCGGGGATTCGCTAATATCCAGTTCTTGCAGATTCCGGTTACGCTGGTATTTTCCTGGTTCATTGATTTCTTCATGGATGCGTGGGCCTGGGTGGTTCCGGCCAATTATGTGCTCCAGCTGCTGCCTTTGCTTATCGGTACCACACTGATTGCCTTCGGTGTAGCCGTTCAGGGGATTGCCAATGTACTGATGCTCCCCGGCGAAGGTATCGTATATGCCGTATCCCGCTATTTCCATATCGAATTCGGCAAGGTAAAGACAGGCAATGACATCAGTCTGGTATCTTTGGCCGCTGTGCTTTCCTTGATATATCTTGGCGGGATTGAGGGCATCCGGGAAGGCACGCTGATCTCGGCTTTGATTACGGGAACCATAGCGAGATTTTTCCTGAAACATCTGAGCAAGGTGGATGAGAATGGCAATCTGCTATTCTATCCGCATTGGCGTGATCAGGATGAAGCTATCCCATGCCAGAAAAAGGAAATGAGCTGGGATAATGGCTGAAGCTTGTGTACCTATCGAATGATTATTGAGGGGGAATTTTGATGAGCAGACTTACAATGGACAGAGCAAAGGAAATCCTGGCAAAGCATACTACGGAGGAACACCTGTTCCATCATGCTGCTGCTGTCAGTGCGGCCATGGGCGCCATGGCTGAGGCTTATGGCGAAGATAAGGATCATTGGGCTGCCATTGGCTGGCTTCATGATGTGGATTATGAAAAATATCCCGCTGAGCATTGCCATCACGTACGGGAGCTGTTGGCCTCGGAAGGCGTGGATGAGGAAGACATCAAAGCCATTATCACGCATGGATATGGAATTACGACGGACGAGGCAGAACCGGTAAGCAATCTGGAGAAAAGCCTCTTTGCCGTGGATGAACTCACTGGCATCATACAGGCATACGCACTCATGCGTCCGGAAAAGATGGAGGGCATGGCCGTCAAATCCCTGAAAAAGAAGTACAAGGATAAACGCTTTGCGGCTAAGTGCAACCGGGAAATCATCGATAAAGGCATCGAAAATCTCGGCATGGAGCTCAGTGATGTTATGAGCTATTGTATTAAGGGCATGAGTGAGCATAGCGAAGAGATTGGTCTGTAATTGTAGAAAATTTGACGATGATAATCCTGCCCACGTTATCTGCAATGAGGGACAGAGAGCTGTTGCATAAGCATTTTTCTTATGCAACAGCTCTTTTTTATAAAGGGGAATTGATGAAGGAACGATTGGCGGAGAGGAATATCTGGCAGCTGTGTAGAAAGTATGCAGAGAAAGGAGTGGATTCAACTATGGCAAGATTTTACGACGGTTGCCCTCGCTGTGGCAGGCGGGATTTTGAGGAGATATTGCATTGCAAGCGGTGCAATACCGATTTTTGCACCAAGTGTCAGGGAAAACGGAAATTGAATGATGGTACAGAATATGCGTGCTGTCCTCGTTGTGGCGCGGAAATCGATGATGATGATACGGTAGTTGTTGTCATGAATGAAAAAGAAAATGCCAAGCATAAAAATAATATAAAACAATAAAGAATACAAATAAACGCTTGTAATTACTTCTGGTATGTAGTATACTACGTACTAGAGGTGAGGAGATGATTAAGAAAATATCATACAAGGATCAAGTATATGAGCATATGAAGCGGGCGATCATGGATGGCACCCTAAAGGTGGGAGAAATCTATTCTGAGCAGATGATGGCCGATGAATTGGAGGTTTCCCGAACTCCAGTAAGGGAAGCAGTGCTTCAGCTGAAGAATGAAAAGCTCATTGAAATATACAATAACAGAGGTTTTGGTGTCCGGCCTGTATCCGTTGAAGATATCAGGCAGATCATCCAGGCTCGAACCGCTATTGAAAGTTACACCTTGGCCTTGTTGGCAGAGAGTATTGGCACAGAGGAGGGGCGAAGTGCGCTGGATAGGATGGAATCGTGTCTGAAAGTAAAGATGGGAACCCTTAGGGAAGATAAAGAGCATATTAATTTTATGCAAGCAGATATGGAGTTTCATGCTATTAGTATCATATTTACTCAAAATGAGTATTTCATTAGTATGTATCATAATATGAGAGCGCAATTAGAACGAGTAACCGTTAGTTCGTTGGAAAACCATGGTCGTCATGCAGATGCATTGCGTGAGCATGAGGCAATCTTCAAAGCAGTCAGCCAGGGGAGGGCCAGAGAGGCAGGTGATGCACTGAAAAAACACATGTTAGTAACCGAGGATTTGCTGATAGGACATAGGTTGACTTGAACCTAAAGGGATATGGCTTGATTGCGATATTCCTTTGGAATCGAGTTAACTAGTGTGCTACATACAAGTAGCGTGTTTGCTTCTTGCATGTGGTGCATGATTGACTCAAAGTAGTATGCTACATACAGCATATCATTTCTATATCAAAAACTGGAGGAATGTGTGATGTCAAAGGTAGGTTTTATCGGTCTGGGAATCATGGGAAAACCAATGGTAAGGAATCTTCTAAAGGCGGGCATTGAGACTACGGTTTACGATATCAACAAAGAAGCTATGCAGGAGTTGGCAGAAGAAGGAGCAAACACTGCAGTTACGCCTAGAGAAACGGCTCAAGGACAAGATGTAATCATTACTATGGTTCCAAACGGCAAGATTGTGGAATCTCTTCTGATAGGGGATGATGGAATCCTGGCGGGGGTAGAGGCTGGAACCATCATCGCTGATATGAGTTCTGTCACTCCGGTTGAATCCAAACGTTTTGCAGAGATGGCAAAAGAGAAGGGATGTCCCTTCCTGGATTCTCCTGTTAGTGGTGGTGAGCCGGGGGCTGTTAATGCCACGCTAGCTTTCATGATTGGTGGGGATGAGGCTGTAGTGGAGAAAATGCGGGATGTATTTGATGCTATGGGAACTTCCGTAACTGTAGTAGGCCCCAATGGCAGCGGTTCTGTTACTAAGCTGGCTAATCAGATTATGGTAAATCTTAATATAGCAGCTGTTTCAGAAGCTTTGGTATTGGCCCAAAAGGCTGGAGCTGACCCGAAAAAGGTTTATGAGGCAGTTCGGGGGGGATTAGCCGGAAGCACTGTGCTTGATGCTAAAGCTCCCATGATGTACAGTCGTAATTTCAAACCAGGTGGCACCATCGCTATTAATTTAAAGGATATTACCAATGTGATGGAGACTGCCAAGAGCCTGAATGTACCGTTGATTCTCACAAGTGAGTTGCAGCAGATGATGTTGAGTTTGAAGGCTACGGGACACATTATGGATGATCATAGCGGAATCGTGCAATTTTATGAAGGGATTGCCGGAGTAGAGGTAAAATCTCACTGAACAGATGGTGAAGGGAGCAGCGCATCATGGCCAAGATCTTAAAAAATGAGTTATTTAAGGGCATTCCCTCCATTGATGAAGGAAAAGTTGACAAAGCTTTGGAGAAGGCGATAGCATCTTTCGATAAAAAAATTGTGGTATTGGACGATGATCCAACAGGAGTGCAGACTGTACATGATATCTCCGTCTATACGGATTGGTCTGAGGAAAGTATCCGTGCAGGGTTTCAGGAGAAAAATGCCATGTTTTTCATTCTTACCAATTCTAGGGCATTTTCTGCTGAACACACGCGGGAAGAACATCGGATAATAGCCGAGCGTATTGCGGCAGAGGCCAAGCGACAAGGCAAGGATTTTATGGTAATCAGTCGCAGTGATTCTACCTTACGGGGGCATTATCCCTTGGAAACAGAAGTCTTGCGGGAAACATTGGAATCATCAAGCTGTTCCCAAATGGATGGTGAAGTGCTGATGCCTTTCTTCAAAGAGGGCGGACGTTTCACTATTGGCGATGTGCACTATGTTCAGGATGGGGATTATCTTGTGCCAGCAGGAGAAACAGAGTTTGCGAAGGATAAGACTTTTGGTTACAAAAATTCTGATATAACAGAATATATTGAAGAAAAGACTGGAGGAAAATATAGGAAAGAGGATGTTACGTGTATCTCGCTAGATGAATTGCGTAGTTTTGCAGTAGATGAGATTGCAGCCAAGCTGGAAAAGGTTCATGGATTTGGGAAAGTTATTGTAAATGCCGTAGATTATGTAGATGTGAAGGTTTTTGTGCTGGCACTCTTACAAGCTATGAAAAAAGGCAAAAATTTCATTTTCCGCACGGCAGCTGCTTTTACCAAAGTTATAGGCGGAGTGCCAGATAAGCCTCTTTTGCGTAGAGACGAATTGGTGGAGACGGATAATCATAATGGCGGTTTGATTATTATCGGTTCTCATGTGAAGAAGACAACGCAGCAGTTTGAGGAACTGAAAAAGAGCTCTTATGTAAAATTCATAGAGTTCAACCATATGCTGGTTCTGGAGCCAGAAAAGCTGGAAGCAGAACTTGAACGTATCGTCGCTGACGTGGAAGAAAATATAAAAAAAGGACAGACTGTAGCGGTATATACTGGACGCAAGCGGTTTGATGCAGGCTCGGAGGAGGAATCTTTGCGGGTGTCTGTAAAGATTTCAGAAGCTATTACCAGTATAGTCAATCGTATTTCTGTAAAGCCAAGTTTTTTAGTGGCTAAGGGCGGGATTACTTCCAGTGACGTAGGTACTAAGGGACTGTGCGTGAAGCGGGCCTTGGTCATGGGGCAGGCTGCCCCTGGAATCCCTGTATGGAAGACTGGAGAGGAGAGCAAGTTCCCAAACATGGCCTATGTTATTTTCCCAGGCAATGTTGGAGCCGTGGACACACTGAGGCAGGTGGTAGAGACCTTATGTGGCAGTCAGGGGTGATCTGTGTATGCTGATAAATCTGCGTGATATGCTGACGCTGGCTGAAGAAAAGAACTGCGCCATAGGTTCTTTTAATGTCTATAATGTTGAATCCTTGCAGGCTGTGCTGAAGGCGGCAAAAAACAAAGCAGCTCCGGTGATTGTTTCCTTAGCAAAAGATAGGAGGCTGATGGTTTTATGTTGATGGCAATTTTCCTGGGAGGCATCATCCTTTTGATGCTCATGATCATAAAATTCAAGGTAAATCCTTTTTTGGCGCTGCTTTTTACTTCCCTGGTAATTGGAGTGATGGCAGGGTTGCCTGTGCAAAAAATCCTTTCAAGTATTTCCTCTGGTTTTGGCGGAACATTAGGTGGCATTGGTATCGTCATTGCGTTAGGCATTATCCTTGGCGAACTCCTTTATGAAACCGGAGGAACGGAAGAAATCGCCAGTTTGGCGCTGCGAAAGATCGGTGTAAAAAATTCTCCGTTGGCCATGGCTTTGACTGGTGTTATCGTTGCGATACCTGTTTATTTTGATGCAGCGTTCGTCATTCTGGTCAATTTAGCTAATCAGCTTTCTGAAAAAACCGGTATTCCGTTGGTGCGCTTTGTGACGGCATTAGGCGTAGGTCTCATTATCGGTCATTGCGTCATCATTCCGACCCCCGGCCCTATGGCGGTGGCAGGTGCGGTAAGTGCTCCGATAGGTTCTTTTGTTCTTTATTCCGTGATTGCGGCTGTGCCAGCAGCCTTAGTCGGTGGCGTTCTTTACTCCAAGCTTACGGCGCAGCGTTTTTTTCCGGAACAGTGCGGGAAAGAGGGGAATTTTGATGTCACGGTGGATGATGGCAGATCTGGAGAGCGTTGCCCGGGATCGCTGGCTGTGGGACTGATACTTTTTCCAATCACGCTTATCCTCATAGGTACTTTGGCGGGAGCCTTGCTTGAAAAGGGTTCGACTCTTGCTGCTGTGTGTGCTTTTGTCGGTGATAAGAATGTGGCACTTTTCCTAGGCGTAGTGGCTGCCCTTATCGCCCTTAGAAAATATTTCAAAGCACCTGCTGAAGAGATGATTACGGCTGCAGCTGCACAGGCCGGTATGGTATTGCTCATCACTGGGGCAGGTGGGAGCTTTGGCGCGATTATCAATGCTACTGGCATAGGTGACTATATCGTGGCCACGATGCAGAATTTCAATGTTCCCTTGATCATTCTGGGCTTTATCTTGAGCCAGATATTGCGGGCGGCACAAGGATCGGCTACGGTGGCATTGGTTACTACGGCGGCAATCCTTTCACCTTCTATCGCGGCAGTAGGCGCATCTCCGGTACTGGTTGGTTTGGCTATCTGCTTTGGCGGCGTTGGGCTTTCTCTGCCCAATGATTCTGGCTTCTGGGTAGTAAACCGCTTCTCTGGCTTCACCTTTCCTCAGACCATGAAGGCTTGGACATTGGGGGGATTCATTGCCGGTCTTACTGGTTTGGCGGTACTCTTGATTCTTAGTATGTTTCAAGATGTGTTACCAGGACTTATGTGATTGATGGTAATATTTTTATCCATGTATTGAAAATGATTATCAAATGTGTTATATTATGTTCAGGCTTTCGTTAAAGCTCTCCTAAAATATAATACACAGTCGAAAAGGCTGCCGTACTGCTCAAACGGCAGTCTTTTTGGCGTTTGTCTCTCTGCTTAGAAAAAATAGCTGTCCTGGTAATACAGAACAGCTTATAGACGGAAAATGGCTTGCTTCCCCATTGAAATTCGTGATAAAATTAAGAATATAAAATTATATTGAATAAATGAGGAGGTCATAGGATGAAAATGAACAAAAGACGCATTGCTCTGCTTATGGGAACTTTGCTGGCTGCGACTACGGCGGCCTATGCCAGTGTGACTCCGCAACAGGTCGCACTAGGCGGCATCGAACCGGGCATGAGCCTGGAACAGGCCAAAAGCCTGGGCGGCGAAGTGATCTATGCCGATTATGAGAAGACCTTGTTTAAAAACGGCCTGATTGTCAAAGTGGACGATAAGCGTCCCGACATCGTGGAAGAAATCGTTCTCAAGACCGGCGAAGTCAAGACACCTGCAGGCATTACCTTGGGAATGAGTGCTGATAAGCTCAATGATGCCTATGGCCAGGCTGACAAGGTTGAGGTTGACCGCGACGATACAGAATACAAATATCGTACAGCGGATGGTCGTAAGGAAATCGAATTCACTGTGAAGGATGGTGTGATTGCAAAGATTTCCTGCGAATTGCGGGACTGAACTGCTGTCTAAATGTTAAGCATGCTGACTAAGGAACATTTGGCCCTAGATTTCCAGCAGGCGGCCGATGTCAGATAAAATGGCAACATGAGGAAAGAGCGCAAAATCAGAAGCAGGTGTTGTGCCGGTGGTTATAGCAGCAAAGTCTACACCTGCATTTTGTGCGGCCTGGGCATCTACGATGTTGTCACCACTATAAAGAACGGTGTCATTGCTGGCAGAAAAGTGTTTCAGCGCGGCATGGATGCCTTCCGGACTGGGTTTTAGTGTCTTTACATCATCACTGCCGATGATATGATCGATGAGCTGGGGGCAACCAGCCTGTATGAATTTTTCAGCAATGCGGTGACGCGTTTTGCTGGATATGATGCCCACACTAGCGCCCTTGGCTTTTAAAGCTGTAAGCATAGGAATGGTTTGCGGGTAAAAATGTGTCATGGGGGTCATATAGCGATCCGCTTCTTTTTTATAGGCCATGATAAACTCATCGCAGGCAGATTCATCTCTGTTTTGAGTGATGCGCATGACTGCTTCCCGCATGGGCAGCCCAATGGTGTGGCAAATCGTGCTTGCGTCCACAGTTGGCAAGCCTGATTTTTGCAATGTGGTCTGAAAGCATTTTACTATGCCTGCTGAAGAATCGGCAAGGGTGTAATCGAAGTCAAAAAGATATAGCTGATAGTGTTTCATCAGGAGCCGCCTTTCGTTTGTTTGGATATTTACATATTTTAATCATAACATGTAAATGGTACAATGGGAATATGAACTGTTATATGTCGAGAGTTAAAGGGGGGTTAAGACAGGAAAAACTTTGCTCTTGTGATGACTGGGTACGTCATGGTGTAATGGTTCTGGAAAAGCGATTGGTGTAGATGAATGGAGGAAAATGAATGAATGAATTGATTTGCAGACCCATAGGTTATATACAGTCTCCCTATAAGGAGCGCGAGACTACGCCCAAAAGCGTCGATGAATGCCCGGACCAGGAAGCCATGATGGAAATCGTGGAGGAATATGCTGAGGCCATGGGGGATATGGAAGTGGGAAAAAGCTATGAGGTGCTGTTCTGGTTCCATAAGGTTCCCGATGTGAAACTGACTGTTCCCTATCGGGGCGTCGGCCCCATGATGGGGATATTCTCTACCCATGCACCTTACCGTCCGAATCCCATTGGTGCATCGGTGATAAAGGTTACGAAGATTGAGGGGCGTTGCGTATATTTTACTGGCGTCGATATGATGGATGGTACGCCTGTGCTGGATATAAAACCCAGCAACTGAAGTACCCGGGAAACAAAGAAACCTCCAGTCCGCAATGTTTGCGGATTGGAGGTTTTTTTGTCTTGCACCTAACGCTTCTGTGTGCCCATAGCAATCCAGACGAGAACTGCAATGGCCAGGAAGAAGGGGTAGAACAGGTAGGGAATGATGCTGAGGCTGGTTATGCCGGCAATGGCAGAGGCAATCAGCAGCTGGGCCCCATAGGGAATGATGCCCTGGGCAATACAGGAGCAGGTGTCGAGCAGGGACGCACTTTCCCGGGGTTCAATGCCGTATTCTTCACTGATGTTTTTGGCGATAGGGCCGGCCACCACAATGGCTACTGTATTGTTGGCTGTGGCTACATCCATCAGGATGGTCAACAGGCCGATGCCCAGACGGCCGCCGCTTGTGCCTTTGAAATGCTTGCGGATAAAGGCAAGCAGGGCGGCAAAGCCGCCACCGTCCCGCATGAGTGCGCTGATGGAAGCGGCGAGGATTGTGACAATCATAGTCTCAAACATGCCATTGGTGCCGGTGCCCATGGCAGAAAAGGCCTTGGAAAGATCCGTGGTACCCGTGGCCAGGCCCAGGACAAAGAAAAGTACGATACCTGTGCCCAAGACCAGGAATACATTGCGTCCTGTAAGAGCCATGATCAGGACAAGGAAATAGGGCAGGGCCAGCAACAGGGAGTAATCGAATTGGCCCAAATCGGCAGCACCGCTGGATATCGACATGAAAAAGAGCACAGACAGAGTGATCAGCGCTGCCGGCAGGGCCAGTTTGAGATTGGCGTAGAATTTGTCCTGCATGCGGGTACCCTGGGTGCGGGTGGCGGCGATGGTGGTGTCAGAGATAAAGGAAAGGTTATCCCCGAACATGGCACCGCCTACTACCGAAGCTACAGTCAGGGGCAGGCTCAGTCCTGCATTTTGGGCCACAGATGCAGCTATGGGCACCAGTACCGTAATGGTGCCTACGCTGGTCCCCATGGACATGGATATCAGGCAGGCAATGAGAAAGAGCCCGGGGACAGCCAGTGTTCCTGGCACGAAATTCAGCAGCAGATGTGCGGTACTTTCCACGCCGCCCGCAGCTTTGGCGATACCGCTGAAAGCCCCGGCCATCAGGAAGATGAAGAGCATGATGGTGATGTTCACATCGCCGATACTCTTGGCGCAGAGCTGGATATTTTCCACAAAGAGGCGTTTACGGTTCTGTATGAAGGCCACAATCAGGGCCAGGCCGAAGGCCACCACCACAGACATGACATAAAAGCCCATTTGCCCTTCCACGGGTGCGATGTATTCGTACCAGATACCCGCCCCAAGGTAGAGCACGAGGAAAACCAATATGGGCAGCAGTGCTATGGCATGAGCCTGAGGCTGCGTTGAGTTTTGTTCCATAGATTCATCATCCTTTGTTAAGAAATAACTAGCTTGACCATTATAGTGAATATTGGACAAACTTGTCAAATTCAGCAGTCTGTGCAACGTGATTGGATCACGGAAATTTTGCCGGGAGTTGTCATATAATGATTCCAGTTCATTTCAGGAGGGCTGGTAAATGTGTAAGAAGAATCGCCGTGCTATGGTACGGAAGGATGACTGCGTGGCCTGCGGCACCTGTGCAGATGTTTGTCCCCGGGGAGCGATAACGATTCAGTGGGGCAGTTTTGCCCAGGTGGATAGAGATTTATGCGTGGGCTGCGGCAGGTGTGTTCGGGAGTGTCCGGCAGCGGTTATCACGTTGGAGGTGGGCGCATGAAAAAACATTGGTATCATTATCTGTGGATCTGGTCTCTTATTTACTTTGGCCTGGGCTTTTTCAATATTCTCTTTGCCTGGATGGGGCTTATCAGTTTTATGCTGCCGCTCGTCATGTCTATCGGTTTTGGTAACAAGCTTTTCTGCAATCGTTATTGTGACCGTGGACAGACACTCCGGGCCTTGGGGCAGCTGGGGTTCTCCCGCCGCCGGGAAATGCCGGCCTGGATGAAGAGCAAGGCCTTCCGCTATGGCTTTATGTTGTTTTTCTTTGCCATGTTCGGCAATGTTTTGTATAGCACTTGGCTGGTTTATAGCGGAGCGGAATCCTTGCAGGAAGTGGTGAGCCTTTTATGGACGTGGCAATTTCCCTGGCAGTGGGCTTATTCTGGCAGTGTCAGTCCCTGGATAGCGCAATTTGCCTTTGGTCTCTATAGTCTGATGCTGACCTCGGAAGTCATCGCGCTGGTGACTATGCTGCTGTATAAGCCTCGCTCCTGGTGTGTCTATTGTCCTATGGGAACATTGACACAGGTGATCTGCAAAGCCAAGGCACCGGCAGATTCCTGAGTGCAAAATAGCTGTCCGTGATATCACGGCAGCTATTTTTTTACTTGTGAGGTGATTGGGAGTATAATAGGCATTGGAGTGTCGTGAAAACTTAGTGAACCCAAAGAAGGAAGTGTGCAGCTGTGATCCATGAAATTTCTCCCCATAGACTGAACAATGAGTTTTTGCCCAATGCTGAGCCGTGGAAGGACGACATCATTATTTTTGCCCAAAATGATATGCTGATGGTGGGAGGAGAGCCTGGAAATATGCGTTTTCCGAAACGTCAGGAAATCCGATCAAATCGGTTTGTTTATCAGTATCTGTTTTCTTTGGATGGTCATGGTGTATATCATGCCATTGGGAATCATACAGCCCCCCTGCCGGGTTTTGCCTATAAGACGATGCGGGAGATACGCTGGCAGATGCAGGGTCCGAGGGAGTATATGTATGCGGCCTATACGGCATGGCATCTTATCTCTTGGTATGAGGATAACCATTTTTGCGGCCGCTGTGGTCATCCTACCAGCTATGCGGCCAAGGAGCGGGCCTTGGAATGCGATAACTGCGGTCATGTGATTTATCCCCGCATCATTCCGGCGGTGGTGGCCGGTGTCATCAATGGTGACAGCATCCTGCTGACAAAATACGCCAAGCGCAATGTGCCTTTTTATGCCTTGGTGGCAGGTTTTACAGAGATCGGGGAAACCTTGGAGGAATGCGTGGCCCGGGAGGTCATGGAGGAGACAGGCCTCAAAGTCAGGAACATCCGCTATTACAAATCCCAGCCATGGGGCAATGTGCAGGATTTGATTGTGGGTTTTTACTGTGAGGTGGATGGGGACACCACGATCCAAATGGACAGGGATGAACTCAAGGAAGCATTATGGGTGAAGCGTGAGGATATCCAGGGCCAGCCTGATGATTGGAGCCTGACCAATCAGATGATGATGACTTTTAAGGCAGGTCAGGAACCGCAGCTGAGCAAATGAAAATAAATTTTATAATAATAAATGTCAACCTAAAACTTTTTTGGGTTGACATTTATTATTTAACCTACTATCCTTGTATGTAGAACGAAATTCACGAAAAGGATATGGTGTCAGATGAAATCAGCAGTAGCAACATTGACGGAAAAGATAATCGCGGGTTTTCGGCTGGGACGGGAGGATGATTTGCACATCCTGCTGGAATCGCCGCTGGAGGAACTGATGGAAGGGGCAGGCCGCCTGCAAAAGCATTTTTGCGGTAATCATGTTGACCTTTGTACCATCATCAACGGCCGCAGCGGGCGGTGCAGTGAGAATTGCAGATACTGCGCCCAGGCGGCCTGCCATAACACCGGCATTAAGGAATATCCGTTCCTGCCCAAGGAAGAAATCATCGCCAATGCCAGGGCCAACGAAGCGGCCGGCGTCAACCGCTTTGCCATCGTGACCTCCGGCAGAGCACTGGGAGGGAAGGAGTTTGACCAGGCCATCGAGGTCTATGAGGAAATGAACCATAGCCTGCATATAGACCTGTGCGCTTCCCATGGCATCATCAGCCGGGAGCAGTTCCGCCGCTTGCGGAAGGCTGGCGTTACCAGCTATCATCACAACATCGAGACTTCTAAGCGGTTCTTCCCGCAAATCTGCACCAGCCACACTTATGAGGATCGCATCAAGACCATCAGGATTGCTCAGGAAGAGGGCATGTGCGTCTGCTCCGGCGGCATCATCGGCATGGGAGAGACTTGGGATGACAGGCTGGATATGGCCTTGAGCCTTGCGGAACTGCATATCCAGTCTATTCCCATCAACGCGTTGATGGCCATCAAGGGCACGGAGCTGGAAGACCGACCGTCCTTGGCACCGGAAGAAATCCTGCGCACCATTGCCATCTTCCGCTTCATCAATCCCGAGGCCAATATCCGATTGGCGGCAGGACGGAAGCTGCTGCCAAAAAATGGGGCCACTGCCTTCCTGCACGGGGCGTCCGCATCCATCACTGGCAATATGCTGACCACCTCCGGCACCACCATCAAGGAGGACTTGGCTATCCTGAAGGATTTGGGGCTTAGCAATAAATAATTCGCAGGAAACGAAAAGCGTGGAATTGACTGGTCAATTCCACGTTTTTTGACTTTATCAATCTGCTTCGTTGAGACCTTCTGTTTCTGCGGCCTCATCATATTCTTGCTTCATCAGGCAGCAGGCGAAGGAGATGAAATTGCAGTCCACCAATAGCTCCTCGATTTTGCTCTGGTATTTGCCGGCCTTATGCAGGGCCAGTAGTTCTTTCAAGTCGTCTTTGCTGAAGCCGAAGCCGATGGCATCGCTCAGCATGGCGCCATCTTCCACAGATTCCAGCGCCGCTGGCCAGTTGGTACCAATTTCCGTCTTTGTCATAATCCAATCATCCTCCTATTATCATATAAGCTGATTTGCAGCTATTGACTATGTTAGCATGGTCAGGTTAGAAAATCATAAGAATGGGCAAATGTTGCGGGACTGAATTGACGTAAAGAATGTTTCAGTATAAGATGAAAGTACCATGCATCCAAATCATGTGTTCCATAACTATGGTTGACGGGGCTGAGCATATAGTAAAATAGTATATTAAAAACATTAAATCAAAGTATATATTTTGTATAATACATGGTATAATATAACCAAGGAAGGAGGATTGTACCATGTTAGCAAAAGATGTGCTGCGTATACTCGGAATAACACGGCCAACACTTACCAAATATGTAAAGACGGGCATCATACGAGTCAACGTCCTGCCAAACAAACGGTACGATTATAATGAAGAAGATGTATACGGCTTTCTGAATAAGGACATGAAGCGTAAGACGTTTATATACGCCCGTGTGTCAACAGCTAAGCAGAAACCAGACCTTGAAAATCAGATTTCTCTTTTGAAACAGTTCTGCTTTTCCAATGGCTACACCATATCCGG